>CAWEXO010000007.1:0-32423 GCA_963813025.1 uncultured Verrucomicrobiae bacterium | reverse complement strand
CCTATCCCTCGGCTGGTTTCTGCCTCCACGCACTTACCAGTAGTGGCCAAAGGAGATAGTACTGGCTCTCTCTGATTCTACGGATTTCCTCGAAAAACGACACGCTTTGTTCTTCAGTGGTGATACCGTGTTTCAGCGCAAATGGGAGCACGCTGCGGTACACAGCTGCTAACATCTCTGCGCCAGCCGGCGTTGGTACGAGAAGCCCTGTGACATCTGTACCATCGGGAACGCCGAGCGCCCGCTCCTCGATGAAGTAGCCAGGCAATTTGATCCCCATTCGTGTCTCGCTGCCGGTCTTGTCGTACACGCCGAAGAATACCTTCTTGAATTCAACGAGAGGTTCGATGGCAGGATGGCTGTCGATCGCCGGAAAGTAATAATCCTGCACGACGATGCGGCCTCCGGACCTCACCTGGTAATACATCTTCCGAAGCGCCAGAATCGATCGTCCAAGTGCATCAGCGGCAGGTTCTTCACCAGCTTGCGATAAGCTTCTTTCAACTCGGGATTCGCCTCGAGTTGTTTGGCGACGCTGGCGCGAATTCGAACAGTTGCCAGGCTTGGTGTTGTTCCATACCGCACAAGACTCAGCTAGCCAATGTACTCGCTTGGATGGCGATGAGTTTTTCGCGCCTTGGCATGTTCGGTGACCTCCTGTGATGATCTGCGCATCCGCAGCGCGCGTCCGGCTTCCGACAGGGGGCATGAGGCCTCTTAGCAGCCGAGCCGGTCAACCATATGCTCCAATCGAGGGAAAAGAAAAAGTCGCGGCAGATCTCGTACTTTCGAGCATTACCTGGACAGCTTCCGCATGGTCCAAAGCGGTTTTTCCTTTGCCTCCGCTCTCGGTGTAGGTGGCTAGCGCTTCCTTGAGTTCGTGAGCAAGCCCGAGATAATCGTTGGTGCCGCGACGAACGACTACTTCATCCTGCTCTGAATGCTGCTCGGCGCCTCTGTATGGTAAACAGTCTTCCATGCATCAAGTAGATTTTCCCGGGTCACCGGAAGGGCAGGCAACGCAACGTATACAGGAGCAGGTTTCCCAAGGAGGCCGTACCCGGCCAGAAGCGCTTCGGTAACTCCTTGATCATACGGCCGTTGCGCTCCCACGCCTTTCACCAGTCCGGCCGGCTCGGCCATTTCGACAGCGACGTCAACCCGAGATCGATTGTGGTAATAACGAGGTGCTCTCTGCCCGCGGTCCGAGCCGCTGCGATCACTCCTTCCGCGGGCACATCCCATACTGCCCAGATGCCGCTCAAATTTTGATTGGCCGTCAGCATGGCGTAAGCGGCTCGATCCGCATCAGTGAAAAAGTCGGGTTCCCTGATACCTTGTTCAGCGACTATCTTGATATCAGGATAATTCTCCGCAATCGTCTTTTTGAATGCTTTGTAGCGCTGCTGGGTTACAAAAAAGTCAGCCGCATAGTAGACTAATCCAATCTGTCCCTTGCCCTGAAGAGCCTTTGCCATCAAATCAGCGGAGGCCACACCGTTTCCGTAGTTGTCTGCCGAGACGACACTCACATAATCTTTCCCCGCTTCGAACCCGCGCGGAATGTTGTCCATAAAGACCAGTTTAACTCCTTGTTGACTCGCCTTCTTGTAAGCGGGAGCTGTGATAATGGGATCAGTCGGAATAGAGACTATTATCTGAGGATGCTTATTTAGAACCGCCTCGATATCGGCTACTTGCTTGTCGGCTATAAAGCCAGCATCAGTTACTGCAATGACCTCGATTCCCATTTTGTCAAATTGCGATTTGAGACCGGCGATCTGCGCTTCCGACCAATCGTTTCGTGAATAGTGCATCACGATTGCCGCCTTTGCCTTGAGTCCTCGGATTGTTTCGACCTCCTCGGCCGATAAACTAACGGAACTAGCCGAAGAGGGCTCTTTCCCATTTGGTCCTTTGCTCAAGATCGTGTCCTGGAGCGCAGCCAGCGCCTTGTCTCGATCGGCGGTTTGACTACAAACGCCTTCTACGACACCTGTGACCAATACAAACGCCAAGCCAAGGGAAGCTAGAAAACTCGCTCTTTTCATAAGTTATCGGCTCCCGATGATGGTTAGGATCGCTTAACTTGATTCTTCGGCCGGGTTTTATCGTACGGACTCCGCATCGTGTAGGTTTTGACCCCGAGACCTTTCGTCAAATAATCCGTCTGCTCATCGAGGAAGCGTTTCAGAAATGGCTTTTGGTTATGGAGATCCCAATCGCTGCGAGATCGCCAGTTTTCGTAGAATGCGAACACATTCGGATCCTCGTCGCCCTGATGAAGATGATAGTCAATGCAGCCGGGTTCCTGCCGGGTTTGCACTACAAAATCTTGGAGGATTTTCTCGAGCTCCTGCTGCTTTTCGGGCTTTGCATGAAAATACGCAATGACCGTGCACATCTGGTCCATTTAAAATATCCTTTCGTTGGAGCGCTCATGTGCCTCCTTCCGTCCGTCGCGCCGGTGTTGCCGAGCTCTATCCTTTCGGGGCCTCTCTCTTTTTTTTTAAGTGCCTACTATCCTAGTCCAGACGCAGCCGCCCTTTGCGCTTTGGACCGCGGTTGCGATGAACGCCATCCCTTCGACCCCATCATCGACGGTTGGAAAATCGCAATCGCCAGGAATAGTCCGGCCGTCGACTTCCGCTTCTATAGCGCGGACTGCCTCGACATAAATGTTCGCAAAAGCCTCAACAAAAGCTTCCGGATGACCAGAAGGCAAGCGAGTGAACCGTCTTGCGATATCGCTCACATATTCATTGCCGCGCCGATAGGTGCGTCGTGGTTTGTCGACATACTTGACGACTAGTTCGTTAGGATCTTCCTGATGCCATTCCAGTGAGGCTTTTGTTCCATACACCCGGATGTTCAAATCGTTCTCTTCGCCGACCGAAATTTGCGAGGCGCTCAATACACCTTTCGCCCCGCCTTTATACCGAATGAGCAAATTAGCATCATCTTCGAGCTGTCGCCCTTTGACAAACGAAGTGAACTCGGCGCACAGCTCATCGATCTGCAGGCCGGTGATGTATCTACCGAGATTTTCGGCGTGCGTCCCGATATCACCAATACACCCTGCGGCCCCGGCTTGCTGCGGGTCCGTCCGCCATGACGCTTGTTTCTGTCCCTCCTCGTCGATCGGCTTGCTGAGCCAGCCTTGCGGATATTCGGCAACCACCTTCAGTATTTCGCCAAGTTCACCACTCCGAACCAGCTCGCGCGCTTCCTTCACCATCGGGTAGCCTGTGTAATTGTGCGTCAATGCGAACACCTTGGCTGTCTTCCTGACCACGTCGCGCAGCCCACGGGCTTCTCCAAGATCGAAAGCCAGTGGCTTATCGCAGACAACGTTAAACCCGGTTTCCAGGAACGTCTTAGCCACAGGCACATGAGTCCGATTGGGAGTCACTACCGAAACAAAATCTATCCGTTCACCAGCCGGCAATGCACTTTCTTCTGTGGCCATTGTGCGGTAGTCCGCGTAGACGCGTCTGGGGTCCAGCAGCAAGTCCTCGCCGGAGAGTTTCGATTTCTGGGGGTCCGACGAGAATGCGCCAGCGACCAATTCGATTTCCCCGTCGAGTCGCATCGCCATGCGATGAACTCCACCGATGAACCCGTCTCGACCCCCGCCCACCATGCCAGCTCTCAGTTTTCGCTTCATACGCAATGGAATTCCGATCAGCGGCGCGATCTCGCTACCATCACGGCCAGGATGATGATAACTCCGCGAGCGATCAATTGTTGGCTGAACTCAAGTCCCATCAAAATCAACCCATTGTTAATTAGACCGATCATCAGCGCGCCAACAATAGATCCGATGACTGAACCAAAACCTCCGAACAGGCTGGTGCCTCCCAGCACGGCCGCAGCAATGACGGACAACTCATCACCTTCACCAAGTTGGAACCGGCCAGATGAAGACGCCCGGCATAAAGCATTCCAGCAATCGCCGCGGCAACGCTCGAAATAATCAGCACCTGCAGCTTGATATCGTGTGTCTTAATGCCAGTAAATCTTGCCGCAGTTTCGCTTCCCCCAGTGGCCAACACCTTTCTTCCAAATGTTGTTTTTCGAAGCGCAATATGACCGATCACTGCGGCCACCAGAGCCCATATTAACAAAATCGGCACCGGACCAACATTCCCGGAACCAAAGGTGAAATAGTAGGTCTTATCGAGAATCGGAATAGCGGCGGTGTTGCTGACCCACATGGCTGTCCCCCGGGCGATTCCCATCATGGCGAGGGTCACCAGAAAGGACGGAATACCAACCCTGGTCGTCAAAAGTCCGTTGATTAGACCGACCACAACACCAGTCAGCAGTCCCCCAACAATGCCACCGATGAGACCGAACTTTGCAAGCGACATCGCGGTGGTGACTGAGACCAGCCCGGCAGTAGCCCCGATCGCCAGATCAATCTCACCTGAGGACAAAACAAACGTCATCGCGACCGCCATGACGGCGATCATCGTGGTTTGGCGGACAATATTGAGCAGGTTGTTAGGATCGAGAAACCCCTTGTCGCTCAAGGTAAGCGAGAAAAAAATGAAAATGACTACAAATCCCAAATAGATGACGTATTGACGCCACTCCTCCTTCATGCGGCCAAAAAACGATTCGGACTTCGCCGGGAAAACTTCGGATTTCGCATTCATGAATTTGCCTCCTGGATGGCCACTTGCAGGCCCGTCTCCATCAAACTGATTCTATGGGCTGCGTCCGTTGAATTTTCCGCCCAGCTTTCGATCTCCTCTGAGCTGATCTCTCGAACGACCCGCCCTCCAGCCATGACTAAGATTCGGTCACTCAGCGCGAGAAGCTCTGCGGGTTCGGAAGATATTACGAGGACCCCTCTACCCTGGTCGGCGAATTTACGTACGATCTCCACGATCTCCGTCTTGCTGCCAATATCCACGCCGGCCGTGGGTTCATCCAAAATCAGTAGAAGCGGGTCCGTCGCCAGCCATTTTGCCAGAACAACCTTCTGTGCGTTGCCTCCCGAAAGCGTGCGTACCGGCTTTTGGGGCGACGCCGTCTTGACCCGCAATTGCTCAATGTACTGTGAAACCAGAGCTTTCTCTTTCGCCTCCTGTACAAAACCGAATCGGGAATTTCTATCGATCACCGGCAGGGTCATATTATCCGCCACGCTGTGCTGAAGCACCAAACCTTGGGTGAGACGATCCTCCGGAATCATGGCGATGCCCGCTTCGACCGCATCTGGAGGTGTGCTGATCTTCACGGCCTTTTCTTTCAGGCGAATTTCACCGGAAGCGACCGGTTGCAATCCAAAAATGGATTTTGCGAGGGAGGTGCGGCCACTGCCCATCAAACCGGCGATTCCAACGATTTCGCCAGCGCGAACGGTCAGGGTCGCTTCAACTGGACGCGGTTTAGCGGTAACGTTTAGGCAGCGCAGCACTTCTGCCCCCGGCTTAGTGGTTCGCGCTTTTCGCTCGAAAGCGCCAACTCTTCGTCCGACGATTTCCTCGACGATGGAATCAAGCGTCGTTTCGGCCACCGCTTTCGTCATCACGTTGCGCCCGTTCCGGATAACAGTAACCCTATCCGAGATGCGGCGGATTTCTTCCATTCTGTGCGATACATAAATGATCGACGCATGGGACTTCTTCAGTCTGTCGAGAAAGCCAAACAAGTGCTCGATTTCCGCCGAGCTGAGCGTCGACGTTGGTTCGTCCATGATGAGGACGCTCGCCTGTTGCGAAAGGGCTTTCGCAATTTCCGTAAGTTGCCGCTGGCCAGAACTGAGATTGTCAACGCGGCGTCGCGGGTCCAGGTTGACGCCGATTTTTTCCAGAAGAATGCGTGCTTCCTTTAAAGCCGCGCGATCGTCCAGCATTCCAATCGCACCCTTAGGTTCTCGCGTTAAAAATATATTCTGAGCAACTGTCAAGGAAGGAATCAGACTCATCTCCTGGAAGATCATGGCGATTCCCAAACGGCGCGCCGCTTCCGGTGCATGTTCTTCGAGCTTGACCCCGTTAATCCAAATCTGACCCTTATCCGGCTTGTGTACGCCGGAAAGCATCTTCAGAACCGTGGATTTTCCGGCGCCGTTGCCCCCCAACAGGGCGTGAATTTCGCCTTTTCGCACGCTAAAATCCACATGTTCCAAGGCCGCAACGCCGCCAAATGATTTGGCAATCCCAATCATGGCCACAGCGTCGACTGGCGGTTGTTCGGCTTGGCTCATTTCATAGTGTTAGTGAGATTTTGGGTTGCTCCGGATACTTCCGCTATACATTCGGTTAACCCACCGCCGAATGTTCATTTCATGCTCTGCTTGACACTGTCGGGCGCCTCAGCGTGATAGACTTCCTTCCAAGCCTCAAGCAGGTTGTCCCGGGTTACCGGAAGTGCAGGCAACGCGACGTAAGCCGGGGCCGGTTTACCAAGCAGCCCGTATCCGCCAAGAAGCGCCTCGGTTACCGCTTGGTCATACGGCCGCTGCGCTCCCAATCCCTTGACAAAGCCATTCTGAGCCATATCGATGGCGACATTCAACCCCAGGTCGCAGCAGGTCACGATTAAATTGTCCGCTCCGGCGGATCGCGCCGCGGAAATTACTCCTTCCGCCGGTACATCCCAGACTGCCCAGATGCCGTTTACACCCCGATGGGAGGTCAGGATTGCCGAAGCCGCTTTCTCTCCGTCCCCGGAAAAGTCGGGGCCACCGATACCTTGTTCCTCTACGACCTTGATCGCGGGATAATCGTTCGTGATCGTTTTCTTGAAAGTATCATAGCGTTGGCGGGTCACGAAAAAGTCCGCCGCATGGTAGACGAGGCCGATTTGCCCCTTGCCTTTCAGAAACTTCCCCATCAGAAGGGCAGCCACTGCGCCGTTCCCGGCGTTGTCTGCCGATACGACACTGACATAATCTTTCCCCGCTTCCATCCCCTTCGGCACGTTATCCATGAAGACCAGCTTGACTCCTTGCTGGCTCGCCTTCATATAGGCTGACGCTGTGGAGACCGGATCGGTTGGGATCGATACGATTATTTGCGGTTTTTGGGCGAGAACTGTCTCGATATCGGAGACTTGTTTCTCCGGCTTGAAGCCCGCGTCTGTGACCGCGATCACATCAATTCCCATCTTTGCAAACTGCGCTTTCAGACCGGCCACCTGCGCCTGGGACCAATCATTTCCCGCGTAGTGCATCACAATCGCGGCCTTGGCTTTAAGGCCTTTGATCTTATCAAGTTCTTCAGGCGTTAGGGTCACAGAGCTGGCAGGCGCCGGATCCTCGCCGTGCGGACCTTTACTCAACGGCTTTTGCTGGATTTCGGCCAATGCTTTTGCAGGGTCGACGTTTTCGCTGGTAGCGCGTTGTACGATCCCGCCGGTCAATGCAAACGCAAAGACGATTGTGGTGAGAGGGCTAAGTTTTCTCATGGGTCTATTTTTACGGTTAGGAAATGGCTATCAAATACTATCAAAGGAATGCTTTAGTCTTTCACTCGCTTTTCGAATCCGGTCAGATAACGCATGCTACTCTCTGCCCCGGCTTTCGGATCGTCGTAGGAGTCCAATTCGACTAGAAGCCAGCCCGCATATTTAATCGTGACCAGTGCCTGCAGAATAGCGTCCATATTCAACTCGCCTTTGCCGAGCGGCAGAAACGCAAACGGGTCGCGGCGAAAGTCCTTGAGATGGACATATGTAATACGATCCGCGTGCTCGAGGATAAGTTTTGCTGGATCGCCGCCGCCAGCCGCCAGATGGGCAGTGTCCGGACAAAAATGAATGTTTGAGAGATCAAACACCTTTCGAATCTGTTCAGGCGATTCCGCCATTGTAGTAAGATGCGGATGATAATGAGCGGTCATGCCACGTTCCTCGGCGACTTTAACAACCTGGTTCAATCCTTCTCCGAGGCGGCGATAATCTTCGTCCATGGCCGGAGTCGTTCGTTGCGCGCCGCCCCCTACGACCAGGTGCCGAGCGCCGAGTTCGGCGGCCAGATCTGCTCCTTTGCGGATTCGCCATAATTCTTCCGACAAAATCTCCGGAAAGATGAAGTTGCCACCGCTGTACACGGCCAGAAAATTCAGTCCGGCATCGACCAATTGACTTCGAAGCTCACCGACCTTCCCTTCATAGTCCAGAAGGTTGCCGTCGAAGAGTTCAATTCCTTTATAACCAGCGGCTCCGATATCCGCGATGGCGCGATTCATGTCGCCAAACGTTCGGTAATACAAATCTTTGATGGAGGTTACTCCAACTGGCGCCCCTCCTAGTGCTCCCCAACAGTTCGCATGGTAAGCTTTGTTCCAAGTCGGCATGTTTAATATTTCTTTAACTGGTTTTGCGACAAGGTCAGAGGCCCCTCAATGTGGCTATTGCGGTTTGCGTTCCGCCTTGTAGCGACCGGCAATGTAATCAGCGACGCGCCAGGCGTTCGCCATGATTGTAAGTGTGGGGTTGGCTCCAGTGGCGGTCGGAAACGGCCCTCCGTCAATGACAAAGAGGTTGTCTACCTCGTGCGCCTGACACCACTTGTTCAGTACGGATGATTCAGGGTCGTCGCCCATGCGCGTGGTGCCGTGCTGGTGAGAACAGTTGCCCGTAATGCGGTCGATATAAACGGGGTAGACTTTTTTCGCGCCAGCTGCATCAAGTATCTCGGCGTTATGATCGATAACCCAGCGACCCATCTTAAGGTCATTTTCGTGGATCTTGTTGGTAATGCGTGCAACGGGCAAGCCCCACGCATCCTTGACCTTATCGTCAAGATCAACGCGGTTATCATGTTGGGGCATATCGTGCACGACCATTGCGATGGCGAAGCTATGGTTGTAAAAGTCACGATCGATCTGCTTCGCCTGGGCTCCCCATGCCGGGCGACCCGGCAGGCTCCAGTTGATTGGCAGCGGAATGCCGACACCCGCGCATGCAATATGGCACCCCCCGGCGAAGCCCCGTTTTTCGTCATGCTCGTAGAATTGGAAGCTGCTTGCGGCCACATATCCCCCGCCAGCCCAGGCATAAATCGGATCTTCGAACACGCCCACTGCGGCGCTAAATTCGTGGAATGTTGCGTTGCGCCCTACCAGATCGCTACCGTTCGCAAGCCCGTGCGGAAAGCGCCCCGACCGCGAAAGCAGCAACAGTCGGGCCGATTCAATCGCTCCGCAGGAGAGGATAAAAATGTCCGCTTCCTGCTCAATGAAATCGCCTTCGGCGTCCTGGTACACAGCGCTCCTGCAACGACCACGCTCGTCAACGGTGATTTCATGCACGTAACAGTCGGGACGCAGATCGTATCTGCCAGTCTTAAGCGCGTCGGGAACAAAGACCGAGAGAGCGCTCGATCGCGTGCCGGTCGGGTCGCCGTGCTGCTGGGCAAAGGCGCTTTGAACGGTAACTGGGCGCCCGTTGTAGGGACGCGAAAGGGCCGCCATCGGGGTCGGAAAGGAGTTGTAGCCGAGTTTGCGGCAGCCTACGTGGAACTTTTGGCCGTATCGTGTCGCGGGCAGCGGCGGGCATGGATACTCCTTACTGCGAAAGCCCTCGAACTTGTTAACGCCGCCGGCGCCCGAGACGCCAAAGGCCCACTCGACTTCGGTATAGTAAGGCTCCAGATCGGCATAGGAGATTGGCCAATCGACGAGCGTTGCGTCCGGCACGTCGCCCACGATCGAGCGGAGTTTAAAATCGCTCTCGGTAAAACGCGGAAGCCAGCCTTGCCAGTGCACCGTACCGCCGCCGACCATCTGCGGCACCGGACAGAAAAGGTTAATTTCGGCTTCTTCACCCGCAGAGGCCCGTAACGTACGCGGATTAAGGATTGGATCGGGCCAAAGGTTGTAGCGATTGACGTTGGCTAACTCGTCACCGCCAAAGCTTTCGCGCTTACGCCATGGCCCTCGCTCGAGTGCCACCACTCGCATTCCGCGCTCGGTGAGGACCTTTGCGGCGGTCGCCCCAGATGCTCCCGCCCCGATGATAACAACATCCACACGATCCGGTTTACGCTTTTGAGCTATGATTCTTTTCTTCCTCCCAATCGATCTGCTGTTCAGCGAAGAACGGCAGTGTTGTGAAACGTCCGGCGTGCGTTTCCGTCAGCGATTCCGGCCCCTGAAATCCGATTAATTTCCAGCCAACGCGGTTTTTGTTGCCGCCATAGATCGGATCGGCGTAGAAGCCCTGGCGAGTGTGCAGAGCTAACAACGGGAAGAAGGCGAGATCGATCTCCGCGTTCGTCTGCTGGAGCGCTGGCTCGACGGCCTTTGTCTCTTCCATCCCCACTCCGGTCTCCAGCGCGGGATGTTCCATATCGGTCAGGATACGGTCCTGCTGCTCGGGGGTAAGCTGCACAAACTCTGCACCGAACTGGGACTGGCTTTTGCGGTCCAGTTCCGTGATACCATCGACATATTTAGCCCGGATGATCTCGACGCGTTGCCTCCAGGCATCGGCGCGCTTGCCCTCGAGCTTCTCGAAGCCACTTCCATCCGGCTTCGCGTAGATAAAATCAGGTCCCGAGAGGTAACGATCGAGGAAGTCGATCGTCCCGGCCTCTCTGGCGCCGGGTTGGTCGTCAGTAGGAATAATGCGCGCCATCGCCGCCTCGATCGTCGCGCGCTGATGCACATTGAAAAATGTCGCTGCGGCTCCTCCACCTGCCTGTGGGTCTGTCATAGAAAATCCCCCATCCTCCTAAAAGCCAATGAAGCCGGGGATAACAACAAAGTTGCGGCAAAGGGCTCGAGCTTGCCGTAAACCACACGACGGCTATTGAAATGACTCCGAATGAAACGCCTCGAACGAAGGATCTTTCGACCATGGTGAAAGTTCATTTGGGGAGGACGTTCTCAGCACAAAATCAAACGTTCAATTTTGGGATATGCAAGAAAAAACGGTCCTTCGTTGTTCTCTCATGCAACCGGCATGGCGAAAGAGGGGAACACAGGCGGGGCGGTTGGTCTGCGTTCATCCGGTGACTGCACGAAACGGAAATTAAAGTACGCTTAGACCTTCAAGGATCATTTAACCAAAAGAAAACGCTCCAGAATCCGATTTATAGCTCATTGGCTATCGGTCATTTGCGGCCGCTATGGCGCCGTCGGTATGCCTCATATTGAGGCAACCCGGCTCCGTCAATAACAATTGGCGGTCGACCTTGCCGGGGGTGTTGCGGGGAATCTTATCGACGACCTCGATGGTCTCCGGAACTTTGTAGTCTGCAAGCCGCTCGGTAGCAAAGGCGAGAATTTCGTTTAACCCTACGCCTTGTGCGCTATCCGCCAACGGGGGTTGATTAGCAAATGGACGGAAAACCGGGTAAGCCAGAGGGATACGGCGAGTGGGGCAGCTATGTTTTGTGGTTATGACATGGACCGCTGGCAGCAATAGCTTCAGTCCGGATCATCGGCCAACGACGGCAACGTGAATTTGATCGCCGTATGGCCACATTCGAAGGCTAAATCTGGGCAGAAAGACAAACGATTGAGATGTGTTCAAGAATCTCCGAAAGGTGGACGAGCTATGAAACATCGCGGCAAGAGCTCAAAGCTGAAATATGAGCATGCCCTTATTGAGGGTTTGCGGCCGCTCTTGGAAAGCATTGCGCCCTGGGAGAACATTCAGTCGATTATTCCCGGACGAACTAGACCGACCAAGGGTTCCAAGCGGCAGATTAGCCTGGAAATCAAGTATTTTACTGGGACAGGACTGAAAGCGCTTGCTAAAACCGGAACGGCTGTCCAAGAGGTTTTCTTCGTCACTGCCAACCCGCAAGCAGTCAAAGAGCGTCTTCTGGCGACCGCGACAAGGCGTTGACGTATGATTCTGCTGAACAACTTCATGCGACGGGAAACTTTGAGCAGTTACCGCAGCCGCCCGATGATCGGCTCTAGCATCATGATGGCTCGATTCTTTGTTCGCGGGCAGGCCATCGGGCATTAGGCTAGCGATAATTGGAGCAGCGGAACTGCTCGTGCAACCGGCGGAAACGGCTCTCGTAAATCATGTCATAGAGCGGAATACTCTCAGGGAATAGGCTCATCGCCTGGGCTCGGAGGTTGAGCCGCTCGATCTCGATTTGGCTATCCGGGCAATCGCTTGCAACGATCAGAAAACAGAGCCGGTCGACGTGTCGCTGGAAATTCCGATACGCTTGCTCGCTTATTTCCATGATCCGATTTAACACAGAATCCAGCATTAACACAGCATGGAGGAGAGGACCCCTGTCGTCGCATGGTGCTTCGTCCGGAAATGGGGCCGCATCTGACGGGTCCGGGCCAGATCCGCAACTTTCCCTATCTCACCAAGGAAGAAACAAAGACCGCGCTCGCGCGTCAGCGCCGCACCGTGGATACCGCCTATCGTAAGCCCCGCTCACCTGCCCAGACTGTCTTTCTTTCAAAGCCGGTTACTACAACAGGCCCTTGCGACACCTACTACGACTACTACGGATAGGCGGTGAGGGAGGAATACCGATATTTCCGA
The DNA here is from genome assembly GCA_963813025.1 of uncultured Verrucomicrobiae bacterium. GTDB lineage: Bacteria > Verrucomicrobiota > Verrucomicrobiia > Chthoniobacterales > JAFAMB01 > CAVSUL01. The sequence goes on along the minus strand of CAWEXO010000007.1, from coordinate 19,940 downwards.
AGGTTTTGAGTGCCTCCAACCTAGCCCCGTCTTCTTTGAATTCTCGAAGTATTTGTAGTATCTGGTCGGAGTTGAACAGGCCTTCTCCCTCGACAAGCTGGCGAATGGATCGTTCAGAGCTCTCCAGCTCTCGTATGCGGTAGGAATAGTAGAAATAGGAGATAACAGCGAGTAGGTCAATAGCCCCAGACGTACCTGCCAAAACGGAGAGGATTTGGGGATTCATTTATCGGACGTTGTGTTATTAAGAATTGGACGCTTGATGGAAGCCGTCCAACGAATTAACATCATCTTCAATATCGAATCCTTTCCATATCCTCCAGGAGAACCTTTTGCCCGCGGCGGTCATAGAGTTTCGTGGTGCGGCTGTCTGCGTGGCCAGCCATTCGCTGAGCTGCTTCGAGAGAGCCGTCATTTTCCAGAAAATTCGTAATACCGGTTGCCCGAAATGAGTGAGGCGAATAGTGAGCCGGCAATCCGGCTTGTTTGAGTCGTCTTTTGAGCATGTCCGCAGCATCAGTGCGCACAAGCGGCCGGCACGATAACTTGTCCGTCTTTCCCAAAGCGGTCGGGAACAAAGGAGAGCCTGGCTCCTTCTCTAACCCGCGTTTTGCATCACGTGGAGGTTAGCGCAAGTGCGAGATAAGATAGTTGGGGATGGTAATAGTTTTGTCAAAAAGCGGGCGATTGGATGCTGCAAGAGCGCCCTCGGGAGACACCGCGAGTAAGCCGCCGTTGTTTTTCGGGTGCCGGGGTCAGCACCGCGAAGGGACCTTAACCGTAAAAATGCGCTAGGCAGGAGCAAAAGAGTGCTTGGAGTGGAAAGCTTGAGCTCAAGCGCAAGCGTATTCGGCGAGTATTACGGGTGATGAGCGCACCGACTTTCAGTAAGCGTAAGCGGATAGTGCCAACCTGGGCACAGGCTAATTGGGTGCCGCTTAAGCCGATACGTCGCAGCGCTTCTAAAAGCACGTAGGCGGCCGAGGAGAGCAAGAGTCGGAACTGATTGGCCCACCAAGCATGACAGCTGGTGCGATCACTGAAGAGGCCAAGCTGCTGTTCTTTGATGCGATTTTCCATCTCCCCGCGAGCGCAATAAATCTCATCGTAGAGTGCCTGCGCACGTCCCTCTAAATTGGTAAGCACGTAGCGCGGATTAGCACCCCGATCGTTGTGTTCGGCCTTGGCGATCACCCGGCGTTTCTTGTCCCAGGTTTTGGCTTTGTACTTAAAGTGCGTGAAGAGCCGCACTTTTTTCCCGCTCTTCTGGTGTTTACGTTGCGCGCGTCTTTGCAGTTTGACCGACAGTGCGTTGAGTCGCGGATTTTTGGCCAATCCAACCAGGTACTGGACTTGGTGACGCTCGCACCAACGCAGCATCTTCCAGCGGCAGAACCCGCTATCGGCTCGCAGGATAATCTTGACCTGAGGCCAGCGTCGGCGCAGTCCTTTGACCACCAAGGCCAAGATCGCCCAGGCATGTTTGGCCGAATCAATGTTACTCTCTCGCAGGTAACTGACCAGCAGCTGTTCGCCGCAAAAGACATAAAGCGGCAAAAAGCAAAAATCGTAGTAATAGCCGTGGAAGTGGCGACCTTCTTGCAGGCCGTGCACCCGATCGTCGGTGCAGTCAAAATCCAGAATCAATTCGCTGGGTGCCGATTCGAAGCTGCCCACAAACTGCTCGAACCACACTTCGTGCATCAGCCGCGCTTCCGTGCGCCCCGCTCGGTTTTCGAATCGACACAGCGTCGAGCAACTGGCTAATTGCTCGGTTCGTTCACTGTCCGTCTGCCACAATGGATCTTTGCGCAAAGTGTCATGGTCATTAAGATCTTCATAGCCCAGGGCCAATTCGTAAATGCGCTGCCGGAGCATGCTCCCCAAGGAATGCTCGATCTTGTCCGGATCTCGCTGATCGGGCAAGCGCTTGGCCAATGCCTTGGTTAGACCAATCCAGCGGTCGACTTGCCGCAGTACCACCAAGCCGCCGTCGCTGGTGACTTCTCCACCTTCGAAATTGCCTTGAATCTTTCTCCCTTTTACTCCTGGTAATTCGAAATCAAACTCAGTACATTTTGTCATTAGCGAAGTTTCCTGTTGCTTTGTTTGTAACTAATTCATTGCTAACAGGTTATATAAAAAACTTCGCTACTTTTTTGCACTTATGATGAAATATCCGGGCTAAGCCGCTTGCTTTAAGGTACTGATCGAGGAGCTCTTCCAACTTGTGGTGCACGGGAAGCTCTTTTTCTTTTGCCGCCTTTCTCTTTAAAGCGAAGCAAAGAACCGTTTCCCTGACGGATAATAATCTTCGACTTTGAGATTCACGACCGCGCCGATCCGGGCGAACGTGTAGGCAAGGGACCCCGAGAAGGCGCCCTGCCGGTTGAAGAAGACGGCGCGGGCAAGAGCATTCCTGGCCTCGCCCTTGTTGGCTGCCATCCATCTCGAGCAATTTGAATACTCCAAGACGCAACGACATTCGGGGATGAAAGTATCGCGTAGCACCAAAGAACTCGGCTTCGTAGCTGGAGAACATAGTCTCGCACTTCGAGTTCCTACACCTGTAGCAGCGATTTCTTGGCCTTCGAGGAGCTTTTCTTTATTGCGGCCGGCCGTGTTTCCGCGGCGAGGAGCCAAGCTTCCAGCCCGAACTCTAGCCCACTGTGCGGCTTGTCTTCTCCGAGCACCTGGGCTGCCTCCAGCGTCACCGCTCCGTGCAGCAGAGCCCACAGAGCGACCGAAGCCTCTCTTGCACGCGCCTCACCGGTAAGGCGTTGCACCTGTTCGACCGTGAAAAGCCAAAGACTCTGACGAGACCGTGCGTCATGGTCAGGCGTATGAAAGCTCATCATGACTTCGTAGAGATGGCGATGATCCCTTGCGAATTGAATGTATGCGGCCGCCATCCTGCGAATAGCTTGCGCGGCCGCGCGACCATGCGCGGCTTTTCGCAACACCAGCTCCAATTGACGGGCGCATTCATCTGCGAGAGCTGCCTCAAGTGCCGCCCGATCTGAAAAGTAGCGATAAAGGGCATTCGGCGCTAGGTCCAGAGATGCCGCGATGTTTCGAAGCGAGAGATCACGGATACCTCCGCGGGACAACTCCCCGACTGCTGCCGAAAGGATGGCATTTCGGTCTGTTTTCGAAGGATAGGGCACATGGACACTATACACCTTGACAGCGAATTGGCGAACGTGTACGGTGAACACAATGAAGATGTTCGGTGCCCATGTTAAGCACAGGGAAGGAGTGGACAATGGCAACTGCTAAGGATGTCGTTGTAACCGGTGTATCAACCGGCATAGGCTTGGGGACAACGAAGGTCCTCATCGCGAACGATTTTCGTGTTTTCGGCTCGGTACGGAAGCAGGCCGATGCTGACCGTCTTCAGAAAGAATTTGGGGATCGCTATGTTCCTCTCATCATGGACATCACGGATGCCGACGCCGTTCGGCGCGCGAGTGAAATGGTAGGTACCATGATCGGCTCGAACAGGCTGGCTGGCCTGGTCAACAACGCCGGGATTGTTGTGAGTGGGCCCCTCTTGCATCTGCGACCGAGCGAGTACAGTCGCCAACTCGAGGCAAACATGATCGGCCCTCTGATGGTGACGCAAGCCTTTGCTCCTTTGCTCGGCACAGACAACAAGAGAACGGGTCCAACGGGCCGAATCGTAAACATCAGCTCCTCGGCAGCAAAGATTCCACTGCCTCTCCTCGGTGCTTACACAGCCTCGAAATGGGGCTTGGAAGGCATGTCGGATGCCCTTAGGCGTGAACTGATGTTGTTCGACATTGATCTAGTGATCATCGAACCTGGCACGGTCAACACTGCCATGTATGACAAGGGCGAAATTGAGGACCTAAGCGAATTCAAGTCGACTCCGTATTGGGAAGCGATCAAGAACTTTCAGAAATATATTGTGAAAGAGGGGCGTAACGGTTTGCCCCCCGAGCGATTGGGCGAAGCAGTCTATGTCGCCCTGACTGCGACGAAACCAAAGGCTAGATACGCCGTTGTGCCTCAGCGCTTCAAGAACTGGACATTGCCAAGACTTCTTCCAACCCGGATGCTAGATGCGGCGATTGCAAAGCAAATGGGATTCATCAAGAAGTAGCCGTGTTCTGGTTCAGCGTGAAATGGAAAATTGGGCCTTCAGATTAGCTAGTCGAGGTGGGTGTGTTTTGGGTTAGGGATTGTCGTTTAAGTTTTCGGTTTTGGCGAGCCAGTTCGAGTTTACGATCTCGCTCGGCAAAGATTTCGCGGTGGCGGCCGGCGAGGCGATCAGCCGGGGTGATATAGCCGATGGCCGAGTGGAGCCGGACGGTATTGTAATGCTTAATAAAACGCTCGATGAGCCGAGCGGCATCCTGCCGGGAAAGCGGGCAGCCAGGCCGAAGGCAATCGGTTTTGAGGCTTTGGTGCCAGCGTTCAATTTTGCCGTTGCTTTGCGGGTAATAGGGAGAGGTTTTGACATGGGTCAGGCCGGCCAGCCGGATAAATTCCTTGAAATCCTTGGCGATAAACTGCGGACCATTGTCAGTGATAATTCGGGGAGAGCTGTCCGGATAACTTTCGCGTGCGCGCTGCAAGACAATCTCGACATCCAGTTCGGTCATAGCCGTCCGCAATTCCCAATGGAGCAGGAATCGCGAACAACCATCCAGGACCGAACAGAGATAAAAGAAGGTACCAGCAATGTTGAGATAAGAGATATCGACATGCCAGTGTTCGTGCGGCCCAAGCGGTTGCTGGAAGCCGTTTCCTTTACGGGAAGGCTTTGGGTTCCAGCGCTGCAGAAGCCCGGCGGCGGTCAGCACCCGATAGGTGCTGGAGGGAGAGACCGCCACCACATCGCGATCCAACATCATGAAGGTCAGGCGACGGTAGCCCTCCAGCGGGAAGGCTTGCTGGAAATCGATAATGGCTCGCTTTTCCCAGGGCTCCAGCCAATGATCCCGCGGGACTAAGGCGTTGTGTTCGTTGACTTTGCCGTAGCGATCGCGCCAGGAGTAATACTTGCTGCGGCTCAAACTCATCCAGCCGACCATCTGCAAGGCACCAATCCCGGTCCAGTCCGACCAATGTGCGATGAAGTCCATGATCGCGTCACGAATGTCGTGGGCCACCCATTGGCCCGTCAGCTCTCCCCAAGTTCTTTTTTTAAACGGGTATGCTCTTCCAACAGCTCCGAGAGCACTTCGTTTTTGCGCTGGAGTTTTTGCTCCAAGGCTTCAATCTTTTGCTGATACCCATCCGAAACTCGGGAGCGGGACTGCTGGCTGGCAAAAGCAGCGGTTCCGTTCTCGAAAAATTGGCGCTGCCACTGGTAAAACATCGTCGGGTTGATGCGATGCTTCTCACAAAGATCAGAAACGGCGCGGCCTTCAATCAGATGCTCGCGCAGAATCGCGACTTTCTGCTCTGGATGGAAATGACGTCGGTTGTTGTCGTTCATCGAGGCTTGTTTTTCTTGCCTCGACTAGCTTACCCTCAGCTCACGACTTTCCAATTCCGACTGAAGCAGGACAGCCGCGCTCAATCGAATGTGCACCGAAGTCGATCCCGGCAAGTCTTCTCGCACCCAATCGGCTGGCGGCTCCAGTTACGGAAACGAACGTTACCGCGCCAGCGGGCTAAACTTGGTGGTCCTCGCGATCATATTGTGGAACACGATGTATCTCGAGCGCGCTATCAATGCACTGCGTCAACATGGAATCGCCTTCAGATGTGCTCCTTCCTCACGTCTCACCAGTCGGCTGGGAGCACATCAACTTGACTGGGGATTACACTCGGCAAAGCAACGGTCGCTTTGCTCAAGGTCGATTGAGACCCTTACGGCCGGTCGGTGCGCCGACTACGGTCAACGTAGCGGCTTCGTGAGGCTTAGCGTACAATTTTTTCCGTTTGGTGTAGTGAGGCCAGTAAGGAAGGCGGGTCCTCGGGTTGCGACGCCGCCCAAATCGTCCGCAGTGTGGTTAGTAAGACGCCTACGGTTAAAAAAACTGACAAGCTGGAAGCTTATTCTACGGCCGGGTAGTCAAAAGTTAAACTTATCGATATTGTCCTTCGTGAAAACGAAGGGAGGCCCAAGCAAGATTTGGCTTCCGTTGATCACTTTCAGTTTACCGAGTTTGCCCGCATCGACTTCCGTGTCGCCTGGCTTCAATTTTCCGTCAACCACCGCACGCATCGCATAAGCAGCAGCGTAACCCAAGTCAACCGGATTCCAAAGAATGACATCTTTGACCGCCCCGTTTTTGACAAAGGGCTTCATCTGGTTTGGCGTTGAAAGCCCAACGACAGCAATCTTACCGATCAGGTTAGCCTGCGTGATCGCGTCAGCCGCTCCAGGAAAAGCCACACTCGAGAGGCCAATGATGCCTTTTACGTTGGGATAAGCTTTGAGGATCTGTCCTGCGACCTTGAAAGCCAGTTGCTGATCCTCTTCCGCCGGGAGAATCGTTACTAAGTTCAGCTTGGGATGAGCCTGAGGAATGTATTTCTTGATCTCAGCGATCCACGCATTCTGTCCCGCCGCTGTCATCGAGCTGGTGATCAAGGCGATATCGGCTTGTTCTCCTACCTGCGAGGCCATATCGTCAATGATCGCTTTAGCAACCGCGTCGGGCGTGCACATCTGTACAAACCACTCCCGCGCATCGGGCTCCGACTCGGCGTCATAGCCGATGACGTGGATGCCTGCTTTAAGTGCTTTCCGCAGGACTGGTGAGATCGCCACCGGATCGTTCGCGGCAAAGAAAATGCCATCCACTCCGCGCGAGATTGCGTTGTCGATAAATTCGATCTGCTTTTGAATATCTCCTTCCGTCGGCGCGTCCGTGGTTACCTCGGTTGGCAAACCGCTCTTGGTCAGATCGGCGCAGCCGTCAGCAATTCCTTTCGCGGTTGCCGCGAAGTACCCGATGCCAACCAGCTTCGGGATATCGGCAAGAACAATTTTCTTACCTTGCAAATTCCTTGGATTAATTGCGCGGCCGCCATTGTAGGCGTTATCTGCACCAGGGGAATTCGCGGTGAGGCCGGCGGACAACGAGATCGCAAGAATAGTCGAAAGGACAGTATTAGCTAGTTTCATTTTTAACGTTTTTCGGGGATACAGGGAAAGCGTCCGGCCTTCGCACCGCTTTCGCGGCACGACGGCGGGGACAAGTTGCGCGTTTACCTAGGGTGGGGGAGCAATGTTCGGTTTTAAGGAAGTGGATAATTGGATAAGGCAGGAGCCTGCCTCAAAAGTTAAACTGATCGATATTGTCTTTGTTGAACACAAAAGGCGGACCGAGCAGGATCTGACTGCCATTGATGACTGGGAGTTTACCGAGCCGGCCCGAATGCGACAGTTGGTCCACAGCGGCTTCGATTTCGGAGAGCGTGCGCATGCGCGGAAAGTAGCACGCCTCGTTCGGTTCAGGCAATCCAGGCATTTAGGCCCAGTAGAAACATTCGTGTCACCAGGGGCAAAGTAGGACTGAGGAGTTTGGAATAAACGTCACGCCGTGTCAGACTGGGTTTGATACCTTGGTGTATTGACATTGAGCACGGTAAAGTTCCGCCGGGTTGGTGCGACTCGTGACCAGGTAGGAGTTGCCTCGGTTTCAGTGCGTTTTTTACCTCGCCCGCCTTTGAGCGCTGTCGTCCTTCCTCTTCCAGCTCTTGTGCGAAGTGCTATCCTACAGCGGCTTCATTGCTGATAACGACCCTCTTATCTCGGATGAATAGGAGCGATCGATCGTATGAAACGCGAATGGACCGACTTGGAGTTCGCCGACTGGACCCTTCTGCCTTCCGATGCGGCGCTGTTGGCCAATAAGACCGGTCCCACTCGCCTCGGCTTCGCCGTGTTGCTGAAATTCTTTCACTGAAATTCTTTCAGTATGCTGGCCGCTTTCCCCTCTCGATGCAGGAAGTGCCGACGACTGCCGTTGCCTACATCGCCGGGCAGGTAGGCGTTCCGGCAGAGGAGTTCTCACGCTATGACTGGGAAGGGCGCACCGTAAAATACCACCGCGCACAGATCCGTGCCTTCCTCGGCTTTCGCGAGCCGACGGTGCAAGATGCCGAGGAGTTGGCCGTCTGGTTATCTGAGCACGTCCTGCCGCAAGGCATTAGGACGGCTGGAAATCTTGCTCAGTGCAGAGACAGAAGGTGGCGAAACAGCGGAATCGGAGCACTCGCCCCTTCAGCAACTAAAAACGGATCCGAGGCGGGCGGGCCTCGATAACGCACTCGAGGAGATTAGCAAGCTGCAACAGCTCCGACAGCTTAACCTTGCACAGGACCTCTTGCGTCACGTTGCTCCCCGACTGTTGCAGCGGTATCGGCAACGCGCCGCCGTGGAGAACGCTTACGAGATCCGCCGCCATCCCGCATCATTGCGCTACAGTCTGATCGCCGTTTACTGCTGGCTGCGGGCACAGGAGATCACGGACGACTTGATCGAGTCGCTGATTCAGATCATCCACCGCATCGGCGCGACGGCCGAGCGGCGCGTCGAACGCGAACTGATTGGCACGTTGAAACGGGTGACCAGTAAAAACACTTTATTGTGTCGGCTGGCCGAGACGGCACTCGCTAACCCCGATGGGATCATCCGCGAAGTGCTTTTTCCCGTGGTCGATGAGCAGACCCTCGCCGACTTGGTGAAGGAGCTTAAGAGCACTGGCCCGGCCTATCGCCAGCACGTCTCCACGGTGATGCGCGCCTCCTACAGCCATCACTACAGACGGGCGATCCCGGCCTTGTTGCAGGCGCTGGAGTTTCGTTCCAACAACCAGATGCACCAACCCGTGATCCGTGCCCTCGACGTCATTAAACAAACTGTAGAGCACGCCCCGAGGTTTTATGACCCAGAAGAGGTCCCCCTGGAGGGAGTCGTGAGCAGCGGGTGGCGCGAGCTCATTCTCATGCCGGATAAGCAAGGGCATTTGCGCGTGGACCGGCTCAAATACGAGCTCTGCGTGTTGCAAGTCTTGCGCGAGCGCCTGCGATGTAAAGAGATCTGGGTGGTCGGCGCCAACCGCTATCGCAACCCGGACGAGGATTTACCGACAGATTTCGAAGTCCAGCGTGAGCAATACTATGCCGCGCTCAACCTTCCACAAGACGTCGAGAGCTTCCTTGGCGGTGTGCAACGGGAAATGAACGAAGCGCTCACCCTGCTGGATCGCGGTCTGCCAAAGAATCCACACGTCAAGATCCTGCAAAAGCGTCACGGCTGGATCGCGCTCTCGCCCCTGAACGCGCAGCCTGAACCGGTCAATCTATCGGATCTTAAAAGCGAGATCCTCAAGCGCTGGCCGATGACCAGTCTCCTCGACATGCTCAAAGAGACCGATTTACGTACCGACTTCAGCAAGGCATTCAAGAGCGCAACCGGACGCGAGTCTCTGGATCCGGCGACGTTGCAGAAGCGCCTCTTACTCTGCTTGTACGGGCTGGGCACGAACACCGGACTGAAGCGCGTAAGTAGCGGCGCGGGGGCCGAAAGCTACCCCGATTTGGTCTATGTGCGCCGACGTTTCATCCGCAAAGAGCCGTTCCGCGAAGCTATTGCCAAGGTTGTCAATGGGGTGTTTCGGATCCGCCTGCCTCATATCTGGGGCGAGGCGACGACGGCCTGCGCTTCGGACTCCAAAAAGTTCGGCTCCTGGGATCCTCATGACGGAGTGACACGTGCGCTACGGCGGTCAAGGCATCATGATTTACTGGCATGTCGAGAAGCACGCGGTCTGCATCTACTCGCAGTTGAAAACCTGTTCCTTGTCCGAAGTTGCGGCCATGATCGAAGGCTTGCTACGCCATGATACAGAGATGGAGGTCGAGAAAAACTACGTCGATTCGCACGGACAAAGCGAGGTGGCTTTCGCCTTCTGCCGCCTGCTTGGCTTTCAGCTTTTGCCAAGGCTCAAAGCTATCCATGCCCAGAAGCTGTATCGGGCCGAGGCCGGCCGGCCTGAAGCGTATCCCAACCTCCAAGTCGTGTTGACCCGCCCCATCGATTGGTAACTAATCCAGCAGCAATACGATCAGATGATCAAGTATGCCACCGCCTTACGCTTGGGCACAGCGGAGACGGAGGCGATTTTGAAACGCTTCGCCCGCAACAACCTAAAACATCCTACATACCTAGCTTTTGCAGAGTTCGGCAAGGCGATCAAAACGATCTTTCTGTGTCGGTACCTACACTCCGAAGCGCTGCGGCGCGAAATCCAAGAAGGCCTCAACGTCATCGAGACCTGGAACGGGGCCAACAGCTTCATCCTGTACGGCAAAGGCGGTGAGATCGCTACCAACGACCTGGAAAACCAGGAGCTCACTATGCTGGCACTTCACCTCCTGCAGATCTGCCTTGTCTACATCAACACCCTGATGATCCAGCGTGTCTTGACCGAGCCCGATTGGACGCAACGCATGCTGCCAGATGATCTACGTGCACTGACGCCGCTCATCTACGCTCACGTGACTCCCTACGGGACTTTTCGGCTCGACATGAGCCAGAGATTGGCCATCGGACAAGATGCCGTTGCTGCCTGACTGCCACGTTCAGCGCTACTTTGCCCCTGGTGAAACGAATGTTTTCACTGGGCCGATTTAGCCAAGACTGAGCAGGGGAGCGCCGTACTTACTTCATCAGCGCGGAATCGGATGGCGCATTGGTTACTGTTTGGCGGGGTCTAATCGTTCCTTGCGATGATCGCCGCCGGGTATGAGATCATTCTTTCTGGCTTCTTATCTTAGCTTTGAATCTGTTAATGCCCTCGATCCCAGCAGGGGTGTCTGACCCAGAACAGCAATCGTCCATGCAAGTGCTTCCTCGCGCGAGACGGCGCGAAAGGCACCAGTAACCACAGCTGACGGAAATCAGAGTCACCAAGGCCATTAAGGGTTTGCCTAAGCCCAACGCGTTGGCGCCGAACAGGCTCAGGTAGACAGCTAGCATCGGTGATCCACAACAGCCGATTAGAAAACAGCCGCCGGCCATGAGCGCTCCCAAAAGCGTCACCCCGCCTGCAGCGGCTCCCGCCGTAACGGCCCTTCCTTGACGAAAGAGGATGCTGCGACTGAGCGCCCATGTCGCGAACGCCGCAGCCAACGCATAGGAAAAACCGATGAAATAATCCTGTCCGCGCCAGTAAGCCCCCAGGCCCAGCGGCCCGACGACATGGGCGCTAATACCGAAGTCCGTCCAGCCGGAAGGGGCTGAGGCGGCACACGCGCTCACGTAAAGAGCGTGCGCGACAAAGATTGCGATAAAGACGACCGCGGTAATTAGCCTCGTCACATTCACTGGATACCTATCTGCTGTGCAACAAAACTTAGACCCTGCGCGCTCTGGCCCAAGATGCCCGCGACACGGACTGTTTGTTCAAGCTTTGGAGCGTCGCCGCTCCAGCGTACCGGAATTTTCTTTGTACCTGGTTCAGCTAAGCAGGTCAGGCCACAATCGGCATACTCGCGCTTGTCTACGAGCACAAAGCCTTGTCCTTGTGAGACAGCGGCCACAACACCGATCAGCTGCACTTGGCCCAGGTGCTCCCCGGGTTTAGCGGCAAGATCATTAACGCTCACAGCGCCCTCCGACGTTCGCTGTTGCCGCTGCTGATCCTGCGCCCTGATACCCCCTGCGACTAGAGTGATTGCTACGGCCAAAAGTGCGCCTGGCCATTTGGTTTTTGTGGTCATATTCGTTACCTGCTTGGTTTCGGAGGCGTTTCATCACCGGGCCGAAAGCCACGATCTAGCTGCACTGGCAGTCGGATTTTTTCGTTTTGTGCGGCTCCGCTGCTGCGAGCCGGCCGAGGGCGGCATCCTGCTCGTAAGTGATGCCATACGAAAGCGCCGCCTCGGCCTTGGCCAGCTCGCGGCCCAGGTACGCGGCGTGGTCCAGTTGTGTCACAAATCCGCGCTCCACGACTGTAGAAGCGATCAGCGCCGCTTGCCGTCCTTCGATGACATGAGCCAAGCGACCATTGTTTTCGTAATGTTCACAGACAATCAGACCTTTCTGCGGCTGCGGCAGAACAATGAAGAATCCGGCGCGATCAAGTCTTAGTTGCTTTGGAGCCTTGGCAGGGATGTGTTCGACCGCTGCAAGTATGTCTTTGCGCCCGGCGGCCTCGTCGGGAACAGCAGGAAATGCCTGCACCGGGCTGTGAGAGCAGTCGCGAACGGCGGCGAGAATTTCCTTTATATCAATAACGCCAATGACGTTAACCTCCTCAATTTGTTGGCGAAACTGTGCCACGTCTAAAAGCGTCAAGTTTTTAAGAATCGGCCGCCAGGAAGCTGACTCCAGGACCCGCATATCAGCATCAACGCCTCGCTCTTTCAGTTGGAGAAAAGCGTCTCCGGCACGGTGGCCCTTGGCTTCTGTGCCGCAGATTACCAACCAGCGAATCCGTGGATTGGCCAGCAGATTTAATACGACTTTTTCAATACCAATATTTTCGGTGTCACAGCGACCCGCAATTGCCACAGCCGGTTCTCCGACAGCAATAAGACGGGCAGGCAGATCGCGATTAGAAAGCGTGCAAATGGCCACGCTCCCCTCAGGGTTGCCCAAAACATAGTCACCCGGATGCGGCGGCCAAGCAGCTATCGCTGATGAGCGCGCGTACCTATTCGAAGAGGTAACAGCCGATTTTATGCCGCCGGGGGAGTGCTCATCGCTGCACGTATCGAGCTCCACCTCATCAAAATGGTTGGCGAGCTCAATGGTAGCGTCCGCACCCCAGCATTTTTTACAGCCAATACAGTCGTAGGCCAGCGTCTCCATCCTCGCCTGATAATCGGAAATGCGCGGCAGAAAAGAGCGGATTTTCGGGTCTTCGGAAGTCTCAAAAGCGTGCCCTGCCTGATTGAGAGCATCTTTCATGCAGCCGCACTTGCGGCATTTTCTGAGCGCCATGCCACGAGCGATCTCATGGAGTGCTGGCGCGGCTCGGAGCGCCAAACTTTCGATAGTTTCTGGAGATTGAGACATCGATTATTTCAAAGCAGCCTGATGTTCTTCCAACTCCGTGAAGCCGACAATATATGCCCGTTCTCACGAATGGCCAAGCGGCGCTCGATTCGCCGCGTGTCACGGCGGAGGCGCGGATCGGTATCACTATCGGGTTTAGCCTGAAAGAATATCGCCTCGATCAGTGCAGTTTTCCGATCAGAAAGAGAATAGTAAATCCAGCGGCCTTCCTTCCTGGTAACAACCAGGCCAGTCTGCCGAAGGACCTGAAGATGACCGGAGAGAGTCGATTGGCTGATCTCCAATGCGTCTACCAACTCACACACGCACAGTTCCCAGCGCCGTAGAGCAGCAATAATGCGGACGCGTGTCGGATCTACGATGGCTTGCCCAAGGGAAGTAAAGTCTCGCATTACCTTCCATGTATCGGTATTTACCGATATATCAAGCGGGATGTGTGAATGTCGCGGGAACGGGTCGCAAAAGCGCCGTTTTTGCGACACTTTGTCTCACATCGCACTAGGGGACGCCGAGATTGCGTTAGCAGTGGCAAATTCCCGTCACGATCAGCACAAAGGTCTAAAATCTAAAGCTTGGGCCGCAGTCTCGGGGCGGTTGACTTGCGGCGGGCATTTGGGCAGTTGCCTTTGGCGCTGAACCGGTCAACATGCCACACGGGAACCGATGCGGCCGCGTTTTGGCATCTTTTTTTGCGCTCTGGCCCTCCTGCAAATTTTGGGAGGTCACTGGGCGTTGCTGCAAACGAGCGCCTGGCTTGGCATGATTGTCCAGTACAGCCAGCGGGCCGGGCTAAAGGCTGGCCTTGTTCAGACCTTCGACGGCGAGCACCCGTGCTCGGTCTGTAAGGGGTCCTTTGACGAAAAGGGAAATAAAGTACGCTAAGCTTCGGGCGAGATCCTGAGTGGCCGAAAACCGCCCTTCTCGACGTGTTTGTTCTGCCGCCAGGAGTAATCGCCGGTGAGGTTAATGTGGTTCCAATGGACCGGCGCCAGATGCTTGAGTAAGCCTTCGTCGACTTGCCGCCCTTGTTGGCGAAGCGCCCCGAGCGCGCGCTCCAGATATACGGTATTCCACAGGATAATCGCGGCGACCACCAGGTTGAGGCCGCTTGCGCGGTGACGTTGCGCAGTTCCCCTAAGCGATTAAAGCAGACGGCCTTGGCCAGCGAATTTTTGAGTTCTCCTTTGTTGAGGCCGGCTGTCACGCGCTGGCGCAGATCCTTGTCGAGCAGCCAGTCGAGCGTAAAGAGCGTGCGTTCTATCTGGCCAAATTCCCGCAAAGCCAAGGCGAGGGCATTTTGTCGCGGGTAGCTGGCCAGTTTTCGCAGGATCAGCGAGGAGGGCACCGTGCCCAGGCGGATAGAGCAACCAAGCCGTAGGATCTCTGACCACTGGGCCAGAAGTTGTTTGAGGTTGATCGTGCCTCCGATAAACGGCCGAAGCGTCGGATAGCGCTTGGCTTTTTCGGCGGTGTACAGCCGCCGGTCGGCGAGATCGCGAATGCGGCGCGCAAAACGGAAGCCCAACAAGTGGCAGAGGCCAAACACGTGGTCGGTGAAGCCGGCCGTGTTGGTTTAGTGTTCTTCGATTCGCAAGTCCGATTCATGGTAAAGCAGTCCATCGAGCACGTGGGTTGCGTCGCGCACCGTCGAGTTAATGACCTTGGTATGGAAGGGCGCATAGCGGTCCGAGATATGCGTGTAGAAGGTAACCCCAGGACCACTGCCGTAACGAGCGTTGACCTGGCCGGCGTGTTCACCGCGCCCACCGACGTGAAAATACTGTCCGTCAGACGAGGAGGTTGTCCCCGCGCCCCAATGGCCGGAAAAGGGTAAGCTATGCTGGTAATTGACGATTTCGGCGAGGGCTTTGGAGTAGGTCTCCTCACGGACATGCCAAGCTCTCAAGCTGTCGAGCTTGCGAAAGGTAGTCCCTGGACACGCTTCGGCCATCTTTGCCAAGCCCAGGTTGATCGCATCCGCCAAGATTACGGTTAGTAACATCGAGCGGTCTCTGGCCAACTCGCCGCTCCTGAGGTGCGTAAACTGACGCGTAAAGTCGGTCCACTGATCGACCTCAAGCAGAAGCTCGGTGATCTTCAGGTGTGGCATGAGGGCGAAGGCTTCCTCTTCGAGTTGCTCTGCCTCCTCGGGCACCGCTTTCTTCAGGGGACTTACTTTAAGCAGCTCACCCGTAATTTCTGCATCCGGCAGTTCACCCTGACCCGCGAGTCGATCGACTTGGTGCAGCTTCTCTTGGAGGAGTGCAAGACGCGCCTGCAGATAACGTTCGCTGTCTACCTCGATGGCGACGGGCAGAGCCTGCGCGTCTTGCAGCTTGGCGAAACGCTCTCGCCCCAACAGATACGCTTCGAAGTCTTTGAACTGGCGCGAGCCGGGCACCCACATGTCACCGGCACGCAACCCGTTTTTGAGCTCCGTGAGCACCGCGAGTTCATAAAACGGCCGACCCGCACCGGCCTCGGCGAGCACGTAGGGTTTCCAGCGCGGACGCAGGAAACCCATCGGTGCGTCGTCGGGCACCTTGCGCGCGTTACTGCGATTCATGGCGCGCAACGTGTCGATCGCCGCCAGCAAGGGAGCAACGGCGGGCGCTGCACCAAAGTCGAATGTCTCCAGCAATGCTGGCGCGTAGCGGCGCACTTGACCGTAGCTTTCGGTTAGAAGATGCAGATGATCGAAGGATTCCGGCTCGGCCAGCCGCTCCGCCTCATCCACGCTTTGAGTGAAGCGGTCCCAGGCCACCACGGCTTCGATTGCTGCGTAGGGATCGAGCCCTTTTTGCCGTGCGTCGATCAACGCATGACCGACTCGAACGTACAACCGCATCTTTTCGTTAATCGCCCTTCCCGAGTCGGCAAAGCTTTGTTCATGCTTGCGCTTCGCCTCGTTGAACATCCGCCCCACGATGCGGTCGTGCATGTCGAGGATCTGATCGGTGATCGTCGCTTCGGTATCAAGCAACACGGCAATTAGCGTGGCATGGCGTCGTCGGTTTTCCAGGTCTCGTAAGTGTTGAGCGCTCATTTGCGCACCCTCGCGCGCGAGCTGAGCCATGCGACCCTGATGGACCGCTTGGCTAAGGTTAGCCGAGAGCTTTACTTCGCGAATACGATGCAACCGATCGAGATGGGCGAGCACATTCCGGGCCTTTGGCTCTCCGGGCGGCTGTCGAAGCCAGGTGAGCACGACCGTGCGGAGATCTTCCCGCGGCAACAGCAAGGCATCCAGTTTGGCGCGGCCGTCTCCGTCGAGCGATCGGGTCAGCCGTTGATAGAGTAACTTTACGCCACGGGCGAGCGCCTCGGCGCACAGGCGGTCGATCATGGTGACCGTCGGAACAGATGTGTTGGCTGCGTAACGATTCAATGAGCTGTTCGGCCAGAGCCAAGGCTTTGTTGGTCTGCAGGGCAAGGTCGGTCAACCACCCGCGAAGCCGGCGGTACTCGGCGATCGTAAACGGCCGGTAGCCAAAGACGCTTTGCAGTTCGAGCGCATGCTCGCGTCGGGTTTCGTCCCGGGAGGCATATTCGGTCCAGGCGTCTGGAGTGACCTGAATTTGCTGGGCGACGTGCGCTAAGAGCTCAGCCGGCGGTTCCGCCTCCAAAGTCATGGCCTGGCCTGGAAAGCGCAGGTAACACAGTTGGATGGCGAAGCCGAGTCGGTTATGCGGGCCACGCTTGCTGCGGATGATCGCAAGATCATTCTCACTCAACGTATAGTGCAGCCGAAGGTCATGTTCTGCGCTCGGCAAGGCGATCAAAGCCGCTTGCTGGGCTGCACTCAAAACGGCTTTACGTGGCATGAGCTTTTCCTGGACGAGAAATCGGGCGTAGTATGACCTTTAACTAATGTTTTACGCCATAGCGTTTTTTGAGCAAAGCGCCCCCTGCATTTAGAGGGATTGGGGGGTGGTGCTCGCGGAGGATTTTTGGCCAGAGTAGTAGAAGCGCTTCGCGTTGGCATTTATGCGCGGATATCCACTCATGATCAGCAGACGCTGCCTTTGCAGGTGAAGGCGATGCGTCAGTACGCCAGGCGGCGCAGCTGGAAAGTGGTCAAAGCCGTCGAAGATGTGGGTTCGGGCGCCAGTGAGCGACCGCAACGCGAAGAACTGATCAAAGCGGCACGGCGCCGTCAGATTGATGCGATTCTGGTCTGGCGCCTGGATCGTTGGGGGCGATCCTTGCTCGATCTGATCGGTTCGCTTCAAGAACTCTCGACGCTGGGCGTCGGCTTTGTCTCCTTGTGCGAAGCGCTAGATCTAACCACCCCAAGCGGGCGAGCGCTGGCCGGCATGCTGGCCGTTTTCGCCGAGTTTGAGCGCGAAATACTGCGCGAGCGTGTGAAGGCTGGCATTGCGCAAGCCAGAGCACGAGGTCAGCCTCATGGCCGACCACCGACCGTCAAAGCACGCAGTGCCGAAATTAAACGTCTCTTCGCCAGCGGACTCAGTAAACGCGAGATCGCCAAACGGCTAAAGGTCGGTCGCACCTCTGTACGCCGCGGCGTCCTTACGCAAAAGGGCCCTCGCCCTTAACCGGGTACTGGCCACAGCGGCCCGAAAATCTTTGTTAAGGAGTTCAAGCCGACAAACGATCGCTGTTCCCGAGCGGGTCCGATGAACTCACCCTCGCAGGTTACCACTCATCAACGATCCTACCCACGCCGGAAAATGCCGCGATCGCTCGATGACCAGGCACTTTGCGTCGCTTTGAACGCATTTGGAGCGTTATAGAACCTGTTTGCGGAGCAAAAAAGCCCAGTAAGGCTAATCCGCGCAGTTTGGTTTTTACCATTGGATTCTCTGCCGGAGTCGGCGGGCTTGCCATGGCAAAGGGACCAAAACCAACGCGAAGCCAATGCAAAATCGTTTCTCGTTGACACCGGATTCGGCGAGGCGTCCACTTGGAGCGTCGCTCACGACCTACGACCTTTGACCAAAGGCGTTCCCTCTGCCCCGGTGCCGGTTGTTACCGGCGACTCAGAGAAATCCCGCGGCAGGTCGTTGAGCGACAAACCATCCTAAAACCCCAGGAGAAAAAAATGAAATTATGCTTGGTAATTACCCTTGTAGGGTTGGCAATCAGCTTTGCTTTGCCGACCTTCGGCCAGAGAGAGACCGATGCCCGAGTGAGCAGGACCGCCAGCAGCTGGACGCAATGATTAAGAAATTTGATGAAGCATGGAATAATAACGATGCCGCCGCGCTGGCAGCGCTCTACGCAGAGGACGCGGCTATCGTAACGGACACGGGACCGATTTACGGTCGGGATGCCATTGAGAAACATTTTGTAGACCTGTTTAAGCAAGTTCATTTCAGCAACCATATCTCTAAAGCCGATCAGTATTCCCCTCACATGATAGGAACAACGGGACAAGGCATGGAGCAACGGGGAATGGAGTACGACTGTTCAAGGCCAGAACTTCGGTCCTGTAGAAATCAAGGGCTATTGGTCAGACGTTAATGTTCATGAAGGCAACACTTGGAAGGACCAGCTGGAGACCTTTAACATAACCCCAGCACCCGCCGCGACGCCGTCTCCTGCGGCCAGCCCTAGCAACCAATAGCATCCAGATCCGCGTGGTCACAGACTAGTGCAGCGTTACATTGATTTCTTGGTGGTGCGAATGCGCCTATCAGGTTCGGCGTAAGTCCACTTAAAGGGTTTAGCCTTTTCGTTGTAGCTACGGATGTAGCGGATGAGTTTCCGATCGAGATCTTTAACCGAGACGAAGATGCCGCGAGCGATTACATTTCGCTGGATTTTGGAAAACCAGATCTCAACTTGGTTGAGCCAGGAGGAGTAGGTTGGTGTGTAATGGATGCGCAACATTACGATTTCGCCCCAGGAATTCCCAGACCTTGGAGGTACGATGAGCCGAGAGATTATCGGCGATGATATGAATTTCCTTTGCCGGGGTTTGGCTAGCAACGATCTGCTCGAGAAAAGCCACGAACTCCGCGCTGGTATGGCGGGCAGAGGTTCTGCCCAGGACTTCACCACTTTGGGGGTTGAGCGCCGCAAAGAGCGAAAGCGTCCCGTGCCGATAATATTCAAAACCGTGCCGCTCTGCGCGCCCTGGGCTCAAGGGCAACACAGGATCCAACCTATCTAATGCTTGAATGGCACTTTTCTCGTCGACGCAGAACACCGCTGCATTGACCGGCGGCTTGAGATACAGACCGATGATATCGGCGGCTTTTTCCTCGAACTCCGGATCGTTACTGGAAACATAGCGGCGCAGTCGATGCGGCTGGAGCCCAGCTTTGGCCAAGATGCGCGTTACCCGGACGTGGTTGGTGCCCACTTCGGCGGCAATCTTGCGAGTCGACCAATGCGTCGAGCCATCAGCCGGTTTGCGTTGGGCCAGTCGCAACACTCTGGCCTCGAGTCGAACGCTTTCTTTGCTGCGACTCCGTCCACGATGCCTGCCGTAGAGGCCACCGAGACGTTCCCCAACAAAGCGCTCTTTCCACAATCGAACCGTATTGACACTGCAGCCCACCGTCCGACTGGTCTGGGCTTGACTGTTGCCGGCCGCCAAACTCAAAACGATCTTCGAGCGCATGGCCTCAGCCACGCTTCCGCTCCGAGTTCGGGCTCGACTCTCCAGCATTTTTCTCTCCGGCGGCGAAATCACGATACGTTCAGACACCCCCTCTTTCTACAGCAAGCTCCTATCAATAATCAATGTAACAGTGCACTAGAAGCCAGGGGCTCCGAGAGTAGAACGGGATGTTTCGGTGATTGCAACGGAATGCCTAATGGAGCGCCGCCCCAGAATCGGTCAATCGGTCATCCTCTTCGACCCAGACTTTGCCTTGGGCTTAACGTACTTTATTTCCCCTTTCGTCAAACGACCCCTAGTACCCTATTCTACGGCCGGGCACTCAAAAGTTGAACT
>CAWEXO010000006.1:0-20262 GCA_963813025.1 uncultured Verrucomicrobiae bacterium | reverse complement strand
TTTATCGTCGGTTCCCATCAGGAACGTGCCTCCCGGGATCCAGACCGTTCCCGGCGGCGCCAGCCTGCGATCTTGATGCTCGGACCGCTCATCGGAATTCGCGGCAGCAGTGTTCGCGCTTACCGATGTTCCTTTTGAGCCCACCAGTGTCGAGGCAATCCCAAGAAGAACGCAAAGTAACAACGCGAGTTGAGCGCCTTCCAAAATCGTGGCGATCGCACTACGAGGGACGCTCCGACCTTTCATCCGCGAGAAAACGCATAGGTGATTCCAGCAGTCGTAAATAGACCGCGGAGGGCTTTGATTTGTATATGGTACCTTGGGCTATGCTGGGCTGCGGCGCGGACCCGCGGACTCCCGCACCGATCACGCCGCGGAGCGGAGTGCTTGGTCGGCGGGGGAGGGAAACGCTTCCTTACGAATAACGCTGGCCCGGATGCGGATGCCCGCGGTCCGATGTCACTGCATTTGGATAACGACGGCGTCGCCGCCCAGACTCAGCATGAGCCCTTGCCGCTTTGCGACCAGACGCATGATCACCCATTTCAGTTCTTTCAGCCACAGGTCGCCCGTGCTCGCCGTCCCCCCAGGGCGAAGCCATAGCAGCCCTGAACATACGCGCCCGGGAAGTCGTTGAGGCGCTCCAGTCCGTAGACCTGGCCCTTCGCCTCGATCTTCGAGATGCCGATCCCTCCAACAGCGAGCCCACCGACGGTGAATGGATAGCCACGTCCCCGGTACCTTAGGGTTCCTTTGCCCGCATTGCCGCTGCCTATATAGGCAGCCTGGACCTGAGTCATTGTCACGTTCCCAGACAGCGGTTTGCCTTGCAGGCTGATTGAGCCGCTCTGAGTGCTGCACGCGGCGAGATTCAGCAGAGCGGCAGCGCAAATTGAGAGACGTGCGCGCCTGAGCCACGGCGTTTCTGAGCCGGTCCTGGATGAGCAGCGGGCTGCGCTGGAGGCGAGCGCTCGAGGATTCGCATGATGTGCCTCATTTGCGGGAACTTTGGGATCACTGGTGTCGCAAAAGTCGTATCAGAATTTTCCACGAAAGAAGCGTATCGACTTGCCTCAGGGATGGGTATTGCACCTAGTCCCATAGCCCCTGGTCGCGTGACCAGAGACCGGCAGAGTCAAGATCTGAGGTCCTTTCGCGAAACTCCCAGAAGGAATTCGTCTGAGTGCAGCGGTGAGCTGTATATTGCACCTTGGAGGTGCTGGACTACGCCGCGGTTCCGCGCAGTGCTCACGCCGCGGAGAGGAGCGCCTGATTGACAAGCGAAAGAAACGCCTCGTCGTCGAAAGGCTTCACGAGAAAGGCAAACGCGCCACGTTCCAGCGCAGCTGCACGAATTGCGGGCGTTTCCCGGCCGGTCACAACAATCACTTTTGTATCGGGCGAGGTCTCGCGCAGCTGCGCCTGCACTTCCAGGCCGCTCGTTTCCGGCATCCACACATCGAGAACGGTCAAGGACACTGGATGGGTGCGGGCATGCGCGATCAACTCCTCTGCGGTTTTGAAACTCAGTGCCTGCCGCCCATCCGAATCGAGCAGTTGCTCAATCGAATTTCTCACCGATGTATCGTCATCGAGAATGCATATGGATTCAGGCTCTGCACACATGGATCAGCACCGGATCTACTCCAAGTGCCGGACCAAGCATACGTTTTCGCGCTGCGATCGCCATTGTCCCTTGGGGCCATGCAACAGCGCGGGCGCTATGCCTGCCTTCTGCGCCAGCCCTACCAACTCGGCCACGGAGACCACGCCCATCTTCTGCATCACGCGAGCGCGATGGGTCTTAACTGTGCGAAGGGTGATACCGAGTTCCGCGCCAATCTGCTTGTTGAGCAGTCCGGCGATCACCAACCGAAAGACCTCAAACTCTCGTGGCGTGAGCTTCGCCAGTCGCGCGCGGTTTTCCGCCATCTCGCCGCGCTGCTGCCACTGCTCGGCGGATCGCACCAGCGCCTTCGTTACGGCGGAGAGCAGTTCGTTGTCCCTAAACGGTTTTGGCAAAAAATCGGACGCCCCGCTTTTCATCGCACCGATCGCCATTGGTATATCACCGTGCCCGGCGATGAAGACTATTTGCTCCATTCTACCCTCCTTCGTGAGTTGTCGCTGCAGGGCGAGTCCGTCGAGTCCCGGCAGCTGCACGTCTAGCACGAGGCAGGCTGGACCGGGGTGTGGCACGCGTGCGAAGTATTCGTCGGCGCTGGCGAAGATCTCGACCGCGTAGTCCTCTGTCGCCAGCAAATTAGCGAGGCTCGTTCGGACCGAGCGGTCGTCATCCACCACGAAAACGCGCGATTCCAGCTCTCTCATGCGTCTCGTCCTCCATCGACTGTCACGATGCTCTCATCCTCCATGGCCTTCTGCGATGACCGGCAGCGAGAAATGCACACACGCGCCGCCACCCTGGGCATTCGCCGCAGCCAACTCGCCGCCGTGCGACGCGATGATTGAACGCGCGATGGCGAGGCCCATGCCCATCCCGTCGCGCTTGGTTGAAAAGAACCGCTCGAAAATTCGCAGGGGATCTTCCGCGGGCAGCCCGGTGCCGAAATCGCGCACGCTCACTCGCACCCGACCGCCGAATTCGCGCTCACTGCGGATGATCATGCGACGCTCGGCGGCCGGCGTATTGCGCATCGCTTCAAGGGCATTCACAACGAGGTTGAGCAGCACTTGCTGGAGCTGCACCAGATCTGCTTCAACCAACGGCAACTTCGGATCGATCTCCGTGACCAGCGCGCAGCGGTGTCCGAGCGCGTCCGAGCGGGCGAACCGCAGCACACTGCCGATGGCGTCGTTGAGGTTCACGGGGCCGCGGACTTCCTCGCCTTTGCGCACCATACCACGAATGCCCCGGATAATCTCACCCGCCCGGTGCCCGTCCGCGACGACGGCTTCGAATAGGGCGTCGAGTTTCGGCAGCTCCGCACGCCCCTTGGCGATGAAACGTCGGCCAGCGCTGGCGTTGTTTACGATGCCGGTCAGCGGCTGGTTAAGCTCGTGCGCCAGTGCTCCGGCCATTTCTCCCATGAGTCCGACGCGGCTGAGGTGCGCGAGCTCTTCGCGGTGCTGCCGTGCTTCCGCTTCGGCCCGCTTGCGGGCGGAGATATCCACGATGACGCTCAAAACCAGCGCGCCTTCCTGGCTTTGGATGGGGCTGATCCCGATCTCGACCGGGAACTCGGTCCCGTCCTTCCGCCGGGCGAAGACCTCCAGGCCGGCCCCCGCGGCCCGGGCGGCAGGGGCGGCATGAAGGTCGACCCCATGAGTAGGGCGCTCACTGCGGAACCGTTCCGGCACGAGGAGTTCGATGCGTTGTCCGGTGAGTTCATCGCGTCCATAACCAAACATCTTTTCCACGCGGGCGTTCACCAGCACGATGTGACCTTGCGCGTCGAACAGAACGATACCGTCCGGAGAAGATTCTACAACGAGCCGAAACCGGTCCTGCGCCTGCTTCTGCGCGGTCACATCCAGCGAGACTTCAAGGAGCCGGAGGCCTTTGGCGTCCCCAACCTTCATACAGTGCCCCCGCGCGTCGATCCAACGCTGCGTCCCATCCGGCAACAGCACCCGATATTCCATGTTGTATTCACCCTGGGTATCGATCGCGCGCCTGATCGCCGCCTCTCGGGCTACTCGGTCATCGGAATGTATCCGCGTGATCAGCTTCGCATAGTCCAGGCGTGTGTCCGGTGCGAAGGCAAACAAAGCGCGTCCTTTATCCGTCATCCAAACCTCATCTTTCAACACATCCCACGCCCACATGGCCAGGTTGGCGGCATCAGTCGCGAGGGCCATCTGCTCCCGGGTCTCGCGTAGTTCATCCGACAGCCACGAGGCGCGGAACACATCCTGGCTCAGTTCGTAGCCCATCACCGCCACGATCGACATATAGAACAAGCTCGCTGTGATTGGCACATGAATGATTCCCCAGAGCACCAGGCTCGCCTGCCCTGCTCCTGCCAAAACAAAGAAAACCATGCTGCCGCCGACCAACAGCGCCTGTCGCCGGTCACCCCGCCGCCAGACGGTGATCGCGGCATCCGCCACAAAGATCACCAGCAACAGCAGCCCCAACTGGCCGATCAGCATCAATGGGTTCGGAACCCCCTCAGCGATAGCGACTCTTTCACCGAGAAAAGAGACGTGTCGAAGGCCGTTGATCTCCCGATAGTTGAGATTCGGGGTGCAAACAAAATTAAGGATCAGCGATAGCGTCCGTACGCCGCAGATCGTCCAGGCCAGCCATAAACGCCCAACCCGCAAATAGACCCGCACGAATCCGACGAGCGATAGGATCAGCACCCAGACGGGCACATAACCCCAGCGTAGCGCCAGGCCGAATGCTTCGGGCGTCTCCGCCCGCATCATCCACAACTCGCTCGCCCCCAAGCCTGCGGTCCCCACCGCCGTCAGCGCAAAAAGCAGATTGGCGCGCGCCCCAGGTCGGTACCACCAGACCAGCACATGCACCACGCCCAGCGTGAGACAGGCGGATGCGACCATCGTCCAAATGATCGTGACCCAGCTCATGGCAACTCGATCGATTCAGTGTCGGGCAGTTTAAACATGATGAAATGGTTCCGAGTTCACATCGCCTTTTACTACTGGATTGGGTTTGGGACGATGACCATTTACAGGGGTATACTCCTCTTTCCATCGGTCGGAATTCCTGCTCGCGACAGCAGCAAAACACCTCGCGAGCCGGTTACATCGCCGGGCACTCTCCTAAATAGACGGCCGACAAATCTAACCGAAGTGATCTGGTTTAGACCAGCGAGAAAAAAGAGACCGGCGCATGGGCCTAAAGTACCATATCGGTGGCCGGTCAGGATTGATACACTTTTACTTCGACTAAGGGGTCTGGGGGCCTTTCGTGGACCCGTGAACGAGAGGCTGCCAAATACCGAGGCTCCATACAAAGCAGTCTACAACTAAACAGCTACTCCTATGAAAAGATTAATTGCCTTAGCCGCTGTGGCCCTCGCCTCACAAGCAGTTGTCTCCCTTGCCGGAGAACCAGTCATATCCTCGAAACAAGTTGTTCCGGCGCCACCTCCGCCGCCGGTTTCATACTTCAGAGGGAACGAATTCGATATCGGAGCGTTCGGGACCTATGCGACCGGAACAGGAAACAATCCAACCGGCACGCGAACTAGTTTTCTTTCGATTCCCCCGTTTCCAACCCAAACCATCACCACTACCCTCTCGGGCCAATCCACCCCCAGTGGTTGGGGCGGAGGTATGGATTTTAGTTATTATCTTCCTTGGAAATATTTAGGTTTCAGGTTCCAAGGAGCGGGATTATCGCTCTCGACCGGAACTTTCACGGTGACTGAGAGTATCAATGGTGTCAAGCAGGTGAGCAGAACCGGCTCTGCCAGTACGTCGGCGGGTGTCATATCCTCCGACCTCATACTGCGTCTCCCGCTAGATGACTACTGGCCGAGTGTTCACTTGGCGCCTTACGTGTTCGGTGGACTCGGTGCGATTTTCGCAGGCGGGAATGGGTCTACGATCAACACTCGCTTTGCGGAGTTCAATTCGAGGTTCAGAAACGCATCTGAAAACGTCCGAAGTGCTCCGCTCGGGAACATCGGCGGCGGATTCGAATATCGCTTTACTCCCAATATCGGGCTCTTCGGCGAAGCTAGTTATAACATCATTGATCATAATGGGCGTGGTGGCAACATCGACTTTGTCCAGACCAATTTCGGCCTCAGATTCGCCTTCTAAGTAAAAATAGAGACAGCGCAGTGATCGGCGGAGCTCAACTGTGCTCCATCCTAGCTTCCATCTGCAGATAGAATTTCACCGCGAACGGAAATAAGACTCTTCCGGAGCGGCTAGTGTTGAGTGCGGCCTTGACCACATGCCGGAGGTCTCGGAAAAATCACTATGGGGCATTTTTACGCTTGCTCCTGGATATGAATCTCCTTGTTAAACTGAGCGCAGTAGCGATTTACGTTTTTCCACTCATCGCAGGATTGGCTGGGCCCCAGGAAGAAGCAAAGGTGGTCGAACAACCACCAGTTAAATCAACTGAACCCTGGGAAATCACGGTAGGCGGTCCCATTTGGCTCGCCGGGTTCAGCGGCCACACCGGGTTTCACGGCGTCAACCCGTACGTGAATGTGGGGGTTGGCCAGATTCTCTCGCATATTAATGTGGTTTATTCGACTACCGCTGAAATACGAAGAGGCCGGTTTGGCGTGCTCGGGGACCTTCTCTACGTGAACGCTCAGGCCTAACTCTGACCTGCGAACGCTCATTCAGGAAAACATTGCAGACCGGCTTACGTCTTTGGAAGGACGTCACCCAACTCTGCCAGTCGGTCCGATTGCCAGTGACCAACTGGGTAAAATACGCGATTTGGTCCAACAGCTGATCCAGAGCCGAGAGCCGGAGCTGGTGGCAGCGATCCATGCAGGTGTTCAAGCCAGAGTCACTCAGTTAAAAGCCGAACTAACAAACCAGGTCGCCAGTAGCGTGACGGACCGCCTGAATCGAAGCTTTTCGTTTTACGATAACTGGTTCGATCCTTTGATCGGTTTACGAGGGCGCTTAAATCTCAGCAAGGTGTTCTATCTCACCGCGGAAACCGACGTGGGTGGCTTCGGCATCGGATCCGATATCGCGTGGCAAGGCTACGCCGGAGTCGGCTGCCAACTTACCCGGCGCATCTATTCCGAGGTCGGCTACCGGGCTCTCTATGATGACTTCCGCGACGAAAGCAGCAGCTTCCTCTATCAACTGTGGCTGCACGGCGCACAAATTACGGTTGGGCTCAAATTTTAGAGCCGGTCGCGGTATCGAGGGCGCGACGCCACCAGTCCCACGTTGGCGGATCTGAGACTCGACCCGACCGGCTGAGACGCGTCGGTTCGAGCGTTATTGTTCGCGGCTTGGAATTCCCTGCCAGCACAGCGCGTTGCTGTAGGGCTTCCCGGTGCTTCCGGATCAGCAGAAAGTCCCACCATGCCCGCGGTCACCACGGCGCCGCTCGACACAGTGAAGTGAAACATTGGGACGCCATCTCTGCGCGCCTTTCTGCATTCGATCTCGACGATGCTTACCGTGTGACTGCTGCAATAAGGCAGATGCGCGAGACGCGCGGAGAGATGCCGGTGGGATGCAAGCCAGAGTTGGAAGACGCAAAATATCGCCTAAAAATTTCATGGCGTACCCCCTCTCACTGGTTCATTTGGATCACCACCGCGTCGCCGCCCACACTCAGCATCAGCCCTTGTCGCTTCGCGACCAGACGCATGATCACACCAATTTCCGTTCTTCAGCCAAAGGTCGCCCGCGCTCGTAGTGCCCAGGGCAAACCCATATCGGCCCTGAATGTACGCGCCCGGGAAATCGCGGAGGCGCTCCAGTCCGTAGACCTCACTCTTCGCCTCGATCTTCGAGATGCCGATCCCTCCAACACCGAGCCCGCCGACCATGAATGGGTAAGTACGCCCCGGGTACCTCAGAGTACCGTTGCCCGCATTGCCGCTGCCCAGATAGGCAGCTTGGACTTGGGTCATTTGCACGTAACCAGACAGCGGCTTGCCTTGTAGGCTCATCGAGCCGCTCTGAGTGGTGCACGCGGCGAGGTTCACCAGAACGGCGGCGAAAATTGGGAGAAACGCTTGCCGGAGCACGGCCTTTCTGTGCCGGTCCCGCACGGGTGGCAGGCTGTTCTGGAGGGAAGCGCTGGATGATTCAGCACGATGTGCCCCATTTGATGCGAATTTGGGATCACCGGTGTCGCAAGAGTCGTATCAGAATTTTTTCATAAAAGAAGCGTATCAACTTGCCTCTGTCATGGGTATTGCCCCCTTAGTCCATAGCCGCGGTCGTGAACCGGAAAGCGGGTTGAGTCGAGATCTGGCGCGGGTGAGAGGTACGACCGAATGTTCTGGATGAGAAGATTATCGGCAATATTCTAGACAAACATCCGCAGAAATTTGTGGGCCTGTTACCACAGCATAGGCTAGAGCGAAATGGAGGCATTGTGTGATCGACAGTCTGGTCAGCGATACGCGCGAAGCCGAGGCGAGCCGTCACCTTTGAGAGCCGCTCATGATGA
This sequence comes from uncultured Verrucomicrobiae bacterium, assembly GCA_963813025.1. Taxonomy (GTDB): domain Bacteria; phylum Verrucomicrobiota; class Verrucomicrobiia; order Chthoniobacterales; family JAFAMB01; genus CAVSUL01. The sequence continues at coordinate 12,158 of CAWEXO010000006.1, read as the reverse complement.
GAGGAGTCCGCTGCGGGTCCTTCCGCTCGATGGCTTGACTGACGGGTGCGGCGCGACCGCGAATATCAACCAGATAAGCGGAACTTTTTCGACGGAATGTTACTCAGAACGCTTGCGTCTAGGTAACTTAAAATTCGGGTTGAGGCACTGTCATCTGATACTATGCATTGGAGGGTTGGGAAGACCTGGGCCCAGCGGTTACGCGCAGTGGGTATTAATCCCGAAACAACCCAAAGCTGGGAGGACTGTCACACCATCCTCTAAGCTCGGAAATGTAGTTTCTTTGCGACTAAGAAGCGGAAAACGAGACTTGTTAGCTGTCGCAGTCGATTTTTGCTTTGACGGAGTTCAACCGGTTTGCTTTCATCTTCGGCCAGGAGGCCTCACTTGCTCAACGTCCTTTGGGGCATCATTATCGTTTGCGTTGTCTTTGCAGCTGGAGGCGTCCTGCTGTTCCCTTTTACGCAGAGATTTGGCACAAGAGAAGGAAAAGGAATGGAAAGAACATTATCTTCGAATGCCGTGCCCAAGAAATATGATGAAAGCTTCAAACGCCAAGCGGTGGAGATGGTTCTGCATGGCGGGAGGCGGGTCAAAGAAGTCGCCGCTGAGCTTGGCGTGAGCGGGTACACGATTTATGAATGGAAGCGGAAGTATTTTGGACTGGTTGAGAGTGGCGGCTCGAGCGGCCAGAGTTCGCTGGTCTCAGGACTGCCGGAGGATGTGGAGGGGCTCCAAAAGCTGGTCCGCAAGCAACAGCGTCAGATTGCTGAGCTGAGCCAGCAACGGGAGATACTAAAAAAAACTCTGGGCATTGTCTGCGAGGAACCCTCGCGCGGTACGAACGGATTAAGCAGATGAAAGAGGCTTATCCGATCGAGGTACTCTGCGAATCCTTTTGTGTGAGTCGCAGTGGGTTTTATCAGTGGCTGGAGCGAGCACAAAGCCCCGGTTCGCGTGGCCTGGAAGATCGGATTTTGGCCGAACAGATCGGTCTGATCCACCGGGAGAGTCGTGGCACTTACGGCACGCCGCGGCTGCACGCCGAACTGGAAAGTCAGGGACGTCATCACAGCCGCAAACGCATTGATCGGATCCGGCGAGAGCTGGGGCTCTGCGGGAGGCAGAAGCGGCATTACCGGCCCAAAACCACCGATAGTTGCCATGAAGAGCCGATCGCTCCCAATCGGCTGGCCGAGTTGCTTCGAGCTACCCGGCGGGATCAGATCTGGGTCAGTGATATCACCTACATTGCGACCGAGGAAGGCTGGTTGTACTTGGCGGTGATTATGGATCTCTATAGCCGGCGAATCATCGGTTGGGCGTTTGCCCATCACTTGGGCACCGAGTTGGTCGCCACGGCCCTGGCGATGGCATTGGTTCATCGTCGGCCACCGGAAGGCCTGGTTCATCATTCTGATCGAGGGGTGCAGTATGCCAGTGCCGCCTATCGGAAGTTGCTCAGGGCCCAGGGCGTCCTTGGGAGCATGAGTCGCAAAGGCTGTTGTTACGATAATGCCGCCATGGAAGCCTTTTTTAGTACTCTCAAGCTGGAGTGCGTCTACCGCAGCCGATTTGGAACTCACACCCAGGCGAGAGTGGAAATCTTCTCCTTCATCGAAGTCTTTTACAACCGGCGCCGTCGGCACAGTGCACTTGGTTATCTGGCCCCGGCAGAGTTCGAAAACCTGGCAAACTGAGCCCTGTGATAACGCGCCAAAAAGACTTCCAGTGGAGAAGCACTTTCCGAAGGAAAATGACAGTTACCTGTATTCAGAACGTCGAACAAAGGTCAAGAGAGCAAACGGAATAAATGGCAGGGCCCGCGCGCAGCGCGGGAAGCAGGCCGTTTATGCCGGATTGCTTCTTGACCGCAGTGGAGCGTTCTGCCTATCAACCAAACAACGAGCTAGAGAAACAAATCAGCCCAAATTAGTGTCCGAAATATCGGGGTAAGCCCAGTTCATAAAGGGCGTTACGGGGAGAGCTCTCTTCGAGGTGAAGGGAATCAAGCTCGATGCGCCCGTCGGTATCGCATTGGCTGCATTTGCGCTTTTCGTGATCGCGTATTGCTTTAGTCAGTATTCGCCGAGTGTCGAAAAGGAAAACGCTCAGCTTACCGCTGAGCTGAAAGAAACGAAAAGCACCCTCGATAAAGAACGAGCCGACTGGGAGAAAGAGAAAAAGGATGCTCAAGCTGAACTAGAGAAAACGAAAGGCGATCTCGAGGTCACGAAGAGATTGGTTGATCAGCGCTCATCCGAAATAGCTAAGGTGACGGCTGGGAATGAGGTTCTAGGACAAAAGCTCGCTGAAGCGCACGAGATTGCGAAATTTGCCTGGGCGACAATGAATGACTCTTCCCTAAGCGACCGACAACGCAAAGAGTACAACAGCCTAAGCAAGGAGGTCAACGAGCTAAACAACGAGCTTTCCCAACTCCGGATTGAGCCTACCTACTGGCCAAAGATAGATGGGCGAAAGGCTGTAGCGACGTTCCAAATTTACAAAAAGGAGTTCGAGCAGGACCAAGCGTTGGGGCGAGGCGCGGGACTTTTTGACTTCGAATCCGAGAAATATAGTGTCGAAGGGGATTACAATAATAAGCTCACTGAAAACCTGCGCAGTGAAGTTGTGGGTATCGTCTGCGAGGCAGCTGCGCGTGCCATGAACCAAGGCGTTTCGTTACAGCAGGCGATCGCAGGAATGGCTAAGCCAACGGGATACGATCTGAGTAAAAACCTGCTTCCTGAGCTTGCAGAATTTGCATTCGTACAGATGCGGCTCAAGATGATGGCTGCACAAGCGCTGTTGTTGGTCCGCGGCTATGCCGACGGCGAAAGAGCAGACTGGCAAAAACAACTCGATCCTGCCACTCCCGCTACAGTTTTGCTCCACGAGAATGCGAGTTCGGACCCCACGCTTGCTGAATACAAGCTTACTTTTAAGTCAACGGAGACCAATGTTCCTGTTGGCCGCAACGAGGGCAACTCCACAGTGTATAACAACAAGGACCTACCCAACCTTAGAGCGGAAACGGTGACAGAAATCCTCAGGGCTATCATTGACGGCTGCCCAGCGCCCAATATTCCCGTCGGCACTATCCCGATCGAAATTCTCGAAGGTTGGGTCTATCCGAATCACAGTTTGCCCGACAGGAAGGTCCGCGCATTTCTGCTTATATTCCTAAAGAACGCCTGAATGCAGGGCTTGCGGTCCGATTGAGACTGTTTCTATCGATCAATGCGAGTGCTGATTATCGCATGGCAAAGGTCCTAAAATCGTTTATAGGCTCGTTTAATAGCATCCACTTGAGCATTCGAGAATCATACAAAATCGAGAAGCGGGACGTACCCACTAATTAAGCCTTCGATCGAATTGGTGCGGCCGGGAGAATATCCGGCTTGGGATGATACATAGTTCTCACCATTCCTAGTGGCGTAAAGATAAGAAATGAACGAATCTCGGAGCCGGCTCGGTATCCAGTGATAAAGGCTGGCAGCTTTCTCCACTTTAGCTCGGAGACGGTCTAGACGACGAGGACGTTTGGCACTCCTACTCGTGGCAATAGGGAGCCTGTCGACTTCCGGTATGGCGATAGGAAGGCTTGCAGAGCCGGCGTTATTTCTACTCAGAACGACTGGGAAACAGCCAGAAAAAGACCACTTTTAATAACTGACCATCACATTCGTAGAAAAAGATCAACTTCCCCCTGACCCGGCCTTGGAAAGAATATTAAAGCTTCCAGTCGAAAAGTTGGGGGTCGGGCCTCGGGGAGTCTTTCAAAGTTTAAATCGACGCTGCGTGGTGCTCAGCGCCAAACCTCAGTCGTTTCGATGGTCGGAGAACGGCCTGCAAAAATCCGCTAACCAGCGGGTGCAGCATCAACTCCCTGGATTGCGTTTGAGGAACGAACAGAGTTCCTACGCTCACTTTCAAAGTATCTCTGTTTCCGATGGAAAAACAAATTTGAGACCGAAGGCCTTTGGGGCTCGGGACCGGGATTTCACACGGTGCGCTTAGTGTATCTTATGGGTGCCAAAGACAGAATCGATTTCAAGTACCGTGGACACTTTTTGCGTATGCAGCACGACTCCGGTGACACGGGGCCCAGGATTTACTTGGTGCGAGAAAAGTTTTAGGCATTTTCCTTCTCGCCGGAAACCATGATCAGAAGCAGGGTAATCGAAAGCAGCCAGAGCTTGTCGACGAAATCCTCAGCCGAGAGATCGGTCCCTCCTTCATTATCGGCCAGTTCGTCGTTGACGATCAGACTGAATGGGGCCGAGCTGGCCTGCTGAAATGCTTGTTTGATGCTTTGATGGTTGCGCCCGGAATCAGCGGAACACTCTTAAAATAGGTTAATGCTCAGCGACGCTTCCGGCATGTAGGTGGTCACCAGCACTGTGTCCTGTTCAGCCGTGAGCTTGAAACCAGCTCGGGGATTGGAAGCGATAAAGTTGGTCCTTTGCTGGTTCGTGAGAGGACCAGAACGGACACTCGCCGTCGCTCGGGTGACGCACGGTTCCTTTCGGCAGCATAAAGACCACGGCATCAAACGGGGACGCAATTGCCTCGAAGACCATGTCATCGGGAAGCTCCGTCCGAAGCACGGCAGCCAGAAGTTCCCGGGAAACATAGTAGGTCGGCACGTCGTAGCGCAGAAGCAGAGCCACCTGGCCGTGGACAACCGCGAGCGCCGGGTTCGGCCTGGTCTGATGCTCCTGGACGCCGACGTAGTTCTGCATCGCGGCATTGACGGATGAGACAGCCCACACCTTCTGCGGCCAACGGTCGGCTGGCGCGTTGATGTGCTGCGGCGTAAAAACCCGGAGCCAGTTCGGGTGCAGTTTTTCGAGGTATTCTCTGACTTCCTTGTAGTTATGTAAGCGAGTGCCCATGTCAGATCATCGCTCAAGGCCACTCGTGTTTTTTGGCCGTTCCACTCGACGACGTGCTTGGTTGAGTGCTCTCGAGCCTTGATGCCAGCCCTTGTATTTCAACGCAGATTGAGCCTGGATTGGATCTCTCCCAGAAGGCTCGCTAGCCTTCGACGCTCGAGCTCGGGATCTTCCCGCTGAATATACTCGATGGCACGGAAATCGTCACCGCGCCGACGGTTCTGGGGAGGTTCAAGCCCTTCGATCAAGAGCGCCTCCATCGGTGTCAAAGCCCGGAGCCAATCGGCGTGCTCCTTGTCCAGATAAGCCCTGACCTCCGCGTAATTGTGCAACCGGACTGACATTGCAGGATACAGACGCGCGAACAGCAAGGTGATGTAGAGGAAGAACAGTAAAACAAAAGCGAGTGTCATCAGCTTGTGAAACCACTCTCGTCGCGTGATCGCGCCCGTAATCGACAAAACGCCAAAGATCATGTGATACGCTAAGTTCATGCGATCGGCCAGATGCCCCTCCAGAGCGAGATCCTTCGCCGCACTAAATACGACGGTCGCGAGCAAGGCACCAAAGAACCAGCTTCTATGCGCGAAATAGTGGTCCCGCAGATCGACGATGGCGTCCCCGGTGACGTCCGGCAGAACCAGCGCCGCGCTCATGTACACGCTGATCGCCTGCAGCACGATTACGAGGAGTGCCAGGAAGGTCCAATGGGCGCGCATGTGCATGCTGAAACTCGCCCACCACGCCTGAATGGCGATGAGGAGCACTAGCCCGGCCCAGATCAGGGTCGGGAGGTAGAGCTTCACCTTCGCCCTGGTCAGGATCAGCCCCCGCAAGCCTTGCAGGACCTGCGTAATTGCGTAATCGCCAGTCCGAGGACAATCGCGAGCAGGACCGAGAGATAGTTAAAGGATTCCGATTCCACTGCGCTCGCCCCTGGCTAGATGGGCTTTAGGACCCCTTCTTCGTGGTTATCCGGACTGTTCACTCGCGAGCTGGTGGGCCACATCTTCATGCGGTCCGCTGGGAATGGCTTCAGCAATTCTTTGAGGTCGCCGTCCTGGACTTCGCCCAACGATTGCGCGTGATGTTCCTCGGCCAAGATCACCGGCATTCGGGTATGCACTTCGGCTACTAGCTCGTTCGGTTCGCCGTTGATGAACGTGCAGGTGTGCAGCCATTTGTCGGTTGACGGATCTTTCCAAGCCTCCCAAAGCCCGGCAAACACGAACGGCGAATCATCTTTCATCCCGACCGCATACGGAATCTTACCGCCCGGAATCTTCTTCCATTGATAGAAGCTGTCAGCCGGAATGAGACATCGTCGCCTCCTGAATGCTTCTCGGTAGCTCGGCGCGGTATCGACGGTTTCAAGCCGGGCGTTGATGGCCTTAAAGGCGATATGGTCGTCCTTTGCGGATAAAAAATCACCCTCGGCCAAAGATGTGATTCCCGAGCTTCCATTGCTCAAGATGTTCCGCGAAGAGTCCCGAACCCGAAGGCGGGGGCCACCCGATAAAGCCTGGGATCGACCGGCGCCCCACCCCAAAGGAGTATAGACGCGGAGAAGAGCCTGGGCGTCGTTTGGGAGGTCGGCCCTAAACTTCAATGCCGTCCTCACGATGAAGCCTTGCGTCCTGTACTTCCCGCCCCTCTCCGAGCCCCTCTTGCGAAACGTCCCTTTTCCCAAGGGGAATCCCCTACAAAGGAAACCGAAGATGCATCGAATCCACTGCTGCCTTGTTTCAACAGTGCTTTCTTTGGCTGCCCAGACGGTTGGCTCCGTAGCGCATGCCCAAGGCATCCGTTCAGAGTCGCCAACTCCTCAAGAGCTAACAAGCCTTAAAGGCTTGTTAAGAGAACTTCCGGCTTTGAAAGCGGAGGTGGCGGCCCTGAAAACACAAGTCTCTTCGCTGCAGAACCAGTTAGCCGCTGTCAAATCCAATCACGCGCTACTGCTTGGCTCTTTTGTTAGCGTCGATCCCAACCCGGAGAGCGGCGTGGCAGGGCCGAATATCACTATTAGCGGCGCGAACATTCACATCGTCAGCGGCTCGGGCACGACCGACGACAATGGCAATCCCCTCGGGCTGGGCAACTTGATCATTGGCTATGACGAAATAATTCCGACGGTCCCCCTGAATCCCGGCGAACGCGGCGGGTCGCACAACCTGGTCATTGGGCGCTATAATCGGTTTACCAAGACTGCTTTCGGAGGCCTTGTTGCAGGGGACCGTAATACCATCAGCAATGAGGCGACCAGCATCAGCGGCGGCTCGGAGAACACCGCCAGCCAAGTCTACGGCAGCGTCAGTGGCGGCTCGCAGAACACCGCCAGCGGCCGCCAGGCCAGCGTCAGCGGCGGCTCGCAGAACACCGCTAGCGGCACCTCAGCCAGCGTCAGCGGCGGCAGTCTGAACACCGCCAGCGGCAACTCGGCCAGCATCAGCGGCGGCGCGGAGAACACTGCCAGCAATACTGACACCAGCGTCAGCGGGGGCGGGCTCAATACCGCCAGTGGCTTCGGGGCCAGCGTTAGCGACGGCGAGTTCAGCAGCGCTAGTGGTTTTTTCACGGTGGTAATCGGCGGTTCGAAGGTCACCGACAACGGGGATCACTCGATCGCTCCTCAGCCGCCCTTCCCCTAAACAAAGCATTCTCGCGCTTCGAAGAGCCCAGCTCTTGCGACGATATTCAAACTTGCTTGGCCCAGTTGGGCGGTACCTCCCGGGTGGGCAATGGCAGAAAGCGTCTGCCAAGCATCAAGAGATCGGCCAGATTCGCTTCGATCGCCTGAGACGCGTTGTCACATACCAGCGTTACAGCGAATCCGACTCTAATCGAATCCGTCTAGCCAACTACACGATTGACTGAGTTGCAGAAGTTCGCTGAAAAAGGGAATTCCATGGCAGCAACGGAGAACAAAGCAGTGATCGCCAGTTTTGTTGAGGAAGTCATCAATCAAGGTCAACTTGAGCGGGCGGACGATCTCGTGGCCGCTGATTTCGTGGAACTCGAGCCTCTTCCTGGCCAGCAGCAGGGGCGCGAAGGTCTTAAACAGGTGATTGGTGCGTTTCGCACCGCCTTTCCCGACATCCGTTGGGTGATCGAGGAGATGGTAGCAGAAGGGGAAAAGGTATTTAGCCGCTTTACCTGGCATGGCACTCATCGCGGCGAATTCTTCGGCGTTCCTGCCACAGGCAAGCAGATAACCGTGAAAGGTATGGTCGTCGATCGGCTGATGGCGGGCAAGATGGCGGAGAGTCGAATCCTAATGGATGGCCTGAGCATGATGACGCAGCTTGGTGCGATTCCCGTGGGGAAGCCGCCGGAAGAGCGGTAGTGGCCTGAACCCCAAAAAGTGGACGATTGAAAACTGTAGTTCTGCTCCATCAAAAGGAAGCAGAACGAATGAAGCGAAGTCGATTTAGCGCAGAGCAAATCATCGGGATACTGAAAGAAGGCCAGGCCGGAACGGTGAGAGCGACGTGTGCCAAGCACAATGTCAGCGAGCAATCCTATTATGGCTGGAAACGAAAATACGGAGGGATGGAAGTCGATGAAGCGCGCCGGACCAGGCGGCTGGGAACCGCGATGGCCCAGCGTCAGAGAGCCAAGCAGGCTAATTACGTCTGGAGCTGGGATATCATCCATGACCAGCTGGGAAACGGCAGAGCCTTACGCATTCTGACCTTGATCGATGAGTTCACCAAACAAAGCCTTGCGATTGAGCCCCGGCGCTCCATTCGGGCCATCGACGCGATCGCCGTAATCGAAGAAGCTATCGAGCAATACGGGTTACCTCAGCACATCCGCAGTGACAACGGTTCGGAGTTCGTCGCCGGGGCTATTCGCGACTGGATGAGTACCAAAGAGATTAGAACCCTCTATTTCTAGCCCGGCGCCCCGTGGGAACAACCCTACATCGAAAGCTTCCATGATAAGTTTCGCGACGAGTGTCTGAATCGCGAAATCTTCGTTTCACTGGCCGAAGCCCGGGTCATCATCGAGGCTTGGCGGGTGGAGTACAATCAACGACGACCCCATAGCGCCTTGAGCTATCTGACGCCGGATCGATTCGCTGCCCAGCAGCCAGAGAAGGCCCACAAAGACAAACCTTCGGCTTCGGAGCCGGGCGGCTTCAATGCGCGACTTACCCACAATCGCCTTTTTCCGGTCCGGCGCGCTGCTGAGACGTCGCGTACCTGTCCCAGGCATTCTCGCAGCACGCCGGACCGGGGCGATTATGGATAAGTCTGGACGCCACCTTGTAATAACAATTAGCTACCAGTCCACTAGTCCCATACCAACCAGCAGAACTACATTTAGGACCTGTCCCGTTCCGGGGTCATGTCACCTGAAATCAGCCTTGGAGTCTGAGCGATTGTGCTGACGAGCCGGATCAAGTGGGAATAATAGCAGCTTACTCGCTTTGTCTTCACGTTCGAATCGGGTCAAGACGCGACTGGCAAAATCTGATTAGCCCGAATCACGAATCTGACCAGCTCGGTGCCGGAGAGGGAAAGCGCCGCTCCGCTTCTCGCCGTGCTTCGATCGCTTTCTGCTTGGTTAGATCTGAGCCTAAGAGACGTAATTGCAAAAATACTTGCGCTCGGTTTTGCCATTCGCTCGCCAGTAAGCCACTCAATACAGTTAGGTTTTCCGGTAGGCCAGTAATTCAGCCGTGTAAACTCCCACGCGCCTCTTGGGCTTGGAGCGCCGCCGAGCCTTCTTCTTTTTCGGAGGCGCGGCGCCTAGAACTTGTACGAGCCGGTCGCGTTCGGCCATGGCTAGACGCTTAGCTGCAATCATGTCCAGCCCAAGTTTCCGGGTCGAAAAAGTCTGATGGTAGATGTGCTTGGCTCCGGTAGCGTCGACGTAGGTATTGGGATCCGGTAGCCGTGGCCGTGGGACCAATCAATTCCATCCATGTAGTAATCGAAGCTTTTTGAGCGTGGCATCAGGAATCCTCGCGGTAATTTTCGTTGGGAATCGATGGCTCGAAAAGCGAAAAGGAATTATGGCATTAGACGCAGCTCCAGGAAGGTCGGGACGCTATTGACTGGTTTTGGGAAGCGTACTGGAAAGAGAACGGCAGAGATGTATCAAGGAGATTCAGCGAAAATGCCTATGGTGATGGCATAGCTGAACGCAAGGCCAGGGAAGCGCGGCGAGCTGCCGAGGAGTGGTTGCCGAATCTGAGACGAAGCGGCTAAGCTCGCGCAACGTGTGCGGTTGAAGGGTAAAACTGCTTCATTGCGGAGCTGTTAACGGTGCGCCGCTTGAACTTGATGCTTAGCACCGTTGGATAACAATTTACGTCGAGACTGACTGCAAAACTATCATGGGTATGGAACCAAGCGCCTCGTAGGTAAGAAGTGGCTTCACAGGGAGCTGATCCGGGGAAACAACCTCCCGCATATTCTTGCGAATTTCGGCAATTGTAAGAGGGGGCACTGCTATCGAGCCGAATAAAACCCGACCGGTCCGCTGATCTTGAAGCCCTTGAACATTGTGGATGGGTATATCCTCGAGGAAATATTTCTCTTCCACAGTAAGAATTGGAGCGCAAGACACTGGGTAAAGCTGCCCGTCTGTTTCAACGAAGGACGGTTCGCGGGTCAACGATGCTATCTCGTGCTGTCCGCCGCACTTCGGTATCAACCCACGCTCCCAGGCTTCGGCGATTAGGTTCTGAATGCAGCCAAGAAGTGTACCGTCCGCATGGTAGAGTTGAATAAGGTGTATCTCCGATGATTGAAACCGGACGACCGCTGGTTTTGCGGGAGTTCCTACGATTGTCAGATTTGGCTGAAAAGCCGACAAAGCAACGTAATGGACCAGGACGCTTCCTGTCACAAATGATCGCCACGCGTGCTCGCCCGTGTCGACAAGTTTATAAAGCTCAATCCCATTACTCTCCGCCATTGTCTTAGCAGCTCCAGAAAATCCGGATGCTGCGACGATGGCTCCTTTGTTCATGCGTGTATCTTTGAAAAGCTCGACGACAGCTCCAACTTCGCCAACGTCTACAGGATTTTTATAGTCCTTGCAGTCGATGCCAACACGCAACTCAAATTGACCAACTTTGGACTCGACGAGAATGTCGATTTCTCGCGCCGCGCCCGAGTCTTTGCCCCTGACGCGCGCTTTGGGCGTGATCTTTGCGTCTGGCGCCAGCTTTCGCTGAATATCTGCCGTCAGAGTCTCAAACTGCTGCCATTTTTTCACCTGTTTCATCGATACACGTTTGAGGCTGCAGTTAGCCAGCGACGTCCAATACACTAAAGGAGCCACTGGACAATCGGTGAAGATGAGACCCTGTTGCCAGCCAAATCGCGCCAGACGCTGCACGACCAGGAAAGGAGCTGGGGTCAGGTCTCGCTGAGTTCACTCAGCCGAAAAGACGGCGCGGGACGATCTTCTGTTCGAAGCTGCGGTAATATTTCGTCTTTCCCTCGAGAAATTGCCGCCGTGAAAGGCGGACTCACCCGATCAGTGTACCTAATCGCAATGCCTTGATTCTTCGGGTAGGAAAAGGTCATCGCGGGCATACCGACTGTGGTTGCTGTCGAGGTCGTGTTTGCGTTTACAGAAGCCCTATAACGACCCATCGGTGTTATCGAACCGACGGTATTTGCTGAACCGATCGTGGTTTGAGCCCCTGGCGCCGTCATTATTCCTTGCGATTGACCAGTGACGATCACCGCATTTGCACCGAGGTCAGCCGCAGCTTTCCTAAGCTTCTTGTACATCGCCAAGTCGGACGAAAACGCGCCGCCCAAGGCCGACACTATCCCGATCTGTTTGAACGGACGAGTGGGTGCGGCAAACAATATTTCGACCTGCTCGTTGGCATTTTATATCCCCATTCAGTAATTGAAGAGCACGCGGTGAGAAATACTGCAATCGCGCCAGCTATGGCATGATGTGCCTATTTCGGAATTAATGGAGGCTAATTAAGAATTTTAGCTTCCGACACCATGGGCGAGCGCAAGCCGGGTGCGTTGGTCGGGCCTTTTTCCCGAGCACGATTTAGAGCTGGTGCATTTCCTCGCTGTCGAGGCCGAGGCATCGTTTTTCTCCTTCTGGCGAATATTGGCGACCAAAGGCGGCCCTAGACGGATCTGTAAGCACTTTTGTAAGTACTTGCCCGAATTCCTCCGGAGGGTCTGATCATAAGTCCTTTTAAAAAAGCAACTTAGATAGTTGGCGACCCTAACGGGATTCGAACCCGTGTTACCGCCGTGAAAGGGC
>CAWEXO010000005.1:0-347839 GCA_963813025.1 uncultured Verrucomicrobiae bacterium | reverse complement strand
TTTGTCGTTGGTTCCCATCAAAAATGCGCCTCCGGGGATCCATGCCATTGCCGGCGGCGCTTTCCTGTTAACTTGATTCTCGGACGGCGCATCGGGATTGGAGGCGGTAGCGTTGGGGATCGCCATTGTTCCGCTTAAAACCAGCAGTAAAGCGGAAATCCCAAGAAGACCGCAAAGCAACAATGCGAGTTGAGCGCCTTTCGAAATCGTGCCTGTTGCGCTACGAGCGAGTCTTCGTCCTTTCATTGTCAGAAATGCATAGCGCGATCCAGGAAGCTTTATTGATTGAAGTAGGTATTACGAGGCCGGGGGACGGTGCAGCTTGCTCGGGCGCGCACCAAGCAATAGAGGGAAGATTATCTATCCTGATCGGCCACCGCTATTGTACCTTCGTGCAAAAAAGCGGAATGTAGCGGCCGATCTAAACAAGCGCCGACTGCTCGATGCCTTGGTCTACGACAATCCAATAAAGCGCTCGCTTCCTGCGAAGATCGATTTCACCGTCTATTGGACTAAAGTACAATGGGAACGTCTGATTAAGCTTGATACACTTTCGCTTCGGATAGGGATCTGGTGCCCATTATTTATAAAGCCTGTCGACGATAGGATGCCTCAAAGGGGAAAAGCCCACATGACTCACGAAGCCGCCACCCCCCAGAGCGAGATCCAGCGTCAGGGCGCGCCGATCATCTATTTGGTGGATGACGATCCGTCTTTTCTCCGCGCTTTGTCTCGGCGCCTCCGGACCGCAGATTACCAGGTCGAAACCTTCACTTCGGCAGAGGAATTCCTCACCCGCCGCCGTTCGGATGCCGCTGGTTGCGCGGTGCTTGATCTACAGATGCCGGGACCAGGCGGGCTGGAGTTGCAGGAGGCGCTGGCCCAGGCAGAAGAACCGCTGCCGGTGGTCTTTCTCACGGCCCACGGCGACATCTCCTCCTCGGTGCACGCGATGAAGCGAGGCGCGGTGGATTTCCTCACCAAGCCGGTCCGGGGGGATGACCTGCTCGATGCGGTGCAGCGGGCGCTAGCCCGGGGTGCCGCAGCGCGGGGAACGCGGCGGCAGAAGCGGGAGTGGGGCGCTCGCTACGAAAGCCTGACGCCGCGCGAGCGCGAGGTCTATGCGCTTGTCGTGAGCGGCCTGCTCAATAAGCAGATCTCCGACGTGCTCGACGCCAGCGAGCGCACGGTCAAAGCGCATCGCGCCCAAGTAATGCACAAAATGGGAGTGCAATCGCCAGCCGAGTTGGGGCGTGCGGTCGAGTGGCTAGGCGAGATCTTCAGGCCACATCCGCGGCCGAGCGACGGGAGAACGTGCGAGGCTGAAAATGTGTAGGGCGGACGCTCCGCCTCCCCCAGGCTCCGAAATTTGCCCACAAATACCATACCAAGTGACCGGCAGGTTTGCGATAATGGGGGAAGTGCACCCAGACATACTCGCAAGCAAATGCACCATCGCTATTGTCGAGGACGATGCGAGCTTCAGACGCGCCTTGGAACGGCTGCTGTGTGCGTCTGGGTTTGAGGCACACACCTTTGCTTCCGCGGAGGAATTCCTCGGGAGCGCTGTGCCCGAGTCGCATGCGTGCCTGATCCTCGATATTCGGCTCCCGGGGATGTCGGGTTTCGAGTTATTCGACCATCTCACCGCGTCGGCCCAGCCCCGGCCGGTGATCTTCATCACCGCGCAGGACGAGGACAGCGCGCGGCAGCAAGCGTCCCGGATTCCAAACAGCGTCTACCTGCGCAAGCCAGTTGTCGGCGCCGTGCTGCTGGAGGCCGTCCGTTCGCTGCTCAGACGCAACAGTTCCGGTGCGGAGAGCCCCGGAACGTGAGGCCCAGTGAGTGCATCCCATTTTCCCCTGACCAAGCTAGGCATTCAGCCACCCGAGACAAACAAACCCATAGAAAATGAGCACATGAATAGTCACCCGGTGCTGATCGTGCTGGCGATCGCCGTCGCCGCGCCTCTGCTGACGGAAATCACCATTCGGCTGCGGGTCGTGGTCCTGGAGATGGTGCTCGGGATTATCATTGGTCCGCAAGTGTTGGGTTTGGCGACCGCCGAGGGTTGCTCGGGTAGCTCGGAGGGAAACTCGGGCTGGCGGCTTTGTTCTTCATGGCAGGGATGGAACTCGATCTCGAACGGGTTCGGGGCGGCCCGCTGACGCTGGCGATTCGCGGCTGGGGTGTGTCGCTCGTCCTAAGGCTCGCGGCAGCCGCCCTTCTCTACATCCTGCCCAAGGTGCATTCACTGATGATGGTCGGCTTGGCGCTATCCACGACCGCGCTCGGGACGCTGCTGCCTTCTTGCGGGCTTCTTTCGTCCTGCACGATTCATTCCTTCCCATTCACAGGCACCGTGAATCGGAAGCACGCTCCGCCGCTAGAATTGTTTTCTGCCCAGATTCGTCCACCGTGAGCTTCCACGATCGACCGGACAATTGACAGCCCCAAACCCATTCCGTGCGTCTTCGTTGTAAAGAAGGAGTCGAAGAGCCGTGGCAGCCGGTCTGATGGGATGCCAGGACCTGAATCCTCTACCGCTACTTCTACATTGCCCTTGCCATCGTAGGCCGTACGCATTGTAAGCCGGCGATTCGATTCAGACGATTCAGACATCGCTTCCATGCCGTTGAGAATGAGATTTAGTAACACCTGTTGCAGGTGGATTACATCTCCGCGGACAACGGGGAGGGTGTCGGCAAACTGCTTCTCGATCTCGACTCCTCGGCGGTGCGTCTCTCGGTCGACAAGCCGAAGCACATTTGAAGCTACCGCGTTCAGGTCGATCAGCTTCAATTCCAATTCGCGTTTGCGCAACAATTCCCTCATGTGCCGGATTACTTCACTCGCCCGCAGGTCGTCCTTCCGAATATCGGCGAGGATCTGTTGGAGCTCCTCGAGGTGAAGCTGTTTGGATCGGAGCAAGATCTCCGCAGTTTCAGCGTTGCTTAGGATCGCTCCTAGAGGTTGGTTGATTTCGTGAGCAATAGAAGCGGTTAGTTCGCCCACCATTGTCAGGCGCGAAGCGTGCGCCAGATCCTTACGCTGCCGCGCCGCTTCCAGTTCAGCCTGCCTGCGCTCGGTGATGTCGAGTGAGACCCCGCGCATCCGGAGCGGCTTGCCGCCGCCGAAGTCGACGCGACCACGCCCGGCGATCCAACGCACCTGCCCGTCCGGCAGCACGGCGCGATACTCCATGGCGTATTCATCCTGGGTCTCAAGCGCGCACCTGATCGCCGCATCTTGAGCCGCACGATCCTCGGGATGAAAGCGCGCGATCAGCGCCGCGTAATCCAGGCGCGTGTCCGGCGCGAAGCCAAACAAAGCGCGTCCCTTATCCGTCATCCAAATCTCATCTTTCACCACATCCCACACCCACATGCCCAGGTTGGCGGCCTCAGCCGCGAGACTCATGCGCCCCTCGCTGTCGCGCAACGATCCCTCCGCCCGCTTCAGTCTCGACCGCTGAACAATCAATTCCAGGATAAGCAGTGACTGCAGGCCAACGACCACAACCGTCGCGATGATTAGACGAGGGTGCTGCTCCCACAGGTTCGGGTCCCGGTACAGCACCGTGGCCTCTCTGGGAATTCGGCTCTCGGAAACATGCCATTTTTTGAGTGCTTGCCAGTTAATGAGCAGCGGGTTGTTCGCAGGGTCAGGCGGCGTGAGCGCTGGCAGCTTCTCCCCCGCGAGCACGCGGAGGGCGAGTGCCACCGTCTTGCTGCCGATCTTCGAAAAATCCAGCATCGCTCCACCGACGAGTCCTTGTTCAAGTTGGGGTAGGGTGAGACCATAGACCGGCACCCGGGATGCCTCGGCGACTTGTCGTGCCACCTCAAAAGGCGAGACCGACTTTCCCGCCCCGTCGCGCAGCATTGGTATATAAAGCACCACCGAATCAGGTGGCAATCGAGCGACTTCATCCAGCACGGCTTGCAACGGCAACTTGTCCAACCAGCGAGTGCGGACCCGGGTGGCAAAGCGCTCCAGGACCTTGCGCGCTTCATTATTCCAGGCTTGCTCTTCGGCTCCAGTGCCGGAGACGCAAGCGATCTCACGCGTTTTCGGTTGCAGTTGGAGCGCGAGTTCAACCGTTCGCTGATAGTCCCAAGCCATCCGGAGCCCAATGACACCTGGTGGCATTTCTCTACCATCGACCTCACGAACACCCGAAAAGACGATGGGCACTCCGGGGAACAATTCGTCGCGGTGATCAAGCACGAGTTGCAGCGCGGTGTCTATGTACGTGATCAACACGTCTGGCTTTCGCGTTCCGTATCTGGCGCGCAGATAACGTACAATGTCGTCGCCATACCGAGCCGCCGGGAAACGCGTGAGGTCAAGGTATTCGGAAAAAACTTCCAGGTCCCAGGCGTGCGCGCTCGAAAGGGCCGTCGTCAAGCCTTGCTCCGCCATTCTCGGACCTGGTAGGGACAGCCGTTCACCATAGAGCACCAGCACCGTTTTTTTGGGGAGGCTGAGAGCTTCTATCGACTCGCCGGCGGCAGAGTTGAACAATGCAAGGCAGAACACCGCGAAGAATGCGATCCGTGGGATTTGCTTCAGCAAAATGAGCATTTCGCGGGTGTATCCTTCTCTTTTTAGGTCCGCCAGGAATCCCTGCTCGCGACAGATTGGCTAGCGCTGCGCCTTGCGGCCGGCTACACCGCCGGCAATCTCCAACTAAGCGGAAATATTCTAAGAGAGATTGCCCGAAAGTACAATATCGGTGGCTAATCAGAATTGATACCCTTTTGCTTCGGATAAGGAATCTGGGGCCCTTCGTCGACCCGTCGATGTAGGTTGCCAAATACCGAGGATCCATACGAAGCACACCACATGGATGATATGAAAAGATTAATTACCTTAGCCGTAGTGACCCTTGCGTCACACGCAATTGTCTCCTTTGCCGGAGAACCAGTAGTATCCTCGAAGCAAGTTGTACCGGTACCGGGGCCACCTCCACCGCCGGCTTCATTCTTCAGAGGGAACGAATTCGATATTGGAGCGTTCGGGACCTATGCGACAGGAACAGGCAACAATCCAACAGGCACGCGTGTTAGAGACGGCATCAGCACTACCCTCTCCGGCGAAACCACCGTGAGCGGTTGGGGCGGAGGCATGGATTTCAGTTATTATTTCCCTTGGAAATATGCAGGTGTCAGGTTCCAAGGGGCGGGATTATCGCTCTCAACTGGAACTTTCACGGTGACTGAGACTGTCAATGGTGTCAGGACGGCGAGTAGAAGTGGCTCTGTCAGTACGTCGGCGGGCATCATAACGTCAAACATTGTACTGCGGCTCCCGCTGGATGACTTCTGGCCCGGTGTTCACTTGGCGCCATACGTGTTTGGTGGGTTCGGTGTTCTTTTCGCAGGCGGGAATGGGGAGACGATAAACACGCGCTTTCCGGAGCTCAATGCGAGGTTCAACAACGCATCTTCGAGCGTCCAAAGCCGTCCGCTTGGGAACATCGGCGGTGGATTCGAATATCGCTTCACTCCCAATATTGGGCTCTTCGGCGAGGCTGGTTATAACGTCGTTGATCATAATGGGCGTGGCAGCACCAACTTTGTCCAGACCAATTTCGGCCTCAGATTCGCGTTCTAAGTAAAAATAGGGACAGCGAAGTGACCGGCGGAGCTAACTGTGCTCCGTCCTATCTGCCATGGGCAGAAAGAATTTCACCGCGAACGGAAACAATACTCTTCCGGAGCGGCTAGTGATCTACGCCGCCTTGACCGCACGCCGGAAGTCTCGGAAAAACCAATATGCGGCCATTCTACGCTTGCTCCCGAACATGAATCTTCTTGTTAAGCTGAGCGTCGCAACGATTTTCTTTCTTTCAGTCATCGCGGGATTGGCTGGTATACAGGAAGAGGCAAAGGTGGTCGAACAACCACCAGTCAAAACAACTGAACCCTGGGAAATCACGGTGGGAGGTCCCATCTGGCTAGCCGGGTTCAGTGGCCACACCGGGTTTCACGGCATCAACCCGTACGTGAACGTCGGGGTCGGACAGATTCTCTCGCATATTAATGTGGTTTATTCGACTACCGCTGAAATACGAAGAGGCCGGTTTGGCGTGCTCGGGGACCTTCTCTACGTGAACGCTCAGGCCGGCGAGGACGGGACAGGTTTAGTAGCCAGGTTGGGCGTCGGCCTTCAGCAATTTGTTGGGGAGCTCTTTGGTTCCTACCGACTCATCGAAGGACCCCATGGCTGGTTGGATCTGCTGACGGGCTTTCGATACACTTATCTCGGTCAGCAGCTGGATTTGAATCCGAATGTGCTGAAAATCGATACGGCCAGCACCCAGTTGGTAGATCAATTCGCACAGCAACTAACGACACCCAACTCTGACCTGCGAACTCTCATTCAGGAAAACATCACAGATCGGTTGACGTCGCTGGAAGGACTTGCCCCAACTTTGCCAGTCGGTCCGATTGCCGGCCAGGAACCGGGTAAAATACGCGATCAAGCCCAACAGGTAATCCAGAGCCGGCAACCAGAGCTGGTGGCCGCGATCCGGGCAGGTATTCAAGCCAGAGTCGATCAATTGAAAGCCGAATTGACAAACGAGGTCGCCAATCGAGTAACGAACAGCCTGAATCGAAGCTTTTCTTTTTACGATAACTGGTTCGATCCGTTGATTGGTTTACGAGCCCGCTTGAATCTGAGCAAGGCGTTCTATCTCACCGCAGAAACCGACGTTGGTGGGTTCGGCATCGGATCTGATATCGCCTGGCAGGGCTATGCTGGAGTCGGCTGCCAACTTACTCGTCGCATCTATTCCGAGGTCGGCTACCGGGCTCTCTATGATGACTTCCGCGACGAAAGCAGCAGCTTCCTCTATCAACTGTGGCTGCACGGCGCACAAATTACGGTTGGGCTCAAATTTTAGAGCCGGTCGCGGTATCGAGGGCGCGACGCCACCAGTCCCACATTGGCGGATCTGAGACTCGACCCGACCGGCTGAGACGCGTCGGTTCGAGCGTTATTGTTCGCGGCTTGGAATTCCCTGCCAGCACAGCGCGTTGCTGTAGGGCTTCCCGGTGCTTCCGGATCAGCAGAAAGTCCCACCATGCCCGCGGTCACCACGGCGCCGCTCGACACAGTGAAGTGAAACATTTGGGGCGCCATCTCTGCGCGCCTTTCTGCATTCGATCTCGACGATGCTTACCGTGTGACTGCTGCAATAAGGCAGATGCGCGAGACGCCCGGAGAGATGCCGGTGGGATGCAAGCCAGAGTTGGAAGACGCAAAATATCGCCTAAAAATTTCATGGCGTACCCCCTCTCACTGGTTCATTTGGATCACCACCGCGTCGCCGCCCACACTCAGCATCAGCCCTTGTCGCTTCGCGACCAGACGCATGATCACACCAATTTCCGTTCTTCAGCCAAAGGTCGCCCGCGCTCGTAGTGCCCAGGGCAAACCCATATTGGCCCTGAATGTACGCGCCCGGGAAATCGCGGAGGCGCTCCAGTCCGTAGACCTCACTCTTCGCCTCGATCTTCGAGATGCCGATCCCTCCAACACCGAGCCCGCCGACCATGAATGGGTAAGTACGCCCCCGGTACCTCAGAGTACCGTTGCCCGCATTGCCGCTGCCCAGATAGGCAGCTTGGACTTGGGTCATTTGCACGTAACCAGACAGCGGCTTGCCTTGCAGGCTCATCGAGCCGCTCTGAGTAGTGCACGCGGCGAGGTTCACCAGAACGGCGGCGAAAATTGGGAGAAACGCTTGCCGGAGCGACGGCGTTTCTGCGCCGGTCCCGCACGGGTGGCAGGCTGTTCTGGAGGGAAGCGCTGGATGATTCAGCACGATGTGCCCCATTTGATGCGAATTTGGGATCACCGGTGTCGCAAGAGTCGTATCAGAATTTTTTCATAAAAGAAGCGTATCAACTTGCCTCTGGCATGGGTATTGCCCCCCTTAGTCCCATAGCCGCGGTCGCGTGAACCGGAGAGGGGGGTTGAGTCGAGATCTGGCGCGGTGAGAGGTACGACCGAATGTTCTGGATGAGAAGATTATCGGCAATATTCTAGACAAACATCCGCAGAAATTTGTGGGCCTGTTACCACAGCATAGGCTAAAGCGAAATGGAGGCATTGTGTGATCGACAGTCTGGTCAGCGATACGCGCGAAGCCGAGGCGAGCCGTCACCTTTTGAGAGCCGCTCATGATGAGAGGAGTCCACTGCGGGTCCTTGCGCTCGATGGCTTGACTGACGGGTGCGGCGCGACCGTGTTTTTCGCAACATTTACAACAAGTTTCATTTTTGCCGTCTTCAGCTCTAGGATTTAGCGCATGGAAACGCTTGAAGAATCGATCCGGATTACCTCTATTTCGGCGGAACTTTACCTCTCGAGCGTTGACTTGGCGGCGGTGTTGAAGCTCAGCGACTCAGAAGTGGCCAAGCTGGCTCGAAGCGGAGTACTGGTTCGCCGGCCGCATCCGAACGACTCGCGCGCGTTCGTCTATCCGGTTTGGCAGAATGTGACTCGCTTTGTTGAGCACAGCGGTAAACGCAAAGAGCGCGCCGCCATCAGCTTTGTAGAAGAGAAAGCCAAGACTCAGAAAGCGCAACGAGCCCGGACCGAACTGAAGCACGCCATTGAATCGGGCCGGATGGTCGATAAAGACAAGCTCTTTCTCCGATTGGAACCGATCATCCTGGCTTATAAAGGAGCGGTGCTGGCCCGGGCCGATCGGCTGGAAACAAAGTTAGCGCGGGTCAAAGATCGCAAGGCGCGGGTCGCCTTGATCCGGGCCGATTCCAGCGATTTACTCTCGATGTTGGGCGAATTACTCCAAACCCCGATTTTCCAAGACAATGGCGCGTCAGCCCAAAAAGAGGGAACCTAGAAAGCCGCTCACGAGCGTTTCAGAGAGTGACCGCTATCCGGATACCCCCCTTTCCGGAGCTGGTGTTGGGACCGGAGTAGCCGAGCTATTGGAGCGTTTAGCATCGATCGCGACTCCGGAAGAACCTCCGGATCCGATCGAGTGGCTGGAAGCAACCCGGCGGCTTAGTCCGGAATCGAGCAAGGAGACGGGTCCATTCCGGTTTGAGCGAGCTCATTATCTGGAGGAACCGCAACGGGCGATTCTTGGTCCGGCGACGCCCGAAGTGGTCATCGATTGGGCGAGCCAATGCGGCAAGACCGAGCTGGAATTGAACGCGCTGCTTTATTGGTCGCGTTGGGCGCCTGCGCCGGCGTTGGCGGTTGCGCCGGACTGGAAGAGCGCCAAGAGCCTGAGCGCTGATCGGGTCCGGCCGATGATGCGGGATGCGCGGTTTTCGTACAGCGAGGAGGAATCTCGCGAGGATGAGTTCAAAGACGATTCCGCGTTCCGGATGACGCTCGGCAGCCGGATGCCATTGACCATCGTGCATGCCAGCAGTGCCACCGCGCTTGCGCAACGTCCGGTCAAATACCTGATCTTTGATGAGACCAGCCGGATGCCGTTGCAGGCTCGCGGCCGAGCGGCTGAGGGTGATCCCATCGCACTGGCTCGGGTCCGGTTAACCACCTGGGGCGATGAAGCCAAGGTTCTTTACACCTCCTCACCCGTTGAATTGGCTGAATGTCGGATAACGACTCTGTTTGAGGATTCGACTCGGGAGAAATGGCACTCCCGGTGTCCGGGGTGCCGGCACCTGCAAATTTTGCGCTTAGCGGAGATGGATTTCGCTAGCGTTAAGGCGCGCTGTTTACACTGCGGCCGAACCTACACTCAAGGCCAATGGCAAGGGCTAAAGGGTAAATGGATCGCGGAAAATCCGGGCCATTCTCGACGCGGTTTTTGGTTGAACGGGTTTGCTAGTCCCTTTGTTCGCTGGGAAGTGATTTTCAGTGAATGGCGAACAGCCTGTCACGCCAAAGAAGAAGGCGATTACAGTCTGTTTCGGGTGGTTCTGGGTACCCGGTTAGCGGAGAATTTCACGGTGAAAGTGCAGCTCATGAGTGAGCCCGAGATCCTCTTGGCGCGCCGGAAAAAGTATGAGGTGCCAGAACAGGCGCGGATCGTGCTCGGTGCGATCGATACCCAAAAACATTGGCTGGAATATTTGGTGGCAGCGGTCGGCACCCGCAACGAGATTTGGTGTTTGGAAACGGGAACGATCCCCGGTCGGATCGCCGACGACGCCGAGCGGATCTACACGGAACTGGACAGCCAGGTCTTAAATCGTACCTGGAGCCGGCCGGACGGCACAACACTGAGTCTATCGCGTTGCCTGCAGGATAGTGGCGGGCATGCCACCGCCGAGGTCCACCGGCGCTGCAACCTGCGGGCCCATCTCTTGTGGCCCTATCGCGGGAGTCCCGATCTGACCGGACCCTGGAAACGTGGGACCGATAATTTGACGCATGCTCGACTCATTCAGGGTAACGCCAATTATTTTAAGGAACAGCTAGCAACTAAGCTGGAGATTGTGACTCCCGGTCCCGGCTATATCCATTTTGGCAGTGAGGAAGCGGGTTTTGATGAAGAGTTTTTTCTGCAGCTCTTGAGCGAACGCAAAGAATCGAAGATGCGTAACGGAGTCCGTTCGACCCGCTGGGTACCGATCCGGGAACGCAACGAAGCCCTCGACCTAGTGTGCATGATTCTCTGTTGTATCGAGACTTATCGGGGACAAATCGACGGAATACGCCAGCCGGCGACCAAGGAAGGGCGAGAACGGCCAGAGCACGCACTGGCCTTCGGCGTGATGCCTCCGGAGGGTTATCCGGATCCTGCGAAGTTTGGCGTGCAACAGGCGGCGCGGTTCGATGAAGTTGGCGGTGTCAAATACCCGCCACCGATGCCGGGCGAGGTCGTACCGGTGGGCGGCGTGGGACCACGCCGGAAATGGGGTGCGCAGAATACGCCGGTGCAATGGTAAGGCTAGCTTCCCAGAACCGTAAGCGTAACTCTGCGAGGTGGAGTTGTAGCTGCTTGACGAACTACTGCTGGGAATGAAGGAAAGGGGCCGTCAAGAGCTCAGAGACAAACACTTCCACTGGCGCAGCTATGGCGTTTACTTCCCGAAATGTTGGAAAGGGCGTTCCGCCATGAACGAGGCGGCTCCGCATTTCATAGATCTCTGAGAAAAACTCACGCGCAACCTTGCCTTCATATATTTTTTCGCCCAGTCTTTCTTTCACAAGACGTTGTCCGGCCTTGTTGATAGATTCGTCTCTTAGCCACCTCAGGCTTCCCATCAGGGAATATTTCTCGTTATCATCTAGCGTTGAATTCCTTATCTGGTCTATAAAACCGTCAACGTGATTGACAGCTTCGGGAGACTTCGGTTGAGGATCGATGAGCGTCTCTATGGACATCATCAGAAGAAGAAAACGACTATCGGGTACAGGCTGAAAGAACGACGAGTTAAATAGCGAAAACGCGATCTTCTCGCGATCTGTTAGTCTCTGGTTAAGAGCGATAATTGCAGAGAATGTCTGCTCAAAAGATTCAAGGCTTATGCCAAGAAAAAGATTCATGCCCTCCACCGCCGCGAACGCCGGCTGTGGCTCAGACTGATACACCATCAAACCATGAACATTATTGAGAACTCTTCGTCTGGCGCTTGCTTCAAGAGACTGCAACCCGTGCGCCGTAAATTGTCCTTTCGCAGAGCGATCTCCAAAATTTACGCCAATGCGAACTCGGGCAAGAGCGATCATCAGGGCATCCTGAAGGTGTTCGCCTTCTTCTAAGGCCTTATTTTCTGAGTGATATCCTTCTCCGACAAGTACCCATTGTCCTGCATCCTTAAGAGTTTTGTTTTCGGGCAAGGATGCGCGCAGAAACACAGAAATACCGCGTTCCGGAATGGCAATCTTGATCTCAGATAGGTTGGTTTCGAGGGTGGCCAAAGGCGAGCGATTAAACCGAAGTCGAAATGTGTAGCCCATAGGCAGTTTTGTCATTCTTCCATTCGACTGTAAACCTCAGCGTTGCTGGTATTCTTGTCTGGTGATAAGATTTACCCAGCGTGATTTGTAGTTTCTGCAGAGAGACGCCTCCAAGGTGATCGAGCCAGGGCGTCTCTCTTTTTTTCTCACTTGTTTCAATGCGGCCTCCGGAGTCTGGTGAACAGGCGTGCCGCAATCTCATCCCGGCCGGCCGCGCCTTGGTAATGTGCGCGTTCAATTCATCGTTCCGCAGGCCGTCTACGAGGCGCTCAAACAACAAGAGGTTATCACTGGGAAATACCGGACCCGGATCGCAGCCGATATTCTGACCAAGCAACTTGTCGATATAAACGCGCTCGCGTCCGAGCAGGCTCTGGAGTCTGGTGAAAAGCCAGCAATGGCCTGGCCGAATCTCCCGGAACGACGTGCCGAAGTGGAACGGCTGATCGCGAAGGAAGTGCGGTTCGATAAGCAAACTTGTTTGGAGTTAGCAAACCGGTTCGGTTGCTCGGTTGCCGCGATCTATGCCGATGTCGAGCTACTCGGAGGAAAACGAATTCGCACCGCTCGAGGCCGACCGGTGAAATCTTCGGAGCAATCTTCTTCACGTTCAGAACCTAAATGGAAAACGGAGCTAGCGGCATGGGATTGGAAAGCGGAGCTAGCAGCCGCAATGGATACTGGTGGCGCTAGCGATCTGCACGCGCTCAGCAGTGATCGGACCTATCGGGCCGGTCTGCGGTGTCGTCCGTAAGTGGCCTGCTTATTTCCCCTTCGACTTTGGAACGAAATCCAAGAAGTTTGGCAAATCTTTGAAGGCGGAAAGCTTCTCGCCGAATCGCGGGTCGAGCACATAGAGAACGCCAATTATTGTCCAGATCCAAGCAACTGGAACGATGTAGGTATTGATCTGGGGCGGCAACCGGTGGTATGCATCTAACACGGAGATAACCAGGGCAGGAAGAAGCGCGATCGCTAGCGAGCGAACCAGCTTCAGCACTCTTTTCCACCATGGAAGCAGTGTCGTCGGGGGAGGATCCGCGACGGGCAAAGTATCCCAAGTTCCTTTGGACATCAAATCCAAAAGCCGCCTTATCTCCTGTTGGAGATAATCGGGATTTTCTGAGTTTGGTAGACAGACGCGAGTCTTAATCCTGCGCAGCCCTGCGGCACGGCGCAGATAGTATTGTCCGCCATCTGGATCAAAAGCCGAGCCGACAGATGCGAATCGTCGCTGAAAAAACTCCAGACATCGAGCAGCAGATTCCAAGTCGCCGAGCAGCTCATCGCGAGCCGTTTGATTTAGCCAAATAGGAACGTCTGCCTTTTTTTCAGCAACATATTTTTCTAATGCCCTAAAGAGGGACCATAGCAAGTAAGGTACCGGGTGATTCCAACGCCTGCGGTTCTTCACGGCATCCAGGGACAACCTGTAGAACCCCCAGGCTAGCACGGCTCCAATGGACAAAAATCCGCAAACAAATACAGCGTCCGTTGCGGCACGTAGGAGCAATCCTTTCGGCTCGTGCCAGGTGCCGGTGAACATCAGTATTCTCGGTACCAGAGTGGCAAGGGCACCGATGTAAAAAGCTATGATTCCCGCCCAGGACCAAAACCTTGTCCATAGCGCTAATAACAAAAATCCGACAACAACGAAGCCGATAAAGCAAAGTACAGCCAGAACTGTCCACCAAGGGCCCGTTGCAGTTCGTATTAACGACAGCGACCACACATAAGCCACTCCAATTATCACTAGGGGAATGAGCAACTCTAAGAAAAAATGATTTTCAAAAGGTTCTATCTCGAAGAGCTCGCTGTTGATGAACTTGGCGCAAGTGTGCAGTACAAAACCGGCAGATTTCTCCTCTTGGTAATCCGGATAGATGGACTTTACTCGGTCGAAGACTGATCGCTCCTGACCGTAGGGGATCCGCTCTTTCAGCGGCTTGGCTCTATTCTCGTCTTCCGCGTGGGCGGTGTCCTGCATTCGATCGTGAGTGTCGTTCATCATCGGCTGGATCGTCGCGCTGATTTGGGCTCGTTTTAAGAAATTCACGGTTGAGCTGTTGCATTGCTTGGGCGATTTCCAGAGCTCCTTTCAGTTGCCTTAGCTGCACAGGCATCGCGCCTTGTTCAGATTATCGATCTTGAAGACGTCGGCCGGTATGAGAGGGCGCAGTTGATCACATTTTTCGATATGGCTCAGCTCTTTGGAGAGCATGATCTGCCGAACGCGATCTTCGATCTTCAAGGAGTAACTTTCTAACGATGGGATTGCGCAGTCTGCCGAGGTTAACTATCGCGATTATGCGGCCGATTTATGCGCCTTCCCAGCGGCGCGACTGGTTACTTTGCTTTTTCCATCAGAGGTTTTTTGGATCTCTGGGGTACTCGGTTCCGTCTCCGGCTGCTGCTCCCCTGGACCGAATAACTTATTCTGATCAGCGAACGAAACTGATGGCAGCAACAATTTCCCAAATGGACCGTGAGCGGTGAGCATCGCGATCGATTCACGGGCCGAAGAATAGAGAATGCTCAGCGTGTTCACCGCGACTAATTCGCGGTGCTTCTCCTCCTGTAGGTCTTTCGCAACTACCCGGAAGCGTCCCAACATTTCAATTTCTCCTTCATAAGCGATTGGCTGATTGCCACCAGCCTTAAAGGTGACGAGGAGTTGTACGGACCACACCGAGGGGTCTGCGTTGTCTCGTTGGAAGGCGGGCGTTGTATCCACTCGCAGCTCACTTTGTCCGCTAGGGTGAACGCGACTAGGCGTCACGCTAACCTTTCCGAGAAAAAGCTGTTCAAGCTGCAAGGGCGCTATCTTCATGATTCTCTAAAGTGAGATTTCCACTCCATCGAGCAGGTGGTTGCTCAGGTCGCTCAAAAGAGACGAGAGGTAAGGGCACGAGTACTGAACCGGAATGACCGGCGACATAGCTAGCCTAGTGTCTCTTAAATAATAGTGACATTCTAAGAGAAAAATGCTTCGCTGGCTGCATGGCTAAGCGGGCGCGGCGAAAAGTGGAATTGAGTTCGGCTGAAGCGCAGCGACTGCAGCAATTGCTGCGCGCCCAAAGCACTCCTCATGGCTTGGCCCAACGGGCGCGAGTGATCCAGTTGGCGGCAGCAGGCAAAAGGGATCGGAGCATCGGCCGAGAGGTCGATATGCACTATAACCAAGTCAGGAAGTGGCGAAGGCGCTTCAGCGAAGGCGGGCTGGCCGCTTTGCAGGATCAGCCGCGCTCGGGCCGTAAGGGCCGCATTGCAGCCGCTGTCTTGCGGCAGATCCTCGATCAAGCCACCCGGCCTCCGCACGGTCAAGCGCGCTGGACTTGTCGAGCAATGGCTCGGGAGTTGGGACTGTCCAAGGCAACCGTGCAGCGGGTTTGGAGCGAGAATGAAATCAAGCCGCATCTGACACGGGTCTTTAAGCTTTCGACCGATCCGGACTTTGAAGCGAAGTTTTGGGACGTGATCGGGCTCTACCTCAATCCGCCCCAGAATGCGGTGGTGCTTTGCTGTGACGAGAAAAGCCAGATCCAAGCGCTGCAACGCAGCCAACCCGGTCTGCCGCTGGGCAAAGGGCATATTCGTACCCAAACCCACGATTACTATCGCAATGGCACGGTCACCCTCTTTGCCGCGCTCGACTACCTGCAGGGAAAAGTAATCGCCCACACCGCTCACAAACACACGCACCGCCAATGGCTCGAATTCCTCAAGCGCATTGACCGGGAGATCCCCGTGAGCCAACACATCCACATCATTCTGGACAATTACGCCACTCACAAACATCCGAGCGTCCGGCGTTGGTTGGAACGCCATCCGCGTTTCGAACTGCACTTTACCCCAACCAGTTCCTCCTGGATGAATATGGTCGAGCGCTTCTTCCGCGATCTGAGCCAGCAGACGATCCTGCCCGGCAGCTTTGGCAGTGTCGGCCAACTGGTTGAGGCGATCATGCAATACCTGGCTCAACATAATCTCCATCCGAAGCGTTATGTTTGGAGGGCTCAAGGAGAAGAGATTCTGGCCAAGATCCAGCGCGCTTGGCAGGCCGCTCTTGAGGAGAAATAAATGTCACTATTATTTAAGAGACATGTGACTATGAGCAGAATCGCCTTCCGGGCGCAGATCGGGCATGAATTGGCAACCTAACGAGCGGGCAAGCTTCACCATGGTTCGGATGGTAAAATTGTTTTCTCCAGCCAACAGCTTGGTGACCAGGGAGGGGCTGATATCGAGTTTTTCGGCCCACTCGCTCTTACTAAGAGAGAGAGATTCTAGGCGGGCCACTAATGCTTCGGTAAATTCGAGAATCGCCAACTCTTCCCAATAGGTGTCGCGCTTTTCGGCATCCGCCAAAAAGGCGTCAAAGGACTTAGGGGTGTTCCGGTTCATAAATTAGCTGGTTATCGGCTTTGGCCCGGAAGTAAGCTTCTTTCCAAGTCAAAGCGGTTTTTAAATCGGTTGGATTGTGACGGTCTTGCTTCTTAACTATGCCGGTCGCGCAGATAATTACGGTGCCGCTATCGAAAAAGCAGAAGAGGCGCAGGCTGGTGGTCTTGAACTCGTAAAGGCCGTCCGTGTCTTCGATGTGTTTAAATTTTTCCTGATTACGCGGAGGACCTTGTTTCGCGGTGAACGTCAGTAAGGCTGACAATTTATCGAGTTCTGTTTGATTGCTGGTATTCTGTTCTTTAAAAAATTCCAACGTCGGACAATTCAGCCGGTTGCTTTCCATGCTACCGACTGCGTAGATCTTGTGAGTGTAATACCGATCAACCCGGATCTGTTTGGTAACGATCGGCATCTTTTCACTTATAAGTGAAATCCATATCGTCCTCTACGACCGCGTTGTCAATACAAGTTTTGTCGCAGAGCGCCCTGTGCCGGAGAGCGAGCCTTCGGGATATTTAAGGAAGATTAAGCAAAAAGTGCTCTAAAAGTGCTTTAATCGATTTTGCTAACGTTATAAGTAGTTAAAATCAAACCACTTATAGAGATGACTCTACGGCCTCCGGAGCCAGAGGTTCCGGGTTCAAATCCCGGCGGACGCAGTTTCTCCTCGGGGACCGCAGAAATCGTAACAAAGATCGTGACAAGGCGCCGCCGAAAGTGGTCTATTGTCGGACCATGGCAAGCACCTACAATAAACCTGACAGCCCGTTTATCTGGATTCGGTATAAAGACGCGGAGGGCAGGTGGAAGAGCCGGAACTCTGGCTACCGCCAGGACAACATCGGCGACCGGAAGCAGGCCGAACTGGAAGCGCAGCGAACAAAGCTTGCAGAGATGGAGCGGCAGCCGGTCACGCACACGCGGTCAGGGTTCGCCGCTTGGGTTGTCCAATGGATCGACCAAAAGTGGGGGCACCTGCAAACGTGTACGCCAAAATATTACAAGCGTTATACGCTTCGATGGCTGGAATATTTTGACGAAGTTGGTATCACGACTCCGGCCACGGTTACTCGCGAGATTGTCCTGGGCTACCTCAGCTGGCGTGCGGACAATGGCGCCGACCGCAACACAGCAATCGACGAGATCAAGTTCTTTGCCATGGTCATGGACGAAGCAAAGCAGCGGAAATTTGTGACTGGGGATAATCCGGCAAGGGGATTGGACCTTAGCCGGTTACCGCAGAGGCACAAGGAAGCGTGGACCGATGACGAGGTGGCGCTGGTCGGTGCGAAGCTTGCAGCCCAAGATGAGTTTGGGTGGTTGCATGTAACCTTTCTGTTTGGACTCTATCAAGCATCGCGTTTGCGCCAGTGCGCTGTCCCGCTGCGGTCAATCGATGTCGCCAGAGGTCTAATCAACTATCCCGATGAAATCGTAAAAGGTCGCAAAGGATTTTCTCAACCGATCAATCCCGAATTCTTGCCGATCTTGAAGGCAATCGTTGAGAAGCGAAAAGCACTGCGGCATTCGACGGTGTGCGATATCCCGGGGAAAGGCGAGGTCCCACCGTCGGTCCAGTGGCGCAAGTTTTTGGATACTTTGAATCTTCAGCATCTTAGTCACCATGGTTTGCGGGCAACCTTTATCACCCGAGCCGCACTGGCGGGGGTACCCGAAGCAATGACTCGGAGGTTCGTCAGTCATGCATCGCAACAGGTCCACGAGATTTACCAAAGGATAACTGCTGCGGATGTTGCCCCAATCTTTGCGATGATGAGCCGGCGGTAGTGTTTGCTCGTTGAAATTGGGTGCCATTCTGATTTAAGAATTGTAAGCTTTGTTTGGGTTTCCCCCATTTTTTCCTTGCGGTTCACAACATATAGTGTTGAATAAGGGTTTGCCAACGCCATATACTGGGGTCTATTCCCAGTTAACCACAGTTTAAGCACAGGGCATTGGTTCGATCTGCGGTTGTTATCGACAGGTTGTTGACAGGTTATTGACGGCAATCAGGTAGAAACCGAGAAAGCCGAAATTAATACACCAAAACTAGCGGGAGACAAGTCTTCCGCGTCCGTCATTCAGCAACGGTTTGCTGACAACGTTGTTGTCAATAACAGGGAACTCGCAGCTGCCCTTCGCGTCTCCCGCTTCACGATCCTAGCGTGGAAGCACGCGGGCTATACGTTCGAGTTCGGCACGCGCACCACACCCGCACATTGCAAGGCGTGGTTGCGTGAACAAGCCGCAAAGGGGGTCACGCCATGGGCCAAACGGTTGGAAAGGCACGGTTGACCCGACCGCGTATAGCAAGGTTACCCGATCGGGTACTTATAGGGAAATACTTATGCAAGAATTGCTAACAACCAGAGCGGCCGCAAAGCTTATAGGGGTCTCAAAAGAGGCTATTCGATACTATGTTCGCACCAGACAACTCCCACGGAACCAAGTAGGAAACCAATTTTTGTTTTCTAAGGAATGCGTCCTCGAATTTTTACGGGAGAGAGTTCGGAAGGCATAGGCATGAGCCGGCTTGACGCCATCGGTCCCAAGCCCACAGCCCAAGAGGTCGCTGATCTTCTCGGCTGCGATGTTCAGCGCGTTGTCGACCTAGTGGAGCATTTGTTTTTTGCTACAAACGCGTCACAGCCGAAAAAGGCCGCGAGCCCCACGGGTTGGGTCTACTTCCTGCGCTCGGGACATTTGGTCAAGGTGGGATGGACCACAAAACTGGAGGAACGCATTGCGGCGCACGTCTCCTCAAATCCCGGCGTAGTGTTTCTAACCGCTGTCCGGGGCACGCAATCGGACGAATCCGCAATGCATCGAAGGTTTCAGCGCCTTCGAGTACACAAAAGGCGAGAGTGGTTCCATTTTGAGGGGGAATTACAGGAATTTGTGGCAGGGCAAAATAATTAAAAACCTGAAAAGAAGAAACCCGGTTAGCTTTAACTAACCGGGCTAACAATGAAACAAGAAACAATGAACAGTCTCTAATTACCAGATTCCTGGGACCGGGTCAAGGTTTTTTCTTCGTCCGCAACAATTTTCTGCGCAACTTGCGCAAAAGCCACAAGCCCAGAGTGGCTAACCGATTCTTCCGGGCACCAAACTAGAAATAACCACATGAACATAACTGAAGAATACGACGATGAAATCCCGGAAAACGAGAAAGCTTGGTACGCCATATTTGATGCGGTCGCCGACCACGATCGACTTGAGATTCTTGGCGTGCTTGCCGACATCGCTGAGTTCAACGCTGAGGATGACGCGGATGTGTGCATTTCCTGTTGCAAGTTGGATCGGCGCTTTGCGATGGAGGCCAGAAATCTTGTCGAGAGAATGAAATTCTATGCAGCTGAGGTGTATGAGCACGAGCACAAAAATGAGTAAGAAATGTCCTAAGTGCGGCGAGGTTCGTGGGGTTGGAGAGTGGTACAAGAACAAGACCAAACGCGATGGTCTGGCGTCATGGTGCAAGGAGTGTTGCAAGCTTTATGAGGCTAAGCCAGAGAGAAAGCTGAGGCACAAATTTCATTGTCAACTTTATTACTGGAACCATAGCTGGCTATGCATCGATAGAGCAAGAACCTACCAACTCAACAAGAAATTTCCGCATATGAAGAATATGCAGCCTGAACCAATTAAGGAATTTAACTTCGATCAATTAATATGAAATTTTCTATAGAAAAAGGAATATCGGCAGACACAAGTCCATCACCTTTCTAAACCATGTCACTAGAACGAGCAGAAACAGGCGAGCCGGAACCAGTTGACCAATTTGGAATTAAATCATGAAGCACATTATAGGCAGCGGAGCCACGTCATTGTCTGACTCCGAGTTGCCCGAACGCACAATGGGGTATTTGGAGAATGGCGCTCCCGAGGGAAGTCGCAACAATGAATTGCACGCTGCGTGCTGCCAAGTGCGCGATCACGGGATGTGGAACAAGTATGAGGCTGCCTTGTTGCAGCGAGCGCTGAATGACGGGTTGTCTGAGTCGGAGGCTAATAGAACAATGGCTTCCGCGTTCAGGGGCGAACAACGCGAGCCGTGTATGCGAGGAAGCGGGACTGGCGCAACCTACAGGCTAAACGGTTCATCCGCAGCGGCCAAGCCCCCCGAGGTCAAGCCATTTGTGCCAGTTAGCTGCTCAGGGGATCTGCCAAACGAGCTGGACGGCACGGCGCCGATTGAATTTCTGCGACGAATCTTCAAGCCTGACGACATTTTTTGTCTCTCGTTTCCCGGCAGCGGCGGCAAGCCGACCGAAGATTATAAGGCTTCCATAGCACTGCTGGATACAGACCCCAAGGTTCAGGCGTATTGCCAGAAGGTTCTTGATGGCGCGAGCGATGGTGGTTGGTTTTGTATCAACCCATTAAAGGACCTTAATTCGGCAAGGGCGGACGCAAACGTTGCGGACTTCAGGCACTTACTCGTCGAGCTGGACGGAACGCTTAATCGCCCGGACCTATGGCCAGAAGAGAAGAAGGTTCAATTCGCCAATCTCAAGGCCACTAGACTGCCCATAGTCGCAATATACGACAGCGGCGGGAAGAGCATTCATGCACTGGTCAAGGTTGCAGCCAAGGACGCAGATGAATTTAAGCAGCGTCGGCAGGTTGTTTACGCTTACCTGGGCAAGTTAAGTATCGATGTAGCCAACAAAAACCCATCCCGGCTTTCCAGAATCCCCGGCGTTATGCGTGGGCCAAGGAAGCAGCATCTGTTGTCATGGAGCATTGGAGCAGCGAACTGGCAGGAGTGGGAGGCCGCGAACCCGGATGACGGGCTTCCGGACATTGAATCGCCAAGGTCATTCTTGTCCGCACGGGAAGCGTTAGACCCATACCTGATCGAAGGACTTTTGCGAGGAGGGTCTAAAATGAACATTTCAAGCCAGTCGAAGCTATTTAAAACGTGGCTGATGATTCATTTAGCGCTTTGCGTGGGCTCCGGGCGGCCTTGGCTAGGACATGAGACTTATCGTGCACCTGTGTTGTATATCAATTTTGAGTTGAAGCATAACACGATGAATAATCGCGTGCTGGATATTTGCGACGCAATGAGCCTGAATCCCGTCTCTGGCCATGACGTAGATTTCTGGAATCTTCGGGGGAAACCCGCAGATATAAAGGTAATGGTCGATAAGATTTTGCGACGACTCAAAACCCGCCCATATAAATTCGTCATAGTCGATCCGGCTTATAAATGCCTCGGAGACAGGGACGACAACTCGGCAAGGGATGTCACCGACTTTTGCAACCATGTAGAGCGTATTTCTGCTCAGACAGGCGCGGCAACATTGATCGTGGGGCACTCGACAAAGGGTGAGCAGGCGGGGCGGCTCTCTAATGATATTCAGTCGGGGTCTGCTGTATGGTCCAGAGATCCCGATGTTGTTGCCTCATTCTTGAAATGTACAGACGCAGCAATCAACAATCAGTACGGAGAGGATCGCGTAATAGATATTCGATTTAGCGGGATGCGGGAAGATGCCACGCCAGCACCCTTTGCAGCAATTTGGGAATATCCGCTTTACCGCCGGCTGTCCGGGCTGATACCCGAGGCGGGCTCCGGGAACAGGTCTGAATGGGGGCCGAGGGATATATTATCGCTGCTTCAAAAAGGTCCGTTATTCCACAAGAAATGGAAAGCGCAGGCCGAAATTGTGGGGATAAACCCAACCCGTTTTAACCGACTTTTAAAGAAATGTAAGGGAAAACAGGTCGATCTGAATGATGAGAAGAAATATCAATTAACGCCGAAAGGCCTTAAGGAATTGGCTATTCCGCAAGGGGGTATGACTATTGTCAATAATGTCAAAAATATGTCAAAAATGTCATAAATCTAGGTAAGTTTGGCTTTAGTTTCAGGTTTCAGTTCCTTAGAGAAAAAGTGACACTAAACTAAATACCAATACGACAAGACCCACGGTACCAGCAGGGGGTGTAATAAATTACACACCCCCCACTTATGGTGGGCTGACGCTGCTCGTACCTCGGTCTCGGGCTCTCAGAATTGAAAGTAATCTAAGATTTCGCAAAAATACGAAGTTTAAAGGAATTACGAAGTTTAAAGGAATTACGAAGTTTAAAGGAAATAGATTCCATTTTTGGCCCCCTTCCTTGCGGTTGATCCTTAAGGGGGGCGGTTGACACTTGTGGCCTAAAAGTATTTATTGGTACAATCGCTTATGAAGCTTAAAACTAAGTCGGAGCCGGATCTGTTTCTACAGGGTCAATTTGCAGGCCTTCAGACTGCTCGCTCAATTTTCGAACCAAAACTGATTGCACTGAGGGAAGAAAATCGGACTCTGCGGCTGGCTGCGCGAATCGCTTTGGGCCATTCCCGCCATGCTGCAGTCGGTCTTGCGGGTGAAGGGTAGCGGACGTCTTGGGGGACCAGCAGATAGATCATTTTGATCTAGGTGGTTAATCCTAGACCATTTGATCTCGTGCCAGTCCCGCCCTTTTAACCTGGAAATGCTACGACAGAAGTTCCGTCATGGCGCTAGCGGGTGCGGTAAACATGCGTCCCAAACGTCCTATGCGCAGCTTGTGACCCTTTTCACAGACCAGAATCGTTTTCAAAAGAGTTTTCTCAGTACGGGGCAATTGTCAGAAAATGGCCAAGATTTGCGGTATGGCAGAACAATTAGTGGCAGCGACCACCTTGTCGGAAACGCAACGGGCTTAATGGTGCCTCAATGCCGGCTCATTGGCGTTTAAACGGTTTCTGGCGGGCTTTTAGCGCTGTTCAGGTATCCCGGGACGTTGGGGACGTAAACGTTGCTTAAATCGGCCGCCCAGGAATACAGGGTTGACACGCCCTGGAATGGGTGGGGTCGAAATGCTGCACCTACTGCGGAGACTATTTTCAATGCCGGGATCATGTGGTTCCGGTTTCCTGGAGTTCGGTCTACAGAACCCACCGACCCGGCGAGACAGTCCCTTGTTGTAAAGAGTGCAACGAATATCTCGGCAACAAGCCATTATTCACGCTAGCGGATCGGGCGAGCTTTTTGGCCGATGCGTATATCCGGAAGAAGCGCAAGATTCTTACGTTCCAACGCTGGACTACCGAAGAATTAGAAAGCGTCGGCTACGGGTTGAGGCTGGAAATCGAGAAAAGGCTTTACTTGAAAGACGTTTATCATCGGAAGCTTCTTAATCTCTCTCTGGTTGCGTCTGGTTGTAAGCCGAATCTTATCCATGCACTGAAGGGCGAACAAGAACGAGAACTTAAGGGTGAAGCTAATGCGCTGAAAGGCGAGAGGGCCAGAAGCCGTGCGACGAAAGAACTGGAATTACAGAATGCGGCTCAATTGGTGACGGACGGAATGAAATCGAGAGGCTCCGCGAAAGTGGCGCGGTATGAACACAGCTGGCAGGCGGCTCAGACAATGCTTAGACTTCGCCGGGAAGGGGTTCTCCCGTGAAGAAATAGCCATCAGATTTACCGTACCCGTTTCGCAAATTCGCAATATCCTCAAAGGGGAAGAGGCAAATCCACTAGAAAAGCTTCGTCTCTGGTGTTTACAGAAGTATGGTCGCAAAACGGTCGCGGCCAAGGCGATCGGCATAAACCAAAGACGTCTGCAAGAATGTCTGGTCGGCCGAAGGGCGATGAACACCAAATACTCCTTTGCTATCCGGGCGTTCTTGGACAAGCAGGGGGTAGGCCTCGTTGACACGCCGATCAGCGGTTCCGACAAAGCACAAAATGTTCAGGATAGCCCAAAATCGTTCCTAGAGGGTTTCTGGCCGAGATGACATCGGGCCATTGAAGTATGAACATTAAGCTTTTCCGGGTGCCGCTATCAAAGCACGAATACGTTCTGGCGTGCGATTCGTGCATTGCCGGGTTTGTCCAAGTGGATGCCGCTGTCGCTGCTTATCTTCAAGGAACCGCAAAGCGATCGGCAGCCCATTCCAGGAGATTCGCCCAGCCAAAAGATCCGCACCTTAGTTTGTTCGGCAGTCTTAGATAGCTCTGTGGGGCTATCCACTTTTGAATACTGATTTGTTCTACACGGACCATGGCAAAAGGGCCAGCCAGAAGATCTTCGAGGTTTATTCTCAAAGCTTCCCGGGCGTCGGTAGGTTCCAACAGTTTCGCAGACTATTGTGACCACTGTCATTTCGGCAGCTGGAACTTTAAAGGAAGTGGATTGCGTATCTGTATTTATCCTTCATGGCGGACCATAACAGAATTTTGGCGGGTCCTTCCTGAGGCTTTTTAAGTGCGAGTCGGCGACTCTGGTTTTATTGTCGAGTGTGACAATGTGACGCTTTCTGGAATGACAACCCAATTACAAAGGCGGTTATGTGTAATTATCTAAGATAATGAAACGGCAACTACTAAACGAGTGTTTCCGCTGTCAACACCTCAAACCGTTCTCTGCGTTTAATTCGGACAGGACTATTTGCCGGGATTGCCAGCATGCCCTGCACCTCGAATATAAACTCCGCTACGGTGTTAAGGAATTTAACGCGAGGGCTGCAGCTAATATGCGGAAATACAGATCTAAGCTCCGAGCCAAGCGTGCGAGACTGATGGCAGCAGCATGAATACCGAATCTGAAATCCTGAAGCTAAAGCAATTGGTCCAGGAATTGCAACGCAAGGTGCGGGCACTGGAAAAAGACCGGACGCCAAAGACTTATGCTGAGTCCACCCATCAACTTCCTTTGCAACCTACCAGTATCGATCCGGTGCTTGAGGGGATAGTCAAGAAGTGGCGCAAGGGTTATGTCATCGGCAAATAACCACGCGGACCTCGGGCTGGACTGCGGCCTGTTACCAAAGCCAAAGCCAAAGCCAAAGGACAACGATGTACTTGAAGTTCTCGAATCTGATCCTGTGCAAAGATTCTTGAGTCTTTATTCGCGGTTTAATGAAAAGCGTAAGAAAAAGAGTTGGCTGGAAATAACATGACCACCGACGAGTTGCCAGAGGAGTACTACTTAACCGCGCTTGAGGTTAGTTTAGCCAGGGAACAATATCTTTCATGGCTGGCGGGTCTGCGCCAACGTCAAATTCAACACCAACTCCACGGCGAAATCAGGGAAATAGCCCGCGAGATAGAGAATCACGAAATTCTTCAACTGGAAGCAGCGACGGGCGAGGCTCTGTTGGCGGACATTGATCCGGACTGAGGTAAGGGCGAGCTGTTTGGCTTGACGTTCTTTCTTTCGGTACTCGCGCTTGCGGACAAGCATGGATTCCCTGTTTTTTTCGTAGTTTTCGCGTAGCTGCTCGCTCGGATCTTGCACTTCCTACACTCGGGCGACTTCTTGTCCCGTGTGCTATTGAAGGCTGCCGAAACAATCCAGTAGCTTGTAGAGGTTGCAACCATGCTGCACCCGCGTCCATCCTTGCCGCACCTGCCCCGAAATGCGCGGTAATTATCCTTGTGGCTATAAGAATGACTTTTGCAACCCGAAGGGGCGCGGCGAAGCTAGAAAAAAAGCACTATCGGACAATTGAAAAACGTCCTGCTGACGCGGCGCTTCTTTTGTCTAATGGCCGGAAGGTCGCAATTTATCTCCTAGACCCGCAAACCGGCAAATTGGTCAGAAATGACCCCAAACCACGTTACGGAATAACCTAACCTTATGCTACCAATATCCAAAGCTCGAGAAAAACACTTACTCGCCTTAGCCAGGCAGCAAGAACAATTAGAAAAAGACCGACGGGATGAGAAACTCGCAGGCATCGCCAAAAAGATGAAAGACGCTGACCAAGTTAAAACAATACGGATTTTATGACCAAAAACGAAATTCTCCAAACTAACATTGTGACCTTGCCCTTGTCGGGGTTGTCCGAACGGCGCAATCCATTCAGTGTCGGTCCTTACCAAAGCAGCGCTGCTGTTAGTCTCGGCGAACGGTCCTACAGCTTGCGCGACTACCTTGTCGCCGGCCCTGGGTTCATGGACAAGCGCACCTACGAATGCGAAGTATCTGAAGGGATCTCCCGCGAAATCGGCCAGCCGGCACTTGGGTTAATGGTTCCATCCGAGATTCTAACTCGTGATCTTGTCGTGGGAACAGCCAATGTTGGCGGAAATTTGGTGCAGACAACTGTGCGAAAGGATCTGGCCACAGCACTAAGACCTTATTCGGCTTTGATTGCGGCAGGCGCAACCGTCCTGGATGGATTAGTCGGTCAAGTCAGCTGGCCACGTATGGCAACAGACTTTGCCCCGGCGGAGCAGACCGAAACCGCAGCGTTGACGGCGGACGCCGGCGACGGAACGTTTAGTACGCTCAGCTTATCCGCTAAACGCGTGGGAATCGAAACCAGAATCAGTAAGCAATTGTTGGCTCAGTCAAATATTGACGCTGAGCATGCGATCAGACGGGAGATTATGCGGTCCATTGGTGCCAAGCTGGACAACTATTTTTTGACCGGAACAGGGAGTCCCATTACCGGCTTGCTAGGTATGACCGAGAACAGTGTTTCAAATAGCGATCTTTCAAAGCTTAACTATCAAGGTGTGACCTTCGGGGCTACGGCTACTTGGGCCAAGCTTGTTAGCATGCCGGCCGCACTTAAACAGGCTAACGTGGTCGAAGATGGCACAAATGCATGGCTTATAGACGGCGCCACCTGGAACAAATGGTCCACCACCGTAAAGGTTGCTACTTATCCCAGATACTTGCTGGAAGATAACAAGGTGGCTGGTTATCCTGTTATTACGACCGAGAACCTGTCATCGACCCATCAAGCTATTTTTTTGCGCGCAAGTTCAGTAGTCGTGGGCGTGTGGGGCTTCGATATTTGTGTAAATCCATTTACGTCGGTGTTCGATGTAGATGTTAACATCAATGTCCTCTGTGACTTCGGAGTGCTTTATGGACCAGCAGTTGTGCGGTCTGAAGATAGCGCAGCGCAATAACATGACAACTCCTGAACAACATTTAGCTGATATTTCGGTTAAATGCGATCACCACAAATTAACCGCTGCAGAGAAGCGTTATATTTTGCGTGATGTAATTTTGCATGGTTCGGGCAGAACTTACATTGTCAAACGGAACCAAAGGCTGACGCAAGAAGAAATTAGAAGTTTGTACAAACGCACAAGGGAAGGTGTCCCTTATTCAACAACAAGTTTAGATTTAACCACACGGTAACAAATGGGCCCAGCCAACGGGGCGAAACGTTGGCATTAACTGTTGATGTTCAACACAGCTCCCCTTTCGGTTCTATCCCCGGGAAGGGGGGTCCTAAAATAAGAATGAAAACCTTATCTTTCAGTAACCTAGTGTTACCAGCTAGTTGTGCTTTGGTTTTTTCTCGCAGCTAGCTTCCCTTTTTCTTAGAAACTAAACATGATGACTAAGATGCACCGACTTAGCGCGAACCAATGCAATGCTATCCTCTTTCCGGATGGTGGAAGTGCTACGGTCGATAGTCTAATTCGGTTAGCGATTCGAAGTCTGCACGATCCGCAGACAGACACTCGCGCACTTAGGCCGGTGGACATTCGGCGCAGAACAATGCAGTTGTCAAAGCGACTAAAACGAATTGTTAGGAACGGAATTTAAGTTATGGCAAATTCGAAAGTTCTTGATACTCAGATCCTACTGACTGGTCACATTGATCCGTCCGTGGTCGCAGCCATGGCAAGGGGTGCTGAGTACATTCGGAAATTATCACAGGAGTGGAAAAAGAATGAAAAAGCTATTTACGGCGATGCGGCTGCTGTTCAACAGCTGAATGCCAGAATCCGGGTCACGCAATCCATGTCGCAACAACTTGGCGCCTCCATGCGGCGGATCGGAGAGATAGCCGGCGGTGTCGCGGTCGGTGATTTACTCGCGTCCGGGTTCGAGAGAGCGCTGGGGGTTGCGGAGAGGATCGGAGAAAAGTTAATAGAATTTGGGCACCAAGCCAGCGAGCTGGCGGCCAAGCGCGAGTTAATGTCTAAAGGTCTGGGAAACATTCTTGGCGATCAAGGATTGGCTAATGCTATTATGGAACGGCAACAAGCAACGGCCATTCTGTCGCCATTCCAGGCCACTGATTTGCAACAGACCGTCAAACGATACGTTGCAGCAGGGGCTGATGCCAACATGGCCGAATGGCTGACGAAACGCTCTGGCGACATCGTGGCGGGTGTTGGTGGCGGGGCTGAAGCCATGGAGAGGGCAGCACTGGCGTTTGGTAAGATTA
This sequence comes from uncultured Verrucomicrobiae bacterium, assembly GCA_963813025.1. Classification (GTDB taxonomy): domain Bacteria; phylum Verrucomicrobiota; class Verrucomicrobiia; order Chthoniobacterales; family JAFAMB01; genus CAVSUL01. Next base: position 319,327 of record CAWEXO010000005.1, on the reverse strand, counting down.
TAGCCGGCGGAAGAATGACTGGCCAGGAAGGCCGCGAGTTAAAGGATTTAGGAATTCCGTATGAGAAAACCCTAGCGCAGATTCTAGGGGCGAAAGGCCCAGAGGAACTGGCCAAGATGCAAAAGCAGGGCAAGGTCACTGCTGATGTGGTCATGCAGATGGTCAAGCAAATGACCGATTCGGGCGGAATATTCCACGATGGGATGCTAAACTTCTCTAAGACGATGGTCGGCTTAGAGACTTCGTTCCTCGATGTCTGGCATAAATTCCAGGCAAATTTTGGTGAAGTAATCAATGACTGGGCCGCTGTCGCTGCGGATTTTGCGGTTAACAATGACATGTGGAACCAAGCTACTTCCTGGATGGGTCATTTCAGGCAAATGTCCAAGTCTGTGCTTTCGGTCCTAACAACCCTGCCGTCCACAGAAATTTTTGGCAAGTTCAAGCCGTTCATTGACGCATTTCAGGGGTCCATCCGTAGCTTTACCAAGTACGTCAATTCGTTTTTTACGACCGTCGAAATTCCTAACCAAGGTAACGTGCTTGCGTTAAATGACACTGGCGTCGGGGCGGTGCGGACCATTGTCAAGAACATGACGGACGTTCTGGCCGAAATGTCTAAGTTGGTAACGTCTAGTTTAGTTCAGGATTTAGCCAAGGCTTCATGGCAAGGGATGAAAGACTTTTTTGTTGAAGCGTTTACTACACTAAAAGCGATCACAGAACTTTATGCGGACTTTAAATCGCATGACATAAAAAAGTTCTGGGAAGACTGGGACAAGTATTCCGGAAAGGTGCACGGACCAGAAGCGCCAGAGAACGCCAGTGCGCCTCCGTTTGTACAATCGCAACAGATTCGTGACGCGCAAGACAAACTCAATTCTTTGATAAACGCTGGCGCAAATGACGCTGACATTCAGAATGCTAAACAAAGTCTAATTGACGCGGAACAGCGGCAAAAGGACACGGTTGATCAATTAACTAATAGCATGCAGCAGCTTCGGGACGCGCTTCCTCAGGGTCGCGGTCAGGGCAACGGTTATGTTCCAGGTCAAGGGCTTCAGGCGCACGGAAGCACTTCTGACTTTACCGAATACGGTCCCGCAATTGATCCAAAGGGATCGGCGTACTACGACAAGGACTCGTTCAACGGCATCGGTCATATTCTGGGCAAGCAATACAGCTTGCAAACTGGCGACGCAGCGATGAAGCCCGATTATGCGATCAGGCATTACGGAATTAAGCCCGGCGACCGCTATAAGAGTGACAAGGATAACCAATACCATACCTGGAAGGACACAACCGGCAGTGGGAATCCGTCGAACGAAGACATATTTAAAGGCACGCAAGTGCACATTCGTTATGCACCTGTGGTCAGCGCAATGGACAGTTCCGGGGTTCATCGGGTTTTGACTGAACATATACAAACTTTTTCCGATTATCTTAGTAGACACCATAAGTGGGGGATGGCGTCTGAAGCGGTTGTCTAGCTGAGCATGGCTGCACCTAGTTTAACCGACTCAATCATCGGAACGCTGGCCCAGCCAGCACGGAAGGTGTCTTTGTCTATCGCTGTTGCGGGAAATGACTGGACGGCACTGGTAACAAATCATCTGCTTAACCTCTGCTACAAAGAATCGTTCTCGGACGACACTCATGCATACACCTTGGAATTAAGCCTCGCAGATCCGGAAGGATTATTTAGACGAACCTTTCCTGTAAAGGCGGGCATGACTGTTCAGGCTTCATTTGTAATGCAAGGCTGGGCAGGTCCCGGTACAGGGACTAGCACAAAGGTGTTAAGCCCCATGTGGGTGCATAGCTGCAGTGACAAGTTTACCGACAAGCTCAAACCGGTAACTGATCATTGCCATGCAACAAACGGGGTGCGTTCCCTTCTGTGCCATCCATGTAATATGGCACTGGGATTAATGCGGGATTCTCCCAAACGCTGCTTTAAGCTTTACAATTATGCCCTGAGCTTCGAGTTGCTTTCTCGGGGCTGAGCAAACGCCGGTGCGGCGCGAGGTCGCTAGGCAGCTTGGCAGTGTTCGCAGCCAAGCTAAAAAGAAAGATCCCAAAGAAATGTCCCGTATCGGCAAGCTGGGCGGATGGCCCAAAGGCAGGCCGAGGAAGAAGCCAGGAGGGCAGAAGTAGGCACCGATTATCCCTTTCAGATTTTCAGATGGTTAGGCTGCTCAGATAATCGGACCGATTCATGCCGTATTCGGCTGTGAATAGGTGGTCGACCTGCTCCCACGAAGGCTCCTCACCCACAATATCGGGCTGAGAAATCACAAGCCTGCATCCCGCGTTCGATTTTGCGATACCCATTAACCGGACGTTGTCCCCGAGTTCCTTGTTGGCGATCCGCCATCTTAGTAGGTATTGGAGCGGGGTTGCGGGAAGCATGCAAATCTGATCGTGGCTTGCATCGACCGTATAGCCTGCACACCAAGGCTTAGTGAACTTGTACCAAAGGCCTTGGTCGAACCGAACATCATGTTCGCGACCTCCGGGCCTCTCAGCTTGAAAAAATGGAGGAAGGATTAGCTTCTCGCGACTTGTCCACGATTCGAGAATGCGCCATCTCCGACACGCTTCTTCGTGCCCGAGGAGAGATTCTTTCATACGTATAACATCGTTACAATCGTTGCCTGGGCCGGGGTCAGGAAGTCCACACTCGTTAATCATTGGCTCCGCCGGATGGCCGCTAAAACATTATCGTTCTGCAGAGCTTGTTTTTGGTTGGTCCTTCTACAGACAAGGAACCAGTGGCGGGGGCTTCATCCGCGGATGAATTTCTTGAGGCTGCTCTCACTTCGTTTGGTGATCCAGATCCAAAGTTAGGAACGGCGTGGGAGAAGGGCGAAAGGCTGGCAAAACTGATAACGTATCGTCGAACCTTGTTGGTTCTGGATGGCACAATACTGCCCTTTGGTATTTATAGTCCTATATCCTCTTATGAAAGTGTTAGGAATATTCCTTCGCTGAGTCATCGGAGAATCAAGATGCAAATTTGCAGAGTCATCCGATCGAGTTACGGACCTGTCATATACTTATCCACTTGCAGACGAATCTTCCAAGTATCGCGCACACGGGTATACACACGTATCAGATAGCCCCCGCCTTGGATCGGGCGCGTCGCTTGGTTAACAGTCACGGTCCACCCTCCAATTGCGCATAAATCGTCACCAAAGGCATAGACATAACTGATTTTTCCTAATTGATCGGAAGGATACGTTGAAACACGTCTGTGAAATGCTTTTCGATGGCCTCCCGACCGGAAAATATTCCCAGCGGCGACACTAGATTCGCTTTTGCGGTGTAGAACGCTGCGACGGCGACTGCATCGTGCCTGTTAAATGCCTCGTCCCACTGCGAATTGATCGGGTCGAGTTGCTGGGCAAGTTGGGGGGTCGCGAGGATGGCGCGATACAGAAAGGGATTTGCCCCTTCTTTCTCTTGGCTAAAGATCGGCAAAGCAAAGCTGATTGCTAATCCTACAAGGGCAACTACTGAGCGGGCTTTCATGTTTTCTCTCGGCGGCGGATTTAGGATCGTTTGTCGCGGATGGCCTACTTCGGAATTTTCTCACCGTCCCCAGTGACGAACCGGACTTGGCAAAACCTGTGGTGTTTCTGTCGGTGTAGGCGAAGTCTCAAGCTGGACTGGGCGACGCGACCGCTGGAGGCGTATTTGGTTATTGGGCTTTTTTACGCGGATCGTCCGCCGGATTAACGAAGCTCATCTCGAACGGCCCGGTATAGAAAAACTGGAAGACCGTCTCCTGGTCGGTTGTGAAGATCCGATGAGCGTGATTGGCAGGCATTACTAAAACCGATCCCGCCGGTAACATCTCCCCTTTCTCCGTATCGGTACTGGCATTCCCTAAAGATCCGCTCAGAATAGTAAGGACTTCCGACCAAGGATGGGTATGCAGCGGAATCTTAAAATTAGGCGGCAACTTTACGACGCTAACGATTAGTTCGGCTTTCGCGGGATCACCGAGCAAGTTGGCGTATTGTAGCCCTTTAAACGTAGTGTCATTTTGCCAAACGATCTGATCAGCCCTTATGGCCTTCATGGTGTCCTCTGCCCTTAGGGCAGGTACAGCACAGCTAAGTGCTGCCAGCGTAAGAAGTAAGCGAACTTTCATTGTTTCCTCCGGTTTAGGACTCGTCGCTTTAACGACCTGCTTCGGAATTTTCTCACGTCGCCCAGTAACATTAGTGTCGCTGGGGGCAAAAGGAACAACGCCTTTGGTCAAAGGTCGCTGGAAGTGACAAATACATTTACCGTCCATCGCCTATTGGAAGTCAATGAGCATTCAATACCACTTGGTATTACTCCACTAGTGCTTTGGGAGTAAGAAATGCCCTTACGCCAAAGCTGCCTGCAGGACCAAAGGTGGAGGTTTCTTTTGCTGCAATGCGTTGTAGTGGCCCCGATCGTCGTAAAGGGGTTAAAGGCCGACCCGCGAGTAGAACTCCGGGGTAGAACTACCGGCTTAATACTGGGGTTTCTCGGAGGGGCACGGAATGGAATAGCTGCTTCTAATCGGACGTTAGCGTATTCGAGGCCCGTTGTTGGTGGGACGAAACTTCACCTTCGGGGACGCCTTCATACGTTCCATCTGGGCGTAAGCCTCTGCGGAGGTGCGTGACGGCTGATTGCAGCGCTCCTTTCGCATGGACTCGGAAACCCTGTGGATTTTTCGAAGGAATTCCATCTGGCAATTTCTATCGTGACGCATACGCCGAGCATGTCAATGCATAGCGCTTGCATATAAGTACCAATACGGACGAAAACGGCAAATATCTTGTGAAAAACGCCGGCGAAAAAAGCAGGCGGGTATGGCGGTCGATCCCTGATCAGCTGTCCAGATCACCGCAAGATACATCGGGCGTATTTGACGTTATTGTCGTTGATCCACCGTGGGAAGATTATCAGAAAGTGCGAGGCCCGCAACTACTGGACAGTATAAAAAATCAAGCTTTCTTGGCGGCAGAATACCGTGACATGGCGTAACAAACCACCTTCAACCGAATCCCACCGTCCCTAGCAGGATTCAACATCATTCAACAGACAAAGGTCGTAATTCATAGCCAGAGGTTGTGGGTTCGATCCCCGCCGGACGCAGATTCACCTTTACCTCTCCCTTGAAGACCAATAGAACGTCTTCCAGACTCGAAGCTGTCGCGCTTTGCTCACGTGGCCGCGCGATAGAGCAAAAATGATGGCGCGAGACAGTCTTTATTTTGAGCCGCGACAGTTTCCGGACGTTGCGCCCCCCTCCCGATGGAGGAACCGCGCGGCACAGCGTGTCCGAGAAAGTAGAGACTGACGTCTATCTCAGGATGGAGAAGACGCGTGGTCCGGCGAATGAAAAGTGAGCGGCGGTGGTTCCCAGGGAAAAACCCCTCATAGCAATCCAGCGCTGCCCAAACGGACGGGTCTGCGACCCGAAAAATTTCCACTATTACATTCCCCGGGCAGTCAATCAGCGCCGGAAAACCATTCTGCCAAACCAGCTTTCCCCGCGCGACTCCGTACCCCCAAAAGCGCAGGTGTTTTGCAATCGTAAATCCACGCTGCGCAACAAAGGCGCGTCGCAAAGTTCCGTAAACTGCCAAAAAAGTCTCAGTATGCATCGCTCGCAGATCCCTGAGGGATTTGCGATCGATGTAGGCTGCTCAGTTAAGCGAGAAATTTTTCACCGGTTCTGGTTCTTTCTCGTCGAAGTCGTTGAGCGTCTGGCGGAGCATATCGTTTACGAGTTCGGTAGCGTCCTGGAACTGGAAGACTGGTTGAAGAGAGTCTTTGCTCAAAACTACGAATGTCCCAAGGGCGTAGTCACAGGTGAACCACCACAAATCAGAATCTCCAATGAAAAGGTAGCGGCCGGCGGTTTCGGGCAGGCTCGCCCACAGGTTCTCGGTTTCTTCAATGAGTCCGGGGCCGGAATCGAATCCGTCCTCCCGAATTTCATGGTCCACACCATAGAGCACGACGCCGTTCTCGATAAAGCCATCAATGGTTCGCAAGACCTCGCGGAGAGACCCCGGCAGTCCAATGCCAAGCCGGGATTGAAGCGTCTCGGCGGCTTTTTCCAAGTCGTGCTCGGTTGCTCCTGGAATCAGGGGATAGGCGCCCCGAACCGTTTCCCGGTCGAGGCGGATTTCCAGTTCGTGGCGTTGTTCGGCGCTCAAGTTGCGGTACGACTCCGAGTTGCGGAGATCGCGCACAAAGCGCTCACTGAGTTCTTTCAAATATTTTTTGTTCAAGGGCATAGTTTTGGTTTGTTAGTGGTGGTAACGCTGGCTTTCGGGATTCGTTTGGGACGGCGCTTCTTTTGCTGATCAATCTGATTGGAAACCTCCTTCTCAGTTTCTTCTGAAATTCGCGACTCGATAATCGGAAGTTTTCTTTTAGGGCAATGATTTGCCGGCAGTTCCTGCCCGTTCACGCAGGCTCCGGCCGGCAGCCAATCAGCCGCCTGTTTCGCCGCCTTCTCCGCCAAAGCGTTTCGGCAGGCTTCGTTGACAATGGGATCCTTGTTTCTCGTCAGGTAGAGATCGCCGAAGAGCCGGGTGATTTCCTGAAACTCTTTGGGCACTTCATAAGGTTTATGCTTGGCGGCACGAGAAAACTCGAGCAGACGCTTTTCCCAGATCTCGGGCAACGGCGGCGCTCCCAGAACTTGCAGTTTAGCTCTTAGCTCCTCGCTGGTTCGGTAGCCTTGAGTCAGGGGCGGATAAAACGGGAAAAGCGGTCGCACGACATAAATCGGGATCGGTCGGTCCGGGGCATTTTGGGTCTGCGGATGGAGAAGCAGAGCGTGCCAGCAGTGGTGGGGATTTTGTGATTGGTCACGCCCGCGTCGCGCCGTTTTCGTGATCGCAAAATTTCCGGGAGTATTGAGGACCTGATTGGCACCGGGCACACTCAGGCTCTTGGGAATGATATGGTGACAGTTGTACTGTTCCCGACGGGTTCTGGGGGCAGGGCCGCGGGCAGTCGCGACGTCGGAAACCATGGTCGGCATTCGGCCGCTCTCGAGGAGGGCAACCCCTTCTGGTCCAACGGCGAGGAGCGCCAGCGACCGGCCGACCGGATGCGCCACTAACGCTTTCAAATACTCGGCGCGTATCAGGTTATAATCCCGAACCGTATCGAGGTAAGCAGGATCCTGATGAGAACGGACCGAGCCCACGACGCGGTCAAGCACAATCCCGGGCAGTTCCGGGCAGGCGCCCACTACCGAGGGATCAGGCGCAATTTTTTCCAGGTCATTGAGGGCGGCCGCGACCGCGGCAACCATCTCGGGCCGCGGCGGCGCGGAACTAGCGGGCATAAGCAGGCCGTGGTTGGACAGCATCGAGGCGAAGCTGAGGGTGGATGGCGATGAGTAAAATCAAAGCAAATAGGTAACATTGAATAATCATGTAGCGATATAAACCAGTCATGATATAACATGTCAATTAAAAGTTGTAATATCGGTTCAAAGGGATCCCGACAAGGCGGGTTCAACACGGACGCGAGACATTGCTAAAGCCATGGCGCATCAAACAAGTTCTCGCTCGAGGCTCGAATAGAAAGAGATTGTCGCCCAACACCCAAGGTCGGTAGGGGCAATCTGGCGCTTGACCTCCTTAGTGTTGGATCACTTCTTCGATCTGGACGAGCGGAGCTCATCCCTACCGCAACTGTTGCAGTCCGTCGCTCCTCGTCCTTCACGCCACTCCGAAAACGGCTCGAATAAAGAGGCTGTCGCCCAACACCCAAGGTCGGTAGGGGCAAGCTCCCGCTTGACCTCCTCGGTGTTGGATCACTTCTTCGATCCGGACGAGCAGGAGCTCATCCCTACCGAGCCGGCCACCTCCGCAATGTTACGGCGCGCCCTCCGCTGAAGCGTTTGATTTGAGGCCCTTCCACATCCGGGCCGCGACGAAGGCTTGTCCGTAGTCGGGAGCTCATCCAGGAGCTCATCACTACCGAAACCGGACCGGAGTCATGTTGCAAGCCATTCTCGGCGCCGACGCCCTGATGAGCTGAGCGGGCTCGTCGCGGCGATCGACTGAGGCGCCTCCTTCAGTCATCGGACACGACGAGAACTGCTGCGCCTCGCACCTTGCCAGCCCGCAAATGAGCCAACGCCTCGTTGGCCTCGCCGAGAGGGAACCGTTCGATTTCCGGTTGCAGGCGAGCCGACCTCGCCACTTCCAGAAATTCTGTTGCATCCTGGCGGGTGAGATTGGCGACCGAACGCAGGACGCGTTCCTCCCAGAGCAAGTCGTACGAAAAACTCGGGATCGGACTCATGTGAATTCCTCCACAGACAACGATGCCGCCCTTGTCCACCGCCCGCAGCGCCAGAGGAATCAAGGAACCTGTTGGAGCGAAAATGATCGCCGCGTCGAGGGGTTCGGGCGGCATCTGGTCTGAACTCCCGGCCCAAACCGCTCCCAATTGTCGAGCGAAATCCTGATTGGCGGTGCGACCGGGCCGCGAAAAAGTATAGATTTCCTGACCCCGATAACGAGCGACCGGCAAAACCAGGTGAGCGGCAGCGCCAAACCCATAGAGGCCCAATCGTTTGACGCGTTCAGCGGGCCCGGCGAGGGTGAGCGATCGGTAGCCGATCAAGCCCGCGCAAAGCAGGGGAGCGGCCACCGCCGGTACGGCGTATTCCGCCGGAAGCGGAAACGTAAATCGCTCATCGGCGACCGTGAATTCAGCATACCCGCCGTCCCGGGTGTAACCGGTAAACTCGGCGCGTTCGCAAAGATTTTCCTGTCCCCGACGGCAGTACCGGCAGTGGCCGCAGGTAGAACCAACCCACGGGATACCGACTCGCTGACCGGGGACAAATCTGCTGCCTTTGACGACCGTGCCCACGATTTCATGCCCGAGGATCAACGGCAGTTTTGGTTTATCCAGTTCACCGTCGACGATGTGCAAGTCGGTGCGGCAGACCCCACAAGCTTCCACGCGGACGAGCGCCTGCCCGGGACCAGGGCGTGGAATCACTACTCTCTCCAGCTGGAGGGGAGCGCGCGGGTGATGCAGCACCATCGCGGCCATCGTCTCTGGTTCTGCGGACATGCCTGAGTACAAATTGTCGGCAATTTGGCGCGCGGCTCAAACTCAATGATTGCCTTGCTGCCGAAGGAGACGTTACGATCCCGTCTTTTACCATGGCCGCTAAAGGTGTTATTGATCTTCCTAGTCCATACCCGGTCAAGGAAACGATCGATCGGCTGGAGATCCTGCTGGAGTCGAAAGGAGCGCGCATCTTCGCCCGGATCGACCAGCGGGCCGAAGCTGTCAACGCTGGTTTGGAAATGCGGCCAACCGAGCTGCTGATTTTCGGCGACCCAAAAGCGGGAACGCCTTTGATGAACGCGTTTCCTTCGCTGGCGCTCGATCTGCCGCTCAAAGCTCTTGCCTGGGAGTCGGTTGACGGCCAGGTCTGGCTGACCTACAACGCGCCGGAGTACCTTGCCGAGCGTCACCAGTTGGACAAGGTGCCGTTCAAGCCGGTCGAGCTGCTTATCAGGGAAGCACTGAGGTAAGCGGAGCTAGGATCCAGGATTTAGAATCCAGGAGCTAGTGCACCGTCTCATATATACCGATGATGTCGTTGCGTTCAAATGGGCCGCCGGCAAGGCGGTCCGAGCCGGACTGGCAGTAGGAGGAAGCATATCTGAAGCGATACGTGACCGAGGAGCAACGCCGCCGCCGGCCCGTTTTCAACGCAACCCTTTGGGCCGCGGCCAGTTGGCTGTTTTCGGCGTTGCTCGCTCGATCCGTATGAATCCAGATATGGACGCTTCTACTGCCAGTCCGGCTCGGACCGCCTTGAAAAAAAGCCAACTGACCTGCGGGACGTCATCGTTATGTATGAGACGGCGCACTAGGACCGGGGGCAGCAAATTGCCCATATGACCCAGTCCTGTATTCTAGATCCTATATTCTAGCTCCTTGCACCTTGCTCGCGGCGGCGACAAGCCGTCCGCAACTCTCCTGACATAGGGCTGTCAACCCCTTCGTTTACTCTCGGCCCATGAACCGATCCGAATGCCGTCCAATCAGCTGTTTCTCAAACGTCGAAAGAGAGGAAATCAACATGAACCATCACTGCAGATCTGAAAGTTTATTCAGCGCCGAGTTGGAGCAAGAACCGGCGGCCGCTCCGTCTCCTTGCCTCCTTGGTTTCTCCGCACTGCGCGGTCATTGGTTCGCGGAAATTCACGAACCTGTCCGGCCCAGCGATCTGGTGCGGGAATGCCGCAGCGCGGATGCTGAACGCAGGAAGTCGGCGCGCCAAACTGATTTTCTGGAAGACTCCGTCAATCTGCTGATCTCGGCCGCGGTCCTGGGGTCGTTGCTTCTGCTGGTTTTCAGCTTACCTGATTACCGTAATCACGTGAGACGATCCGCAGCGAACGAGCGCTCCGGCGTCGTCGAACGAGGGTTGTCCATCGGCAGCAATTTCATCTATAATTCACCGATGAACGGCCGGTCCTCCGACCAGCCGGCGTGCGTGAGCTATAGCCAATGAACCGGATCGATCGACTCGTCGCTATCCTGATCTACCTGCAAGGTCGCAGGGTGACTCGAGCGGAGGAGATCGCCGATGAATTTGCTATTAGCGTTCGCACCGTCTATCGCGATGTCGCCGCTCTCGGCGAAGCCGGGGTGCCGATCCTCGGCGAAGCCGGTGTCGGTTACAGTATTCTAAAAGGTTACCATCTTCCACCTGTGCATTTTACCAATGCCGAAGCGAGTGCCTTGATCACTGCGGGCCTGTTGCTGGATCGCTTTGGCGACCGCTCGCTGGCTCCTCCCATGGCTTCCGCGTTGGATAAAATTCGAGCCGTTCTTTCGCCGGATCACCAGGACCACATTGCGCGTCTGCAGAGCAGAATGTCGTTGCCGAATGCGCCGCCGGAGAATCAACCGGGGAACCTGTTCTTTATCCAAAGCGCTTTAGCTAACCGGACTGTTCTGCGCATCGCTTACCGAGGTTCCGGCGCGGCGGAGGCGGCATCGCGGGAGATCGAGCCCTTGGGTCTCACTTATTACGGGGACCGGTGGCACCTGATCGCGTGGTGTCGCTCCCGGAGGGATTACCGCGATTTCCGAACCGACCGCATCCGCGCGATTGCTCCTCTCGCCGAACAGTTCGCACCGCATGACGATTTTTCACTCACAGCTTTCCTGGAACGGTGGGACGATCCCCGCATCCGCCTCACCGGGACGATTCGCGTGGACGCCGTCACCGCGGAGCGTTTTCGGAAAGAAGCGCCTTTCAAGATAAGGAAGGAAGAACGCCAGCAGCAAACTATCCTCTTCGAGATCGAAGGCGGAAACTGGGAATGGTATCTTGGCTGGTTCCTCTCCTATGGAAATCGCTTAACGGTTGTTGAGCCGGCGGAACTCCGCTTGTTGCTGACCGATTTAGCCCAAACAACGGCTAATCACCATGGCTGATCCGGTCGGTCTGAGGCGCGGCCTCGCTAGCAATTCTTGACGAGTTTGCATCGCGAACCGAGCATGGTGTTTGTTAAATGCTGATTTCTTATGATCGAAACTGTCATCGAAATTAAGGTCGAGAGTCCGACGTCCCCAGACGCTCAAGAGCTTTTCGCGGAGTTTGCCGACGATCTAAAGCGTCGGTATACAGATTTTAGTAACGACGGGTACGCCAATTTTCGCCCGGAAGAAGTGCAGCGGCCCAGATCGGCATTTGTTGTCGCGCGGTCGGAGGCGCGGGCGGTTGGTTGTGGCGCTCTGCGAGCTTTCGATGAGCATGCGGCCGAAGTCAAAAGGCTCTTCGTCCGACCGGAGGCCCGCGGCCGGGGGGTGGCAACCAAAATTCTGGAAAAGCTGGAAGCGCTTGCTCGTGAATACGACTACGACAGCATCCGGTTGGAGACCGGTATTCGGCAGCCGGAGGCAATGGCACTTTTTGGCAGCTCCGGCTTCTATCGGATCCCAAAATACGGTGAATACGTCGACAACCCGGTAAGCGCCTGTTTTGAGAAGCGAATTTAGGGATTGTCTCGCAACGCCCTAGATCGGTAGGGCGAAAACTTGTTTGAGCCGGACGCCGGGAGTTGCCACCGTCCAAGACGGCTCAAACGAGTCCTCGCTAAAGCTCGGATAAATTTTCGCCCTACCAGTCGTGGACTAGCGTGATGTTGCGAGACAGCCTCTTTATCTGAGCCTTCGGCGAAGACTCGTTCGAGCCGGAACGCGGGATATGCTGCGCCAGAGGGCTCAAACAAGTTCTCGCCTGGCGCTGGTCCGCCACGGCGGATCGCCCTACCGGCAACAGGCCAGTTGGAACACGTTGCAAAATGCGCTCTTCTGCTTATGCCTTATGAGGGCGAGACAACGGAGGAGAAGGCCGGGAAGCCTGCGCCACTTTTTTCGCGGCGACACCGGCATATCGGTCCCTCGGAGCCATAGGACCTATGATGTCATGAATAAGCGCGTTGTCTCTTGCTTGGCGGTGCTTGTCTTAGCGCTTTCGGCTGCTCTGTCCGGGCAGGAGACGCCATTGGCAATCCACCGGATATGGATTCAGGCGGTGCCTCCGACAGTTTCGGATACGGCCGCCTTTATGACGCTGACTAACTCGGGTAAAACCCCACTCCGTCTGGTGGGAGCGAGTACACCGGTCGCAGCGATGGTGCATCCGATGGTGACTACCGCCAAAGGAGCTGGCAGCCATGCCATGATGGGGATGGAGAACACCTCGGCTTTGGAGGTGCCGGCCGGCGGAGCCCTGGTTTTGGCGCCCGGTGGTAATCACCTCATGATCATGGGTCTGAAAAGAGAGCTGAAACCTGGTGAGTCGGTGCCGTTAACGCTGATGATCGAACCTGGGAATCGCCAGATTCAAGTTCAGGCAACCGTCTCCAAACAGGAGCCTGCATCACGCGCAAATCCTTAGGGGATCTGCGCGCGATGCAGGCTGTGGCACCGGAATTCTTCGCCTACGCCGAAAAGTTCGGCTGCTTTTCTGAAGACTCTTAAATGCGCGCGAACGCTTCCAGATACTTCATGCCTGTCCCGGTGTTGAAGACGACTACCTCGTCCGTCTCTCGGAGGAATCCGGTTTTCGTCAACGTTTCTAAGGCGGCGACGCAGGCTCCGGTTTCCGGCGCGACGAATAAACCCTCGGTTTGTCCAAGCAAACGGGAAGCGCGCATCATCGCAACGTCCTCGACAGCGATCGCGATTCCGCCCGACGCTCGCACTGCGTCAAGAATCAAAAAATCACCAATTGCTTTGGGGACCCGCAATCCAGACGCGACGGTCGAAGCCTGGCGATGCTCTTCCGCAAAGCGCTTGCTCGCGTTGAAGGCCCGAACAATCGGTTGGCACCCGGTTGCCTGGACTGCGACCATGCGGGGCCGTTGGCTGCTGATCCAGCCGAGATCTTCCAACTCAGCGAAAGCCTTCCACATCCCAATGAGCCCAGTGCCGCCTCCGGTCGGATAAACAATGACATCCGGCAAGCGCCAGCCCAGTTGTTCGGCCAGCTCATATCCGAGCGTCTTCTTGCCTTCTAAGCGGTAAGGTTCCTTCAAAGTCGACAGATCAAACCAATCGGTTCGGTTCTGACGAAGGATCTCAGCCCCGCAATCGGTAATCAGCCCGTGGATCAAAGTCACATGCGCTCCGGCCGTCTCGCTTTCGACAACGTTTGCCCGCGGTGTGTCGTCAGGCATGAACAAATAGGCGTCCAGCCCTGCGCAAGCGGCGTAGGCGGCCAGGGCCCCTCCGGCGTTGCCGGCGGATGGTGCAACCAGCTTTCGAGCACCGAGCTGGCGCGCCATGCTTACCGCTACCGCCATCCCGCGAGCCTTGAAACTGCCGGTAGGATTTTGCGATTCGTCTTTGATCCAGAGACGGGTGAGACCAAGCAGCTTTCCGAGACGCGCCGCGGGAAGCAGAGGTGTCCAACCTTCGCCAAGCGACACTGGTTCACTGGCGAACGGCAATGGCAACAGCTCGCGGTAACGCCAGAGGCTGGCCTCTCGGTGACGGAAGATATTCCGGGAGACTTTCTCTTGGATTGCCTTCAGATCATACCGGCAACAGAGCGGCCTGTCGCAGGCCGGGCAGGTGTTGATCAGGCGGTCAATCGGATAGCTGCGCTTACAGGCTGAGCACTCGATTCGGCTAAGAAAACTAGTCGACACAGGGTATAAGCCGGCCGAGCTCAGCAAATCCCTCGATTTGTGAGGGACGCAGGCTGTGGCTTCTTTTTCGCGGCAGGCGCAATCACCAGGGTGATTTCGCCACGGGTCGGCCCCGATTGGAAACGTTGCAGTACTTCCTTCGTGGTGCCTCGGTAGAACTCCTCGAAGTGTTTTGTCATCTCGCGAGCGACGCAAATCAACCGAAAGGGGGCCAGCTCCTGAAGGACCCCAAGGGACCGGACCAGGCGATTGGGCGATTCAAAATATACGGACGTGCACGATCGGTCGAGCGCTGATTGGAGTTCCCGCTGGCGCTGCCCACTTTTGATCGGTAAGAAGCCGCCGAAATAAAACGCCGAGCTCGCCAGACCGGAGCCCACGAGCGCCGTCAGAACCGCCGAAGGCCCTGGGAGAATGGTCACTGGCAGATTCGCTTCTCGACAGGCGCACACCAGACGAAAGCCCGGATCGGAAATCCCCGGGGTGCCCGCGTCGGTCAAAAGAGCAACTTTGGCGCCGCCAACCAGCCTTGGTAAAAGTTCGGCTGTCCGCCGGGCTTCGTTGTGTTCATGAAAAGAGACGAGGGGCTTGCGAATCTCATAACGCGATAACAAGATCGACGAATGTCTCGTATCTTCACAGGCGATCAGATCGACGGATCTGAGGGTTTCGATAGCGCGAAAGGTGATATCGCCAAGATTCCCGATCGGTGAGCCGACAACGAAGAGCACAGGCGGTGTTTTACCATCCTTCCGATAAAAAGCTGGCGACCTGAACGGCGGCATCCTCCACCGCGAGCGGAATGGCCTGATGTTCCTGGGTTTGAACATCGTTGCCCACGAAATACCGGCTGGCGCCTTGGATCTCGCGGGTGCCAAGCAGGGCACCGCTTTGCGGATTCACCACTGAGAAACGAATTTTAACAGCCAAATTGAACTCTGCTGACGCCAAAATGTTACCGACCACCGATCGAGCCTTGGCCCGGTTCACGTCGAGAATCTCTCCTTTGAGTTCCGCGTCGGCCTGGTCGAGGCCGACAATTTCGTAAGTGCCGTCCTGCTGGAGCTGCTTAATCACAGTGGTGGTCGCCAGGGCGTCAATATCCGGCTCCACCGTCCTGTTTTCAAAGATCGGAACGGCGATTCGGTGGATGCCCTTCATGAAAGTCGGCTGGATCGGTCCAACGGTGTAACCCGCGCAGCCGGAAAATACGAAAGCGGCAAATACCAGAAAGCGTAGCTGGCCCATCGGTCGCCGTGATCACTGGGCCGGAAGAGCCGGCTCAACCGGAGCGGCATTTGGAGGCGGAGTTCGGAGGGGTTTTTGCTCGGGAGCAGTCTGCCCGGGCGCGGTCTGATCGCCCTTCGGAGAAGGCGAAGGAGTCGGCGCCGGCGGCCCGACGAAATCGGGTCGGGACGGCGTGTCCACTTGTGCTTGCAACTTTTGCTGACCCGCGGCCGCCACACTGGGAGTCGATGTCCCGATTCTCAGCGCGTCGTCTCCGAGCTTCGACCGGATCTGATCCATGCGGTGTTTCGCTCGGGTCGCTTCCGGAGAGTCAGGTTGTTGTGCCAGTACTTCGTTGTAGTAGACGTAGGCTGCCTTAAAGTTCCTTTGCTTATCATAGAACCGGGCAATGTCGTACGCGTTCGTGCTCTTCCGGCCCTGCAGTGTTTTCAAGTTATCCTTCGCCTGGGCGACCTTTTCGCTGTTTGGATATTTCAGGAGAAAATCCTCAAATGCTTCCTGCGCGCGAACCGCGGCTGTCTCATCGTAACCCGTGGCGCGGCTGGACTCGAAGTAGACGTAGCCGATCTGGTACATCGCATCATCAGCCACATCGCTGTTGGGGTAACGGTCGACCACCTGCTGATAAGCCGTGACCGCAGCCTGAATCGCTCCGCCCTTCTCTAAAGCCTGCCCGATCCCGAACTGGGCGAGAGGAGCAATTTTACTATAAGGCGCGTTGTGGACGATCTTGGAAAACAAGGTCGAGGCACGCTCCATGGAGGGCAAAGTCGGTACGCCGTAAAACTTTACCCGCTTCCCATCAAGATAAGCTTTCCCGATGTCATACTGCGCCTCGAGTGCGCGCTCAAAATCCGGACTTCGCGGATATTTTTCGACGAGACTCTGAAACTCGCTGAAAGCGTGTTCGAGATCCCCTTGGCGCTCATACATCTCACCTGACTTGAATTGGGCGGTAGCCGCCAGATCGGCTCGAGGGAACCGGCGCACGACGAGACGATATGACGCTCCCGCATGTTTGTAATCTCCAGCCTCGGCGTAGCGCTCAGCCAAATTGAACTGTTCTTCGGCGTTTTTCTTAATCTCGATGTCCTCGAGCTCGCCCGGCAGAAAACCTTCGCCTTCGCGATAAATGATCGGGGCCGGAGAGCGTGCAGGGAAGGCAAAGAGGGCGATCACCGTCAGCGGGAGAACAAACCGCAGCGTCTTCTTCATAAATCGGCGAGAATAGTAGTGGCCCGGCGGCGAGTCAAGGGAAGCGAGAGGGCCATTGAAACCCTTGATTATCATGAAAAATCATCGAGGAGTCGATCAGAAAAACTTTGAATCCGGCAGCCAGGCGCCGGAAAACTATCGCGCCTATCGCGCGCCGCCCGGCGACTCCCGATCGGCGACCCGGCGTGTCGAGCAAAAAAATGTTAAGCCCGAGCGGGCGAGGCTTTACTCTTACTCCGCGTGCTCTAACATGAGGGGCTGAAATCCCCCAACATGATT
The DNA here is from genome assembly GCA_963813025.1 of uncultured Verrucomicrobiae bacterium. Classification (GTDB taxonomy): domain Bacteria; phylum Verrucomicrobiota; class Verrucomicrobiia; order Chthoniobacterales; family JAFAMB01; genus CAVSUL01. Next base: position 302,363 of record CAWEXO010000005.1, on the reverse strand, counting down.
AAATCCATTATCTCGCGGATTGGATTCCGAGCTGCCTTTGGTCTTTGCCTGGCCGCGGCTACAAGTAGTCCGGGCATCGCGCAAAGCAAAAAACTAAACTCCGTTGCCGTAACCGTCGGCGATCTGGGAAACCCATTTTTTGTGCAGATTGCCCATGGCGCTGAAGCCAAGGCCAAGCAAATCAATCCACAAGTCAAATTCAACGCGTTATCGAGTAACTACGACGTTAACAATCAGACCAATCAGATTGATAACTTTATTTCTTCCAATGTGAGTCTGATCCTGCTCAACGCCGCGGACAGCAAGGGCATCGCGCCAGCCGTTTTGCGCGCGAAGCAGGCCGGCATTACCGTTGTGGCAGTGGATGTGGGCGCCGAGGGTGGAGTCGATGCGACCGTCACCTCGAACAACAAGCAAGCCGGCGAGCTTGATGGAAAATATGTGGCCGATCGAATCAAAGGCAAAGGTCAGGTGGTTATTGTCAATGGACCTCCCGTGACGGCCGTTACCGATCGCGTCGCTGGCTTCCTGGAGGAAATTAAAAAATACCCGGACATCAAGATTCTCTCTCAAGATCAGAACGCCGGGGGCAGCCGAGACGGCGGTCTGCGCGTTATGACCGACTTGCTGACGGCCTTCAAGAAAATCGACGCGGTCTTCGCCATCAACGATCCGACGGCGATTGGTTGCGACCTAGCTGCTACGCAGGCGCAACGCAAGGAATTCTTCATCGTCGGTGTCGACGGCGCGCCCGACATTGTGCCGGCGTTGAAAGATCCGAAGAGTTTGATTGCGGCCAGCGCGGCCCAGGACCCGTTTTCCATGGCTCAGAAGGCGGTGGAGATCGGCAATGACATCATAAACGGCAAAAAACCCGAACAAGCGCTCACATTGATCCCGGTTGAATTGATCACCAAAGACAATGTCGGTCAGTACAAAGGATGGACTAAATAAGAGTCAGCCGATCCTGGAAGTTCGCGGGGTGACCAAGAGCTTTCCCGGTGTGCGGGCGCTCAAAGGCGTGAACCTTCGGGTCTTTCCCGGGGAGGTCCACGCGCTGATGGGGGAAAACGGGGCGGGTAAAAGTACCTTGATGAAGATTCTGGCGGGCGCCTACCGTCCGGATGGCGGCGAGGTCCTGCTCAACGCGCAGCCAGTACACTTCCACACACCACATGCGGCGCGCGCTGCCGGGATCGGGATCATTTATCAGGAACTCACGGTTGCCCCCAACCTGACGGTGGCCGGCAACGTCTTCCTGGGTTCCGAACTCAAGCGTTTAGGTTTCATCAAAGATACCGGCGCGATGGAACGGCGGACCCAAGCGGTTCTGGATCGGCTCGGCGCGCGGTTTCGGGCCAACCAACGAGCGGCCCACCTGGCTGTGGCTGAGCAGCAGCAGGTGGAGATTGGTCGAGCCTTGTTTTACAAAAGCAAGGTCCTGGTTATGGACGAACCGACCGCAGCGCTCTCTGACCGTGAAACCGACCGATTGTTCCAGGTTGTGCGCCAGCTGCGTTCGGAAGGTCTGGCCATAATCTACATCAGCCATCGCATGGCCGAAGTCTATGAGCTGGCCGATCGACTCACCGTTTTCCGAGACGGTGAGTACGTTGGCGAACTCGAGCGCCCCGAGTTTTCTGGTGAGAAGATTATTGAGATGATGGTTGGCCGGCGGGTCCAGGATTTTTACAAGCACACAAAGCATGTTGGCGGCCGGACCGTGCTGGACGTGCGCGGGATCAGCGACGGCGGCAAACGGGTCAAGGAGGCTAGTTTCCAGCTGCGCCAGGGTGAAGTCCTCGGCTTGGCCGGCCTGGTCGGCGCGGGCCGGACGGAACTTGCCCGGCTGATTTTCGGTGCTGATAAGCGGAAAAAAGGTGAAATCTACCTCGAGGGCAAGCGACTCCAGATAAATCGACCGGAAGACGCCATTCGGGCCGGGATCGGCTACGTGCCCGAAGATCGCAAGCTGCAGGGAGTGTTTCCTCCAGATGTCCGCTGGGGAAAATATCACCATGAACATTTTGTCAAATTGTGCGGCGGCCGGTGTCCTCAATTTTGGCAGCGCTCAAGGAGCGAGCCGAGTGCGGAGGTGAAAGCGTTGCGCGTGCGCACCGCCTCGCTTAAAGCGCCGGCCGGCAGGCCTGTCTGGCGGCAACCAGCAGAAGCTTCTGTTGGCGCGTTGGCTGGAGATCAATCCGAAAGTACTCTTGCTCGACGAGCCAACCCGCGGCGTCGACATCGGGGGCAAAATCGGAGATCTACACCCTGATCAAGAAACTGGTTGAGCAGGGAATGGCCGTCCTGTTTATCTCCAGCGAGCTGCCGGAGATCGTCGGGGTTTGTGATCGGGTGCTGGTTATGCGGGAAGGCGAGATCACTGGAGAAGTCGGGGGTGACACCGGGGTTGAGATTACCCAACAGAATATCATGAAGTTCGCAACGGATGTGACGAAGAGCCGATCTGACCCAGTACCCTAACTATGGCCATCACCGAATCCACTTCGACCAGCCCGGTCCCCGAACCGGCCGCGGAGGCCACCCGGCGCAAGGAATTGACCAGGTCCCTGATCCAGACCGCGGGCATGTTGCCCGTGCTGATCGTCATTTGTATCCTCTTCGCGTTTCTCACCCCAAATTTCCTTTCCGAGAACAACCTGATTAACGTCATTCGGCAGGCATCGATCAACATCGTGTTGGCTGCGGGAATGACTTTTGTCATTTTGACCGGTGGGATTGATTTGGCGGTTGGTTCGGTCCTGGCTTTGACGGCGGTGATCGCGATGGTGGTGTCTCTCATCCCGGCCTTCAGCTGGGCGGCCGTGCCAGTTGCCTTACTGATTGGCACCGTCATCGGGGCGGCTACCGGAGCAACCGTGGCCTACGCCGCGCTGCCGCCTTTTATCGTGACCTTGGGTACCTATACCGCGATCCGGGGAGCGGCTTACCTGGCGGCCAATGGAACAACGGTAATCAACAGCAAGATCAGCTTCGCCTGGATCGGCAACGGCTATGTCGGACCGATCCCCTGGCTGGTCGTCATTGCGTTACTCGTCATCGCGGCCAGCGCTTTCATTCTGCACAACACCGTTTTAGGGGTCCATGTCTACGCCGTGGGCGGTAATCCGCAAGCAGCCCGTCTGACCGGGATTCCCGTTGCGCTAGTGTTGATCTTTGTTTACGGGGTGAGCGGGTTTCTCTCTGGTCTGGCTGGGGTCATGAGTGCCAGCCGGCTTTATAGCGCCCAAGGTCAGCTTGGTATCGGTTACGAACTCGACGCGATCGCTGCGGTCATTCTTGGAGGAACGAGTTTTTCGGGCGGAATCGGCACCGTGTTCGGAACTCTGATCGGCGCCCTGATCATCGCCGTCCTGAACAATGGTCTCACATTGATGAACGTCTCATTCTATTGGCAGTTGGTCATCAAGGGCGCGGTGATCATCCTGGCGGTCCTGCTTGACAAAGTGCGAACCCGCGGGCAAGCGGGTTGAGCGGCGTGAGCGTAGCGCGGCCGGCCTCGGATCTGTCGGACTTTGGGTAATCTGTAGGCGCGCAATCGAGGTACCGTTCGGAAGGGAGGTTTAGAAACGTGTCCAACGCGTCTTGGCTCCGTGTTGGTAGGGCGAAAATTCATTCGAGCGCCAGGCGAGAACTTGTTTGAGCCGTCTGGAGTGGGTGGCTCATCCCAACGTCCGGCTCGAATAAAGAGATTGTCTCGCAAACACCAATGTCGGTAGGTCAAGCTCCCGCTTGACCTCCTTGGTGTTGGATCGATCTGGATCCGGACGAGCTGGAGCTCGTCCCTACCGCCAATCGCTTGATGGCGCGCTACGAATTACCCCAAACTCCGACACTCCCGGCCTCGTCCGTACTGATTGCGATGGACCAGTGCACGGAAGGGTAGTACGCCTTAAGCGATTGTCACGCGAGAGCTAGAGATCGTCTCAGAGTACCCCGCTGTCCTGTGCCGATAGGGCGAAAGAGAGGATACGGACGAGGCCGTGCGCGCTACGCTCACCCTCAAACAGCGCTTATACCCTCACATCTCACGCGCCCAGGCGGGCCGCTGTCGCAGATGATACAACATCTCTCCGGCCTTTGGCACGAGCAGCACTCCATCGTCTTCACGGCCCGCGAAGTCCTGAGGATGAATCGTTGCCGGCTCGCGATAACCAAGATTGATCTGCGTGCAGATCTCTCTCGGAATGCCCGTCGCCAGGGTGACTTGAATTCGACAGCGCTCGATGCCGTTTTGATAAGTTCCAATGCCTCGGACGTGGGTGGAATGGGCTAGAACGCCCCAGGAGATCTCTTTGTACTTGTCCCACTGCTGGAGAAAATAGTCGCGACAATGGTAGCCGATTCGCCGAATGAGAGCTCCGTGGGTCAGAGAGATCTCGTGGATATGCGGTGCATAGATGATCAGTTCGCCGCCGTCCGCCACAACCGGCTCAAGCTTGTACATGCACTTACCTCCGACCCAGAGTTCATCGTACATCGGTGGCGCGCAGGAGAGCACGGTATGGAAGGGATGCTCTTTGTAGGTAATGTGAAGCTTCCGGGACAAATCGCTCGCCTGATCCCAGGCGTTTTCCGGTGAGCCGGCAAAAAGTCCGGCGAGTTGCGCATGCTCCACCACCATACAAAAACACAGCTTTGGCAACGCAACCATCGACCCGGCTCGATCAACGACGTTTCGCACCGGCGTATACTTGTTTCCAATGATCATGGGATTGGTGACGACCGCCCCGAGCCAATGAAAGAAATTCAAAACCTCGGGTCCGCTCACTCCGGGAAGAGGTATTTGTTGCCTCCGGAAAATCCGACAACCTCGTGAGGAAACACTGGTCCAACGATCACGATCTGGTCGTAATCAAAGAGGCGGCGATTGACCATAACCGGCACCTCGATTGCGAACAGACCACCGGTTAGGTTTTTAATATCCTGTGCAGAAAACGTACCGATGTGCTTCAAAGCCAATGGATTATCCCATTCATGGTTGAAGAATCGTACCGCCCCGTAAAGCTTGGCCCGCTCCTCATCGGAAATTTCCAGACGGCGACAGATCGCTTCCTCGTTCATCGGCTGGTGCGTGCCCAATGCGATCATGACGTCAAGCGTGGCCGTGACGCCGCCGATCCGTGCAAAAATTCCCTTGAAGAGTAATCCAAGCGGGCAAGTGCGCGTCGCGTCGGGCACAATCAGGAGCACTTTTTTCCCTCGATATTCGGAGAGAGGGCAAGCTTCAGCGATGACTTCCAAAACCTCGGCGTTGCTTAAAGGGGAACCGTGGCGGTTGATCCGTGAGATGGCGGGGGAGATCATGCTTTCCTGTCTGGCCAATCTCTGCCCAGACCGATACGGCGCAAAGTGTTTTTGAGCGGTTTAAACTACCTTTGGAGTCCGGACCCCCGAGTCCTGAGTCCCGGCTCCGACTCTGCAGGCTGGCTAGATTGTTTGAGCGAGAAATCCGCCATCAACCCGCAGGTCGATACCGGTGACAAAGCCACTGGCTCTTTCACTAGCTAAAAAAATTGCCGCGCCGGCGAGTTCGGCTGGGATGCCAAAGCGCGCCATCGGAGTATGGCCCAGAATTATCTGTCCGCGAGGCGTGGGAGCGCCGTTTTCGCCAAACAGCAAGCGCCGGTTTTGTTCACCTGGGAAAAATCCGGGCGTGATCGAATTGGCGCGGACGTTGTGGGGCGCCCATTCACGCGCAAGAAACTGGGTAAAGTTGAGGAGTGCCGCCTTCGCGGCCGAATATGCGACGACCCGCGATAGAGGCAGGTGGGCGGCGACGCTGGCAATGTTGATGATGCTGCCTTTGCGATGGCTTTTCATCAAGGGGCCGAAAACCTGACAAGGGAGCACCGCACCGCCGACCAGATTCAGGTCGAAACTCTGCCGCCAATCAATTAAGCCGATATTCTCAAGGGGATGTTCGGGGGTCACGGTCACGCGGGGGTCATTGCCTCCTGCCGCGTTCACCAGGATTGTGGGGGCGCCTAACTCGGACGACAATGTCTCGCACGCGGCCTGCAGGGAGTGTTGGTCCAAGACGTCCGCCGAGAAAAACCCGGCAATACCTTCCTGTTTCCGAATGGCGTCGACACGTTCGGCGCCTCGCTCCGCGTTACGGCCGAGGATTGCCACTTTTGCGCCGGCGGACGCGAGCGCTTCGGCGATCGCCCCCCCAAGCACGCCGGTCGCGCCGCTGACGACAGCCACTTCTCCGCTGAGATCGAAGAGATGCACATTCCTTACTTTTTAGCCTGCATCGCTCGGAAATCCTGCCTGTCAGGGAAACTTCACTGTCTCTTGCTCGGTGCCGTCGGAGATCACGACCTCGGACAGCTGCGGATCGATATCCGGGCGTACCTTGATGATCCGGAAATTGCTGCGATTGGGTTCAGTGGTGATCCTTTGCACCTCCTTGCTTTGCGTGTCTTGCACGACCACAACGTCTTTTCCACCGTCTCTTAGCCAGCTGAGGAGAATACGTTTTGGTAAAACGCCGTGATTTTGCTGAGCAGCAATTCCTTCGTCCGCCGGTTTCGCTGGTGGGGCAGAGGAAGCATTCGAGAATTTCGTTGGTTGCGGCTGACTTTCGAATGCCGCGGGAGCAGCATTTTGCGAAGGACTGAAGTATGCTCCGGCCATGCTGCGAGTCGCTGGCTGAGCAGCATTAGAAGCTTCGGCTGTGGCTCGCAGGGTGGCGACGCGTTGGGCAAGGTCAGTCAGGAAGGTCGCGTAAAGTTGGCTTTCTGATTGGTCCTCGTTCGGAACTTGGTACGCCGCTGAATCACCTCCGGGCGAGTTGTCGATCGAGTAAGCACTGTCGTCAGGCAACCAATCCGGAGGAAAAAAGCAGTTCGGCCAGCAAAGCGCCAGAAAAAGCGGGCTAACGAAGAATCGGCGTCCGCGGGAAAAAAACCTCTCGGGCCGGCCACGTTCTCTAAACTGCTCCCGACGGCGAAAAGCCGCAAATCGCGGATCCGATCTTGGCGCATTGAGTGTCGGAATGCCCGGCCGGGCCGGACTGCCGAAGCTTTGCCGAACTCTTTCGGTCAGAAGACTGGGAACGCGGGTCACCATCGGGCGAAAACTTCCGCTTCGTCCGAGGCCTCCGGCGCGAATCAGTGGAGCGGACTCGCCTCTCCAGAGAAGAGAACAAAGAAGGCCCGTCGCAATGATGAGCGTTTTCATACCACCTGGGAAAGGCCAATCGGCGACAACAATCGCACACAAACGGAGAAATATCATCCTGCGGTAGAACTTCCGCGAGGCGGGCTCTTCATTCGAGCCGCCACTCCGCCAACGCGGCCACCGCCTGGCCCTTCCCTGAATCGGGATCGATAATCAATTCCAGAATCCGCACTGCCTCGAGATTGACCCTATAATCTTCAATTTCGCTTGATGAGCCACTTGGGCTGAAATTCCACTGTTGCCGAGTGATTTCCCGCGGTGAACCGTTTTGCTCCTCGAACCAGCGCAGCGTGAACTCTTGCCTGCGTTCGGTGTTACTCTCTGAGAAACGGAGCGATATTCGGCGTAGCCTTTGGGGTTCGTCGAATATGAGACGAATTGTCTGCGGACCTGGTCGGGCGGCTCGCCAGCCAAGACCTGGCTCGCGATTAAAGGCAAATTCAACCGGATATTGAGGATCTTCGGAAGTGACTTCCGCCCGGGCAATCTGTTCGATATCGAGCCATGCCTTAGCCGGTTCCGAGATGCTCGAAGATGGTTCTGAGTTCGTTACAGTTTTACGCATGGTAGTGTTTTTTTGGAAATTGCAGCGTCTGCGTTCGGTCGGTTGAGAGTGCGGCACTCCCTTGTTATCGGTCCAAACCCGCCGGATACCGATCCCGCGGCTCTTTTCGATGAGGGCCTTTCGTCTTCTCCTGTTTTTTCAGGTGCCACGGTACGTCCACGATAATAATGCGGTTATCGCCTTTCAGTAAGAGCAAAGTTCGCAGGACGGTAGCCCGCTGGTTATGGAGAAAGGTGTAGTACCAGTGGGATTCGATCAGCTGCGGAATCAGGACGGCGATCGCTGTGTCGGGATGATCACGTTCGAGTTGCCAAATATAGCTGAGAACCGGCGAGATGACTTTACGGTAGGGCGACTTGAAAACGATAACCTCCGGCATCGGCAAACCGGCTGCCTGGATTTCCGGTTTTAACCGCTCCCGCCAGGTGCGGTCGAAATCCTGATCAGAATTCTCCTCTTGGATATGGACTACTTTAACGTCCGGGGTAAGTCTGAAAGCCGTTTGCAGAGCCTCTTCGGTAATGAAATTGACGTCTTCGATGGGAACAACGGCGACGATCTTGAGCGCCTTAGCCAGCTTGACTGGTCCCGTCAGGGCCAGCACCCGCGCAACCTTCGTATAATGGTGCTTGATCCAGAACATGAACCCGCACAAGGCGGGTAGAATGATCACGACCAGCCAGGCTCCTTCGGCAAATTTGGTGACCAGGACGATCAGAAACGTGATGGCAGTCGCGACCGCGCCGATCCCGTTGACTACCGCATTGCGCCGGCTGTTTGGCTTGTTCGAGCGCAGCCAATGCGCGACCATCCCGGCTTGGGATAGGGTGAACGCCAGAAATGCGCCAATCGCGAATAACGGGATCAGCTTGTCGGTGACGCCGTTGAAAAGGATCAGGAGGCTCGCGGAGAGCGTGGTTAATACCACAATGCCTTCGGTGTAAACCAGACGTCGTCCCCGGATGGTAAACGAGTGAGGGAGGAAACCGTCTTGAGCGACGGTGCGACAGACGCGCGGGAATCCGGCAAAGGAAGTATTGGCCGAAAGGCAGAGGACCAGGAGGATGGCAGCAATCGCGACGTAATAAAACGGTCCGCGCCCAAACACTGCGGCGATCAGCATGGACAAAATGCTCTGATAGTTCGGCGATCCCGGATCAGTCGCAGTAATCTGGTAGGCAGGGACGAGTAAGGCGATGCCTAAGAGAAGCACAATGAGAATGGCGACAATTAAGGTGAGCGTGCGACGGGCAGAATTGACAACCGGTTCCTGGAATGCCTGAACACCGTTGCTCACCGCCTCAACCCCAGTCATGGCGGTGCAACCGGCCGCGAAAGCTTTCAGCAGAAGCCAGAGATCAGCCGGATGGTGACCGTTCATTGGTGCCGGTGGCGCAGTCGCCGGCCGCGGATGCCCGCCGGCAGCGATCAGTTGAAAAAGCCCGGCAAGGATCACGATACCGAGGCAGCCAACGAAAAGGTATGTCGGCGGCATAAAAGCAAAGCCGGATTCGCGCAACCCGCGCAAATTGATAAATGTTAGTGTGGCGAGAATAATCAAACACAAAAATAAAGCGTATGAATGAAGGACGGGCACTGCGGAGGTGAGGGCGCCAATACCGGCCGAAATGCCGACCGCGACATTGAGGGTATAATCGATCATCAGCGCCGCCGCGGCGAATACGCCGCTTTTCGTTCCGAGATTTTCCTTGGCCACCGTGTAGGAGCCCGCGCCACTGGGATAGGCCGCAATCGTCTGGCGATAACTAAAATAAACAACGATCAGGATTGTGCAGACCGCCAAGGTGATTGGTACGTTGTAAACCAGCCCGGCCGTGCCTAGCCCGATAAGAACGGTTAAGGCCGCCTCGGGTCCATAAGCGGCGGAGCTCAAAGCATCGAGTCCAAAAACGGAAACACCGGCCAGAGGACCAACGCGCTCCTGTTTGTCCTCCTGCGTGGCTAAAGGCCGTCCCAGGATGTAGTCCAGTAGGTGCATAGCGCTTCGTCACTTTTCTACTGTGTCTGATCGCGGCGGCAAGTGTGTTCGGACAAAGCGTAAAACTGGAATCCCTGTCTCAGCAGGGTGTGCCGATCAGCCCGCGCAAGCCGTGGGGAACGGCCTAATCGATCCCCCTATGGGTTCGGTCACAATAGGGCGGCGCTCAAGAAATGTGATTAGGAAAGGCGGGACAAATAGAAGAAGCGGGTAATTGCTGGTGAGGACCGACAAAAAACGACATCGACCCATCGAGGGCGCAGATCCAGACTTCGGTCGCGCCGGCATCGAAATAGAGCGTGCGTTTTTCGCTGATCTCTCTCTCGGAATTAGACGGAGAAAAAATCTCGACACAGATCTCGGCCGCACGAGTTAGGACAATAGGATCCTCCGCAATTTCGGACCGGCCCGGAGCGAGCCAAGCAACATCGGTCGCCTTGACACCGTCCGCGGTGGACACCGGGCAATCTGTCAGGACCAGCCCGGACGGGAGCAAATTGGACAGCAGAGTGGAAACAGCAGATTGGCGGCGTCCATGGCGGAAAGCGGGAGGAGGGCTCATGAGGATATGGCCGTGCCGATCGGTCTCTATCCGATTTGGGAGTTTGGCGAGTTCGCGATCAGTCAAGATCTCAGTCCAGCGAGCGATGTTTCTCTCGGTCTGGTCCTCGATTGCCGGCAGCTCAATGGTGATGGGCACGCCGAGAAGCTACGCCAGAAAAGGGAAAAATGAAGGGTATCCGAACGTTGTCTATCGGCTGCGTGAGCGCGCTCGGTGTGTTGGCTCTGGCACTGGTCGCTCGAGCCGCGTCTGCTCAAGGACTACGTCCTTGGACCGGACGAGGTTCTGTTGTTTGTGGAAGATCAGCGCCCGGTGGTGGCCATCAGATGCTCGGGATAGCGCTCGCCCTCGATCTGAATCTCGGCCGCGGCACGCTTGATTTCGGCGAGGTCTTGCGCTGTCAGCTTGACGTTCGCCGCGCCGAGGTTTTCCTCCAACCGATGCAACTTGGTAGTGCCGGGAATCGGCACGATCCACGGCTCCTGCGCGAGCAGCCAAGCGAGCGCGATCTGCGCCGGCGTCGCCTTCTTCTCTGCTGCGATGCGCTTGAGCAGATCGACGAGGGCTTGGTTCTTTTCCATCGCCTCCGGCGTGAAGCGCGGGAGATTCTTGCGGAAATCGTTGTCGCCGATCTTGGTGTCCTTGGATATCGCACCTGTCAGGAAGCCCTTGCCAAGCGGGCTGTAGCACACGAAGCCAATGCCGAGCTGCTCGCACGCTTCGAGGATGCCGTTGGTCTTAGGTCCGCGTGTCCACAAGCGAATATTCGTTCTGGAGCGCAGTGACCGGCTGCACTGCGTGCGCGCGGCGGACGGTCTGCGCGCCCGGCTCGGACAGCCCGAAATGCTTGACCTTGCCCTCGGTGATAAGCTCCTTGATCGTGCCCGCCACGTCCTCGATCGGCACTTTAGGATCGACGCGATGTTGGTAGAGCAAGTCGATCACCTCGACGCCGAGCCGCTTCAGCGACGCGTCGCAAACCTCGCGGATGTGCTCGGGCCGGCTATCCATCCCGGTCTGCTTGCCGGTCTTGAGATCAATCGCGAAGCCGAACTTCGTGGCGATCACAACTTGGTTACGTACGGGCTTCAGTGCCTGGCCGACGATCTCCTCGTTGGTGAAGGGCCCATAGACCTCGGCGGTGTCGAAGAAGGTGACGCCCCGATGCACCGCTTGGCGGATCAGCGCGATGCTCTCCTCCTTCGTCAGCGCGTGGCTATAGCTGAAGTTCAGCCCCATGCAGCCGAAGCCAATGGCCGAGACTTCCAGATTACCTTTTCCAAGTTTGCGCTTTTGCATTTAGAGACTCCTGTTGTTGAATTGAAGCAATCCACGTTCATCCACGCAACTCGAACGGTCAGGAGAGTCTCGCGTCCGGCGATATAGCTGCCGCGCTCAACGCAATCCGAGCGGCTTCTCCGGGCATACCGATCGGGGTGAGCAGCGGCGCGGCAAATTATCGGTCGGTCTCTATGACGCGAATTAGCTCCGGATAGAATTTACGTGAATGGGTCGCACGAAGATGCAGTGGCTTTTCTGCGGAAGCCTCTCATTGAAGACGCATTACCCAACGCCATCCAAGCGGCGCTGACTGCCCGCTCCAAAAGGAGGAGAGAACGATCAATTTCCTTCTCAGAGGTTCCAGAACCGACGGACGGAGTAGAAACGGTCCAGGTAAGTTCATCCCCGGAAAGTTGGAAAGGTCGTTTCTGATCAGTACCTTCTTTTCTTCTCGTTGGATCTGGTCTTCGTTGGCGATGACGCTCTACGCTAAGCTAAGATAGCATGATGGGGGGCTCCGGTTGATCAGACACTTGGTATTTCTGGTGATACTGGCGAACGGTACACCCTTGCTCGCGAATAAACTCTTGGGCAATCGATTCTCATATCCTCTCGACTGCGGCATGAAATGCGCCGATGGGCAGCCTCTGTTTGGCGCATCAAAAACCATCCGCGGGGTGTTTCTCGCAGTTCTCGCAACCGCGGTCGCTGCCGGTCTGGGCGGTCTTGGATGCAAAATCGGAGCATTGGTCGGCAGCGCGGCCATGTCAGGCGATCTCTTCTCCAGCTTTTTAAAGCGGCGCCTGGGGCTGCCTGTAAGCAGCCGGGCAGTCGGGCTGGATCAAGTACCTGAATCCCTGTTTCCACTTCTTGCCTGCCGCAGTGCGCTTTCGTTGAAGGTATGGAACATCGCGGTCGTCGTGCTTGCCTTTTTTTTCGGCGAAATGCTGATTTCCAGGCTCCTTTATAAATTTCGCGTACGCGAGCGTCCGTATTAGGCCGGAAGCTCGTAGGCGGAAAGCCGCTGAGGCACACGAAGATTTCAGAGCTCGCTATCCCTGAGTTTGGAGGTGATGCAGTGTGATTTCCGGAGGGCAGTTGAGACGTACGGGAACAACACACGAACCGACGCCAGACGACGTGTAGCCGAGCATGTTGTGATATTTCCACGATCCAGATGCCATGTATCGCGGCAGGACCGAATCGAGGGTAATAGGAATGGACCCGGGAAGACAGACCTGTCCGCCATGAGTGTGGCCACCCAGCAGCAGACTGAAATCGGCATGAGCAGCTTGGCGATAGATCTCCGGGGTGTGCGACAGCAGGATCGAAAACTCATCGTGCGGGATCGTCGAAGCGGCCTTTTCAATGTTGTCCACACGGTAGTAGTGGGCATCATCTATGCCGGCTAGATAGATGCGTTGGTTCCCGCGCACGATGGTCCCACACTCGTTGAGCAGCATCCGGATCCCTATCTCCTCTAGTCCCGGAACCATGCGGATCGTATCATGATTCCCCAGCACTCCAAAAACAGAGCTTTTGAGGCGCGATCGAACTTGTCCCACTCCTTCGAGAGCTGCATCGAATGGACCGAAAGTCTTGCCACGGTAATCCCCAGTCAAAACACAGAGATCGTAGGAAATGCCGTCCAGAAGCTCGATCAAGCGGCGCATCGCGCCTTGACTGATGTCCGCATGCATGTCGCTGATGTGGAGGATGGTGAATCCATCAAAGAGGCTGGGAATCTCCGCCCGCTGGATGAGGTTGTGGCGTATCTGTACCCGCTCTGCATTTTTGCACCCACGCCAATACAAGCCGGCCAGCTTCAGTGAGTTGCGCATAACCGAGTGGATCGAGTACCAGTTCTCTATGTGAAAGAAGTTGATGCCGTGCCCAAATACGCGTTGCTCATAGTCCTTCTCGATCCCAAGCCGCTGCCTTGCATGCACGCGTCCGAGGCGCTGTTCCAGCTTTGCAGAAAGGTCTTGGTCCATTGATGGTTCTGGAGCGAAACTTGAGCGAACCGTAGATGTCGACTCGCCTTAGCTCAAGAGTTACATTGGGGAGCCAATCCAGCAGCGGGAATCACGCTATGTCGGCTGCGAGACGATGTACTTCGGCATGTCGGTTTCGGATGCCTATCTGGCCGCGACGGTCAATGCGGCGGCGGTGGCGATCACCTTACCGGTCCGCAGTCCGAGAACATGCACTTCTATGCACAGGATTATTCGAAGGCGCTTGGCCGCACGATCACCTTTCAGGACATTCCGGTCGAGCCGTGGCGTGAAGGGCTGCTCGACCGCGGCTTGCCGGTTCACCTGGTGAACCACCTGGCAACGATGGCCGATCTGCACCGCGCCGGGCACGGCCGCCAGAGCATCTTTTGCCCTTTGTTCGTTCCGAGCATGCAGAACAACCTGATGTCCAAGAACCAACAACAGTTGAGCAGCCGTTTGACCAAGCCCGTCCGAAGATCCAGTAACAAATACTCGCGCCATAGATCTTTTTCCTATCGAATGCGGATACGGAAATGGAATTAGAGCGGCCGTGCAAGCAAGACCGCTCCAGGCGGTACAAATAGAGATGAGCTAAAATCCGGACCAGCGGCCCCAGGGCGAATTGCTTTGTTGCGTTCTCTCTCACTGGTTTCTTGGCGTTTCATGATTTGTCATGATAAACTAGCAAGAGACTATTGTATTATGTCCCGTAAGAAATTCGCGACCCAGGTCGATACGGATATTCTGACGACCGTTCGAGCGATCGCGCAGGAGGAAGGCCGGCAAATACAGGCCTTGGTCGACGAGGCGCTTTCCGACCTGATTGAAAAGCGGCGCAAGGCCCGGCCCCGCGCTCAAGTCATGGCGGCGTACCAGGCCAGCCATGAAAAATTCGGCAGCCTCTACAAGAGGCTCGCTGAGTGACCGACTATCTCACTCTCGCCGAAGTGCTTGCCATCCATGATGACAAAATAGAGCGCTACGGCGGATCCCCCGGCCTACGCGATCCCGGCCTGCATGAAGCCGCTCTTTTCCGGCCCCAGACGGTCTATTACGCCGACCTGATCTGTCAGGGAAAAACGATCGTCGAAGGAACCCGAATCGGGGTGCATGACGTCGGTCTGATTCTCAAGGGAGCGAACGTCTCGCCGCCACGATTCAGGAGGAGATTTTCATGGCCGACCTGAACGGCCCCGTCGCAGTGGTCACCGGCGCAGGGCGCGGAATCGGGCGCGAGATCGCCCTTCATCAGGCGAACGGTGGCGCCAAGGTCGCCGTCCTGGCGCGAACGGCGCGCGAGATAGATGAGACGGCGTCCCTCATCACCGGTGCAGGCGGGGCAGCAATCGCCATCGCTGTGGATCTTGTCGACCGCCTCGCTGTCGAGGATGCGCTCGGCCGCGTCGCGGCCGAGCTCGGCGCGATTGACTTGGTCGTCAACAATCATGGCTCCTTCCGGGCCTTCGGTCCGATATGGGAATGCGATCCTGATGTCTGGTGGCAGGATTTCGAGATCAATCTGCGTGGGACCTTCCACACCTGTCGCGTGGCCGCGCCGGCAATGCTCGCCCGTAGCAAGGGCCGCATTGTCAACCTGGTCGGCGGCGGGACCGGCAACAGCTTCCCGCATGGATCGGGCTATGCGTCCAGCAAGGCGGCGATCATGCGCTTCACCGAATGCCTCAACGACACTACGAAAGACCGCGGTGTGCTGGCCTTCGCCGTCGATCCGGGACTGGTGCGGACGTCGATGACCGAGCTGCAGCTCTTCTCCGACGCCGGTAAGACCTATCTCCCTAACATTCAGGAGCTATTTGACGACGGAGTGAACGTTCCGCCCTCGCGTGCCGCCGCGCTGATCGCCGATATTGCCGCTGGACGCTTCGACCCGCTTGCTGGACGGTTGCTGCGCGCCGTCGACGACCGCGAACTGCTTGAGCAGGAGATGGAAGATATCGTCGCCCGAGACGCGCGAGCTCTGCGCTTCAGCGGCGTCGACCAGACAAAGCTGTAGGTAACAAGATCGGCTTTATCTCGCCGACAAGATCCTGGGGAGTTTGCCACAGATCATGCGTTGTCTTGTCCAGGAGCATGACTCGAAGCACTTCTTGGTTGAAAAGCTTCATATCGCCACAGGCTCGATAGATCTACGATACTCGGTGAGAAGGCCTTTCGGCGGAGCCGCAGGGTTGGCGGGAGAATCGTGAAAGCAGGTGATTTTTCGGCTCCGATGCAGAATGGGGGAGAGGGTCCGAGTTCTTCAACCAAGGGACCTAGAACAAAGCGCGGGCCTCGGCGATTGCCCGCGACATCTATATTTTTCTGCGCGCCGGAATTTGTAGCCGGATACAAAAACTCGACGTCTCTCACGCGTACTTCGTTTTCCGTGGGACGCACCTCCGGCGAGAAATACTCTTCAAGAGGGGACGGGAGAAGCAGCCGGTTCTGGCAAGGTTTCACCTTTTTCCAACCGGTTTTGAATATCCCATTCCACCAAGTCAACCAGCTTTGCGTAAGCTGCGATCCGATTTCCATCGTGGCAGACACCACCGATGAGCAAGTCAGGACAGTAGCCGATGAAAAGCTGGTCTTCTTCCGACCATTCGACGTACATTCGATAACGGTCACTTGGTTTTGCTGGCACGCTCAATTGCCTTTTTGACGTTCTTTTCTTGGTAGTAGTCGCGTCATCGGATTCATGGCCGGAGATCACAATGTGCTGGGAGATATTCGGATGTTTAAAAATTCGGTGTGAGCCTCTTTGCCGGTCGAGACGGTATCCTGCCTTCTTTAGATCGCGGATGAGTTCTCTGACCTTGCGTGGCATCGCCCTTTCATGGGGCAATTTAAGCCAAGGGGGAAGAGCCGGTCAAAGCGAAGAGTGGACAGGGAAGCTACGCTTGCTGGTTTTTGCTGGGACGAAAAGAATATTTGACCCGTCCCTCTTTCTTCCTCCCAGATGCGAAAGCCATGACAAACGAAGAAGCCGTAACTAAGTTTCTTTCCGACTACTACGCAGCCTTCAGTACGCTCAACATCCACGCTATCCTGCCCTACTTTCATGAACCAGCTCTGCTCGTGGGTCCGTTGGGCGTGATCCCGCTACCCACGCCTGCCGCGATCGTTCCAATCTTCAGCCCGGCAATGGAGAACCTTCGGCGCCGGCAATACGGCCAAAGTGAATTGAAGCTGCAACAGATCAAGCTTCTGAGTGCGACCTCGGCATTGGCCATGGGCGTGGCCATCCGGCTCAAAACTGATGGCCAGGAGTTGGAGCGCGTAGGCGTTACCTACCTGCTGCACAAGACGGAAAGCGGCTGGAAGTTCGCCGTGGTCGTGCTTCATGATGCAAACGAGGTCGCGCGAAGCTGAACTTACACGGCCTAACTATTGCAGAGTCCTGACCCTTCATTTACCTGAAACACGATCTGGGAATCAGCTACCGTCACGGCCTTGGCCAATAAAACCACTGTCACCGGGGGTGCATCCAACTGAGCTTGCTTCGGAGGATCTCGACGCGGTCACTAAGACATCCTCTCAGCTTGTTGAAAACCCTCGCGCAGCAAGGGATCAAATCTCAATTTTCAACCTTGATTTGGCCAACACAAAGTTCCTACTTGTTTGGCTGCGATGGCTCGCGCGCTACACCTCAATATCCCCGGCGGATCGCTCCATGTCGTCAATCGCGGAGTGGAAAGAAGAACGATCTTTCCGGACGAGGCGAGCAATCGTTTTCTTTCTGGAGCTTCTCGGTCAGTTCCCGAATCGATACTCCATTCGGATCCACGGCTATGTCCTGATGGGCAACCATTATCATTTGCAGCTCGAAACCCTGGAGGCCAACCTCAGTCCAGCCATGCAGTGGCTCAATCTCACTTAACGGAGCCTGGTTTAACCGGAGATACCGGCGAGTCGGTCCGACCGGAGATCGTTAAACAAGAGAAACAGGGTGTCACGGTGGGGGAGTTTTCATTCGAACTGACCGATGGTGCTATGAAAGTAAGCGTTCTGTTAACCCCATCTAGCGGCTGGGAGGAGGATTTGTTTACTTAAGATGCTTGCAGTAAAGGAGTAAATCTCGAGCAATATCGCCCACCAAGGCGCGGCTCCATACGCTTTGGCCGGATGGGAGAGCTAGTAACTGAAGTCACAACACATGCCGCCGCTGGCACTCGTCTGTGCCTTGCTCAGAGAGGCTTATGGCCAACGATCAAATGCCTATTCCGAGGTCAGGTGGATGATCCGGCAACGTCCAGAAGGATCTTTCCGCCGCGTTGCGCATGCGCCGGGCCGCTGACGCCATCAAGCGCCAGACGCAGCTCAGCCTGACCGACAGCCGCTTTGATCCTTTCCGAGACATCCGGGGAGTCGCCGCCGCCGACGTCTCCGCCGTTCGCCTCAAGCTCGGCCACAAGCTCCGGGCGCCGGACGATGTTGACGGTCTTCAGGCCACGCGTTTTCGCGAAGGCGATTACCCACCGCCCGACACCGGAATTGGCGGCGTTCTGCATCCAGGTAGGCGCCAAAAACCAAATGCGTGTTAGCCCTCAGGTGACCGACCTTAATCTTGACGTCATCCGCATCCAATAGGTCGACGGAAATATGTTGAACCTGTCCCTCGCTTTTTACCGATCGCCGGGAAAGTCCATATATGATCGTTTCCGGTGAAGCTGCGTACTGCTCTAACACTGCGCGACCTGATACCCCTTGGGCACCGTCAGGCGTTCGTCCCACCGTCGACGGTCAGATTCGCGCCGGTGATGTAGGACGATTCCGGACCAGCGACGAACGCCACCAGCGCGGCGACTTCGTCAACAGCTCCGTAGCGGTTGAGCGCTGTGTCGGCCTTCTGCGGCGCGGCCCAATCGCCCGCGGCGGGATTCAAATCCGTGTCGATCGGACCCGGCTGGACGTTGTTGACCGTGATGCCCCGGGTCCCCACCTCCCTGGACAACCCCTGCGTGAACATCTTGACGGCTCCCTTCGTGGCCGAGTAGGGCACCAGGCCGGGCGTCATGGCATGCGCTCGCCCACGCACGAGCCGATCATGATGATGCGGCCGCCGCTCTTCATGTGCTTCAGCGCCGCCTGCGTCGCGACGAATACGCCGCGAATGTTGATATCGATCACGCGGTCCAGCTCCTCCAGCGTGGTCTCCTCGAACGTCTTCGGAATGGCCGTGCCGGCATTGTTCACGAGCACGTCCAGCCGGCCGAAGGTCGCGACGGTCTTTTCGACCGCGGCCTTGACGGCGTCGGCATCGGCGGCGTCCGCCTGAATCGCGATCGCCTTTCCGCCGGCGCGTTCAATCTCCTTGACGACCGACGCGGCCGCGTCGGCACCCTTCGTGTATGTGATGGCCACGTTCGCTCCGTCCGCGGCCAGACGCTTAGCGATTGCGGCACCGATGCCGCGCGAGCCGCCCGTAATGAGTGCAATCTTTCCTTCGAGTTTCTTGGAATTGGTAGTCATGGTTATTGTCTCAATTGTTATATTTTAGTGTTAAGAAAACCTGATCTGCCTTCGGACGGGTTAACCAGTCGTGGCGCCTAGTAGATAGTTGGTCGGTAAGTTGCTTTTCAAAGTAAGGCTCCCTGATGAGTCTCAGCGGTTATGACGGTTTTACGAATCGAGGTGGTTATGGCTTGCCGCCGAAGCTGACGAAGTCGTCTAGATCGAGGGCGTCGAACCACGTTTTGATATCTTCGCGGGTCCTGTTGTTGCCCAATGTATTCGGCGAAGCCGGACAGAGTTTCGGCATCGCTATCCGGTCCCCGCTTTTCCATATCGGCCGACCAGGCTTCCGAGGGTCGCGCGGCCTTTGTCGAGAATGCGGGGCAGGAGGACAAAGCCGCCAAAGCGTGCGCGCATGCTCCGAGGTGGGTGTTGGGTTAAGTCGCTGGGTGCGATAGGGGTGCTCATGGATTGGATTTTTTCGACTGAGTTATTGAGCCAATTTGCCGCCGTCGACGGGGATGGAAGCGCCCGTGATGTAAGACGCCTTGTCGGATGCAACAAACACGATGGTTTGGGCGATCTCTTCGGGTCTCCCTACGCGTTTGAGCGGCACTCCCGCGACCAGCCCGGCCTTTCTTTCGTCCGTACCGGTGAACCGGTTCAGCATCCCAGTCTCGATCGGACCGGGGGCGATCACATTTACACGTACACCCGACCCCGCTGCCTCGAGCGCCGCCGCCTTCGTCAGCCCTTCGACGGCATGCTTGCTGGCGACGTAAACTGAGGCACCCGGAGCACCCATCCGACCGTAGGTAGACGACACATTGATGATGCTGCCGTGACCTTGGGCCAGCATCACGCGCAGCTCATGCTTGATGCTCAGCAGCGTGCCGAGGACGTTGGTGTCGAAGGTGGCCGCGTAGCTCTCGGCGGACTGCTCCGCCAGCGGCCCCGGCTTCGAAGAACTACCGCGATTCTGCACGTCTCTGCGAGATGTGCAGAAAATCGACGAAGCCCATTTCTCGTTCACTTCTCTGCTGGACGGCAAAGCATATAGGACCGTTGTGCAAATCGTGCTCCGTATTCCGGAGCGACGAATTGCATGGCAACCAATGTCGGACAATTTTCCCCGTGGTGTCGTTTTGTTCGAGCCGCTCTCCAATCGGACGACCGAGATTACGGTCAGGTTGCGGTCGAGCATCGAATCAGCAACGCTCGCCATGGTGACGCGGGACTATCTCACGAATTTCAAACGCGTTGTGGAAGAGGGATGAACAACACGGGCAACGCCGAGAACGCCGACGGCACAAGGAGCTAGGAGCAACAATCCAGGAGTTAGAAGGAAAGGTACCCGATTTTCCAGTCGGATAAAGACCTTAACTGCGCAAGCCCCCAGGCCACACCAGGCGCCGGCTTTGGATCCCCAAGCCCAAGTTACTAAACAGGGGACCTTGATCGAGAGGATCGGGGACTATGAGATCCGGGATAATGGAGAAAGTCTGCATGTCGCCACAGCGGCTGGTGACGATGTGATCCTGGCAATGCTTCAGCGCGCCGCCGAACGCTTGGGAACAAGTTTGGTGGCTCATGGGCCGCTCGAGTTTCAGCTTCGGATCGCTCGAGTTGCCGGGTCGCATCACGTCGGAGTGTCCTTCGAGAACGCGGCGCTCGAGCAAGCGCGCCGAGAAGCCGAAGCTGCCACGCCGGCACCGCCAAACCAGGCCGCGCTCGATTATATCTCGGAGCGCAATTCGAAACGTGATCGCGTCAGTGACATACCATTTCATCGGCTCTGGCAGCCGAAGGATGCCGGACAACTGATCTTTGTTGGGTTACGCCTGGTCAACGGGCAAAATCTCCTGCTCGCCCGCGGCGGACCTGAGATCCTGGTATTGCCTATTACTCAGCAACAGCGGCACTTTTTGGCTCGCCAACAACGCGAGATCCCTCTGACGATCACGCCTTCCGTCGTCATCCAAACCCAAGCATTGGAGCATTGATTGAATAACAAACGGAACACTCTGGTTGGGCCGCAACTCCATCGCCGGCGTGCTGGCATTCAGCCAGATTGGAAAAGGGCGCGAGGCTTTCTTGTCGCCATTATCCTCGGGTCGGCTGTGGCCACGCAGTTCTTGGCTAATACTTATCGCTATCAGCCTTCGCTTGGTTTCAATCTGTTCCATCTTTACCCGCCTTGGAATTACTTTGTCTGGTCGCATCTCTGGGAAAGTCCCGGTAATCGTACCCTTTTCGCCCAGGCCTTCGGCATCGGTTCACTCGTGACCCTTGGATGCTTCTTTCTTTTACTACTCGATGTCGCCCGGGCAAACTACAGAGTTAACCCCTTCCTGCACGGCTCCGCCAGGTGGGCTGACCTCGCAGACATCAAGGCCGCCGGCCTCTTGGGTAACGACGGTGTGTATGTCGGAGCCTGGATCGATCAAGCGGGTAACATTCGATACCTGCGCCATGCAGGCCCTGAACATGTTCTCTGTTACGCCCCGACGCGCAGCGGGAAAGGGGTCGGTCTCGTCGTTCCGACGCTGCTCTCTTGGCCTCACAGCGTGTTCGTTACCGACCTCAAAGGCGAGCTTTACGAACTCACCGCAGGATGGCGCCAGCAGTACGCGCATAACAAGGTGTTGCGCTTCGAGCCCGCCACGGCGGCCGGTTCTTGTTGCTTTAACCCGATGGATGAGCTGCGGCTGGGGACAGAACATGAGGTTGGAGACGTTCAGAACCTTGCGCTCCTGATGGTTGATCCGGATGGCAAAGGATTACGGCCGGGCGATCACTTTCAGAAAACCGCCTATTCGCTACTAGTCGGCTGCATCCTGCACCTCTGCTACAAGGCGAAACTGGAAGGATCGCCCGCGACCTTTGCGGCTCTGGACCAGATGCTGGCCGACTCGAGCCGGCCGGTCCAGGAACTCTGGACTGAAATGCTCAGTTATGGTCACATCAATGGTCACAATCATCCGGTGGTTGCTGCTTCGGCCAGAGATATGCTTGACCGTCCGCCCAATGAAGCCGGATCGGTCCTTTCAACGGCCAAGACCTATCTGGACCTCTATCGCGATCCCACTGTTGCCAGAAACACCAGCCGCAGCGATTTCCGGATCCGCGACCTCATGCACTACGTTGACCCGGTGAGTTTGTACATCGTCACCCAACCCAATGACAAAGCCAGGTTGCGGCCCCTGGTGCGCATTGTCGTCAATATGATTGTCCGGCTCTTAGCGGACAAAATGCAGTTTGAAAATGGCCGTCCCAAACCGTCGTACAAGCATAAGCTTCTGGCCATGATCGACGAATTCCCTGCATTGGGGAAACTGGAGATACTCCAGGAAAGCCTGGCATTCGTCGCGGGCTACGGAATCAAGTGTTACCTGATTAGCCAGGACCTTAATCAGTTGAAAAGCCGGGAAACCGGTTATGGACCAGACGAGACCATCACTTCGAATTGTCACGTTCAAACAGCGTTCCCGCCCAACCGGGTCGAAACTGCCGAGCACCTTTCGAAACTCACCGGCCAAACGACCATCATTAAAGAACAGGTCACCCGATCCGGACGAGGCCTCGACACGCAAATCTCTACAACAGTGCAAGAGGTGCAGCGACCTCTTCTCACGCCTGACGAATGTTCCCGAATGCCGGGACCAAAGAAAGATGCGCACGAACTCATCGTCGAACCCGGGGATATGGTCATCTACTGCGCCGGTTTTCCGGCGATTTACGGCCGTCAGCCTCTCTATTTTCAGGACGAAACCTTTGTGGCTCGAGCAGCTGTGCAGCCTCCAAAAGACAGCGACATGCTTTCCAGATTGCCGTTGCCAGAGGTCCAGATTGTGTGAAGAAATTTTTCCAAAAATTAGCTAACACTTGGCGTACTGCTTTCTTAAGAGTCCATTTCAGATTTTTGGAAACTTGAAATATCCCTGACCCCCTCGCGTCGCCTGGTGCTCAGGCCGATTTCTAGGAACGTTCGGATCAAAGGACCGTTGAGGACTAACTAACCCACTGATATCAGTTTCGCAGTTATTCATGAGCGAGCGAAGCGGCCGCCGCACAGCCAGGCGGAGCGAGCTTGTGAATAACTGCGCCGCGGCCACAATGGCGCCGGCGGACGTCCTGCCCTGGCTCGATCACGGTCACTGGCCCGCTACCCCAGGAGGGTTAAGCAAAAGACTACCGGCCGAGCCAGAGGCCCTTGCTCCGACATCTAATAGAAAGGCGCCTCAAGAAGGCCATATATCAGCTTGATGGACAGCAGGGCAAAGCGACGCAAAAACCCTAAGCAGCAGAACAGGACCATGAATGACCCCGAGCAATGGCAGCAACACCGGGCATTTGGCGCTTTGGATTGGGCCAGCGAAAAACACTGGTCATCGTTGTCGATCAAACTGGTAAAGTGATCGAAGCCTTCGAAATCGAACACTCGGCTTTAGGCTGGAAGAAGTTTCGGGAAAAACTCCAATCTTACGGCTCGATTCCTTTTACCATTGAGACCAGTCAAGGAGCGGCCGTCGAGCAACTGTTGGAAGCTGGGCATGATCGTTTTTCCGCTTAATCCCAAGAGCGCTCAAGCCTACCGCGAACGTAAAGCCCCCAGTGGGGTCAAAGATGATCGGCTGGATGCGTGGAGTTTTGCTGATGCCTTACGGGTCGATGGCCAAGACTGGAAAGCCCTTCGTCCAGAAGAGCCGCTGATCAAAGAACTGCGTTTACTCTGTCGGGATGAAGTCACGCTGATCGAACAACGCACCGCATTTATTCAGCCAGCTGCGCCATGCCCTGGCAGAATATTATACCGCGGCTTTAGAAGCCTTGAGTTATAACCGAATTTTGTGGATGAGGAGATAAAGAAAGGCGCATCCTTTCAGCAAGAAAAAGAAACGATGGCGGTCTCACTCGAGGGCGCCAAAAAGAAAGGATGCACCAGTGCCAGAGAATAAAGTGGTCTCGCTCGATGAGCGAGCAAAAGATGAAGAGAAGCCATTCCTGGAGCAGTTGCTGCAGGAAGGAGCCAGGAAGCTGTTACAGGCGGCAATCGAGAATGAGGTGATCGACTATATCCAATTCCACAAGGATCGACGGGATGAGAATGGACAGCGGTTGGTGGTACGCAATGGACACCTGCCGGAGCGGGAAGTGGTTAGTGGAGTCGGTCCGATCCGGGTTCGTCAGCTACGGATCCGGCATCGTGACAGGGGTCGCTTTTCCAGTGCGATTCTGCCCAAGTACATGCGTCGGGCTCGAGAGCGTCGATGCACTGATTCCAGCCCTTTACCTGAAAGGGATCTCGACTGGAGATTTCAGTGAAGCGTTGGCAGCGATTTTGGGCGAAGGAGCCAGTGGACTATCAGCAACCAATATCGTCCGGTTGAAGGCCGGGTGGGAAAGCGACTATAAGGCGTGGACTCAGCGCGACTTAAGTCAGAAGCGTTACGTTTACTGGTGGGCCGACGGAGTTTATTTCAACGTCCGGCTCGATGAGGAACGAACCTGCGTGCTGATCTTGATTGGAGCTACCGAGGATGGCACCAAGGAACTCTTAGCGGTTGTCGATGGGTATCGGGAAAGCACCCAATCCTGGCGCGAACTGCTTGGGCAGCTCAAACGCTTGGGTCTGTCTAGCGCACCGAAGCTGGCCATCGGTGATGGTTCGCTTGGCTTTTGGATCGCTCTCCAGGAAGAATATGGCCAAATCGCCCAACAGCGCTGCTGGGTACACAAAACGGCTAACATCCTGGATAAAATGCCTAAGAGCGTTCAGGGCAAGGCCAAGCAACTGATCCATGAAATGTACCTGGCGGCGACCCGCAAAGCAGCTCTGGCCGCCTACGATCAGTTCATCTCCAGTTACCAGACTAAATTCCCTAAAGCCTGCGAGTGCCTGCAGAAAGATCAAGAAGTCCTGTTTACCTTTTATGACTTTCCGGCTCAACATTGGCCGCATTTACGGACAACCAACCCCATCGAATCCACCTTCGCTACCGTTCGGCTGCGAACTCATCGAACCAAGGGTTCCGGTTCACGAATCGCAACCCTGACCATGGTCTTTAAACTCGGCCTGGAAGCCCAAAAGCACTGGCGTCGGCTTCAGGGCTTCGAACTGATTCCAAAGGTAGTCACCGGTGTCCGATTCGTCGATGGCGAAGAACAAGCTCAACAGGCCGCCTAACCAAGTTATTTTAAAAGGATGCGCCCATCCCCGATACACAACTTTTGACAATATCTCAGAAGCCTTTGAGGATTGGACTAGTATCTCGGCCTGGATGTTTTTGCAGCGTTTTCCTACTCCGGAGTCACTGGCTCAAGCCGGCAAGCGCCAATGGCAGGAGTTCCTGCACAGCCGCCGGCCCTGGGGCAGCGACCAGGGGCCTCGACCCATGGAGATCTTCGCCCGCGCCACCGAATTTGCCGGTAGTGCTCCGACCATCAAGGCCAAGAGCCTGTTGGCCCTGAGTCTAGTGCAGATGCTTTTTGCGGTCGAAAAGCAACTGACGCTCTATCGACAGCGAATCGAAGAGCTCTTTGCTTCGTCATCCCGATCACCATCTCTTCGGTTCCTTGCCTGGCGCCGGATCCAAGATTGCTCCACGCTTGCTGGCCGAGATTGGCGACGACCGTGAACGATTCGGCGGCGACCCGCAAAAGCTCCAATGCCTTGCCGGAAGCGCACCTGTGACCAAACGTTCAGGAAAACAACGAAAATACTGGCACGTTCACCAGGCGCTGGGCTTGTGACAAACACCTCCGTCACGCCCTGCATCTTTTTTCTGAGCAGACTCTATCCCGTTGTGCCTGGGCCGAGCGTTACTATCAGCATCACCGCCAAAAGAATCAGAGCCACGCTAATGCCTTGCGCCGGCTCGGCCACCGCTGGCTCAAAATCATTCACAAAATGTGGATCGATCGGACCCCTTATGACCCTGAGCTTCATCACCGCAACCAACTCAAACACGGTTCCTGGATCTTTCAGCTCAAAGCCTTGTAAACACTACTTTACCCTTGGAGACCGATAGAAAGTCTTTTTGCATCAGCTAGTGGTTTGTGCTGAGACGGGAATAGGTGAGGAGTCGATGGCTAACTAACTAAGCCACCATTGTTTTTGAGGTGCCGGGGTCAGCGCCGCCAGAAGTTCACTCCGTAGAAGTGCACCAAGCAGGAGCAGAAGAGCTGTTGGAGTGGGAAGCTGGAACTCAACCACAATCGAATGCGCCGGGTGTTTCGGGTGATGACCGCGCCGATTTTGAGTAAGCGCAAACGGATGGTTCCAACCTGCGCGCGGGCCAATTCCCTAGCGCTTAACCCAAGCCGACGCAATGCTTCTAAGAGCACGTAGACCAACGAAGAGAGAAAGAGCCGAAACTGATTAGACCACCAGGCATGGCAGCTGGTGCGATCACTAAAGAGACCAAAGTTATTGTTCCTTGATGCGATTTTCCATCTCATCCCGCACACAATAAATCTCATCGTAGAGTCCTTGGGCGCGACCTTCCAGATTGGTCAAAACGGTTATGCTTTCTGTCCGGACTGTCTCCACGGAGCCGCTCAGACGGGCGATCCTGCCTACATTCCTGCCGCGTGGAGCTTGGCTCTGCTGACGCACTGCCGCGTTCATGTGCGGCCACTTCACTCGCAATGCCCCGTTTGCCTCGTCGAAGAGCCACTGCTCTTTCCGAGGCCTCCGACAAAATCCGGCTTTTCTGTCGAAGTTCGACTTTTCTGTAAAGTTGATCCGGGAGAGACCAGCTCCCCAAATAAATGCTGTGATGGCACTTGAAGACGCTTATGTCAACGCGGTTCACGGTAGAGCTCCGGATCCTCAATGGTTGAGCGAGATTTCGAGCGCCGATTTTAGAAACCTCGTGGAGTCGTTGGTCATTCTGTTTTCAAGCCGGCTCGCAAGCGAGACACATTCAATTCGTGCGCCGGGTCTCCCAATTATGTGCAACATACCAGCCTTCTTCCAATAGTCTCCTAATTTTGTGCAGCATGACACCCCTTCTGCTCGAAAGGTCGGAGCCCCGTAGCGGCTCTACCGGTTACATGCCAGTCATTTATAGTTATTTCGTAAACGATATACTAGTGCAGTGAGTCAGAGCCTCGTTGAGTGACTTGTTTAATGCGATGATCGGCATTCTTATATCTCCAGCGGAAGGGTGTGGCGGTTTTGTTGTACTGCCTGATGTAGCGAATCAGCTTTCTGGAGAGGTCGGTTGTAGAAGTGAAGATTCCGCGAGCGATGACATCGCGTTGGATTTTGGAAAACCAGATCTCGACTTGATTGAGCCAACTGGAATAGGTCGGGGTGTAGTGGATCCGAACCGTTGGATTGGCCTGGAGGAACTCGAAAACATGCTTGGTTTTATGTGCGCTCAAGTTGTCGGCGACGATGTGAATCTCTCGGCCATCGGGCTGGCTGGCGACGATCTGGCCGAGAAAGCCGACAAACTCAGCACTGGTATGCCTAGCGGTGGTCTTTCCCATAACGTCGCCGGTGCGAGTGTCGAGCGCCGCATACAGTGAGAGGGTGCCGTGACGAAAATACTCAAAGCCATGTCGTTCAGCTCGGCCGGGGGAAAGAGGCAAAACTGGGTCAAGTCGATCGAGCGCTTGGATAGCGCTCTTCTCATCGACGCAGAAGACCGCGGCGTTTACCGGTGGCTCAAGATACAAGCCAATGATATCTGCCGCCTTCTCTTTAAACTCAGGATCATCGCTGGCCATGTAACCACGCAGCCGATGAGGCTGAATGCCGAAATGGCGCCAGACACGGCTCACGCTCGACTGGCTAATGCCCAGATCTTTTGCCAGCCGATAGCTGCTCCAGTGGGTCGTACCGTCCTTGGGACCCTGACGCGTGAGTTCCAAGATACGCGCCTCGGTCTCAGCTGTACGGGTTCGGCGTGGACTACCGCGATAACGCGAATCGAGTCCCGCCAACCGCTCCTCTTGAAAGCGCTTCTTCCACTCCCGGATATACTCATCACTGCAATCCAGCCGCTGCCGAACTTCCCGGTAAGAATGACCTGATGCCAACATCAAAATGACCTCTGCACGTTTGACTAACTCCATCGCCAGAGACCGTTTCCGCGCCCTGCGCTTCAATTCACGCCGCTCAGGCGGCGCCAACACAATTCTGCCTAAACTCACGCCAGATAGCGTACAACATAATCGCACAACTAGTCACCGACTTATTGCACTAGATCGCGGAGACAGCGTTGTTCGCAATCGTAAATCCCCGGAAGTACGCCCGGTCGGGGAATGCACCGCCCGTATCAAGGTCGGCCTCAGTCAGATTGATGGTCTGATCTTTGGAGACGTGAAAGGTCTGCTTTCCAGTCGACATATTATCGTCGCCGGGATTTAGGAGTCCTTCCAGCGTCACATCCACGGAATAATCCGAGTAGACGTACGCGCTCATTTGCACCGAGGCATTCGAATCGCCCACAGAATAGCCTACGCTGGCGGTATCGGTCGGGCGCCCGGCGTAGATATCTATTTTCCAAGTTCCGCTGGCGATGTCGAAAACGGCAGCGCCGTACTGCACGAAAAGCGTCGTCTGGAATGACTGTTGGCCGTTGTCTTGTGTGGTCAACTGGACATCATCGCAACGAATCACCCCTTGGATGACAACGTTGCGCATGTTGGGGGGCGGTTCGATGACTTGAATATTGAGGTGGAACACGGTGTTGGGCTGGAGCGGCGGAGAGTTGCGGTCTCCCGTGACTGCCTCTCCGTACAGCACCATCCCCGTGTTCAGGTCCTCGTAGCGCGCGATCACCTTGTATTGGCCGCCCGAGTGGACCTTCAGACTGTAACGTGGCATTCGCTCTCCGGAGGTAAGGGTATATTGGCAAGCTGCTGAAACGTAAGCGCCTGCCACTGGTTTGTTGCTGTAGAACACTGACCCGATGAGGGTGGTAACGCCCGTACTCGGCACGAGCGCGCATATCGGCCGGTTGAAGACTCCGACGCAGAGCTTGGCGGGAACGTTGTAGCCGTAAAGGCCTTGGATGATATCCGAGTTCGCTATTCCCGGTGCGTCCCAAAACATGTGGATGTTGTCGGGGCTGACAGCCCTACCGGGACCGGGCGCCGAACTCCAGTTATCTGAATCGACATCCGTGATCTGGTTGCCCTTGGCATCGACGCAGTGCGCGTCGGCCGGGAAGCCGCGGGCACAATCGAAGGCGAACAGGTTACACATCTGGTTGGCAATGTCTTCGGGCATGTCCTTGAGCAGCTCGATCAGTTTACTCAAGAAGACCGCATCGACAACATACCCTGCCGTTGCCACGAGGGGCCCCAGCAGGCTCGAAAGCGCCGCGACGCCGGCACCAGCGGCGATAATAAACGCGTCTCGCCCAACGTCGTCGAGGACGCTGGCAACGGCGCTTTCAACGCCACCCGCATTATGCAACTGTGCCTTCAGCTTATCGTAAACAAGCTGCGCGAGATTGTCGTGCAAGGAGTTAGCCGTCAGGATGCGCTCGCCCTCGCTATAGAGATACAGGCCGTCGCGCGTTGCCTTGTCGCGCGAGTCGGCTTGCCACAGCGGCGGAACGGAGCGTATACATTTACCCTGATATTCGCCCAGCGCCTGCAAATGTGAATTGGCCCAATCGAGGATGATCTTGGGACCTCCGGGCGGCACAGAATTCTGGACCATTTGCCATGCAAACGAGGAGCAGCAGGCCGGGATCGTCGGCGTCGTCACCGTTTTAAGGCTTGTGGCCCAATCGGCCCACCTGCCTGTGGACGGGTCGAAATCAGGTTGGGCCACCGGCACGGTGAAGCTCGCCCCCGTTACCCCCGATTCACCGCCGATTACTCCATCGGTGTAAGCGAAGAACCGGTAATGGGCGTAGGCGGATAGCGCGGCCTGGACGATGCGATCGAGAGCCTCCGTGTGCTGCTGAGTCTGGAGGAACGGGCAAAGCTTCACGATGAGCGGTGGATACCAAGTGTCTCCGTCATCGGAAACGGGATCAAACCCGAGTTGGTTCATCAGGTAGGAATTGTTGTGAGTACTTTCGGGATCGGGAAGAAAGGAACCCTTATATGGTCCGGAATGGCCGGGCGGTGTGATCCCGGTGCCGTAGCGAGCGGCAAAAAACGCCTGATACACCGATTGGGTAATTGTCCCAGGCCAACCGTATTGCGCGTGATCTACATCGAGTCCGTCAAGGGGCGCCGGAACTCCCAGCATGCTGCCGCTGTAATACTCGCTGGTGGTCAGCCGATCCTGCGACATGGTGCAATGACGGACCAAGTCATGATTCGCCACTATGATTCCCATGTGGGAGTAATGCTGTGGAGGATCGAGCGAATGCAGCAGCCCGCCAATAACACCGCTGGCATCACCGGGCGTCAAGAACAGATTGCCTCGATACGCGTTGGCGAGATAGGCGTCTTCGACGAATTGATCTTCGCCGATGTACGAGCAGGTCAGCTCGGGAGAAGGCGGGCACGAATCACAGGGACAGGGCTGACGGAGCTTGCCGAGCTTGCGCGAGATTCGGGCCACGAAGGTCGGCGAGGTTCGTGAACGCGGACGGCATTCTTGCTGGGGGCCCCCAAACGGAACAACTTTGGGCGAGGATTTTGGGGGCGCCTGACTGGCCTCTCGAAACGGGGCCAGGCTGGCTGGCGCCACTTTGGGGGCGACCTTCTTGTCCTTCTTCGCTGCGCGTTTTTTGGGCCGGTTCATGTAACCTCCAAAACCTGTGAGTTACAGGCGAACCGCGAAATCACATAATTGCAACCGCCATTTGTTACACCAGATACCAAGAAGTCAGCGTCCGAAGTGCAGTTTACAACTTCCTGGAGAGAGCCTGGCGCAGCCGCCTGTACAAGACTTTTCATTTCATCTGCTTTCATATCTGGCAAATCGGTACCGTGGACCTAACTGGGAGATTCAACTTCCACAATCACCCGATTGGGTGACTAGGCTGCGGCTTAGCGAGGGGAAGGCCAGACGAGGTGGCGATCGGAAAACCCTCACTCATCGCGGGCGAGCCACACGGATCCGGCTATCGACTATTTGCTATTCGCGCAGCGTCGCTCTGGAGGACGCTTGCCGGGACCGGCAGATTGTTACTTTCCAATCGCACAGCTAGGCCTGTCTGCGTATGCCCTCCACTGATATTTAAGCCCGATGCAATTTTACTCGGTCGAGTCAGCCAAATATCCGTTTTAACGCCGTTATTAAGTCTCGCGTTTTGAAACGTTAGATTAGAGTGAGTAGTCCGAAGTTGCTGCCCTAGCCGTGACGTTGAGTTAGCCAGGCTTTCGCGTGTAACAGCACCAAGATGTGTGACGAAGTCGACTGAAACACTTCGTTGATACGCGGGAAGTTTCCACATTGGAAATCAGCAGGTAAAGAAGAATCCCAGCTCCGGACAATGCCGCCAGGCCGATTTGCGATTTCACCTAAACTCAAGATAGAGATAGATCATTCTCTCTACCAGAGTCTCAGAACTCAGTTGGAGCTCCCATGGCAGTTTTTAGATGTATGCCTCGGCCTGAGATTCGGCTAAAGAAGCGGACAGCCAGAAACTGTCCTGTTATGCCTTATCGCATTTTGCCTCCCGTTACCCATTACCCGATTGGATTATTGCTTCTTCAGTTCGTTCTAATGATTGTGCGGATCGCGTCTGGAGACTTAGCTTATGGGTGTTAATATTCAAATTGTGGACAGCAAGAACGCGTCGACGGTTATCGGTAGCGGGTCAGGTCGCCACGTTCCGATCATTGCTGCCGGCCAGATTGACGGTTGGATCGAGCAAAGTCTGGTTATTCGGGGCGGCTCCTCCTTCAACGCGCAACCGTTCGCAGTCGGCGGCGGAGATTGCCTTTTCGATACGGGAAGTCTTCTTTGTTTTGCAGGTGCGCAAGATGCCGATTCGGACAATGTCTTGATGGTGTTATGGGGCTTTACGTCGGCCCCGCAGGGGGACATCTCGGGTAATGGGCAACTCAATTCCCCGCCTTCAGCGGGATCGCTGGTCGACGGGCCCATTACGTGGCAGATCACGCTTGTCGCCTAATGAAAGGTGCGGAGTTTTAATTCGCAAAATTATATTTTTTTGCTTGTTAGGGTACTAGGCAGATTCGTGTAATTTTATACGCTAAGGAACCATCTTTCCGTGTCTCGGCGTTCGCGGTATCACAGCGGTAATGTTTTCCCGCGACCACCACAAACGAGCCGCCAGCCTAACCGAGGAAGATTTCGTGCCGCTCGGCAGGTGTCGACGCCCTCATAACCGGCTTGGCTTCGGCTGGCGCGTTTATGTGCCGCGGTGTTAGAGCCCGGAGCCAATCGGGATGCTCCTTTTCCAGATAGGCCCTGACTTCGGTATAGTTGTGCAAAAGGGGTGGTCATTTGAGCGTCCTTGAGTCCGACTGACAGTTATCAAGATCCTCAGCTGAATCCTTCAGCCGATGGTGTGTCTTCCTGGGAAGATCTGGCACTTCGACACCGGCCTTCTTCAGTTCAGCAAGAAACTTAGGATAGTCGTAATCGGGAGCAGCTCCCTTTGTAACTACGTATTCAGCACACCGAATCGGCGCGACGTACTGCTGGTCGGTCCGCCGGGCGTCGAAAAAAGTCACTTGGTACAGGCCATTGGTCGCGAAGTACTCAAAGCCGGCTTCTTGGTCCTTTACCGCTCAATCTTTGATCTGGTACGTGAATTACTCTGCCAGGAAACCCAGGCCGGAGAAGGCCGACTCTTAAGCAAATACCTCAAGCCCGATCTGCTGATCATTGACGATATGGGGCTGAAGGTCCTGCCGCAAAAAAGCGGTGAAATCCTCTTGGAGATCATTATGCGTCGTTACGAAAACCGTTCCACCATGATGACTTCCAACCGGCCCATCGAAGAATGGGGCAAACTGCTAAACGATGTTCCTGCAGCCAGTGCCATCCTTGATCGCTTGCTTCATGATGCCGAAATCATCCCCATCAACGGCCGCAGCTATCGCCTGCAATCTAAGCCAAAACGCGCTACCACCCCACAGCGCTCCGCATTCTCCGGTTCCAGTCCAAATCCGGCATAAACGGTGCCTCCCTACGGGCTTCCCGCCATTTATTCCGTTTTGGCCTTGATCTGGAGAATGTTCCGCGCAGAGCCGGTCGCTGTTTTTTACATTTTTGATCAATCAGTGTTCGCTCATTCCAGAGCTCACACAAATCAAATGCAAATTACAATCCCACAAAACGTTACGTGCCAAGCCCACCCGATGCCTTTATTTACTAAAAGAGTGGCCGGTTTTGATTCGACCATCACTGGCTGGTTTTGACTCGACTGCCGACACAGGGTGATAACAGGCATTGCGATTTTCCTTTTTCCTAATTTGGCGTTATCTTGTTTTCCTGATTCAGGCCGTGGGACGATTTTCGGTACGCACTACGTTCCAGATCGCCGGGCCGGCTTCTTGAGCAAATTGTTACACGTACATGTTAAGACGCGACCCAGAAGGCTGCAGGCGCGCGCCAGTTACCAGCGCATGAAGGCAGTGACTGACTTGATCGATCCGAATATCTGAACGCGTCAGTGTACAGCGCACACCGCCAATGGCCTTTGGTCCGGCCCGCAGCGCGAAAACGTCTTCCGGAAAAACGATCAGGTTTGTCATAAACCGCATCGCTGCCGACCATGCCGCAGCATAGCGTGCGGCTCGTTCGACGTCGCCCACAGCGATCGCAATCTCCCAGGATGCAGCGACGCCCTCGGCGATAAAACCCGTATTGAAACTCGGCTCATCCGGGCTGAGATCTTCAAGAAACGCACCGCTACTCCCTAGTTGCCGATCAATGGCCCAATCAGTGGCCGCGAAGGCAAGTTCAACCGCCGCCCGATCTGCAGTAACCCGGTACAACGCCGCCATACCCTGCGGCAGCCAGCCGGCCTGTCCCCACCCCGGCAAAGCTGAAAAATGATGTGCGTACCATGCAACCTGCGCGCCGGCATCCTGGATAGCCCCGAAATCTGCCAAACCGGCCAGCAGAGCTCCGGGCAGAAACTCGTGATCCTGCGGCAGTTCAAGCCGCTTAGGCGTATACCCGATTCGTCCTTCCGGCCGCAGCAGGCCGCGCAGACGGGCAGCCAGAGCGCGTGAAGCAGCCCGCTGACTGAGCGCCTTATAGCGAGCGACCGCGCCAAGGAGAACCGCGTCCGCAAGCGTCCCGCCGACGACGCCGGGAAGAACGATGGTACCCTCCCGCACATGGTCCAGACAATAACCGAAGCCGGCGCCAGCCCCCTCCCGCCAACTCCGTTCCCCAAGAAATAACCCTGCGAGGTCCAGCGCCATCAATCCGTGAATGGCGCGTCCGGCAGTCCCGTAGATCTGCACCTCGCCGCTGGCCGGTTGTAGCATGTAACGCGGCAGGCGGTCAGCCCCGAGCGATCCGACGATGTAAGTGCCCAGCAAACGGATCAAAGAGGCGGAATCCAGGGTATCGGCATCACGAACCGCAGAGCCGAACCGCAAAGGGTGGGTATACCGGCCATCATCAACCCATTCGGCGCATTGCAAGGTTCGCCATTCGACCTGGCGACTTTCGGCTGCAGCCTCGGCACCCGCCAAGCGCACGCAGGTCCGGACGAATTCCGCTCGCGTGAGGTTGTTGTAAACCAGCACCGATGGCAGGAGAATCGTGGTTTTGCCGGAATAGTGGATTTCAAGCGCATCAAGCCCGCGCCGAAGCTTGAATGCGACAGTTTGGACGGCCGCCCTGCCGAGCAGTTCCGGATCGTGCAGGACGGAAACGACTATCGTTCCGCGCGTCAACCCTGAACCGCCCCGCGGGTCAGCGGCCGCCTGTAGCACCGCAGCACGCAGCGCGTCGTCGAACTCGGTTCCCAGTGCTAATCCGTATCCGATCAGGCCGTAGTCCGGGTGATAGACGCGGACCGCGACCGCTTCGATACGGCCAATATCCTCCGGCGCACTGGCCAATGGAAAAGCATCGACTGAGGCCGGAGCACTTGCGCTTTCTTTTTCCTTCGATTGTTCCTCTTTACCCTGCAGTTCGTCGAATAACTGCCGAGCACGGGCTGTGATCCGGCGACCACACTCTGCGGTCCGCCACCAGCCTGCAGCGCTCTCCGGCGAACCGTACTGCAGCCACGTTTGGCCCGGTTCGACGTATTTGAAGACCTCGTGGCGGAATAGATCGTGGGGCTCGCCAGGCTCAATGCCTGCATTGGTCACGCGCGCCTGGCGATATTGTTCGACCTCGCTGATGAAAGCCTGCGTGTTGGGCAGCGCGCCGCCCATCTTACTTGGAAATGCCCGGCTTCGCACCACAATACCGTAACGCTCAAAATCAAGATCTTTGGGCTTAATCAGTTCGAGCGCGGAAAAAAAAGTGACCGCAATTTTGAGTTCTGGAAGGGTTTGGGGTGTAATGCGCCCATGCGCATCCCGTAGTGTCTCAATTGTTGCCGCAATCACGTCCGCACACGGCGCCGCATCGTCCGGATTGAAATGCCAATATCCGTTACGAGCAATTCGGTTATCGTTAGCGCGCTCACGAAAGCTGACAAAGACCCCTCCCGGGGATGCATAGTTGCGATCCATTTGCAGGGGCGGCGAGGGCGCCAGACCCGTGGCAAGCCACGTGGCCGCTGAAAACCGGGCCAGCACTGCCGGGTGCAAGCCTTCGGGAGCTCTGACCTTGCCAGTAAGCGGGGGTGGCCGCCGTTCAGGCTTAGCCAGCGTGCGGGCCATACCAAGATCGGACCAGACATCCAGGATCGCTTCGGCCCGGTAGCCAGCCGAATTTGCCCAATCGAGGCCACCTCGATACGGAAACTGCACTAGGGCGATCGCGCCTTCGACTTCGCCTCCTTCATTCTCGATAGCCCTGATGGCTTCTGCGATGGAATTGCCGGAGCTGACCGAGTCATCGATAATCACAACCGGGGCAGATTTGTCGAACGGCCCTTCCACCTGGCGGCAGGAAACATATTTTTTCCGGCTCTCGCGGATGCAAAGGCCAGTGTAGCGCCCTTCTCCGAGCAGAACGCACGCGGAGAGCAGGGGTATGCCGGTATAACCGATGCTTGCTAACTGGGAGGCCCTGAATCCGCGCAGCCGCTCCAGTATGCAGACCGCAGCAAGACGCAATCCATGCGCTGTCAGGGTAGCGTTCCAGCTATAAAATGCCCACGGCGCAGGTGTTCGATCCTGATGCCGAATTGGCTGCCCGGCTGAAGCATAAAGAATGCCATGCCGGCTCAAACAGGCGGCCAGCTCTTCCCGGCTACGACTCACGACCAAATGACCGCTCTATTGTCCTTGGGCACCCGTCGAAGCCCCGAGAGCAGCGATGCTCGCCTCGATAGAACTGAGCCGTTCGAGGATCGCGCTGATATACTGCGTCAGCTCGCCGAATTCGGCTGGAGGAAGTTCATTCGGGGCACCAGGACCTGGACGATGGAGAATGAAATCTCGAATCGGCGGGAGTTCGTGAGGATTGGGTCTTGGCGATCGCGGATTAAATTTTATGATCAGCAGCTCGGATTCGAGCGCGTGTACGCGGTCGCGCAAACGGAACAATTCGGTGACCGCTTCGCGGTCAAAGGCATACACTGGGCCTGCAGGTAATTCCTCGACTCCCGGACGCGGAGGATGCACGCGTCCGCCGCCGCCCTCGACGGGGCCGGCCGGCAATTCAGCCGTATGTTCTGGCATGGGTTGGCTTTCGTTCTGCAATTTAAACAGAAGGGGACGGAAAACTAACATCGAAACAAATGCCAAAACCACCCCGGATGTAACACGAAAAAGCAAGGACTACCGGAAAGGAGTAAACTTGGTTACTTAGAGCTAATTACAATTAGCCCGAAAGTTGTCCGCCCGATCCACTCCCGGTTGAATTGAGCGTAATTGGACCTGTTTGAACCTGCCCAGTCCCGGTGTAGAGATACTTCTGCGTAACGAGATGCTGATTCCACCTACTCGCTTGCTGGGAACAGCGATCGATTGCCCTGATTGGCTTGAAAGCCAGCTGGAAGATATCCATTCTTCCCGAGGTTTGTGGCCACGTTACCAGCTAAGGAGACCTGTTACCAGCCCACTTCGAAGAGTGACCCAATCCCCTATATGTAAGTAGCTGGTATCTAGCCACTTGTGATTAGTGAGCTGGAGGCGAGGGGAGTCGACACCCCTTTTTCGTCAAGACTTTATCTAGGGGATTTGGCACCTTTGCCGGTATCCCGAATCTTGATGACGTTTAACGCCATCGAGTAGGTGAAGTCGGCCTGGCAAACTGAGCGGTTGAGCTGGTGCACGGGGTTTTCTTGGCGACCTCGCTAATGATCGTTTCCGCGCCAGCAGGTGTCTGAGCAACACCGGTTAAGACAAAAGCACCGAACAATATGAGGGTCAGGACGGTTTTCATTTGTGCCCTTCAATCTTCGGGGCCTCTTGAGCTTTCCCATCGCCGGAATCACTTTTCCGTTCTGTAAATCAATCGTGACCGAAACGGATTTGCGCGTTTTCTGCCGACCGGAAAAGGTCGTCGTCAACCGTCCACCCATGAGGTCGTCGGAAAACAATTTGGGCGCTAAGGGTGAACCGAGAAACTTTAAAGTCTTCTGGCGCGTCCCCGGATTTTTCGACGGGGAGATTCGGGTGGCCGACCAGGAACTCAGACGTCAGGAGAGCGAATTGTTCGAGCAGATTGGACGGCTCAAATGGAACTGGAGTGGCTTAAAAGAAAAAATTACGGGGCTTTACGCTCCAGCAGCGGCGGCAGCCAGCCGACAAAATGAGCCTCGTGCAGCAATGCGGGGTGGCCCGCAGCAGCTGGTATTACCAAGCGCAGGAAGAGAGTAGAGCTAACAAGAAAGTTCCGGTAGCCAAACGTGACTAGCGAGAAGGTTTACCGTGATGCAGGCCTGGCGGAGTCGGGTGACAGGTGATCGGTGAGAAGCAAATCTTCGTGAAACGGGAATCCGCCACAGCGGAGCTTGTTGCAGCCCCCACTTTCCTCCTTCGGGCTGCAACGAGCGAAGCTCGAACAAGATATACCCGCAAGAGGGGGCATGACGGAGCGCAGCAACGGCGAGCCTCCTGCAGCGGCACTTGTTTTGGGTTCGAGTTCTGAGGTCCGTAGTCTATCACTGGAAACAGTGAGCAGAGTTACCGTGTTTGCTGCGGGCCGTGCTCGACTTGGTCAAAATCAATGCGGACATGGGACGTTTGGGAGGTTTAATCAAGATGTGGCTGACAAATGAGAGGAGTTTTGAGTCGCACAGCGGCCAGGCGTTGCAGCGCAAACTCGAGGGTGTTCTTAACCAGGTTCGAGCGCTCCAAAAGCAAATGAGCGATCGACTCGGTGATCTATGATTTCTAAAAAGGTCACATTGAAGACGCCTGAAAAGAGCCGGTTCGGAAAACTGATTCGTTACCTGGTCGATTCCCAGAACAAGAAAACCAGGGTGGGGGAGATTACTCTTACTAATTGTGTGTCGACCGAACTCAGCTGGGCCGTGCGCGAGATTGGCGCAACCCAGCAACTCAACACCCGCGCGAAATCTGATCGAACATACCATCTCTTGATTTCGTTGCGCGCCGGCGAAAATCCCGATGCTCAAACATTGCGGATCATTGAAGAACGTTTCTGCAGCGAGCTAGGCTATGCCGAGCATCAGCGAGTGAGTGTTGTGCACCACGACACCGATAACGTGCACGTCCACGTGGCGATCAATAAGATCCATCCGCAGAAATTTACTCTCCACGATCGGATCGCGGATTATAAAACCCGATCGAAGTTGGCTGCTGTCCTGGAATGCGAGCTCGGCTTGGCGCAGGATCGCCACGAGCGCTCTCAATCAAGAGGCAACGATATTACCGCCAGGTCAGGTCAGGAATCGTTTCAGAGTTGGCTCCAGCGCTTTGCACAAGGATTCATTGACGCCACCAGTTGGGAGGAGTTTCACGGTGTAGCGGAGGCTCATGGTGTCCGACTCGATTTACGTGCGAATGGATTTGTGTTTAGTGACCGGCGCGGCCAGGTTCACGTCAAAGGCAGCGCGATCCATCGTTAGCTCGGCAAGACCGCACTTGAGGCCAGGCTGGGGGCTTTCATCAGCGCAGAAGGCATCACGACCCAAGCAGTAGCTGGTTACGAAAAAAGGCCGGCGTTTTGGCAGATCGACTCAGCTGGGCTCTGGGAAGAGTATCAGGCACACGCGATCTGCGCGCCGCCCTGCGCGAAGCGAAATTCCAAACAATCGCGCTCTCGCGAGCCCAGGAGGGAGCAGCGGCAAAAGCAGCCGCCCAAGCAAAACGCGCCTTTGCGAAGATGACGTTGAAAGGGGTGGCACGCCGTATCGGCTATGCCGCGATCAAAACCGAACTGCGGCAGGAGCTTCGAGCGATCAATCGTCGGGCGCGCGACGGGCGGCGCTTGTTAGCGGCGGAGACGCGCAGGTTGACTTGGATCGATTGGCTCCAGGAACAAGCCAGCAGCGGAAGGCAAGATGCTCTCAAGGCCTTGCGCGCTGCCCGGCGCCGCACCACTGATCAAACCACGACTCTATCCGCGCACGGACTCGCACCGCAACCACCGCCCGTGCCTGATTCCGAAGCCGAGGTTACCAAACAGGGGACTGTGATCGAAAGAGTTGGGGACTATGAGATCAGGGATAATGGGGAAAGTCTGCACATCGCGACGGCGGCCGGTGACGATGTCATCGTAGCGCTGCTTCATCGGGCGATGGAGGGATACGGTAATAGCCTTAATGCTCATGGGTCCGAGGGTTTTCAGCTCCGGATAGCGCGAGTCGCCGGCACGCATCATCTCGGAGTGTCCTTCGAGGACCCCGCGCTCGAGCAAGCGCGACGAGACGCCCAAGCTGCGACGCCAGAGCCGCTCAACCAGGCCGCACTCGATTATATCTCCGAGCGCAACGCAAAACGTGACCCTATCAGTGATATACCACTTCATCGTCTCTGGCAGCCAACGGATGCCGGGCGATTGATCTTTGTCGGGTTTCGCCTGGTCAATGGGCAAAATCTCCTCCTGGTCCGCAGCGGCCCCGAGATCCTGGCGTTGCCCATCACGCAGCAACAGCGGCCACGTTGGCTCGCCAGCCGCGCGAGACTCCCCTGATGATAACGCCTGCGGTTGTCATCCAAACCCACGCTCAAGGATTGGAGCGATGAGTAAACGAAACACTCTGGTTGGGCCCCAACCCCAACGCCGGCGTCCGGGCCTTCAACCAGATTGGAAAAGGGCGCTACGCTTTCTCGTCGCCATTATCCTTGGATCGGCCGTGGCGACGCAGTTCCTGGCTAACACTTACCACTATCATCCTTCTCTCGGTTTCAATCTGTTCCATCTTTATCCGCCCTGGAATTACTTCGTCTGGTCGCATCTCTGGGAACAGCCGAGTAATCATGCTCTGTTCGCTCAGGCTTTCGGCATCGGTTCACTGACGACCCTCGGCTGTTTCTTTCTTTTGTTACTTGATGTTGCCCGGGCGAACTACCGAGTTAATCCGTTCCTGCACGGCTCCGCCAGGTGGGCTGACCTCGCAGACATCAAGGCCGCCGGCCTCTTGGATAACGAGGGTGTGTATGTCGGAGCGTGGGTCGATAAAAGTGGTAAAACACGATATCTTCGGCACGGAGGTCCGGAACATGTTCTTTGCTTCGCGCCGACGCGCAGTGGCAAGGGTTTCGGCTTCGGCCAGAGACATGATCGATCGGCCGCCGAACGAAGCGGGATCAGTCCTTTCAACGGCCAAGACTTATCTTGACCTCTATCGCGATCCCACGGTCGCCAGAAACACGAGCCGGAGCGATTTCCGGATCCGCGACCTCATGCACTACGTTGACCCGGTGAGTTTGTACATCATCACCCAGCCCAACGACAAAGCCAGATTGCGGCCGCTGGTGCGGATAGTCGTCAATATGATCGTCCGAGTGTTGGCCGACAGAATGCAGTTTGAGAATGGTCGACCCAAACCCTCGTACAAGCATAAACTCCTGGCCATGGTCGACGAATTTCCTGCGTTGGGGAAACTGGAGATCCTGCAGGAAAGCCTGGCGTTTTGTCGCGGGCTACGGAATCAAATGTTACCTGATCAGCCAGGACCTTAATCAGCTGAAAAGCCGAGAAACCGGCTATGGACCCGATGAGACCATTACTTCGAATTGCCACGTGCAAACAGCATTTCCGCCAATCGCGTCGAAACTGCCGAGCACCTTTCGAAACTCACTGGCCAAACCACGATCATTAAAGAACAAGTGACCCGATCGGGACGAGGCCTCGGCACGCAAGTCTCTACAACGATGCAGGAGGTGCAGCGCTCTCTCCTCACGCCGGACGAATGTGTCCGAATGCCCGGGCCGAAGAAAGACACACACGAACTCATCGTTGCACCCGGGGATATGGTCATATACGGCGCCGGTTTTCCGGCAATTTATGGCCGGCAACCGCTCTATTTTCAGGATAAAACTTTTGTGGCGCGCGCGGCCGTTCCCCCTCCAAAGCACAGCGACATGCTTTCCAGACTGCCCGTGTCAGAGGTCCAGATTGTGTGAAGAGCCGTCTAAAGGCCAGCGCCTCATAACATGTGAGGTTGCGGACCTTGGAGGACAAGGTGCCCCGTGGGAAAGAACCTGCCAAGCACGGTAACGGCGTCGCTCCGATTGCTCAGAGGGACTTCCAACTCGCATGGACGGAAGAGCCTTCGTCAGCTGACTTACGCACCGAAAAGGCCTGACGGCGAGACTCGCATCACACGATGCATCCGCCCGCCCGGAGATGATTGCGATGCAAGATAGGCCCTTTTGCAACATCGCTATCAGCGTGCCAGATCGCCAACAAGAAAAGCTCCTGTTTCTAATCGAGCGCATGTTGCTCCGGGTCAGCTGATCGCTGGGATTTCCCGGAGCGAGCTTAAATCAAATGAGTCCAAGCGCATGTTTTCTTGCCTGAAGCGGGACTAACCTGACTTTAGTGTTTTATACGGACGGATAATCGGCCTTTCACCTTGCAAAAGCCGACCAATTTCCGCCTCAAAGATGCCTGGAAAACACCACATCGAACTCGAAGGGCGGGAGCTGACGATCTCGAATCTGGAGAAAGTGTACTTCCCTGAGAGTGGCTTTACTAAGAGAGAGGTCATCTCATTTTACTCCGACATTGCGGAAGTGATTCTGCCGCATTTGCGCAATCGTCCGCTGACCCTCAAACGGTATCCTGAAGGCGTTTACGGTGAGCATTTTTATGAGAAGAACGCACCATCGCATACCCCGTCATGGGTAAAGAGGTTTGCTGTTCCGCGCAGCGAGGGTGGTTCCGACATTCATTACGTGCTGTGTAATGATCGCGCGACACTCGTTTGGGCAACGAACCTGGCAGACATCGGAAAAACATTCTCCTAGCTGTAGCGGCTTGAGAACATAAACGGTCTGGCTTGATAACGTCGATCGTTTCTGGCCCAAATTATTTGAGAATAAGGAGGTCCTCAGGCTCACATTAAATGAGAATGGGTCCACAATGTTTGAGAACAGACCGAGAATATCCGCGCTGGACCACATTAATGAGAATAGCCGCTTTTCCTTCTGGGTGGCTCTCTATGGAGTTCGGCTTACTCATCTTGCTCGAATAAACTAAACTTTCTCTTTCGAAACGAATATTTCGAACGGGTCAGAAGGCAGTCTTGGAGGGAAAAACGTGGTCTGCCGAGATTTCAGAAAAACGAACGCTTTGTTGAACCGGGTGTATCAGGCCAAATGATTTATGCTCGCGGGGCCGCTACACCGTATCCGTCTTACTAACCGCACCTACCATTTGGCGGCGGAATTTGTTGAAGTGGGCGGATGACGGAACCCGAAGAAGTTAAACCGCGCCGGCGGCGCACGCGGCAGGAGGTCCAGCGGCTTGTCGGTGAGTTTGGAACCAGTGGCCTATCACGAGCCGAGTTTTGCCGAATCCACGGAATGAGGCTGAGCACGTTGCAGCGAGGACTCAAGCGAGAACGAACCGAGCCTCGCGATATCCAAAGCGATCGCAAGAGGCTGGTGCGAGTCAAAGTAATTGGTGGGAGCGGCACAGGGGATCGTGAAAATCCATGCGCAATGGCGGTGGTATTGGCCAAGGGGCGGCGCATCGAGTTGAGGCGGGACTTTGACGCGACGCAGCTGCGTCGAGTGAGCAAAACTCTATGCCAAATAATTCGCAAAGTGACAAGATTCAAATGTAGGCTAGCCTAGCTTTAGCCGGTCATAACCCGCGTTTCGAATACCTAAGGTGTGGTGGAGATAGTCCCATGTACCTGTGCAAGTGGCTAGGGAACAAGTAGTTGGAACATATGTCGCGAGATCTAAGGCATGGGGAAAGAGGCCATCAACGGGGCGACTAGAGCCTAAGCCAAGCTCGAACGGCCGTTTCCACTTTAGCCAACGTCTCAGAGTCGACGAGCCCCACTCGCCTTTCGAGTTTGATCTCCGGTATCGAACCGAGACCTTGCGCGTCGAATGCTCCGTTCGGCATGCCACGAGTTTCGTGACGCACTTCGTACTGAGTATCGCGCAAGCTGGTCGTACGGATGACATAGCTGACGATTGCCCGCTCCTGACCCTCATAGGCGACGCTTAAAACCAGGACGGGGCGTACTTTTGCAGCTAGGCCGAGATCGGCCATCCAGATCTCACCGCGCTTGGCTCTCGGCACCGCTCTGCTCCTCCTCAGCGTCGTACATTCCGAACAGCGTTTCAGAAGCGCCGATCGCGGCAGCGTATTCTTCGATCCAGCTTACCAGTGTGCGCAGTTCGTCTGGTGCCAGTCTCTCAATAGCGGCCTCGATCTCGGTAACTGTGCTCACGTCGGCAATTTATCCGGCTAGGTAGATTTCGGCAAGCTTCGCTCCATCTGAGATAGCCGCGACGCTTGCGCTGTTCAACTCTTCCAGGTTGGAGCAGCGTCTGAATCGCAACCTAGGGCTTCTCCGGCCACTCAGTCTCTGCTCATTCGAGACCCGCCTTTATTTCTTGGTTGAAAAAGTAGGTATCGATTTCAGTTAAAATCGCAGACTGGGGTGGATACGCCATCCGTGCCATAGGAGGGTGGGGAAGGGAAGAGTAGGGAAGAGTAGGGAAGAGGCAACCGGATTCTTCGGCCCGTCGCCATTTTATATTAGAAGCCGTTGGCTGATGTTATCGGTCTCAAGGACTGATGACGCGTGGGTTTATCGGGAGTTTCTAGAGTGACGGGGGGGAGGTCCGCACCTCTCTGAGCGAACCTCTCCCGGAAGGCCCGCCCAAAGCAATGCAGCCGTTTCCCATTTCCACTAGAAGCCTTAGAACGCTTGCGACTTTAATTGTGGGCCCAGCGAACTGGGTCGAATGCGCGCCGGGTCCGAGGTTCTCCCGATAAATGTAGCCTTGCCGACCATTAGTCTTGTTCACGCTGGCGAAAGTTCGACCATTATCGGTCAGCGACGCCGTGCCCGAAGGCGCCTGCAGCCCGACGGTAACGCTGGTGCCGGTTGGAGGGACACGAGGTCGGGAGGCGGATGTTGTCGACTTTCTCCGCTTATCCACGACCACATCAACATGCTGGGCCGGTATTCATTCGCAGTGCCGGAAACGGTAGCCCGCAGGCGAACTGCGCCCATTGCGCAACCCGGCTGTTGACCAGGAATAAGTGCGCAACGTCGCAATAGTCTCTGACAAAGGCTTAACCCGACTCTTCGTTTCTAATACCCCGTCACCTCCGCACGACTTAAGGGTCTGGGGATCGAACCCGTCCTCACGGCGGACCACGGAGCGAGCACCGCATTCTTCTGCAAGGACCCCCGACGACATTAGCGTTGAGTTGGTGGTCGATAACTTCGGCAACTGGGAGACGTCGAGCGCATACACCGATACGGCCTTTCAAACTC
The DNA here is from genome assembly GCA_963813025.1 of uncultured Verrucomicrobiae bacterium. Classification (GTDB taxonomy): domain Bacteria; phylum Verrucomicrobiota; class Verrucomicrobiia; order Chthoniobacterales; family JAFAMB01; genus CAVSUL01. The sequence continues at coordinate 257,368 of CAWEXO010000005.1, read as the reverse complement.
GATCTACCTCTTGAGGAATTGGAGAGTCTTCTCGCTGCGCTTTGTCTTGACCCGGGGTTGGCAGATGGTCAAGCTCTAGAGCCCTCTGTGCGAATTGCTACAGCATCTTCCCAAGGCGATGAATCTATAGAAACCGTTTGGTCTGCAGATATCAACTGGGAATTGTGCTCAGCTGAACTATGAAAATTAAAGGATTTCGTTGGTGGATCGTTGCGTTGATATGTCTTGGCACCGTTATTAATTATTTGGCGCGCAATTCGCTCGCCGTGCTAGCTCCGCAATTGCAGACGAAGTTGAATTTCACGACTCAGCAATATTCATACATCATCGGCGCGTTCCAGATTGGTTATACCGTGATGCAGGCCGTATGCGGCTTTGTGCTTGATTTCTTAGGGCTCAGACTCGGGTTTTCATTATTCGGAGTTGCTTGGTCTGTGTTCAATATATTGCACGCCTTCGCAGGAGGCTGGTTGGGTCTCGCCGTTTTTCGAGGTTTGCTCGGTTTAAGCGAGGCCGCCGCCATCCCGGCCGGGATCAAGGCGATCTCCGAATGGTTTCCCGCAAAAGAACGCTCGGTGGCGGTGGGCTACTTCAATGCGGGCACCTCGCTCGGTGCTTTGTTGGCGCCACCGTTAGTGATCTGGATTTCTTTGCAGCACGGGTGGCAAATGGCTTTCGTTGTGACGGGTGGTCTCGGTTTTATCTGGGTTGCTCTGTGGTGGATGTTCTACCGTTCGCCGAAGGACCAATGGTTGCTAGGTGACGGGGAACGCTCATATATACAGAAGGGTCAAGAACCGGATAAATCCGCAGACACTGCGAATAGAAAACCTCCACCAGTAAGAAAAATCCTGTCCTCTCAGAAGTTCTGGGGAATTGCTATTCCACGCTTCCTTGCAGAACCGGCGTGGCAAACCTTCAATTTCTGGATTCCGCTCTACCTGGTTACCGTTCGTCACATGAATTTGACAGAAATTGCGATCTTCGCCTGGCTACCATTCCTGGCGGCTGACCTCGGCGGAATATTCGGTGGCTATCTGTCGCCTTTGGTCATGAAGATCTTCAAGGTGCAGCTTATCAATTCGCGGATTGTGGGGATCGTGTTCGGAGCGCTTCTAATGATCGGCCCGGGATCGATTGGGCTGGTCGCAAGCCCTTATACGGCAATTGCGTTGTTCTGTATGGGGGGGTTTGCCCATCAGATGATTTCCGCTCTGCTCAACACCCTTAGCGCCGATGTCTTTGATGCTCATGAAGTGGCCACCGCCAACGGCTTTACGGGTACCGCAGCTTGGACCGGCGGATTAACGTTTTCACTGATCGTTGGGGCACTCGCAAACACCGTTGGTTATGGGCCGCTCTTTGCCGCCCTGGCGCTGTTTGACATTGTCGGCGCGATCGTCGTGATCGTGCTGGTGGGAGTTCGGAGAGGCCATACCCCTGCCTAAGAAGTCGATTAATGTAATGCAACAAACCAAATTTTATGTCGATAGATTCTATCCCCACTTTCTCTCTTACTTCCCAGGACGGCCCTCGCGTAACCCTGCAAAGCGTAGAAGGGTATATCGTTCATATTTTCGTCCTGGAAGAAGACATCGTGCGCGTGATGGTGCTGCCGGGGGGAAGCTTCGCTTCCCGCGTACATGGGCCATCGCACCTGGTCTGGAAGATGTTCCACTGGAAGGGCGCGATCGCTTTAACCTCGAAGGTTTCACGTCACCTGTTGTGGAGCTTCTACAGGAAGCACATCAACTGCGTATCACAACTGCCCGTGTGCGGCTAATCGTTAAGTTACAAGGCTTTTTCTGCCAGTGGGAAGTGATGCACAATGGGCGATGGCAACTTGCCGCGTCGGATCGGTCCACGCAAAGCTATAATTTTGGTTGGTGGGATGAACGTGTTTACCACTATTTAAAACGCGAAGCGGATGAAATGTACTTCGGACTCGGCGAGCGGGCCGGAGATACGAATCGGATCGGGCAAAGCTATCGCATGACTAACATCGATGCGATGGGTTATAACGCCAGAACCACGGATCCGCTCTACAAGCATATTCCTTTTTATTTGACGTGGAAGAAGCAGAGCAAAATGCCATTCGGTATATTCTACGACACAGTCGCTGATTGCACGTTCGACATGGGGCGCGAACTCGACAACTACCACGGACTGTACCGCTATTTCGTAGCTGATTATGGAGATTTGGACTACTATGTCATTGCGGGAACCACCTTGGCTGACACAGTGCGACGCTACACATGGTTGACTGGGCGCCCCACGTTTACCCCGAAATGGAGCTTGGGCTATTCCGGATCAACGATGACCTATACCGATTCTCCGAATGCCCAGGAGCGGATGAATGAGTTTCTTTTGGGATGCGAAAAGCACGATATTCTCTGCGACTCATTCCATCTCTCTTCGGGGTATACGTCAATTGGCGAGAAGCGTTATGTGTTTAACTGGAATCGGGCGAAATTCCCTGACCCGCCAGGCTTCGTCAAACGGTTTTTTGATGCCGGTGTCCGATTATGCGCGAATATCAAACCCTGCTTATTGCGCGATCACCCTCGGTTTGATGAGGCAGCGGCGAAAGGACTTTTAGTCCGAGATGAGGATGGCAAGCCGACCATGGTTCAGTTCTGGGATGAGGTGGGTGCCTATCTCGATTTCACCAATCCGAGTACGGTGGAGTGGTGGAAAGCAGGTGTGTCTGAGTCTTTATTGAAACAGGGTGTGGCTGCAACCTGGAACGACAACAATGAGTTTGAGATATGGAGCACCAAAGCTCTGATCCACGGTTTCGGTGAAACCAGGCGGGCCGTTGAAACCAAGCCGCTGCAAACTCTGTTGATGATGCGATCTTCGTGGGAGGCCCAACGCGAATTCGCACCCGAAAGACGACCCTTTCTAATCACTCGATCAGGTACGGTCGGTATGCACCGATATGTACAAACTTGGTCTGGAGACAACTATACTTCATGGGAGACGCTGCGGTACAACATCAAGATGGGCATTGGTTTAGCACTCTCCGGAATATCGAACGTGGGCCATGATGTCGGTGGGTTTTCGGGACCTGCTCCGAATGCCGAACTCTTGTTACGCTGGGTACAGTTCGGGATCTTTATGCCGCGCTTTAGCATCCACTCATGGAACGATGATAATTCGGTCAACGAACCATGGATGTACCCGGAGATAACCCCATACATACGTGATCTGATCAGGTTCCGGTATCGGCTCGTACCTTATCTCTATGATCTTTTGTGGCGCTCGCATCGCGACTACACGCCGATCATCCGGCCAACCTTCTACGAATTTCCGGAAGACGAATATTGCTATGCCGAAAACGACGATATGTTGCTCGGAGAAAACTTGCTGGTCGCACCGGTCGTGGAGCCGGAAAAGCGTGCGCGATCAGTTTATTTGCCCGCAGGTTGTGGATGGTACGATTTCTGGAGCGGCGACTACTACCATGGCGGCCAGAAGATTGTGTTGCCTGCGCCGTGGGATCGTCCGCCGCTCTTGGGCAGAGAAGGATGTGCCATTCCGCTGAATGTCGCGGAACAACATTTTCTGAAGCGGTCCGATCAACGTGGATTCTGTATATTCCCTCACAGAGGTGACGGGCAATTCGAATACAGGTGTTTTGAGGATGACGGTGAGAGCGAAGGCTATCGGCAGGGCCATTATTGGACATGGCGGCTACAGATTACGACTTCCCGCTCTGACTTGTTCGTGAAGATAGAGCGCGAAGGCGAGGACCATCCAAAAGCCGGCCAGGTCTCATTGCTTTTCCCTCGCCAGGAGACGCGGCGAATTGAAGTCCGTGGTGGCTCGGTTGTGGAAGTTGCTTCAGGCGCGATTAATCGTGAACTTTTGCTGGAGCTCGACGATTTGGAATAGGTAGGTAGCGACCTGAGAACGTAAAAACGGAAACGCATCTCAAGCTTGAGCATTCGCCTTCCCAAATCAGAAAACAAATTTATCCTCTTCTGATTTTAGCCCTGCATAACCCCTTGTATGACTGACCAAAAAGGGACGCTTTAGCGTAGCCTCTTGCGTCCAATGTCGGATTCCCAACTTGCCGTCGTTTATAGTTTCTTTCGAAACTTCAACCACCATTACGGGCGCCGGCCAAGAACCCGCCAAAAAATTCTTCGAGTTTTTTACGGTCCCGATCCGCCTATTACCGGGCGGTTCCTGGAGAGCACCTCAGTTGGCTGGCGCCAATCTGTTGAGGTCCCTTAAAGCTCCGGTTTCCACAAGGCCTCAGCTAGGGTCCCCACCTTGAGGGCTGAACTTTTTCAACGCAATTTGGCGACTTCTGAGATATGAAGAATGCTGATCCACCGGAAGCTCTGATCGCTCTCTCTGGACAGATTCATTTGCTTTCGCAGAATCAGTCTCGTCCGGCTTTGGGTTTAGCTCGGGCTCTTGATTATTCATGAATGGTCTCGTGGTTGGCCGCAGGCAGTAACTGCATGATTTCAAATTTGTTGTCAAGCAGGTGGCTCGGTTAGATGCGGGAACCCGAGCCTGAGGACGGTGATTGATGGAACAGCTGGCGAGTTCGAGTAGGGTGGAAGAGGGGAGAGTGGGGGATCAGCCACGGAACTTCTTTGTCAGCGGCCCACTTATGTAGAGGCCGTTAGGATGATGTGATCGGGGGGGAACTCAAGAAAGGAAATTTACGCACGTTTAGATACCGCTTCTCCGTCGCAGTTAGGAGGTCTGATTTTGGGAGCAGCGAAAAAGCCTATCTGGTTTGTATATCCGGTTTGTGGCAATCGCGTGGCATTTTAGGCGCGAAAGCGGCAAGCCCAAATGCAAACAAAGCTCAGCGTTGCCGTTGCAGTGAAGGTGAAGGAGATGTTGAAGTAGAAAAACTGCGTACCGAGATCGACTAGCAAGGGGCGCCCCGACGCGAGACGGAAGCTTTCATTGGAATAGTCTAGCCCAGAAAGTCGAAGGGTCGAAAATGTACGAGCCAAGTCGAGCGGGAGGGCGACGACCGCAGGCCAGATTTTCTGTGCTTTTTGATCAGCGCAGGTTCAGAGCAAGGCTAAGATTGGAGCAAACTAAAGGAAAAACATGAAAGCAGCCATTGTCCCTTCCGCGAACAGCAAGTGGGAAGTAAAGGAAATCAACATTCCGGAGCCCGGTGAAAACCAGGTGCTCATCAAAATCCGCGCCAGCGGGATGTGTTACACGGACGTGCATCAGACTCGCGGCGACTTGCCCGGCGACTTCCCGCGCACACTCGGCCACGAACCGGTTGGCGAAATCGTTGCGGTTGGAACCGGTGTTACGACGCGCAAGACGGGCGATCGCGTCGGCGTGCCTTGGGTGCAACACACCTGCGGACGCTGCGAATGGTGCGCTCGCAGCAAGCCGATGTTTTGCGAACAAGGCATCGGCACGGGCGTACAGATCAGTGGCGGACACGCCGAATACATGGTGGCCTACGCCGATGCGACGATGCTATTGCCCGCCGGATTAGACTACGAACAAGCCGCGCCGCTTTTCTGCGCCGGCTACACCGTCTGGTCCGGATTGCGCTGGGCTGAGCCGCAGCCGGGCGAACGCCTCGCCATCGTCGGCATTGGCGGTCTCGGACATCTTGCCGTGCAATATGCGAAGGCCGCTGGTTTCACGACGATCGCCATCTCGCACTCGACCGACAAAGATAAACTCGTTCGCGAACTTGGCGCCGACGAGGTTGTGCGTGACGGCACAAGGTTTGGCCGCAGTCGGCGGCGCGGACGTGATCCTCGGCACGAGCAATTCCGTTGATGCGATGGCCGACAGCATCGCGGGCCTGCGCCCCGATGGTCGCCTAGTCTTAATGGGGTTCGAAAACAAACCGCTTGCCGTGCATCCCGGCGATTTGATCATGCGCCGTATTCGCATCCTTGGCAGCCAGCAGAACGATCGCGAATACTTGTACGAAGCGCTACAAATCGCCGCATCGGGAAAAGTCAAAGTAATGACCGAGACCTACTCGCTCGACGAGATCACCAAAGCTTACGAGCGCGTCGCCGAGGGCAAAGTGCGCTTTCGTGCGGTGATCACGACCAGCAACTGAATTTTCCTTTATGCCAGACAGTGCATCACAATAGTTTGACAAAGATTTCGAGGGTAAGAGCGGTCTCGTGAGTACGTGACGGTCTCAAGAATGAAGAATGACATTTATTTCAGGGGTCCGAAGCGTTTGGTCCTGGGCGGAGCAATCGCCGGCTCCCATCACTCACATCTGGCTCTTTTGGCCAGATCTGCGTTGAAAGGGTTCACTGCGGGTAGGATTAGCGGAGGCCGCCGCCAGCTAGGATCAGCTCGCCGGTGAGCCAGGCAGAATCCTCCGAGGCCAGGAAGACCGCGATAGAGGCAATATCACCGGGCTGACCGACGCGTCCGAGCGGGGTCTGGGCGACCGTTCCCGTCTCGAAGTCAGAGCCGATAACGCCAGCGCTGTGCGTGCCTTCGGTCTCCACCATGCCGGGATTCAGTGCGTTGACACGGATCTTCTTTGGGCCGAGCTCGCGGGAGAGCACGCCGGTGATAGCGTCGACCGCACCCTTGGTGCCCGTGTAAACCGAGCTGCTTGGAGGCGTGAGGCGGCTGGCCACAGAACCGACGTTGATGATGCTGGCGCCTTCGTCGAGGTGTTTGACGGCTGCCTGCGTGGTGAGCAGAAGACCGAGCACGTTAACATTAAACATCTTGTGGAATTGTTCTTCGGTGATGGCCTCGATGGGGGCGAACTCATACACGCCGGAGTTGTTAACGAGGATGTCGAGGCGGCCATACTTTTTGATTGCGGCGTCGATGATGCCTTGAGCCTCAGCAGCCTTGGAGACGTCGCCCCCCACGGCAACAGCCTTGCCACCGGCTGCGGTGATGTCGGCGACAACAGCCTCCGCTCCAGCCTTGCTGGAAGCATAGTTCACTACTACGGATGCTCCTTCTGCGGCGAGTGACTTGGCGATGGCTGCTCCGATGCCTTTCGATGCGCCTGTGACAACTGCGACTTTACCTGTGAGTTTGTTCATGTGTTATCGTTCTTTTCGGTTTGGAATGAAAATGGTGAACCGCACGTGATGCACGGAGGCAAATCAATTCCATAGTTCGGAACATATGAACTATTGAACAATATGTCAAGTGCGCGTATAATGAAATGTATGAGGCCTCTTTATCACCCATCGGTCGAAGACGTTAGGGTCGAAGCCATCCTCCACGCGCTGTCCGACCCCGTGCGTGTGGCTATCTTCGCCCAAATAGCAGGCTCGGACTGTTCGCACAATTGCTCGAACTTTCTGCAAGTCAGCGAGAAAACCATCCCGAAATCAACTCTCTCTCTGCATTTCAAAGCCCTCCGAGAGGCGGGTTTGATTCGGGGCGAACGTCGAGGGGTTGAGATGCACAACACATCTCGCTGCGCAGAAGTCGACAAGCGCTTTCCAGGATTGATTGCGGCCATAGTCAAGGCTCACAAGCTCCAATCAGAACAGAAACCGCGCGCTGTGAAGGCGGGAAAACATACGCGTACCGCCAGGGGTGTGAAAAGATAACTCTTCAATCGCTTCTTGTAATGCAAGAGCGCCCGCACTTTATCTTGGAAATTTACACAAAAAAGTAGTGTCAATTTGCACAATATTTAGCGTGAAATTTTGCACGATATTTGACGTACCTTTCGAGGAGCGGAAAGCTTCTTACCGAAATGAGCCAGCTAGCGTCGATATCTGAATCTGCACGAACGGTTGCTCTGAATCGCTTTCGAGCCTCGATACGGAATTCCGGCGAGTAGTCTCCGTTAATTAATATTTCACCCGAAAAGTCGGACTGTCTTCGGGCTTGCTCTTGCGCCGGTCATACAGGCGTGTGGTGGATACGTTAGCGTGCCCCAGCCACTCCTGTACCTTGGCTATATCGGAATCATGCGATAGAGCGTTTGTTGCCGCCGTGGCACGCAGCGAATGCACACAAAGGCCCATAACCTCGGCGCTGAGGCCGGTTTCCAGGCCGTATTTGCGAACGATATTTTGATAGACCGAGGCCGGATCCAAGTGCCGATCAAGGCGACCGGTCCGATTGTTCTTCACCGGCCGGAAAAGAGCCCCTTCGACATCGCTCCGATGTCCTGTTAGTGCCAGGTAATCCTCGATCATCCGCTGCGCGGCCGGATTAACCGGATGAAGCGGATTTTGGACCGCTTGCCTTTGACGCGAAAATGCATGACGCCCTGTCGGCTGTGCAGGTCTTTTACTCTCAAGCCGCAGAGCTCTTCACGCCGGATACCATGATACAGCAAGGTAGCCAGGATGGCCCGATCCCGGACGCCCTTGAGCGTGTCCGCGGGCGGGGCTTCCAACAGTTTGCGGGCCTGCGCGTCGCCGAGCGCTGGCGTGCTGCCTTCGTTCCCGTTGGCCATTGGCCGTTTCACTCCGTCCACCGGATTACCGGTGACAGCGTTGCGTTCGCAGAGGTAATCAAAGAGCGAGGACAGCGCCGAGAGCTTGCGCCGAACAGTGGCCGGCGCCAGACCGCGTCTTTCCATGTCCTTGCGCCAGGCAATGATATGCGACCGCGCTACGGAACGTAGTCCCATATAATCCTGCAAAGCTGTAAACGCGATAAACTCCCGCACATCTTCCTTATAAGCCCGGCGAGTTTTCAGGTTCGTGATGTTCGCCAGCCATTCCTCTTCGAGTGGAATATCGGCGAGCTGCTCGAATTGCGCGCGCGTGAGGCTGTGTTTTTTAAACGGAACCAGATCCATTGTTCATTCCTTCTTTATTTGATCAGCGCACAGCGCGCATGGAGCAACATCTGCGCACCGGTTTTGGTCCAGCGCATATGCTGTTTCTTCTCCATCCGCCAGTCTACCAGTTGGTCCACAGTCGACTCCACTCGCGCTGTCGATATGCGATGGCCTTTGCGATATTCCCTGCCGTAGTTGATCAGTCGAGTTTGGTTTGCGATCAGGTACGACCACAACTCGGCCAGCTGCTCGCGAACCTGTTCCAGCCTTGTCGACCAGCTGGAATCCTCCTCGGAAATCATTATGTGAATATCGACTCCGTCGTAAAAACAATTAAGAGCGATGCTGGCTCCGTACAAATTGCCATGCCAGACTTTCCACATTGCGCGATTCAAGTGCTGCCAGTGTCTTGAGAGCCGGTATTCGAAATCCTCGACGTGAGGAAGATAGATAAGGCCTTTTCCGATAGTCTCAAAGGCCGGGCAATGTGATACCAATCCAGTATGTGCTGCTCGTTCGCATTGAACCACTTGCCCGCTATCGACCTCATGCCATCCTCGCCATCCGAGACAACGTCGCTGCTTGACAAAACACGTTGTCTGCGCGTCAGTTGCGTGGCGCCGGCTGCAAACGACGGCCGGAAAGGTGGAGCCCCACCCAAATCAACCTATCGGCAAGCGGGCGAAATCGATGTGGCGCACGATCGTCAACCAGACCTATCTCAAGAATGTCGCGGTCGATACGTCTGCTTACTCCAATAACGGAATCCCGACCCAGGTCACGCCGGAGTACCCGGGCTTCCTGTTCAATCAGCCGGGAAGCCGGATCAGCATTCCCCCTTCGGCCACGCTGCAGAATCTCGGCGCGATCCAGGCCGCCGTGCGGTTCACGTTGCAGCCGAGCGGCACGCCCCATCGCTTCAATCTTGCCGAAGGGTTCGAAAGCTTCGCCCTGTTCGTTCAATCCCGACTATTCTGTTCAGGGAACGATTCTCGATGCGACCTCGACCTGGAACGGGCCGAGCAGCGCGCCGCCTCGCGCTGTGCAGGCGTGAGGAAATTGCGGGTAAAGCCAAGCTGATTGTCGACTTCGATCAGGAGGTCGGGCAGTTTCACGCGACGCATGTGCTTCGCTAGCCAGGATTTGAGGTGAGCCAGGCGGTCTTGTCCCTCCTGGTCCAGTTTCTCGGTGGGCTCGGCGGACAGGCGCCAGCCATCTTTGTCAACCATGGCGTAGCTGTTGCCCGGCGCCGTCCTGAGAAAGCGCTCATAGGCTTCGCCGAGACGGCGCGCGAGATATTCCGGTACCTGCTTGGTATCGGAGGGCAGACCAGAACGGCGAAAAAAGTCCTTACGTATGCTTTGCCAACGGCCGTCGTCGATGAAGAACTCCTCCAGCCGCGCGAACCGTTTGCTGAAGTGGACCGAGAGATTGCCGGCCTTGAGCTCGTCGCGCAGCTTGAGCAGCAGGGCGCATTCCCAGGCCCGCCGGTCAATCTCGCCGTGGTTTATGACGATGGGCGTAAGGCGTTGAGGTAGGAAGTCGGTCGGCGCATCTTCCGGTAGCTTGCGCCGGCCGGTCGCGTTCAATTCCTTGAGCATCTGCAACGCACGCAGGCACGCGCTCTGTTCGCCCTCGATATCCTGGGTGAACTCCAGGCGTCGAGCAATGCCGGCGAGAACTTGCGCAGCATCCCATGGCGCCCGACGATGCCGTGGAAAAGGTCGCTACGCTTGCCGCTTACCCACTCGCCGATTTTGTCCATGCAGGCCACCAACTCCTCGCGCGAAACCGCGGCAAAGAGCTGGGCGCGCAGCTCCTCATCAGAGATGGCGTCGTCAAGGATGATTCTGCCGAGTGACCTCAAAGTCGTCAACGAGCCCTGGATGGTTTGCCGCTGGCGGCGGAGTTGTTCGTCGAGCTCGTTTTGGGCCTGGGTGGACGCGCGGGTCAGTAGCTTGTCGAACATATCGACCACCTGATCGACGGCGTCGCGGTAGCTCTGCCACAGAAAGCAGACCAACGCCGCGCGGCGGCGTGGCTCGGCGAGCTCGCGCAACCGAGTCACCGAGGACTTTCTCACCTGGTGGAACAGCGCCCGTTGGTAATTGCCGTTGAGCCACAAGAGATTGACCCCAAGCACGCCTGTAGCTTCGATGACCCTCAGTTTGTCGAGTAAAGTGAGCATCGCATCCACGGATGGCTTGCTCGGATTGGCTTTGATCGCCTGCAACCCGGAGCTGGTTTCGTCCGGCTTGACCAAGAGCAGGTCCTCGAGCGTACCGGTCAAGCCGTTCGGGACGGACGCAGCGACCCGCCTAAAGATGTCCTCGCGTGCCCGCGCCCGCTGCTCGCCGACGATGCGGGCGATCCGGAACTCGGCGGGCTCGAGCACGCGCTGCTCTTTAAGAAACTGCCCGGCCGTAAGGGCGGCGGTCTGTTCCAGACGACAGGCCTCCTCGAACAGGAATTCTTCCAGCTGTGTCACCTCGGCGTCATCGAAGGGGCGCAGCCTCAGATAATCGGTGATGGTCTGTTGATGCTCGGAGATCGTCGGCTGCCGTTTGCGGTAGAGTTCAATCAGCCCTGCATCAAGCCCCAACTGCGCCGCGCTGAAGTAAACCAGTTCCTCGAAGAGCTCGAAGGGCTGCTGCTGCGGGAATCGATCGAAGAGCCGGACGAAGGCGACCTGGTGGGCAAAGCCAAGCCGGTTATGGAGGCGCCGACACTTGCCGAGCTGCACGAAATCTTCCTCTGTCAGGCTGGCGGCGCGCCTGAGCTGGTCGCGGGAAAACATTATCGATGTGATACCGCCAACGCCGAAGCACGGAAAGACGGTTCCTTAGCGTATAAAATTACACGAATCTGCCTAGTACTTAGTTGCTTTAGTTCTTTATATTTATGAAAAATTATGATTTGTTGGATGGATGGCAACGGGTCGCATCAAACTTTCTGTGGAAAACCGCAAGCTCTTGGAGGGTTGGAGTCGAGCGCAACGGGTCGAACACCGGCTCAAGGTCAGGAGTCAGATTATCTTGAAGGCGGCAGCGGGCTTGAGTGGACGTGCGATTGCCAAGAGCCTGCGCATTCCCGAGGTGACGGTGAGTAAATGGCGGCGGCGCTTTGTGCGCCAAGGCCTGGCTGGCTTGGAAGACGCGCCACGCAGTGGAAAGCCGGCCAAGTATGATCAAATGACGGTCAAGCGGGTCTTGGCGCTGCTGGATGAAGATCCACCGGCGGGCTACGGGCGCTGGAATGGGCGACTGCTGGCGCAGAGTCTGGCCGATGTTTCCTCCGATCAAGTCTGGCGCATTTTGCGCCAACAAGGCATTGAATTGGAACGGCGCCGCAGCTGGTGCATTTCCACCGATCCGGAGTTTGTGCGCAAGGCCGCTGACATTGTCGGTCTTTATCTCAATCCGCCCCAGAATGCGCTCATCTTGGCCATTGATGAAAAACCAGCCATTCAAGCCCTGGAAAGAGCCCAAGGTTGGATTCGCTTGCCCAATGGCAGGGCGCTGACGGGTTTTAGCCACGAGTACAAGCGCCATGGCACCTCCACTCTCTTTGCCGCCCTCAACATTGCCAGCGGCCAAGTGCAGGCTGGTCATTACCGGCGCCAGCGCCGACGGGAATTCCTGGAGTTTATGAACCAGGTAGTTGCCGGAAATCTCGACAAAGAAATTCATGTGGTCTTAGACAACCTTGCGACCCATAAGCCAAAGCAAGATCGCTGGTTGAAGGCTCACCCCAATGTGCATTTTCATTTCACTCCAACCCACGCTTCTTGGCTCAACCAGATTGAGATCTGGTTTAGTATCTTGAGCCGCCAAGCCCTCCAGGGGGCAAACTTCACCAGCGTGGCAGAGCTGCGCAACGCCATCGACACCTTCATCAAGAACTACAATAACAATGCGGCTCCCTTCGAATGGACCAAATCCCAGGTACATCAGGGGAAAGTCGCCATACATATAACTAACTTACGCAATTAGGCACTAGTACCCTGCATAGGAGGTTTGGCGGACTTGGCCCGCAGTGGGCGCCCAGAGCGCATTAAGCCGGCGCTCAAGGGCCGAATCTTGAGTGAAGCCGTCAGGCCGCCAGCGACCTTGGGGCGGTGGAGTACCCGTTCGATGGCCAGGCATGTGGGAGTATCCAAGGCAACCGTTCAGCGTGTGTGGTCCACCAACGACATTAGGCCGCACCGGACGCGGATCTTCAAATTGTCGTGCGACGAGCAATTCGAAGCCAAGTTCTGGGACGTGATCGGGGTCTATCTCAATCCGCCAGACCATGCGGTGGTGCTCTGCTGCGATGAAAAAAGTCAGTGTCAGGCGTTGCAGCGCAGCCAACCCGGTTTGCCCTTAGCCCAAGGCCATATCCGGACGATCACTCACGATTACTATCGGCATGGCACTGTGACCCTTTTTGCCGCACTCGATTACCTCAGTGGCAAAGTCATAAGCCAAGTGGCACCACGCCATCGGCATAATGAGTGGCTCAAATTCTTGAAGAAACTCGATTCCGAAATCGCTGCGGACTTAAGCATTCATCTATCGTGGACAACTCTTCGACGCACAAACACCAAAAGGTCTGTCGCTGGCTGGAGCGTCATCCGCGGTCACTGTGCAAGCGATTCGCCAAATTTTGGCCGCAGAAAAGGTCGATCGTGCATACTTCTGCAGGTTATTAAGGGAACGATTTGACCGACTGATCGCAGCTCTTAACGCGCCTGAAGCCGAATAACGGCGAGATTCCGGCGTTGGACGTTGATCAGCGCCTCTGGTATTGCGTTCGAAACATCCTCAGCATTGATCGGGCGCGATGTTTTGGCCAGGATAAGCAGGATGAAAACAACAATGACTGACTTACCTGAGCTGGATCTGTCGGAAGTAGGGTTGATTGAACTCATCTCTCTTGATGAAGCTCAACATCCTCATTCGGGCTTCCAGGCGTGCACTCTCTGCTCATGCAGTAAATTTAATCCGACAAACGAGTATCCGCCCTATGGAAAATGCAAAACAGACGGTTGCGGACACGAATATAATGATCATAGCTGATCTTCTTTAGGCCTTGCATGCAGACGCCCTGATTTGCGGTCGAGTTACAGAAAGGACAACCCTCTTGCGCGCTGAAGAACTTGTACTCTAGGGGATTTGGACCCCCGACCCGCCAGGACGAGCCAGGGGCTGCTGTTGTTCAACCGGAGTTGTGGAGAGAAGCCATCGACCTCCCTCCAAACGCTGGGGACGTACGGTCCAAAAGAGCCTTGCAAGAAGAGCTCTGACTCGCCCCGTTGGCACTTGTAATGTCCGGGGCGTAAAAACTTGGAATGGCCCAGGCCAACGGTCGCGCGCTTGCAATGTTCCAGCTCTGGAGAATGCAACTGGAGAATCCTGGAGCTTGGTTAGCGCTGACTCGATAGGCTTTCCAACCTTCCGACCAGCGGTACGGGGAGCACGCGCTTCACGCCGGCGACTCTATCGGATTTTTGGGTGCCCGATTCGAGGTCCATCTAGCGTTTGGCGATGGCTGGAGCTAGCCGAAAGTTTCACAGAGCAGCCAAGCCGGAGGCAAAACCTGATCGGTGAGAGATGATTGTTCGCACCCCGGGTGCTCCAACTTGTTGTCAAGCCTCCCACGGGTTTAGGATTGTGACACCGCTTCGCTGGACATCTCGGACATTCCGAGTGACAAGGGTGAGGCTATGATGTATCGCGGTTGCAGCTATCAGTCCGTCCGGTTCGGCCAGGGGTCGGGTCAGAGACAGCGCTCCCCAGACTTCCGCGATTTCCTGGGTGACCGGGAGGATTTTGTCTTGGAAGTCGTACTGGATCCACTGGAGCCAACGTTCGAGTTTTGCCACGAAGGCGGGATTTGTTGGCCGCTTTAATTCGATTCCGCGCCGAATCTCACCGATCACCAAAACGCTGGTAAAGAGTTCAGAATCGGGGACGGCACTGTACCACGCCTGGACCTTCGGGTCAGCTAGGCGGTGTTTGCGTAGTTCAGACAAGATATTCGTGTCGAGAAGAAAGGGCATCAAACAACGACTTTGCGAGGTTTTCTTCTAACCCGTTCAAAAATGGAGTTGTCTCCATCATCCGGCATTTCAAGGAGTGCTTCTTTGAAGGTCTTGCGCGGTTTCTTGGATAGTAAGACACTTCGCAGGACGCGGCGGTGAGCCTCCTCGACGGAAGTGCCTTCTGCCGCTGCCCTTAGCCGGAGCGCCTGCACCACTTCTTCTTCAAGCTCTCGGACGAGTAACTGTGCCATGCCGAAATGATAGCATTGATAGCGTCACTGGGAAGAAGATTTTTCAAGCGCTTGACTCAGTTATCGCTCATCTCTACGAACTACCGCCAACCTCAACGATCGTGCAGTTGTCGCTTTCTTCGTATTTCGAGTTCAACGACCAAGCCAATGTGCAGCTGGAATTACCCACGACGAGTACTTGGATGCAGGCGGCGTCTCACGGCACGATGATTACCCCAGCGTTCCCGAGTACCCGACCACAGTAAGCGTCAACGACATGACACGAGTAGATTGGGAGATGACTGTTGCCAATTGTTGGGCGGATTATCTTATGAACGCGTTCTTCTGGATTCTCACATCCGCAAGCAGGGTTCCTGACGGAGCGTAGCGCGGCGGGCTTCCTACCGCGGCACTATTTCTTTTCCGAGTTTCGTAGTCCGTTTAGAAGACTGAAATACCTTCTACTGCGCGACCAAGCGGGACCTGCTCCGCACCATGGAAGGCCATATCCTTGCCGAGGCTTGAGCTTATGGGTACTTATAAGCGCACGAGGCGAAGTTGACTGCGCGGATCCGTTCAGAAACGCGTCGATGCCCTTTCCGCTTGGCGCTAGCGCTCGCGCACCGTCGACAGCTCTTCATAGGAGCTCGGCCTCCGTTCCCTAAGAAATGCGAGACCCGACGGGGTCACGCGGACGATCGAACGGCCAGTCGCCTGTTTGATTTCCACCAGTCCGGGTGCCCCTTTGGATCGCGCAGTGACGCGCCTGGCGTCGATCCCTTATTGGCCCTCGGTAAAACAGCGCACTATTACGTGGTCGCCTACACAAAGATTCGGCCAACGTGCTCGATTGCCTGCAATTTCCAAGCGTTTAACGGTTCCGTCGAACTCTGGCAATATCTAATTTAGTACCACCTTGCGTTGAATCTTGAAGCCTCCGGCTGCTTCCAGCCAACGGATGGGCCAATCGACTGTCAGCTTCAATTCATTTCGGAGTGGCTACAGTCACAGTTGCTTCAATATCGAACATAGGCCGGCTCCTGTTTCAGGTTTCGAAGTCAGCAAGCGATCAGTCTCGACACGGAGACGCGACGGACTCCGAGCTCTGGCACTGCGCAATCCATCGGCGCCGGCTTCGCGAGCGGTAGTTGGTTTGATATCACTTTTGGCCAGAAAGCATCCGGCGGATCCAATTGGAGATTTGGAGGACCGCTTCATCGAGATTTCATAACCGGGAGAGTGACCTTCAGGCAGCGCGAGGCAGGAAATAGAAAAAAAGATTGACGTTCAGTAGTATTACACAACATATTATTATACTGTAATCATAACATCAGACAATAGATATCATATAAAATAGACAATGTCCTCAATACGAGCTAGTTACGGACCAAATCGGCAAAGAGCTTGGCATCCATATAATCGATACCACTTGAATATTCTGAAGGCAAGGCCAGCGGGCTTGGTGGGATTAGAATGTAGGGCAGCGGCAACCTTGCTACTGCTGTGGACCTCACGCGCAAGGTCAGGGCAGCGGCGCAGAGTTCAAATTTCCCAAGGCTCACTTGCCGGTGTTCACCGCAAAACTGTGCCGTGTATCGGAGATTGGTTCTGTCAGGCCGATCGGGCGCTTCCCACGTATATGAAGGACCACGGTTTTGGACCTGGCATATAGGCAGTCTCCAACTGGTCGAGGCGGAAGCCGGCGCTTTCGATCATTGTCCGGATTGGACGATTCAAATGACATCCTCCGCTGATACGCTTCCATACCGGCGTCAACCAGTCCTGCCATCTTCGCACGCCGCTGTCCGGCGCTAATCCATGCTCGACGAACAATAGCCGGCCGTTTGGCTTGAGCACGCGACGCATCTCGCTGAGCGCGCGATCAGCTTGAGGAATAGAGCAGAGCGTCCAGGTCATGACCACGGTTTCAATCGTGTTGCCTTCCAGTGGGATGGCCGCAGCGGATTCTTCGATGAACGCTACGGGCATAGGTATGCGTTCTGCGGCTTGCCGGGCCATCGCGATGAGCCGCGGCGCTGGCTCCAGCCCACTATTTCATGCACCCGGGACCCGTAGAACGGCAAGTTCAGCCCCGATCCGATACCGATCTCCAAAACGCGTCCTTCCGCCGAGGCGATCACCCTCTCTCGATACTGTACAAGGCGCCGACTACGCATCACAAGATGGCAGAGTCTTGGGAAGATAACGTCGTTGTAGAATCCGATGACCTGTCCCCTCACTCTCGCGTTCGATGCCAGCCTCTGTCTAAGCTGATCGTCATCCATACGTGTAGCGACCTGAGAACATAAACGGCTCGAACCGAGAACATCCGCTGTTTTCAAACCACATTAAGTGAGAACGAAAGGCAGCTCAGAACCAGATTACGTGAGAATGAAACCACATTATTTGAGAACAGACCGATTACATCCGCTCCCGACCACATTAATGAGAACCTGTGAAATTTCATTCAGCAACGCCCGAATCGCCACTCCAGAGAAGCGCGTCGATAATAGGCTTTCGAAGATATGCCCGATGCTTAGATTAGACGGCCTTACCTCTGATTCCGAGCGCCGCAAGGGCTGACAATGTATAACTCACCGACTCTATTCACCGAGGGCCCAGTCCGGTCACCGTTATCCGTGGATCCGCCGCCACTGCCCAGATCACCTTCAGAACGTTCGCGGGGGCATCAGCCTCCTTAGAGGTTCCGGCGGAAATATCGC
This sequence comes from uncultured Verrucomicrobiae bacterium, assembly GCA_963813025.1. Taxonomy (GTDB): domain Bacteria; phylum Verrucomicrobiota; class Verrucomicrobiia; order Chthoniobacterales; family JAFAMB01; genus CAVSUL01. The sequence goes on along the minus strand of CAWEXO010000005.1, from coordinate 239,638 downwards.
TGTCCTCACGGGTTCCGACGGTAACCTGCTTGTTGACGCCGGCATAACGATCTCTTTTTGAGCGTGCCAAATGTTTCGAAAACGAGCAAATTTTGGACATGTTAGCACTGAACGTCTTCGTCAGGGTGTAGCACGGGGGCCGTGAGGAGTTGCTGGAAGCCGTGGGGGTGCTCTTCGATGAACTTGCCAAAGAGCCAACCTTCCTCGACGCGACGGGCAATCTTGGCACCACCGATCGGGTTGCCCTCTTCATGATGGACTACCCGCACCGCAGCCGGTCAAACTGCCCGGCCACGCCCGCGTGCTCGACGTCCGCGAGCATTCTGAGCTGGCCGATCAGCTCGCCCCCGAATCACTCCGCAGCAAGGTGCAGCGGTTGTTCCTCATCCAAGTCATTTCGTACGACTGGAACTGCCCTCAATACATCACCCCGCGCTTCACCGCCGCCGAGATGGAAAAGCATGCCGCGCCGCTGAAGGCCCGCATCGCCGAGTTGGAAGCCTTACTCACCGCACGCGAAGGCCCAGGGCTTGGGGAGCATCGATGACAAAGAAGTCGGGGTTTCGGGAACAATGGAACGAAGAGTCCGGTTAAGCCATTGGCTCAGCCGGACTCTTCGTTCCATTGTTCCCAAAACCCCAAGTTTTTGCGCGAGCATCGATCAAGCTTTGACGACGTCACTGGGAGAACGCGGCTGCCCATCGTCGCCGTTCAGATGCCGCCAGCTCCCAGTGAGCGCGACCTTTATGAAGAATTGCTGGTTAGCATGGGTGCTGTTCTACCATCGCACCAAGGCGTCACGACCTTACGGCAACGCACTCGGCTCACGGCGCGACAGCTCGAAGTGCGTATGTTCGTTATCGATGAGATCCATTCCATTTTGGCTGGCACGTTCCGCGAACAGCGGATCGTTCTGAACGCGATCCGTTTTTTGGCCAATGACCTGCGCATTCCTCTGGTTTGTGTCGGGACTCACGAAGCCAAACAAGCTCTCATGACTGACCAGCAGTTGGCGGACCGGTTTGAAGCTTGGGAACTGCCGCCCTGGCAAGACGATACAGCGCTCCTTCAGCTGCTGGCCAGCTTCGCCGCGATCGTACCGCTGCGGCGAGCCTCAGAATTACGCGATCCCAAGATCCGAAACAGGGTTCTGGTGCTTACCGAGGGCGTGACGGTCCGAATCTGCCGTTTGCTCGAAGCAGCCGCAATCCAAGCCATCGAAAAGGAACACGAACTTATCAACTTGCAGATGCTCACGGACGACTTGACCACGGAAACCTTGGTTTCTATCTCGGATCGTAGGAGCCGACGTACCAACTAAGGGGATGGCAATGCACGGTCACATCTCGTTTGTGCCAGAGGTGTTGCCGATTGCGCCTCGGCCGATCGCGGGAGAGTTGATCTCTTCCTGGCTTCTGCGCGTGTCCTTCGCAAATGGCCTTACGCTGGCCGAGCTAGTGCGGGGGATTGAAGCCCGCTTCCCGGAAGTTCCGCTCCGGGGCATTTTCATCGATGAGCAGCTCTCACCCTGCGCCCGCTCTGCATTGGCGAAGTTCTTGAGAGTTACCGAACGTGAAATTAAAGCGCTCGAGCTCCGGCACCAGTTTCCCACCTTACCGATGGAATGGATCCTGAGGTCGATAGACTGGGAGCCGGGCTCTCCGCATCGATTTGTACAGGGGAGAGCGATGTATGCATTTTGTCCCATCTGTATCCAGGAAATGAGCCGCAGAACTCGGACGGTATGGATTCGCAGTGAGTGGGCATTCGTGTTCCAGACACACTGTGCGCGACACCGCACGCCCCTGCTTGAGACTTGTGGCGTCTGCTTCATAGAAGATCCACTTGCGATCACAAATCCTCCGGTTAGAGACAAGTCGTTGCAGCTCGCGTCCTGCTGGAAGTGTGGTTCTTCCCTGCTCTTATACGATCCTGAGCCGCCGGCCTCGCCGATGGTGGCGGAACTAATCGACTTAGAAAGCGCGATTTTGACGGCGGTTTTGGGGAAATCGCCTGATCCTCGCTGGTCCGGACGGCTTTGCGCCAAAGCGTTCACCGAGAGGCTTAGATTCTTGATGCAGCATCTGACGATGACGACCGCAACGAATGATCCGCTGCCGCTCTTCTGTCGAATAGCCGATGCCGATCCGCACTTGCGTCGTTACCTTTTCGGACGGCAGCGGCCGGGGACGCGAATGGAAGCGATGTCCTGGTACTGGCGCTTTTTGCTGATGATCATCCTTGCCCGCCGGCTAAATTCCAGGGAATCGGGGCTGTCTACGATTTAAGTACAGTTTTTCCAAGAATTTAAGCCAGTGGACAGGCTTCCAGTCCACGAATTAAGTGCAGTAAACGGCAATAGTCTACGATTTAAGTACAGTGCGACACTAGCCGGGAAAGCTTCTGATCAGGAAGTGATATCGAACCTCCCTTGTTTTGGTTTTGATCGACTTTTCACGAAGGTAAGTAGGTCTTCGTTCACCTGACTCTTCGATGTCGAGATAATGGCGTGAGGTGCTCCTGGGTACACCTTGAGAGTCGCATTCGGGATGAGCTTGGCCGAGCGATGGGCATTCTCAATGGGAACTATCTGGTCAACGTCTCCGTGCAGAATCAGCGTGGGGACGTCGATTAGTTTGAGGTCCTCGGTCATATCGGTCTCTGAGAACGCCTTGATGGCAAAGTACGCGGCGGGAAAGCCGGTTAGCATGTCTTGGTTCCCACGGCGAGCACGAGAAGCGCGTCGGCCAGCGCGACGCGAACTGGACAGACTGGTATGCCGCTTATATGGTGGCGGAGCAGTCAGGCAAACAGTTGCCTCAATAAACAACTAGGACCTCTGGGGTAGTTGTTCCTACCAAGCAAACAATTACAACTGACAACCCCTTAGCACGCTATCCTCATCGACCATCAATGACTCATAACAAGGCACCATCACGATGAACACACCATTTACCGAAAAAGTGATCCTAATCACCGGAGGAACCTCCGGCATCGGCCGGGCCACCGCGATCGCGTTTGCGGAACGTGGCGCGAACGTCGTTGTCGCGGGCCGGCGCGAAGCCGAAGGAGCTGAATCGGTTGCGCTCATTCAAAAAGCAGGTGGAAACGGGGTGTTTGTGCGCACTGATGTGAATATCGAATCGGAGATTGCCGCGTTGGTGGCTCGGGCCTTAGAACATTTCGGTAGGCTGGATTTTGCGTTTAATAATGCAGGAGTCGACGGAGAAGGGCGTGGCACCATCACCGCTACCGAGGAGATTTACGATCAGATCATGAACATCAATGTTCGCAGTGTCTTTTTCTGCATGAAACATCAGATCCCGGCAATCCTCCAATCCGGCGGCGGCGCAATCGTGAACAACGCCTCGATACTCGGGCTGCGCCCACGGGCTGGTTCGCCCATCTACAGCGCTAGTAAAGCTGCTGTTATCGCTCTCACGAAATCGGTCGCGCTCGAATTTGCTCCAAAAGGTCTTCGAGTGAACGCAGTATGCGCAGCCATTATTGAAACCGATATGAGCGGGAAATTGCGGAGCGATGAAGAGACGCGTCGCGCCCTGCTCGAACTCCACCCGGTGGGCCGGTTCGGTACATCGGAAGAAGTAGCGGCGGCTGTTCTTTACCTTTGTTCCCCAGAAGCAGCATTCCTTACGGGGGTTGCTCTGCCCATAGACGGCGGTTGGGGGCTTTAGAAGCTGGCGGTAGCAGCTTACTCAGCGTCTATCCCTCGAGAGAAAAGTCAAAAATCCCGCACTCCACCATAGCGAAATGCTTTTCAAGGAGATTCTGTATGTCCCATCATTTCGATACCAAACTGGCGAAGGAAGATCCGAGCCTCAACCTCTGCGACTTTTACTTGTTTGACGGCCCCCCGGGCAAGACGGTAATGGCGATGACCGTGAATCCGGATGTGGGATTATCGGCTCCGGATACGCTTCATCGAGAAGGGCTCTATGCGTTCCGGTTCGACCTGAACGGAGATGCGAGGGAAGAGGTTACGTTCAAGTTCAGGTTTGGTGAACCACGACACGGAGATGGCAGTGAGGATACTCACATTCAGTCGTTTGTGGTGCGGAAGGCGACGGGTGACGATGCTCTTCGTGGTGACGCCGGAGAGAGTCTGGTTGAGGGTGAAACCGGTTCGGTCGCGACTGGTTCGGATCTTCGTGCCTATGTTGGGATTGCTCCAGAGCTATTTGCGGCAAATGCTGGATTCCGCACATTTATGACTGCTTTCTATAAGGACCAGCGCTACGATGGGGACGCCCTTCTGCATCAGCAGAATCCTTTTGCGGGCCGGAATGTCACGGCGATTGTGCTGGAGCTGCCGAGCGAACTGATTGGGCAGGGAAAAATCAACGCATGGGCGACGATCTCCCTCTTTGGCCATGCGCCGGAGGTACAAGTCTCGCGTTGGGGCCTGCCTATGGTTACGCATCTCTTCCTGAACGATCCGAGCGATCAAGAGGTGAAAGAACAATTCAATGCGTCGGTTCCCTCTGAAGATCTGGAGCGCTTCGCGAAGTCGATCGCGGATTTTGCCGAGAAGATGACGACCTATGCCGGTTCGGCGACGGACCCGGATGAATACGGGAAGCGGATCGCTGCACGGCTTTGTCCCGACACGTTGCCTTACGAGCTTGGAACGTGCGCCGCATTTGAGGTGGCTAGCTTCAATGGACGCGCGCTCGGCGACGATGCGATGGATGTGATGTTGACGCTCGCGACCAACACGCCAATTGTCGATGGACTTGCTCCCGACCGCGGGCGCATTCGCAAGGATTTCCCGTATTATGGAGCGCCGTATACGGCGGAGGAGCAGGTCGGGGTGACGCCGATGCCGCGCCCGGCTAAGAAGTAGGGGTCAGCTCAGGAAAGGGAAATTTACGTACGCTCTATTCTTCCAGGATCTTCTGACCCAATTATGCGCCTCCATCAGATCGCTCTAATGAAGGCAGCTCTCTACAGATCGGCGGGCCGTAGCCAACTGCCAACTGCTAACTCATTACAATCTTATCAGGCCCCGCCGGGTCGCTTCTGCAACGGCTTCAGTGCGGCTAACGACGTTCATCTTGGCGAAGATGGTTTTCCCATGCGACTTGACGGTGCCTTCGCTAATAAATAGAGCTGAACCAATCTCTTTGTTACTTTTTCCTTGCGCCATTAGCTTCAGGACTTCGATCTCACGCCTGCTCAAAGTCTCGCCGCTGACACGATCCCCCAGCTTAGCTACGAGATGTCCGGGAACGGAGGTTCCGCCAGCGTGCACGCGGCGAATGCTATCCATCAATGCTTCGCGCGGTACATCTTTCAGCGGATAGCCTCTCGCGCCGGTTTGTATAGCGCGATAAATGTCTTCGTCACCATCGAATGTTGTGAGAACGATGATCCGGGCATTCTCGTCGTTGGCACGAATCTCTTTGATCGCGTTGACACCATCGAGCTCGGGCATGCGTAGATCGAGCAGCGTCACATCTGGTCGATGCTCCTTCCAGAGTTCGACGGCTTGACGACCGTTGCTCGCTTCGCCAACCACCGTCAGGTCCGCTTTGTTGCGCTGGATCATTGAGACCAAACTTTCGCGCACCACGCCATGGTCATCGGCGATGAGGACGCGGATGCGGGCCTTTGGCGGACGCGTGCTCGAGGCGTCTCGCCTGGCAGTTCTCGCGGTGGAGACATGGCGCCGTTTCGGTCTCGGTTTGCTGCTCGGATTCATAACATCAGCTCTGGATTCATAACATCAGCTCTGGATTCAAGGGCAATATTGCCGTGACCGTGGTTCCTTTGCCTCGGGAGCTCACGGTTTTCAATTCGCCGCCCATTTCTGCGGCTCGTTAGCGCATACCAGTCAGACCGACACCGTCATGCCGCTCTTTGACTTGGAATCCATCGCCGTCGTCACGGAGTTCCAGACGAAGTTCTTTCGGATTGGAAATTAAGCGTGTCCGAAAATTCCTGGCACGGGCATACTTCAGAGTATTGCTTAAAGCTTCGGTGAGTCGGATGGCCAGCATCACTTGATGGGCGAGCGCTTGGGTTATTCCAATCTCTTCAGTCCGATATGGTGCGCGCTCGGCATGACGGACAGTGATCATTCCTCTGACCTGTCCGCCTACTAAAGTTGGAACTGCTCACTGATGTCTCGGAGGACGGCCTGCAGATACCGGCCGCGGACCGTGGTCAGGGAAACTTCCACTGGAACGATATCTCCGTTTCTCCGGACGAATTTCCTCTCAAAACGCAGATAGGGCTCTGTCTTCATCATCTCCATCCGCGCCGGCAACAAGGGACGTTCTTCCGGCACGAAGGTCTCGCCAATCGGCGTGCCAATCAGTTCCTCCTGAGTGCACCCGGCTAACTCCGCGCCTGCCGGATTTGCTAAGACATAGGTGAGGTCAGTATCGATGATATAGATCGCATCCGGCGAAACGTCGATGAGATCTCGATATTTCGCTTCGCTTCGGCGCAAGCTTTCTTGAGCCCGCGTGTGTTCAATGGCAACACTGGCAACATGAGCAAACTGCTCGAGTAGCTTACGCTCTTGCGGTGTTGGGCTGCGCGGCTCGCGGGAATAGATTGCGAAGGTCCCTAACACCGTCTCTTGTGCGGATAGTATTGGCGTGGACCAACCTGCCTGCAGCCCATAGGCCAAGGCTAGTTCACGATAATCGGCCCAAAGAGGGTCCGTGTTGATATCAGAGACAATGACTGTTTCTTTCCTATAAGCGGCCGTTCCGCATGAGCCCACACGAGGACCGATGTTGACTCCATCGACCGCAGTCATGAAATCCGGCGGGAAGCTCGGCGCTACACCTTTTCTCAGCCGCTCGCCATCGGCATCCAAGAACAGGATCGTACATAAAGAACCGCTAAACATTTCTTCAACCAGCCGGCACAGCGCCTCCAGGATTGTAGCAAGTGAATTGTTCCCAGTGATCAATTCGAGAATCTTCTTCTCTGCGGCAAGGACCGCTTCAGCCCACTTGCGGTCGTCGATATCGGTGTTCGTTCCATACCACTTGACGATATTTCCCGTCTCGTCGAAAAGCGGTTCGGCACGGAACAAGAACCAACGATAGACCCCATCGAAACGCTGCAGCCGAGCTTCCAATTCTCCTGGCTCCCCCGATGCCAACAGCGTCTGCCATACATGTAATAGGCGCGGTAGATCTTCAGGGTGAATGGCAATCTTCCACCCCCAATCCCGCGCCGCCTCAATCGAAAGACCTGTGTAATCAAGCCAGCGCTGGTTTAGGAATTCACTCGAGCCATCAGGCCGGCTGCACCAGGCGAGGATTGGAATTGTATCAATTGTGAGTCGAAGGTACTCCTCGGTCGGCCGCAATGCCTCTTCGATTCTTGTCCCCTCCGTGAGATCCAGTGCCGTGCTCCCAGAGTTGGCGAACCGCTGGCTTTCAGTCAAATCTCTCCCGTTCTGACGCGACCGAAGTTCAAGGCGTTTCTGTTCGGTGAAATCCCGGCTGAATACGACGATCAAGTCCCGGCCGGCGTGATTTTCTCGAGACAGCCTCACGTCGACGATCTTCAGTTCACCGCTTTTGCATCGATACGCGCGTTGGACCGTGACGGGACATCCCAACTCCATCGTGCCTATCAATTCAAGAATTCCTTCCCACGAGGCGCTTGTGGCAAAATCCCACGGGCGCATTTTGAGCAACTCCTGCCTTTCATAGCCCAACAGAGAGCAGGCAGCCGGATTTACGTCGATAATCCGGCCATCGAGTTCAGCGACAAAAACGGCATCGGCCACATGCTCGAGCAGCTTTTCCGTCAGTTGCAACCGAGTGGTACACCGGTCGAGTTCGCTCCGGAGCCGCTCCAGTTCAAGCTGCAGCTGCTCGGTCGCTGTCTCAGCGCCTCTGACCGCATTTGAGCTGGTGTTCATGGCCTATTTTCAATCGCGATCCGCCGCATGGGCAAACTTCTACTAAATTTCGGATCCTGCTATCGAACGATTTCCGGCTTCCGCATGCCGAGATAGGCGTGCAATGAGAGTTGAACACTTCAGCGGTTATGAAGGGTTGAAGCTCGTAGATCTTCCAAAACCAACGGTCTGGGACCGGAAAGTCCTGCTGCGAATGACTGCAGCCGGCGTCACGCCTCGAGCATACGATTCTCAGCCAATTCCCCCCTCGCGAAGGCGACTCTGATCCTAGGCGGCGAAGGAGCGGGCGTGGTGCAGGAGAGAGGCGGGAGCGGACTCTCCTGTCGGTTCACGTGTGATGCTGAGGCGAAGACTTTGCCGCTCTGCGCGGTCGGGGAACGAGTCTCCAAACATCGGGTTTCCGCTCTTGGACTGTTCCTTGGTAGCCTCGTCCTGAATGACATCCCAGTGCTCAAGCAGGATTCCGTCTTTCATGCGGACAATATCCGCCGCAATCCAGTTGACCGGCAGCCCGAAGCCCGAGAAGCGGCCGTGGATGATGACGAAGTCTCCCTCTGCTACGATTACTCCCGGCTCATACCTGAGGGTGGGCGGGATGCTCTTGATCAAGTTGAAGAGACCGTCGCGGCCCGGCTTAATGTGCGCGCTGTGCTGAATGTAGTTGGGCGGTTTTTTGGCGACACCTTATGATGCGACCAAGGGGCGAAACGCGTTGCGGATCACTTCAGAACAGAAAAAGTGGCAAAGAAATGGCAAAGGGTACGCCAAGGCCGATGTCGGTTTTTGGAAAGCGTTCTTCAAGCCTGCCGGATGACGATTATACCACGCGAAACCGCGCTTCGTTTCGTGTCATGCGATGATAACCCTCAGCCGCTTTCTCCAACGGCACAGTTTCGATCATCGCTTTGATCTTCTGGAGAACGCTGAAAACGAGCGTGTCCTCGTTATCGCTGGCGGAGCCGGTTAATGTTCCTTCGATCCCGCGAGAAGCGAACAAAAGGTGCAAGGCGAGACTTCGATTGGACTGCTACCAGCCCCGGCGACAATCATCTTCCCGCGCGGACCGAGGCCGCCGATCAGTTCGGACATTGACTGAAAGAACGTGTGCGACAGCAAAACGATGCGAGCGTATTTGTTAGGTTGACGCCAGTGGCTCCGAGGGTGCTCGTCGCAATTTCCTATCAGTAATGTGCGGATAGGGATGGCGTGGAATGAACACTGTCTCTTCTCTGAAAAATCCGTTTGAAGAAATGACTTCAATTCAAGACAGATAAACATGAATCGAAACGATACCCGAGAAGCAATTGATCGCGGAAAGACCGTTCTTGGCATTGAGTTCGGCTCGACTCGCATCAAAGCGGTGCTGATCGATGAGGATCACACATCGATCGCGTCGGGAAGCTATGATTGGGAAAACCGATACGCAAATGGCGTCTGGACGTACCCTCTTGAAGATGTCTGGACAGGCTTGCAGGAGAGTTATCGAAAGCTTAGCAAGGAGGTTTTCGAGAATTACAACACCCCGCTGCAAACCATTGGTGCCATCGGCTTCAGCGCTATGATGCACGGTTATATGGCGTTCGATAAGGGCGGAAATCTACTCGTCCCGTTTCGTACCTGGCGAAACACCACGACCGCTCAGGCTGCGACCGCCCTCACTGAACTGTTCCAATTCAACGTTCCCCATCGTTGGAGCATTGCCCACCTCTATCAGGCAATATTGAACAAGGAACCCCATATCAAGGATATCAGCTATCAGACCACTCTGGCGGGCTATGTCCATTGGAAACTGACGGGGCAGAAGGTGTTAGGCGTCGGCGACGCATCGGGCATGTTCCCCGTCGACAGCAAGACCAACGATTACGATGCGAGCAAGATCGAGCTGTTCAATAAACGGCTCGAAGTGGAAAACATCGCCTGGAAGCTCCCGGACATTCTTCCGAAAGTCCTTGTAGCAGGAGATGCTGCAGGGAGGCTTACCGAACAAGGCGCTCGGCTGCTCCATCCCACGGCCCAACTACGGAAGGGTATTCCACTCTGTCCGCCCGAGGGCGACGCAGGCACAGGCATGGTGGCCACTAACAGCGTTGCCGAGCGAACGGGCAACGTTTCTGCAGGAACTTCCGTCTTCGCCATGATCGTTCTGGAAAAGGAACTCTCGAAAGTACACCCAGAGATCGATATGGTGGCGACGCCCAGCGGCAAGCCGGTGGCTATGGCACATAGTAACAACTGCACGTCCGATCTCAATGCATGGATCGGTCTCTTCCGAGAATTCGTGGATGTGCTCGGTGTGGAGATCAGTCAATCGAAGCTGTTTGAAATGTTGTACAAGAAGGCACTCACGGGTGATGCGGATGGTGGCGGGCTTCTTGCCTACAATTATTTTTCGGGTGAGCCCATCACACACCTTGAAGAGGGCCGTCCACTGTTCGTCCGTACGCCTGAAAGCCGCTTCTCACTTTCGAACTTCATGCGTGTGCATCTGTTCTCGGCACTCGGTACATTGAAGATCGGAATGGATATCCTCTTTGAAGAGGAGCAAGTGAAGATCGACAAGATCCTCGGTCACGGCGGCTTCTTCAAAACGGAGGAAGTGGGCCAGAAGATCATGGCGGCAGCAATGAATGTTCCCGTGTCCGTGATGGAGACCGCTGGCGAGGGCGGCGCATGGGGGATCGCATTGCTGGCCTCCTATATGCTCCGTAAGAAAGACAGCGAATCCTTGGAGGCCTATCTTTCCAACAAGGTCTTTGCAGGGGACAATACGACGACGATAGCTCCTGACCAGGGAGAGGTTGATGGCTTTACGGCCTTCATGGAACGTTACAAAGACGGAATTGCAATCGAAAGAGCCGCCGTGCATGCGCTGAAATAGACGCCTTGTGCTAAGAAAACGAGAAGGTAGACATCCCAGTTCCACAGCGAGCCAAAGCGTCTGTCGGTTCCTCTTCAGTCTTTTACTAGATCTCGAAGGAATGACCCACTGGAAGCTCTTCGAGGGCTAGACGCGTAGCTTTTTGGAGCTCGTCGGCCAGGAGCGTGGCCAGTTCGACTGCTTGCCGTCCAAGCTCGGGCACTGCGGTCGTCTCAAGGAGTCGACCTTTTTGCGTGCTTCCTAACGTGTAAAGGTTCGGAACGGCGCGGCTAGTAACGTCGATCAGGTGTCCTTGGTCGTCGACGTCAAACCCAAGAAACAGTGGATCGGGTCGGGCAAGGCCATGCAAAAAGAGTTGGAGAACAAGCGGATCTTTCAGCTTGTGATAATTACATTCCGGCCCAGTGCAATTGATTACGAGGCTGACCGCAATTTCGCTTCCGATGCGCGAACGATTCCAAAACTTGACAAACAGGGTATTCTCACGTTCCACAATGCGCTCAACTCTTCCTTGATAACAGCGCAGTCGGCCGGCCTTCTCCATTGCATCCTTTACATCGAGGGCTTGTGGAGCGGCTCGGTGGCGATGAATTTCCCAGTACGGCCGCAAATGTCTGAAGAAACGACGTCTTTCGGCCAAATCTAGTCGCTGCCAGATCGCCTGAGTGTGCGGTCGCAGCGCATCAATTACGGAACGCCAACCGATTTTCGCTCGTCCCGCAAGCGAAACTTCGTTTCTGACGGCACGAAGCAGGCCCCGGACGGTACGCATCTCTTGGAGGTCCGCCTGCTCGAATGGGTATGACTCAGTCTGGGCATGGCGATGCGGGAAGTGTCCGTGCCGCGACAGGACGTAAATCGTCCCGTTCTGTTTCATTTCGTTCAGACTCAGGATGAGGTCGAGCGCGGTTAAGCCAGACCCAAGGATAAGAATGTCGCCAGATTGAGAGAGCTTCTCGAGCGTCGCGGAACTCCACGGGTCCGTGAGGTAATTGTTCGATCGATGAAATCGCTGGTCGGCAACAACCGGATCGCCCGGCGGGAAATTGCCAAGAGCCAGGACCACTTTTCGTGCGAAGATGGTCGTGTGATCCGCCAGCAGGACGTGGAACGATCCGTCGGAGGCCTTTATGAGATCAACGGCTTCCCGTTCAAAACGATGAACGTGTCCGCTCCGAATTGCACCGCGTCGAACCAGGAGCGCAAGGTAAAGCCCAAAAAGACTCCGTGGAACAAAAGTTTGCTCGGTGAGTGGATCCAGCCGGTATTGGCGGACCAGCTCGGGGTGTTCTCTCAGCCACTCCAGGAAGTGGGAAGGCTTATCCGGATAAGCACTCATCTTGCCCGCCGGCACGTTCAGCAGGTGGAGCGGATTGTCCGTGCCGTACGCAATTCCGGGTCCGGTTCGGCGCTGTTTTTCAATCAGAGCGATGTCGCGGGCACAACGCAGAGTATGCGCAAGATGTACTGCGACCATCGACCCGCTAAAGCCCGCGCCGATGATCGCCACATCGACATAGCGATCAGCTCGCGGGAGAAAAGCCTGATTCTTTGCCACAGCGATTTTGGTCGGAACGTTAAGTTGGCCAGAGAACCATTCGAGTCCGTCGCAGGTAGCGATGAAAATTTCCCGCCAAAGCGGAATTTGTCTACTATGCTAGTACTTAGTTGCTTTAGTTCTTTATATTTATGAAAAATTATGATTTGTTGGATGGATGGCAACGGGTCGCATCAAACTTTCTGTGGAAAACCGCAAGCTCTTGGAGGGTTGGAGTCGAGCGCAACGGGTCGAACACCGGCTCAAGGTCAGGAGTCAGATTATCTTGAAGGCGGCAGCGGGCTTGAGTGGACGTGCGATTGCCAAGAGCCTGCGCATTCCCGAGGTGACGGTGAGTAAATGGCGGCGGCGCTTTGTGCGCCAAGGCCTGGCTGGCTTGGAAGACGCGCCACGCAGTGGAAAGCCGGCCAAGTATGATCAAATGACGGTCAAGCGGGTCTTGGCGCTGCTGGATGAAGATCCACCGGCGGGCTACGGGCGCTGGAATGGGCGACTGCTGGCGCAGAGTCTGGCCGATGTTTCCTCCGATCAAGTCTGGCGCATTTTGCGCCAACAAGGCATTGAATTGGAACGGCGCCGCAGCTGGTGCATTTCCACCGATCCGGAGTTTGTGCGCAAGGCCGCTGACATTGTCGGTCTTTATCTCAATCCGCCCCAGAATGCGCTCATCTTGGCCATTGATGAAAAACCAGCCATTCAAGCCCTGGAAAGAGCCCAAGGTTGGATTCGCTTGCCCAATGGCAGGGCGCTGACGGGTTTTAGCCACGAGTACAAGCGCCATGGCACCTCCACTCTCTTTGCCGCCCTCAACATTGCCAGCGGCCAAGTGCAGGCTGGTCATTACCGGCGCCAGCGCCGACGGGAATTCCTGGAGTTTATGAACCAGGTAGTTGCCGGAAATCTCGACAAAGAAATTCATGTGGTCTTAGACAACCTTGCGACCCATAAGCCAAAGCAAGATCGCTGGTTGAAGGCTCACCCCAATGTGCATTTTCATTTCACTCCAACCCACGCTTCTTGGCTCAACCAGATTGAGATCTGGTTTAGTATCTTGAGCCGCCAAGCCCTCCAGGGGGCAAACTTCACCAGCGTGGCAGAGCTGCGCAACGCCATCGACACCTTCATCAAGAACTACAATAACAATGCGGCTCCCTTCGAATGGACCAAATCCCAGGTACATCAGGGGAAAGTCGCCATACATATAACTAACTTACGCAATTAGGCACTAGTACTAGTTCAAGAGCGAGCAAGTGATCGCCCGTTGTGACTCTTGTTGTCATCTCGCCGGCTGGGTCGCTTCAATGACATTCAGCTTCTTCGGAACTAAATTCAGGCTGAAAAAGGCGTCAGCGCTCGGCCACGGTCTTGATCGGAGAATTCTCGGCGACGAGAATGGCCTCGCCCGACGGATCGGGGCGTTGATTGCCGACATAGACAAATGGATTATTCGCAGCCTGCGCAAAGATCGGAGGCGCTTCACCGGTGTGTCCAAGGTCAATGGCACCGGCGTTCATCGCTTCGAGGAGCTGCGGCAATGGCGCTCGTCTGCCGCACACTCATCCCGCCCGGAGAAAGCGGGAAGCAATAGCAGGTTTGTTCTAGGAGTGCCGATCTATTTAGTAAAGTTTCCAAGCACTTTCGAATCTTGGACATTTATTGTCTTCTCATTTGACGGAACCGAACCGAATGAGAGCGGCGGTGGATGCGGCGCTAAACGAACTCGCTTCGGGCGAGACACTAAGCACGCTGCAATTCATTCCTGCGCCGTGGGTCTTTGCGGCGCCGATACCCCCGCGATGATCCGTTTTTCGATCCGCAACGCGCAAAGGAACCCAACTGGCGCGACCCGGATGAGTTTTTGAGGTGGGATTTTTTGCCAAAGGTATTCGGAGGTGGTTTTCTCATACATAAACAAAAAGGAAACAAAGGAAGCAAAGGAGAGTTCGCCTTTCTCGGCAAAAGGGCCGCGGCCAGATTGGGAAAGCGTCTTTCGAGGAGCCGACCCCAAAGCTACTACCTAAGGCTCCGAAACTTTCCTAACTTTACTTCCTTCTGTTCAAAAGAATTTCACACCGGCCAAGATCCAGAAAAATGTCGCGGGCCCGGGCGACCATTCTGCCAGCAATTGCGGCCTGTTGCACGGGGAGCTGGGAGAACAGTCTGATTTTGACCCGCCCTTCTTTTCCATTCCCAATTGCCAATCGGTCTTGACGCTCTTATCGCAGGCCGCATGCTCAGAACCGTTATCTTATGTCGCTGGGAATTGCTATTTCTCCGGGTGGCCGGCTGTTTGTCGAGCGAGTACCCGAAATTGTGCCGGAGGTCGATGAGAAATTGGGTGCAGAGCTCAGTGCGGCTTTGGAAAAATCGGCGGCAGCAGGGCTTCTGCTGCTAGCGACTGAAGTGTTAACTGTTCCTCTGCCACCCTCACCGGCTTATTGGCGCGATTTCTCCCGAGGCTACCTGCAACGGCTTTGCCAGATCAGCGAGAGCGACACCGGGCCGGCGCCATTGTTGGCGCCCACTCGGAGTGAACTCTCTGATTTCGTGCAACAGGCGCCACCGATGCGAGGTGGCGAATTTCTCACCCTGAGTCTACTGGAGAAACTTTGGCAGGAGTTCGGTGATCTTGTGATCCAGGAAAGCAGCCTGACTGGGCTATCCGCCTGGCTGAAATCACGAAATCCTCTTTGGCATACCGTCGGTCGGGTGACGTTTCATCTGGCAGAAAATAAACGCGATCCAAATCGTCCATTTGCCTTTCTGGCGACCTACACGCATCGGCTTTCTGACCGTGGGAAACCGCAGCATCTGCCGTTGGCCCGAGCCTTGCAGGAGTATGGCGGAACGAAGAACAAGGCTGCTCTTACGGCTCTGCTTTCGCCAGTCCAGCGCGCGGCAGAAAAGAGCGACTTGGCGCGGGAACTGGTGGAAACCCGCCGGCTTTTTCAGCCGTTGGCCTGGACGCCAGGAGATGCTCACCGTTTCCTGCGCCATATCCCGGCTTTCGAAGAAAGCGGGCTGCTGGTCCGAGTACCCGACTGGTGGAAAAGCGGACGCCCCGCACGCCCGCAAGTCAATGTCCGAATCGGAGAGAAAGCGACGGATCTGCTCAGCCTGCAAAGTCTGATGGATTTCTCCGTCGAGATAGCCCTTGATGGAGAACAATTGACGGCTGCCGAATGGCGCCAGTTGATGAGCGCGAGAGAAGGACTCGTTTTGCTGAAGGGCAAATGGGTCGAGATCGACAGAGACAGGCTGAACCAGGTGCTTGCCCACTGGCAGCGTATCGAGAGATCCGGTGGCGACATCTCGTTTCTCGAAGGGATGCGGTTACTGGCCGGAGTTGGGCGCATCAAAGAAGGTGACCCCTTGGCGCAGGCAGAAACTCGGGCCTGGTCGGAGGTCGTACCGGGCGAATGGTTGCGCAAAATGTTGGGCGCGATGCGCGACCCGTCGCTGATCGACGGATTCGATCCGGGCCGGGATCTATGCGCGCAGTTGCGTGGCTACCAATCCAAGGGGGTCCGCTGGCTCTGGTTTATGTCCAGGCTCGGGTTGGGCGCCTGTCTGGCTGATGATATGGGGCTTGGCAAAACGATTCAGACTCTGGCTCTGCTGTTGCAACTCAAGCGGGAATCCGTTGGTTCCCAAGCCGTTTCGCCATCCCTGCTCGTCGCACCAGCTTCTCTCCTGGCCAACTGGAAAAGCGAGATCGCTCGATTTGCTCCGGCGCTGGAGGTCTTTTTCGTTCATCCTTCGGAAACGCCACCCCAACGGTTCAAAGAAATCGTCACTGATCCGGCGAGCAAACTGTCCGGGAAAGATCTCGTAGTAACGACCTATGGTTTGCTAGCGCGGTTGCCATCTTTGAGACAAGCCGAGTGGCGGCTGGTTGTGCTCGATGAAGCGCAGGCTATCAAGAACCCGGAGGCTCGACAAACACGGACGGTGAAGGAGCTGCGTGCACAGGCACGGATCGCGCTCACAGGTACACCGATCGAGAACCGGCTGGGCGATCTCTGGTCGCTGTTCGATTTCATCTGTCCCGGATTGCTAGGCAGCGCCGGTGAATTTGGGCAAACAATCAAGCGTCTGAGCGATGATCACGTCCGTCATTTCGCGCCGTTACGCAATCTTACCCGGCCCTACATCTTGCGGCGGCTTAAAACCGACAAGAACGTTATCAGCGATTTACCGGACAAGACCGAAGTAGCAGCTTGGTGCGTGTTGAGCAAAGCGCAGGCAGCTCTTTACGAACAGTCGGTTAAGGAATTAGCCGAAAAGCTCGAGAGCGTGACCGGTATCCAGCGGCGTGGACTGATCCTGGCGTTCCTGATCCGGTTGAAACAGATCTGCAATCATCCCTCGCATTGGCTCGGCGACGGCGTCTTCGATCCCTCCGGGAGCGGAAAGTTTGCGCGGCTGTCCGAGCTGAGTGAAGAGATCGGCGCCCGACAGGAGAAAGCGCTGATTTTCACCCAGTTCAAAGAAATGACCGAACCGCTTGCGAATCATCTGCAGCGCATTTTTGGGCGGTCCGGCCTGATCCTGCACGGCAGCACCGCCGTAAAAGTGCGTCAACGACTGGTGGAGCACTTTCAGGAGGACACCGGGCCTCCGTTCTTCGTCCTTTCGTTGAAAGCTGGCGGGACAGGGTTGAACCTCACCGCCGCTTCTCACGTGATCCACTTCGATCGTTGGTGGAATCCAGCCGTTGAAAACCAGGCCACCGATCGCGCTTTCCGCATCGGACAAAAGAAAAACGTTTTGGTGCACAAGTTTGTTTGTCGGGGCACGGTTGAGGAACGAATCAACAACCTGATCGAGGAAAAGAAGAGTCTAGCAGCGGAGTTGCTTGAGGGCGGCGAGCAAAACCTGCTGACAGAAATGCCGGATGAGGAATTGTTGCGTTTTGTCGCTCTTGACCTCAAAACCGCCGCGCAGGAGTGAGTGAAGCGTTGGTGATAATTAAATGAGCTGGGGATGGTCCTTCCGATCGTATGTGAGCGCTGCCGCAAAGCGTCGCCGTTCGCAGAAAGCAGAAGAAGCTTGCGAAAGAAAGGGGCAAAAATTGAGTCCAGTCCGCATCCAAGGTCGGATGATTGCCAGGAGCTTCTGGGGCAACGCCTGGTGCTCTAACCTCGAATCGTACAGCGATTATGCCAACCGGCTCCCGCGCGGTCGCAGTTACGTTCGGAACGGTTCGGTCATCGATCTGCACATTGCTCCCGGAGTCGTGAGCGCGCTCGTGAGTGGAAGTGACCTTTACCGAATCAAAATCAATATCGATCCGGTTAACCCGCACGCCTGGCAAGCGCTGAAAACGGAATGCGCCGGCCGCGTGGGCTCCCTCCTGGACCTCTTGCAGGGGCGGCTCTCCACGCACGTCATGGAGATCATGACCCGTCGAGACACGGGCTTGTTCCCCAAGCCGATCGAAATCGGGCTGAATTGCTCGTGCCCCGACTGGGCCGAAATGTGCAAACACGTTGCGGCAACGCTCTACGCGGTCGGTACGCGCCTGGACGAAAACCCCGAACTACTTTTTTTGCTTCGTGGGGCTGACCATCTTGAACTCATCAGCCAGGCAGCG
Source organism: uncultured Verrucomicrobiae bacterium (assembly GCA_963813025.1). Taxonomy (GTDB): domain Bacteria; phylum Verrucomicrobiota; class Verrucomicrobiia; order Chthoniobacterales; family JAFAMB01; genus CAVSUL01. The sequence goes on along the minus strand of CAWEXO010000005.1, from coordinate 221,694 downwards.
GAAAGTGTAACCTCCGATGTCCTGACCTCTCCAGACAGGTCGGGAACATTGGCGGAAGAGAGCCTTGAAGACGTCTTCGGCATCGAGATCGAGCCGTCTATGCGGCCGAAGACTAGCAAACCGGCGAAAACTGCGGACGGCAAAAGAGAGAGGGCTTCAGCAGGCAGGACAGCTCGTCATACCAGACAAACCAAGCGGAGGCCGAAGAAGAAAAAGGGGACACGGAAGATCCGAGGAAATGGCCGCCCGGGAGAGTAAAAGAGGGACAGGTCAAATATCGCTCACGACAGGCGATAAGGCATGGACGGGTAGTCCGAACGCGGTCAAAATTGCGAGATGAAGCTGACCGCCGCGAGTAAGAAGGTTGGTGAGTGGTGGGCCGCCTGGGTGGAGCCGGTGCGATTTCTCAGGAAGTCATCGACGTCCTGGTGGGATATGGCAGACCCGACCTGACAAAATACAACCAACAAAACAAGGTCCCTTTGTTTGTGCCGACGCAAGCCAGTAGTTTTTGAAAGCTGGGCAGGGTAGGGGCGGGCGACCCGACGCTACTAACACGGGTCTATCCTCGCGATGTAGAATGATTGGCTGAGTTTTGCCGTAAGACCACCGCCAAATCTCCATACCGTTCCTGCCGGGTGGCTGCCAAAATTGGTGCTATCGGTTCTAACGTTGTTAAAGGATACTGCCTTGCACGAAGCAGCCACTCACCAATACAAAGAGGTCATCAAAGCACTGCTCAAAAGCCGGCTAAGATAACATGGTAGCCTCAACAGCAACAGCCAAACCACCGGTTAGGACACGGACATGGATATTGACTAGCTTCCTCGCCTTTACAGCTTTGGCTCTACCAGCCAAAGCGCAACTCGTAACCCACCCGACTCTGAAATTAAGTGCGACTTCGGCAAAAGAATTATTCCCGAGCCCAGACGGGCCAATTCGACCTTCTGGAGTCACTATATCGGGACTTTAAGGATCCCGCCCAGATCCAGCCCTTTCCACTGAAATTCGCTGGCGGCCACGCCGTAGTCCATAAACTGGAGCCAAATGCAAAGGGCATGCTGGGTGGACAAAACTGTTTGCCCTGAAGACATATAAAAGGATTGCAATCCAGCTGAATAAAGAGAAAACGAAGCCTCTATATGCCGGGCTCAGTCCTGTCTTCCTCTATTCGTGCCCGGGGGCCGCGCTTGTTCATGCGCGTGGTCCGTTTTGTCTTGATCGCTTTTGCCAGTTTAATTGGGGCGCTGTTCATCGCCTGGGCCGCTGGCGCGCTGTACTTTGACTTGCCTTGCCCCTCTCTCGTGCGAACGATCGCTTCGCTGGTGTGGGCCGCGGGAGCGATAGCGCTCGCCGCTTTCGGGCAGTTGCGCGGAAGGATTCTGGTTCTCCTCGGTTTTGCAGGCATCACCTGCTGGTGGTTGACGTTGCGTCCAACTCAAGATGCCGATTGGCAGCCGCAAGTTGCGATCCTCGCTTACGCCAGTCGTGACGGAGACCGCTTTACGGTTCACAATATCCGAAATTTCGAATATCGAAGCGCCACGGATTTCACCCCGCGCTACGACACCCGGGATTTCGATCTGGCCAACCTCCGTGCGCTGGACCTGTTCATCAATTACTGGGGAGTGCCCTTCATAGTCCATCCGATTGCCTCTTTCGACTTCGGACCGCAAGGACACCTCTGCTTTTCGATCGAAAAACGGCTGAAACAGGGACAGGGATTTTCCACCTCGGCTGGCCTTTATCGCCAGTTCACACTTATCTATGTCGCTGCGGATGAGCGTGACGTTATCCGTCTTCGAACGAATTACAACCATGAAGATGTTTACCTCTATCGTCTGAGATTTTCTCCGGACGAGGCTAGTGTGCGTTTCATGGAGTTCATCGACGTGCTCAACAAGCTGTATGCTCGCCCGGCTTGGTATAATGTAATCACCTAGAACTGCACAACCGCCATCTGGGTGCTGCATCCAAGTGCTCAACAGGTTTCCATGGGATTGGCGCATCCTGATAAACGGTTTTTTGGAGCGGATGCTTTACGAGCGAGGTGTGCTGGCCGGCGATCTGCCATTTGAGGAGCTCAGGGCTCAAGCGTTAATCAATAAACGCGCTCAGGAGGCGGGCGATGCCCCGGATTTCTCGCAAAGGATCCGGCCGGGCTTGCAGGCTTTTAACCTAAATTCTGGAATTGAACTGAAGATCATGCGGCATTTTCTGTTGCGAGTGCGGGTTCGCTCATGCCGGGCAAGCTTGTCGATGTTAAACGAGTGGACCAGCAATTGGGAAAACTTCGACTGATCGTAAAGCAATTGCTCAGCAAACATTTCAAGGATGGGGTCAATTTCGGCGGTTCAGGGATGACGCCTAATGCGCTGAATTCGCAGTTGGAATCACTCATCCCTTATATGTTGCTGGCAACGTCACCGATGAAAGTGGCGGATTTAGGTCAAGGGGTCCTATCAGTACTTAGATCATCGTACACGCAGCAAAGGGTCAAATCTCAATTTTCAACCTTGATTTGGCCAACACAAAATCGCTAGTTGTTTGGCTGCGATGGCTCGCGCGCTACGCCTCAATATCCCCGGCGGATGGCTCCATGTCGTCAATCGCGGAGTGGAAAGAAGAACGATCTTTCCGGACGAGGCGATCAATCGTTTTCTTTCTGGAGCTTCTCGGTCAGTTCCCGAACTCGATTCTCCATTCGGATCCACGGCTATGTCCTGATGGGCAACCATTATCATTTGCAGCTCGAAACCCTGGAGGCCAACCTCAGTCCAGCCATGCAGTGGCTAAATCTCACTTAACGGAGCCTGGTTTAACCGGAGATAGCGGCGAGTCGGTCCCTTGTTCCAAGGTAGGTTCAAATCCACGCTCCACGATTCGAGCAAAGCGGCTTTGACTATCAACCACTATATCCACCTTAATCCGGTGCGCGTGAAAGAACTCGGGGGTCATGAAGGGCGGGCCGGTGCGGGTGAGCGGCTCAAGGTTGACGCCCAAAGCTTGGAGCCGGAGGCATGCTGGTGAGATGGGATCAGATGTCAACCGAGCGGGGCAATGGAGCGTTGCCCGCGGCTCTGTATCTGGGCCAAAGATATGGCGGTCTGCGGCTGGGCGAGCTTGGAGAACTGGCGGGCGGGATGGAGTACGCCGCGGTCAACGCGGCAATTTCACGGTTCGAGAAAAGGCTCAAGGTTGACCCGGCATTACGGACAAAGCTGAGAAAAGTCACGGCAATGTTGAATATTGAGATTTGACCCTGGCTTTGACCCGGCCCTTAAGAGAAAGTGATCCCGTGCTACCGAAACGTTTGCCTCCTCAGAAGCCTTCCAGCCCTATCGAGGGGTACGATTCAATCGTTTCAGAGCTAGTTGACCTCGTGGAAAGCGCTCGCCGCTTTTCAGCTCGGTCGGTCAATGCCGTCATGACAGCAACCTATTGGGAGATTGGCCGACGAATTGTGGAGGTCGAGCAGCGAGGAAAAAAGAGGGCTGAATACGGCGAAGCTCTCCTGAAGAAGCTTGCATCGGATCTGACCGCCAGATTTGGCAAAGGATTCGGCTTAGCAAATTTGAAGAGCATACGAAAGTTCTTCCTTACTTGGCCTGAGAAGCAGATTGGCCCTGACAGTGTCTGGCCAATCTGCTTCTCAGCTGACCCCTCTCTCTGCGGAAAAAGGCCAGACGCTGTCTGACCTTTCTAGCGGTGGCCAGGGAATTGCCAGATTACGCCAGCTCGCTGCCTGCGTTGTTTGGTCGTGATTGACCTCAAACTGGGTCGCTTCACTCACGCCGATGTGGGGCAAATGCACCTCTATCTCAACTATGCTAAAGAGTATTGGGTTCATGACGGAGAGAACCCGCCTGTGGGCGTCATTCTTTGTGCATTCTGCAAACCCACCGGCGTTCGCTTACGAGTTCGTGATTCGGTCCACGAATTCGGTAAACGCTGCTTCTTTGCGAGCGGCAGCCAAAGTCCGGAGTTGCGCGACCTGTTCGCCTGAGAACTCGGAGCTGACGACCGTCCCTAACTCTTTCGCTTCCGCGCCAATCCGTTCTCCTGCTTCAGGGAGACTGTCAGGGCCGCTCAACCGAAATGATACGGCCGAAAGCGGGCCAAACAGGAGTGCGCGGGCCAACCGCGGCCACTGTTTTAGATCGGGTTCGACGCCCGCTTCACGCGCAAACAACAGTGCCATTAGATGCATCGATTCCGGCAGCGATCCTTCTCGCTTTGGCTGGTAGCCCGCAATTGCGGCCTTCATCTGGTCCCGAGGCGGAAGCGGCCGAATTCCGCTCCAGACGTACGAAATCCAGCGGGCCTGCAATTCTAGAGGCGGGAAATAAGGCCCGGTTTGCTCCCAAAGGCCCAAGAAGGCCAGACCAGTCAAATCCGGGTGAAACGTGAATTTGTAAAGGTCGGCATTTTGCGCGTCCAGATTGAGCGTGCGGCAGATTGCGGGGCTTAAGAACGGAAGGCTCAACTCAAATCCGGTTCCCAAGATAATGGCATCAAATTCTTCGAAACTTTCATCGCTGAATCGAACACCCTGGCCCTGAATAGCGCTGATCCAGGGTTTGACGATAATCCGGCCCTCGGCTACGAGGGGCAGGAAGTGCTGACTCAACGCCCTTCCAACATTCAAGAAACTACCGGCTGGCGTCAATGCACCGAACTGCTCCGGAGTGCCAAACACCCGCAGGATGTAGTCCTCCATTGCTTTACCGAGCACTTCTCGTGGAACGGTCTCTGCGTTAAGCGCCGCGAATCGAGTTAACCCGAGCGCGTCGCTTGGTATCCCGGCCACCAGCTTTTGTACGACGTAGCGTTGGCGGCGGAAGGTCGAGACAACGCGGGTTGCGCCAAGCATCGCGAGGTCGCTCGCAATTTCGAGCGCGCTGATTGCACAACCCATCACCAACACCCGTTTGCCGCGGAAGGTGTCTGGGTGCTTATATTGAAAGCTGTGGAGCACACCACCCGATCCGCAAAACGATTTGAGTCCGGGCAGGGACGGAATCCTGGGTTTGGTAAATCGGCCGGAAGCAACAACGACGTACAGAAATGTCTCTGCCCTTTTTTCTGTGCCATTGGATCTAATCATCCAACCACAACCCGCAGGGTCGCGCTCGATCAATTCGACACGGGTTTTATAGCGAATGCGGGAAAGGATATCGAACTTCGCTGCATAGCGCCCCAAATAGGCAAGGATCTCCCGATTGGATGGGAATATCGCCGACTTAGGTTCGGGAGCGAGATCGCTGAAGCAGGTTAGCAACCGGCTCGTGTTGGTCACCATCGAAGGCCAGACTCCGCTGTTAGATGAGCACGCATTCCATTGGCCACCGATCGAGTCGTTTTGTTCAAAGAGCACCGGTTCGAATCCGTGCTGTTTTAGGAATTTTGCCGTGACTAGACCGCCAGGACCGGTTCCAATAATTGCCACCCTGGGCGGCAACACGGTTTGGGGAATCAAGTCACTCATTCTATTTCCAATAGCTAACAATTGTCATGAGCCGACCGCACCCACCGTGGTCATTCCCTTTTGGAAAGCGATTCCGAGCGTTGCCGGTAGCACGATCTTCCAAGCCGCCAGCAAATCCATCTTGCCCACGGCTTGAAATGTCAGCAAGGCCATCAACGAACCGAACAGGACCGGGAGTCGATTGGTTCTTTCTGATCAGTCTTTGGCATAGTGGTACTTGGTTTCGTCAACGATAAAACTCAAGACCATACGCAAGGTATTGAGGTTGTCAGCTCCGCTGCACCAAGCTTCCTTGGCATTCTTGATGCAGTCATGGAAGTGGCTGAATGACTTATCGAAAGCCATAGATTCATCTGCGAAGGCGGAGAGAAGTTTGTATTGCCCATCACCAGCCAGGAAGAGGCCATACTGTCCATCGATGTTGTCAGCAATGACCGTGCCTCGGTCGAATTCAAAGCGCCACAATCCGCCCCAAGGCGTTCTCGTTCTCTGCGTAACAATGCTTCCAGAGTAGAGAAACGGAAAAAGCGAGCTCTGGTTAGCCATCGTAAACAGCGCTTCCAACGCACCGCCCATCCGATATGGACTCCTCTCAGGATTCCATTCTTGCACCTGTCCGGAAACTGCATTTGCATCGAACATTGCGCGCACGAGATCAAAATGATGGACGGCCATTTCAAGCCCCATAGGATGCATCATTTGGTGTTGGTAGGCTCTCCCGGGCCAGGCATACCAGAACTGTCCAATTACCGCTCGCACTGCTCCGAGCTCACCATTCCTTCCAATTGATTGCAGAGTCTGCGGTCCTGGAAAGAACCGATAGTTTTGACTCACCATAAGAATCCGTCCTTTGGCGCGAGCCAATGCAACAAGCGCCTCCGCATCCGAAATTTGGGTCGCGAAAGGTTTTTCTACGAGCACGTGAAGCCCAAGCTCCAAAGCGCGTTGGACGATCTCAGCGTGCGCCGGCGAAGAGGCTGTAACCACCAAGGCGTCAACATCAAAGTCCAAGAGCACGTCAATCGTTTGTACCTGAGGAATGTCCGGATATCGCGCCAGCCATGGGAAAACCTCTGGCATGCCGACCAGCGGATCAACTAATACAGCCAGCTCAACGTCCGGTGCCTGGTTGAGCACTTCGGCCCAGCGCTTTCCGATGTTGCCCAGTCCAGCGATGGCAACCTTCACGCCAACTCCTTTCGTTGGTTAGAGTCTCTTCTGAAATGATTCATCGTTTGGTGGTGGTTAGGGTGATTCCTTCGGTAGAATATTTCTGTGCCAGGAAGAAGAGAACGATGCAAATGAATAGATGCAAAATAACTTTCATTGGCGGCGGAAGTTCGAAGTTCATTCGCGAAGTCGTTGTGGATCTGTTCACTTATCCCGCTTTGGAGGATAGCCATATCGAGTTGATGGACGTGGACACCGAAGGGGTCGGCCGCCCGGCAACGCTCAGTCGCTTTATGGCAATGTGCTCAATCACGGGTTGATCGAAAACCTTCCCTATGTTCCTTGCGAACCAGGCATATTTGCAGGGGTGGAAATAAACGAATCGCCGGAACTATTCACCTTTCTTTCCTGAATAAACAGGACAAAGGTGGATCAGCGTTTTTTGCCAGTAATATCGCGTTTGAGGATCTCAGTCAGACCTCTGAGCGTGAAGAATTGGTTCGTAAAAAAGATTTCATCTCACCAGCCAAAGTGGCGCTGCATGTAGAAGTCAGGAGGCTACGGTTACTATCTTCTAATGACGACCCCATCAACAACCCTCACCTGGCTGCTCGATCGCACTACCAATTCCGGTTCCAGCAATATTTGCCGCAACCCATTCTTTTCCCGCCTGATCTGTGAGAGCAAAAGATCGACGACCGTCGCACCAATTACATCAGTCGGCTGCCGAATCGAGGTTAACCCTAAATACGCTGCGACCGGCCCATCATCGTAGCCCGTAACTGCTATTTCGATACCCATGCGAAGACCGACGCTTTCCAAGTAAGCGTTTACGCCCAAGGCTAATACGTCAGAGGAACATACCAACGCGGTTGGCGCTGGAATCGCTTGCATGATCTGTTGGGTCGCCCTTGCCCCAGCTTCTCGCGTATTAGGTAGCCGAACAATCCATTCAGGCCTGGCCGCCAGCCCAGCACTGGACAAGGTACGAACAAATCCACGCATTCGACTGTCAGCGGTCGTCAATTTCTCTGCCAGCCCTAAAAGGGCGATATTTCGATGCCCTAATTCCAGTAAATGCTCGACCGTTCTAGATATAGCCAATTCCGCATCCACGTCGACGGATGCGAAACGCATGTTGGAACCTGAGCGTCCAAGCAATACAAAGGGAATATCCATCCGCTGCAGTTGATCGATGCGGGGATCGTTATAACATGGCTCGGGAAGTATAAAACCATCGACATGGCCGCCACGTACCAATTCTTCGTAAAGTCTCACTACGTCTGAACGCGGTTCTGTAAAGGTGAGCAAATGATATCCGTATGATTGGGCCCTTACCACGACTCTATAGAGAAAACGATCAAGCATAGGGCTAAACCGCTCAGGATCCTCAGTGATATGCCATGGATACCCGATCATATGGGTTCGATTAGTTTTTAGATTTCTGGCCGTGTTATTGACACGATACTCCAATGCCTCTACTGCATCCAGCACACGCCTGCGAGTTGCCGATCCAATTTCGGGATTGTCGTGCAGTACGTAGCTAACCGTGGTTACCGAAACCTTAGCTTCGTCCGCTACGTCACGCAGTGTAACATGGAGCTTATAGCTTAGGCTCCTAGCCGCGGCGACCACCTTTCTTTGTATGGCCTGATTTGCGGAGCTACTCCCATTTAGGACCTGAAATGCAACCCGGATCGGGACGTTTGCTCTCCGGGCGATGTCCTTGAGGCTAGCCACGTGCGAACCCCTTGGCCTGGTTGGAAATACACCTGCCGAATCGCAGGGGGCAGTCGCTGGCGCGTCGCAAAAGCGCGACGGCTGCGCGGCCCTTAAATACTACCGCTCGTGGCACGTGCGGACAAATAGTTGAAAACCAGGCGGCGCAAATAAAAGTCACGCCGTAGGGAAGGGTAAGCAACATCTTCTTTGCAAAATATCAGCCTTTTAAGCCAGCAACCGCGATGCCTTCAATAATGTAACGTTGTAGCAAGACATAGACAACGAGCGGTGGAAACGCAGCCAAAAGCGCGCTGGCCATGACAATTTCAATCGTAGTGTATGTCTGGAAACCGAAAAATTGCGCCATCGTAACACTAATCGTATACCACTCGGGCTTTGTGGTTATAACGAGGGGCCAAATGTAGTTGCCCCAGGCCGCTATGAAAGAAAGAATGCTGATAGTAAGTAAAGCATTCCTGGAGAGCGGCAAGACAATCCTCCAGTACACGGCAAAATGTGATGCGCCATCAATGCGGGCAGCGTCCAGGAGCTCGATAGGGATGCTCTCCATAAACTGGCGGAGGACGAACAGGCTGAAAGCGGAGGCCATGCCTGGAACAGCCAACCCTTGTAGGGAGTTAGCCCAGCCAAGACCTGTGACGACGCGATATAGTGGAATCAGCGTTACGGCAAACGGCATCATTAGTCCAGACAAGGCAATTAGAAACAGGGTATTCTTGCCTGGAAAATCGTAGAAGGTGAACTCATAAGCAGCCATCGAGACGACAAGCAACATCCCGCTGACCTGAAGAGACGCGTATCCTGAGGAAACCAGATATGCTTGTAAAAAAGACGCTTGAGACAGGGCTTGTTGCAGGTGGAGAAAACCTGAGGGCAAAGAGGTAGGATAGAGGTGTGGCGAAAGTGCAGCTGCCGACCCACCTTTGCTGAAGACGATGTTGAATATCCACCAAATGGGCAATGTAGTTATAACCAGCCAGATTACGGCGAAACTCCACGCTAGAAATCCCATACGACTGGGCCCACGGGCAAAAGAAGCCCGCTTGCGAATGTTCCCGGCCGGGGATAGTGGACGAATGAGGGATTTAGTATCCATATTCGGCGGGCAGTTGGGTCAACTTCCTAAATCTGTCCAGCGGCGACGAAATGCCAGCTGCGCGATCGTGACGCTCAGAATAAGTACAAACAATATAGATGCCAACGCGGCGGCCTCTCCAAAGCGTCCACCGCCGAACCCGCGTCCCATGACATCCATCACAGGGAATAGCATCCCTTGTAAGGGCCCTCCGTAGCCACTGAAGCTGGAATTGGTCATCAGCCATGGGAGATCAAAAATCTGAAGCGCTGAAATAACCGCATTGACGATAACCAACAAAAAGACCGGCTCTAGAGCTGGTATCATGATGAACCGCATCTTCGCGAATGCATTGGCGCCATCAATGGTCGCCGCTTCATAGTATTCTTTGGGTATGTTCTTCATACCGGCAAGGAAAATAACCATGTTGAATCCTGTTGCACGCCAGGCATCGGCCATGACCAATGCTGGAATCATATACGCTGGATCGCCTAACCAGTTTGGTGAGGGCAATCGTAAGAAAGTGAGGCCCATGTTCAGCAAACCGAAATCTGGGGTTAACAACCAGCGCCAAATGACAGCCGTCAGGAACAATGGAATGACGGTCGGAAGGAAACATGCGCTGCGGAAAAAATGTGCGGGAAAACCTTTAAAGCGGTTCACTACCAAGGCGATACAAAAGGCTAGACTAATCCCGACAGGAACGGTAACCGCGACGTAGAGGAGTAAGTTGGAAAAGGCCTTCGCGAATCTTGGTGAACGAATGACCTCCGCATAGTTGCTTAATCCGACATAGACCGGGGGATTGATTCCATTCCACTTTGTGAAGCTTATGCCAATGCCGTAGAGCATCGGCCCTAAAGTAAAAACGCCGAAAAGAATGAAAAACGGTGCAATCATCAAATAGTTTTTAGTGTATGCACCGAAGCGATAATGCTTCTGGGTAGTCATGGTGTATTTCTTGAACTCCGGGGGGAAGCTGCGGAAATTCGGTGGAGAAGCTTCTGTAGAGGCATGCTCGTGGTATTGGACCGCTGGGGTTAGTTTCTCCCCGCATTCGATACTATTGTAGTGTAGTGGGAAATTAGTTCAGGTTGTGCGACCTGCATTCGATGCGGCGGTAAGCTGCGCGAAATTGCCTCAAGGTCGTCGAGGCACGCAATCTTGTGACTCCGGGACCGCTCAGAGTAGATATCGCGAAGATCCGGCCCGGATCCCATAAGCTAGCAGTTTCTTTTAAAGCAACTCGACGACCTCAGAGATTGAGTTCAATGATTTCGAAGAGCTTGGTTCATCTGGTCGATGGCGCTCTTAGCAGCCTGTTGCGGAGTTTCCTTGCCGAGCAAGATAAGACTGCCATTGTCGGCCATCGGCTGGAAAAATTGCTCGGGCAAGTCGACCATAAAGGGACTTTCGGGGACTGCTGTTTCAAACGCTTTAGACGTCAGTTGTACGAGGGCGTTGTTTTTGATTTTGGGATCGGCGAGGACGATGTCGTTGGAGACGTAACGTCCGAGACCAGCGGCAAAGCGCTTCATTTGTGCTGAATCGGCTAAGAAGCTCGCCCATTTCCAGGCGGCGTCAGCTTTGGCTGTTCTCAACACGGCTAAAAATTCGCCACCGTACACACCGCCGTGGGTATCTGCAGTTTGGCCAGGTATTAGGATGTAGTCGTACTCCAAGCCCTTTTCTTTTTTTGCTTGCTCGAACGACGGGTCTGCGAATGGACCAGTAACCATGAAGGCCATCTTATTGGTAGTAAAGAGGTCGGTTGCTGCCTGGTCAGCAAAGCTCACATCGGAGCTATAAGATTGGAAATCCTTCATGAATGCAAGGGCATCAGCGTACTTAGACACATCCATCGTTAAAGATTTGCCGTCGGGGCTCAATCCCATTTGTGCGCCTTTGACGCCGCCATAGAAACTCAGATGTCCCCAAGGAAAATCCAGGTATTTAGCTGATGCAAAGAAACCACTTTCTTTGATCTTTTTTGACTGAGCCAGCCAATCTGCCCAATCCTTGACACCGACCTCGGGATCTATTCCAGCTTTCCGCAGAACCGTTAGATTGCGATACAATATGCTTGCGTATCCGGTAAACGGGATGCCTAACACTTGCTTGTCCTTAGTCAAGATCTTCACCGCCCAGGGCGAAAATTGTTGTTGCCACGATGAGGGCATCGCGGTCCACTCCGATGAAACATCTTTGATGAGGCCTGCTTTTACGAGGGACCCGGCGTACGCGTATTGAGTGGTGATAGCATCGGGCAATGCCCCCGAGCCAGCACCCATGATGACTCCAGACAAAATGTCCGGTGCCGTTTTGCCTACTAAGTGGACCTTGATGCCAGGATTCGCATTTTCAAATTCTGACGCAAATTTCTTGATCAGCGTCCCGGCGTTGCCGGCGAGAAAATCTTGAAAAATCCAGAAATCTATAGTGACAGGCTCGGATGCTGCAGCCCATTGAGAAGTTGAGATAGAAGCTGCCAGGATGAGGAAGGTAAGCGCCGCTCTAATTCGGGTTTTCATAAACCTTTTGAGAATGGGTTGGGGGGAGGACTGAAACGTTTCAGTAAACGACCGTCTAGACGTGACCGAAAATAGATGGATTGTCAAGCGGTGAGATAAGTGAGCGCCATGGATCCCGAGTCCATGTTTAGCTGCCTATGCAGCAAGGGGTCAAATCTCAATTTTCAACCTTGATCTGGCCAACACAAAGTTGCTGGTTGTTTGGCTGCGATGGCTCGCGCGCTACGGCTCAATATCCCCGGCGGATGGCTCCATGTCGTCAGTCGCGGAGTGGAAAGAAGAACGATCTTTCCGGACGAGGCGAGCACTCGTTTCTTTCTGGAGCTTCTCGGTCAGTTCCCGAATCGATTCTCCATTCGGATCCACGGCTATGTCCTGATGGGCAACCATTATCATTTGCAGCTCGAAACGCTGGAGGCCAACCTCAGTCCAGCCATGCAGTGGCTCAATCTCACTTACGGAGCCTGGTTTAACCGGAGATACCGGCGAGTCGGTCCCTTGTTCCAAGGTAGGTTCAAATCCACGCTCCACGATTCGAGCAAAGCGGCTTTGACTATCAACCGCTATATCCACCTTAATCCGGTGCGCGTGAAAGAACTCGGGGGTCATGAAGGGCGGCCCGGTGCGGGTGAGCGGGGCTCAAGGTTGACGCCCAAACCTTGGAGCCGGAGGCGATGCTGGTGAGAGCCCGAGTGGAGGAGCTACGAAGCTATCGCTGGAGTTCCTATCCAGTCTATGTGGGTAGCGCAAGGAATCCGGGCTGGCTGACGACCTCCGAGATCTATTTGTTGGTCGATTGCTGCGATATGCGCAAGGGCTTCACTTCTGCTGGCAGCAGTGCTAGCCTTAATTCACCCAAGCCCATGAATACGCTAAAACCTAACTTCGATCTTCAGGTCGACCGTGAAAGGGGAACAAGGGATGCCGAAGCATGAGTTTCGGGTGACGGTCGGTGTCGAGTCTAGCACGGCAAAAAGTCGTCGCGCTTACTTAGAAATCGAGGCAGCACAGCAGGGAAGGGAGACCAAAATGAGCGGCAAAGATAGCGGGGCAATTGAGCCAACGATCAAGGCGATTGAAACTATGAGCCAACTCCGGGACTGGGGTTCTCTGAAGGAGGGCGCTAGTGTTGCGCGGGTTCCCCTGGCACAGAGGATTCCGGTCTATGGTAAGGGTTCATGGGCGGGGTTTGACATGGGCCCCTGGCAGTATGATACCTGGTTTGACGAGAAGAGTCAGGGTGGGCATGGGCAGTCAGATGACGGCAATCGAACAGCAGCGAATGTGTACAACTTCAGTTTCTGGCAGTACCTGGATATCTTCTACTATTTTGGGCACCAGTTACTGACGATCCCTCCCCCTGTTTGGACCAACGCCGCACACAAGAATGGTGTGAGGAGCCTGGGTACGCTGAATTTGAACTGGAGTGAGAGCGGCGGCAATTTCACAGAAGACGATGTCGTCCATTTTCTCAACAAGGAGCCAACGCCCCCGCCTCAGCCGAAACCAATTTATCTCGAAGAGGCTTTAACAATACTGAAGGACATCGCCGGCTACTATAGATTTGATGGCTACCTGTTCAACTATGAGGAATACAATTTCACAGTTCGGTCCGGCATGACTGACGTAATGTCCAGCCTGAAAGAGGCTGGGCTTACCGTAGTGTGGTACGATGCACCCCTCAGCAAGGGTTTTAGCAATCGTTTGACTGAAGATGCATATCCGTTTTCGAGGCTGCGGGTTATTTCCAAGCCAATTACGCGTGGGGGCCGGCCTATCCAGGCACAAACAACTACCCTGAGGTTTCCTGGGAAGTGCTGAAACAGCACCTCCCAGAAAATGATGCTCTCGAGGCGCGCAATCGGGTCTGTATGATGATGGACTGTTATCGCCAAACACAGCCTTACCAAGGCTCCTTTTTCACTGCCCTTGCTCTCGTCGATGTCCCTGCAGGCCAACCACCGGGATACTACACAGCCTTGGGATCCTATGCACCCGATTGGGTCATGTACCACGGAATTGACTCAAACACCCAGACACTGCCCTCCCGCGAGACGTTTCATTATAACGACCGGGCGTTCTGGGCGGGGACGACGAAGTTTTTCGTGGATTGGCCTAAGCCGGGAAAGAATCCAATCAAGCCCGAGGAATGTATTGGTCATTACGTGAAAGAAAGGTCCGTCATCACTTCCACTCCTTTCGTGACCTGGTTCAACGGTGGCGAAGGCGACTTTTACAATATCCGCGGCGAAAGGAAATCAATGGGACCATGGAATAACTTAAGTGACCAGAGCCTGTTGCCGACCTGGCGTTTCAACTTTTCCGGCGGCACGAGCGATACCAGGATAGACGACACTGCCGTTGATTACGACGATGCGTTTACAGGCGGTTCGAGCCTGCGTATTTCATTCAAAGGCGTTAACCTCACTGATCCGATCACCATCTGGTTGTACAAGACTGAGATCATCCTTACGGCGACAAACATCCTGTCCCTCACCGTCAAGGGACAAGGCGTCGATGTGGCGCCGATCCTCGGGGATCATGAGCTAACCAACCCGCAAGTAGTGCCGGTCACCAACGGCTGGAAACAGATGACCTATACCGTACCAGCGAGTCTGGAAGGCCAAACCCTGAGCGGCATCCACATTAGAGTGAAGCAGGCTTCTCCTGAGGGCGAGATCCGTTTGGGCGAATTAACCTTTCTGGACAGGGCTCAGGCTGTAAAGAAACCATGGACGAGGCCATTCCCGTCCGCCGACGTCTTGGATTGGAGCGATTCATTCGAGCCTTCTTCGCATTATCGAGTTTATGGAGTTCTGAACGAAGAAAAGTACCTCATCGGGATCGTTTATAACTCCGTGTACGTCACAGTTAGCAACGTGTTTAATTCGGACAAGAAAGGGTTTACCAGGTATATAGTTCAGGAAGTTAACGCCGCCGGAGACTTCACGCCGATTTGAGCCTGTGCAACAGGTTCGACCTGGCCAGCCGGCGATCCGCATGGAAATCGATGAAACAGAACACCCCAGCGGCAACCAACTTCATTGAACCCATGAAGGCGCTCCGAGTCCGGGATCTCCCGTCCGGCGATTGACTCTATGAGATGAAATTCGACGGCTACCGCGCTCGCCTTCAAGGCTGGCAAGGGGGTGCGGCTCCTCTCCCGCAGCCGAACGATTTTCAACGACCATTATCCCCAGCTTGTCTGAAGCTCCAGCCTCAGGGAGAGGGGAACATGCTTAGAAACTTGTCAGTGCTTTTTTCCTGGGCAGTTCAATTTCATGATATGACGGAGAATCCGTGTAAAGGAATTGAGACAGAAGAGTCCGGCGAAAAAGGGTCGCCAAGGGTTCTTACAATTAAGGAAATCAAGGAGCTCCTCGATCTGGCCCTGACGGAGATAAAAGAACCTCTGCGTGTGGCGAAAGGCAAAGTTTCAATTATTAGCGTCCATCCAGGCGACTTGATCCCTTGGCTTACGATAGGCCTGTTTGCTGGTGTTCGACCTGATGAAACCCTCCGGCTTGACTGGGGAGATATAGATTTCGAGCGAAAGCATATCGATCTGCCGGCCGCAAAAGCCAAGGCAGAGATCGCCGGATTATACCGATGGAACCAAACCTGATTGAGTGGTTAAAGCCATATCGGCCTGAAAACGGCAGGGGGAAAATCTGTATCAATTTTCGATGGAAGTTCAGAGCTTTTCAGAAAGCGGGGGGTGAGAAGTGGAACCCATGGCTAAAGATTGCCTGCGGCAACAGCTACGGTTCGTACCATTTGGCCAAATCCCAGCATGCCGGCCTTACTTCCGAATCCATGGGGCACCGCGATACGAACATGCTTTACCGGCATTACCGCGATGTGATCAAGGAGCAGTCTGATATTGACGCGTTTTGGAAGCTCCATCCGTACTAGCTAAAGGCTGTTGCGAAATGGTTTTTCCCCTCGGCGTGGCGCGGCGGAGGGCGAACGAGTAGTTCTTCAAAGAAATTTTGATTTTGTTGTTGTCGGGAGTTACCTAATCGACTATATCGATTAGGTAGTGATCGGTAAGGCCGTTCGGCCAGCTTCTCTATTTGCTTTCGCTTTCTTCAAGGAAGTAGCCACCATTACTGACCCGGTGCTCGATTCGGTTGATGGGCTGCTTGACGACCCGGGCTTATTGGCTTTGAGCACTCGGGCTTTGACGAGCCGCTCGCCAGGCTCAGGCAAAGTTGGCCGCGAAGGAATTGCGCCGGATCGGCTGCTGCGCTGTGCGGTGCTTAAGCACATCAAAGGTTGGTCCTACCGTGAACTGCACCACGAACTGCGAGTCAGCCTTCTCTAGTTCGACGCTTCACGCGCTTTTATGAGGATCCGATTCCAGATTTTAGCAATCTGTGTCGGGCTTTTGCGCTCTTTGGCAAGGAAGGCACTGAGCAGATTCACCAGCAGATCGCACAGCAGGCCAAAGCGGCGACCATCATTGCCGGAAAGAAGCTGCGCACCGATACCACCGCGGTCGAAACGAATATTCACCACCCAACCGACAGCTCGTTGCTGGCCGATTCAGTGCGGGTCATGAGCCGGTCTTTGCAACGTATCGCCGGAGGTTGTCAGGAATCGGAGCTTCGCATTGTCCATCATGCTCGGGCGGTCAAACATCGAGTGTTGGAGATTGGCCGAGCGGCCCGGACTTTTACGCAAGCAGGCCAGGAGCAGTTAAAGCAAAGCTATACAAAGCTCATCGGAC
This sequence comes from uncultured Verrucomicrobiae bacterium, assembly GCA_963813025.1. Taxonomy (GTDB): domain Bacteria; phylum Verrucomicrobiota; class Verrucomicrobiia; order Chthoniobacterales; family JAFAMB01; genus CAVSUL01. The sequence continues at coordinate 204,955 of CAWEXO010000005.1, read as the reverse complement.
TGACCCAAGGAGTAAGGACTCAGGGCCTATCGGTGCTTACGGCTGAGATATTGTCAAAAGTTGTGTATCGGGGATGGGCGCATCCTTTTAAAATAACTTGGTTAGGCGGCCTGTTGAGCTTGTTCTTCGCCATCGACGAATCGGACACCGGTGACTACCTTTGGAATCAGTTCGAAGCCCTGAAGCCGACGCCAGTGCTTTTGGGCTTCCAGGCCGAGTTTAAAGACCATGGTCAGGGTTGCGATTCGTGAACCGGAACCCTTGGTTCGATGAGTTCGCAGCCGAACGGTAGCGAAGGTGGATTCGATGGGGTTGGTTGTCCGTAAATGCGGCCAATGTTGAGCCGGAAAGTCATAAAAGGTAAACAGGACTTCTTGATCTTTCTGCAGGCACTCGCAGGCTTTAGGGAATTTAGTCTGGTAACTGGAGATGAACTGATCGTAGGCGGCCAGAGCTGCTTTGCGGGTCGCCGCCAGGTACATTTCATGGATCAGTTGCTTGGCCTTGCCCTGAACGCTCTTAGGCATTTTATCCAGGATGTTAGCCGTTTTGTGTACCCAGCAGCGCTGTTGGGCGATTTGGCCATATTCTTCCTGGAGAGCGATCCAAAAGCCAAGCGAACCATCACCGATGGCCAGCTTCGGTGCGCTAGACAGACCCAAGCGTTTGAGCTGCCCAAGCAGTTCGCGCCAGGATTGGGTGCTTTCCCGATACCCATCGACAACCGCTAAGAGTTCCTTGGTGCCATCCTCGGTAGCTCCAATCAAGATCAGCACGCAGGTTCGTTCCTCATCGAGCCGGACGTTGAAATAAACTCCGTCGGCCCACCAGTAAACGTAACGCTTCTGACTTAAGTCGCGCTGAGTCCACGCCTTATAGTCGCTTTCCCACCCGGCCTTCAACCGGACGATATTGGTTGCTGATAGTCCACTGGCTCCTTCGCCCAAAATCGCTGCCAACGCTTCACTGAAATCTCCAGTCGAGATCCCTTTCAGGTAAAGGGCTGGAATCAGTGCATCGACGCTCTCGAGCCCGACGCATGTACTTGGGCAGAATCGCACTGGAAAAGCGACCCCTGTCACGATGCCGGATCCGTGGCTGACGAACCCGGATCGGACCGACTCCACTAACCACTTCCCGCTCCGGCAGGTGTCCATTGCGTACCACCAACCGCTGTCCATTCTCATCCCGTCGATCCTTGTGGAATTGGATATAGTCGATCACCTCATTCTCGATTGCCGCCTGTAACAGCTTCCTGGCTCCTTCCTGCAGCAACTGCTCCAGGAATGGCTTCTCTTCATCTTTTGCTCGCTCATCGAGCGAGACCACTTTATTCTCTGGCACTGGTGCATCCTTTCTTTTTTGGCGCCCTCGAGTGAGACCGCCATCGTTTCTTTTTCTTGCTGAAAGGATGCGCCTTTCTTTATCTCCTCATCCACAAAATTCGGTTATAACTCCTTACGGCTCTCAAAAATGGCCAATTAGTGGCCCGGCAGGAGACTTCTTTGAAGGTCCTTGCAGCAGAAGCTTCTCTCAAACATTACCTGCCCTTGGTTGAGAAAGTTATCGCTCAGAGTCGGGCGCGAATTTTCCAGGCACAGACGCGCCATCCGGAGAAAATCTTGAGCCTCTTTGAGCCCCACAGTGTGGTCATTCGCAAGGGTAAAGCTCACAAACCCAATGAATTTGGTCGCTTGGTCCGGATCGACGAAGTCGAAAACGGGCTGGTCAGCAATTATGCTGTGGCCCCGGGCAACCTTTGCGATCGGCAACAGTGGATGCCGGCGCTGGAAACACATCTGGAGCGATTCGGTCGAGCACCAGAATTGGCTGCGGCTGACCGAGGCTTCTGGAGTAGTGCCAACGAAAAGGCTGCGCTTGGAGCTGGGAGTCAAGCAAGTAGTGCTGCCGCGCTGCGGTCGCTTAAGCGCCGCCCGAGCTGCGCGACAGAAACAGCGCTGGTTTCGGCGTGGCCAAGGCTGGAGAACAGGCATTGAAGCGCGGCTGAGCACGCTCAAACACTGTTTCGGCATGCGGCGGGCCTTTTACAAGGGTGAGATTGGATTTGAAAGACACGTTGGCTGGTGCATCATCGCCCACAATCTTGTGGCGATGAGTCGAGCCCGTGTGAAGAACGGCAATGAGCGCTGTCGTAGTGGGTGAAGCGATGCCAACGACCAAAAACCAAGCTTCCGCTGCCCGGCTGCAACTGCTCAGGCAGATTAGGCAATTGGCACAGGCGGCCATTTACGGATCGTTATCTGAGACTTATCGCCGATGTGGAAATCCAGACTGCCGCTGCCACCATGGCGGCCCTAAACACGGTCCACATTTATATATCAGCTATCGCGGAAAGACCGAAAAAACCACCGGCTACTATGTTCCCCACCATCTAGAGGCTCAAATCCGGCTGGGAGTCGACGCTTGGTCAACTTCAGGATCGTTTGCGCGAACTTGCCTCCTTAAACAAGGAGCGACTCATCGCGACCAAGGCGAAAAAAATTTAACCATTTCGCAACAGGCTTTAGCTAGCAGGCTGCTGAAAAACTACTCCTCATCCACAGCTTTGTATGGTACGAGAGAGCATGCGAGGAACTGATCAGCAGCAGAATCACCGTTCTGGAACCCGAAGCATGAGTATTGAGTTATTTCATCTCCCCGCACGGGCGCACGAGAATATGTCCGCCATTCCCGATAATGGGCGCCTCTGCCGCGATTTCCGCGGCATCTTCCAATGATTCCGCGTTTATGACGATGAAACCACCTTCCGTGGTATTGGGAAAGCGGTAATCTTCGGCGCCGCTCTGATCGATCCGTTTCCCGTCCGGTTCCAACGGGAATCCGACCTCCCACCTTTTGGCCTTCGAAAGGTCAGCCATCCATTTCCCCCAGCCAGCCATATGCTTTTTCCGAGCCTCTTTGTCTGCTGTATCAAGATTCTCGTACCGAAGAGACATGTTGCCGCCAAAGAAGGTGAGCATGTATTTTTTCATGAGTGTGCCTCTATACTACACAGAATGCGGCAACGGAATTTCTGTACGGTGGAATTTGAAACCCTCGGAAACTCCTCGGAGGGTTTCTGCTTTAGTCACTTACGCGAAATCGGGCGCGAGCGGATTGAAAAGAGCAACGTCAGGCAACTTCGGGCAGTTTTCTGCAATCTTAGCGTAAATTAGCGTAAGTTTAGGACTAAGTTTTCCGAGGGCAACTTCTTTGAGTGGACACACCGCGCTGTGCGACAAGATTACCTCGGTCGCGGATCTGCCGAGTGCCAACGAGCTCGCCTACTCGCCCGTTGGCAGGCAGACCTCCCCCTTCGGCATCTGCCGCATGCCTGCGAGCACCTCGTCCCCGGGCTCGGTCCCGGTTGGAGCTCCGTTCACGTGGGCGGCGCCTGGCCCCTGGGCTCACCCCACTCCGCCTCAAATCCCTCTCGGTCGCCTATGCTCTCGTCCCCGGCCGCTGGGCGGCTGAAGACGTGTTCAGTGCCACGGTGGCGCGAATGAGCGCCTTCAATGCCTTTTCATCAATCTTGTCGCCCTCATGGAAATCGATGGCACGCCTAGTGTTGCCTTCGAGGCTGGAGTTGAAGAGGCCTGAAGGGTCCTCCAACGAGGCGCCCTTCGCGAAGGTCATCTTCACGACATTCTTGTACGTCTCACCGGTGCAGATCATTCCGGCATGCGACCACACCGGAACCCCTCTCCACTTCCACTCCTCGACCGCTTCTGGGTCGGCCTGCTTGATGAGAATTCGGACCTGAGCGAGCGTCTCGCCTCGCCAATCACTCAGCTCTTTGATCCTCGCATCTATCAGCTGAGAGGGAGAGTCTCCTCCTTTTCCTTCCTTCGAGCCGCTCTTCCTCTTCTTCATGGTTGTTGTCGCTCGCCCGTCACTTGAGCGCAAAGTTTTGCAATTCGTAGCTCCGGCTGATCACGCACCGCTGGGGAACCCTCGAGTGTGCGCCCGCGCATTTCAAGGTGTATGCGGGGCACCAGCTTCCCGCCAGGCTCAGCCCCTCGGAAGAGATGGCGGCACTGGGTCGCTGGGAGACCGACTGGAAAGAGGAAATCAAGGCGGCAGCGCTCTTTGGTACAGAGGCCTTTGTCAGCAAGATGCTGAACTTCCTCAAGGGAGACCGGCGCGAGCAGCTCTGTATCTGGGCCAAAGATATGGCGGTCTGCGGCTGGGCGAGCTTGGAGAACCGGCGGGCGGGATGGAGTACGCCGCGGTCAACGCGGCAATTTCACGGTTCGAGAAAAGGCTCAAGGTTGACCCGGCATTACCGACAAAGCTGCGAAAAGTCACGGCAATGTTGAATATTGAGATTTGACCCTTAGCTTTGACTGCCGGCGCCTTGACGTCCTGGGCTTTACCCAACCATTTTTCGTGGTGTTCTTCGGGCAAGATCACCGGCATCCGGGTATGCACCTCGGCCACCAGCTCATTCGGCTGACGGATGCATCATCGCACAGCGCGAAGCCATTCCCGCTGGCTGGAGCGGGTACTCCGGCACGGCGAAGTGCGGTCATAGGCATACAGCGCCAGGTATCTGTCAGTTGCCAGGACAATTGCTCTTTAAGCCGGCTTCGCGTAATTCGCCATACCGGAAATATCGATTACCACGACCGGTTCGTAGCCCACGACCCATGCGTAGTGTCCCGGAGGCAGCAGCGATACTTCACCTGGACCAAACTCATCCTCAATCCCGTCATCCATGCGCACTCTGGTACGCCCGGAGACATGGTATTGCAGGTGACTCGCCTCGCAGCTTTCGGTATTTACGTTTGGTTTTGCGCAGGTCGACCATTTCCATCCAGGTTGCAGTGTGGCGCGGCCCGAACGTAACTCCGCCTAATGTTACAAGTTCCAATTGGCCCTTATCGAACGAACGCTTCTCGTCTGGGGCTGACAAAGGCTTCTTTTTCATCTGGGACACGAGGCTGAGCCTAGAAAAATCAGCCGACTGGCGCAAACCGGAGCGGTGCAGTATCGACGGTTTCAACCCTCGCGTTGATTGTCTTGTAGGCAAGCTTCTCGTCCTCGGCCCAATATGGAACCAGCCCCCAAACGCAGCGCATCCAGCGACCGCTGGCCGGTTTTGGGTTGAAGCGGATTGCAAAGACATTTTGAGATGGAGCTATGTCGGCGGAGCGGCCCGAGATAGTTGATGAGACTGTTTTCATAATGGATTTTGAGGAGGGCGTAACTAACTGCGACATCGAATATGCCCGCACGAAATTCATCATCACCGCCGTCAACAATTATCCCTCACTCTCGGTAGACGTTAAGCTTCCTGAGCCTCCAGGCCAGAAGATGGAAGTTTCTGAAATTATCGAACTGGCCCTGAACAAACTCATTCACGAACAGGCGGATCTTCTTGAGCTGAATGTCACAGAACGGTCTCGCTCGCACACTTGGCCATCTATATTGCGGAGTTAGTGCCAGCCAATTATGTCGTAGATGTTGAATATAATCGTGATCGCGACATTCCTAAACGGCTTGGTCTGCCGCCTCGCAAAGCATTGGACCGTAAATTCAGGGCAACCACGGTCTTTCCGGACATTCGTTCACAAACGCAATACGTAAGATCACAATCTTTTGGTTCTGGAATTGAAGAAACCCGGTGAAGACATGAAATATGATGGGCTTAAATTACAAGCCTTTCGTAAAGAGCTCCCTTTACCGTCGCCGCCGCTTCGAAGATCGACAAGTTGCTCGAGATGCATCTTTCCACGCTGTTCGCCGAGATTCAGCTTGCGCCTGGACGCTGGTAATTCCCAAGGTCACAAATTCGCCGTCCCCCTATTCCTCCGAAGATTGTATATAACGTCCTTAGGGGGAGCCGAGTGGTGCCGAGACCGATCTGCGCCTACCGCCGCCGCCATAAGAAGAAGCTGCTTGAAGAAGGACGCAAGTATCGTGAGGCCAAGAAGTTGTCAGTGACATAACCTTGTCGCGGAGCAGGGCTAAAGCAACAGCTCAGGCCGTCGTTCTACTATTGCTGTGGTGTCGTTTTGTTCTTCCCGGCCTGCTTTGTCTCTTGCTTGCTAACGACGCAAGCGCGCAGCAAGAGAGCCTCCGCGGTCGCGTAGTTGCTGTGTTCGATTCGGACGCGATCGGGGTGTTGACCGCCGAGAACACGCTTCTTCGCGTCAGATTAGCGTTCATCGACGCGCCAGAAATAGGCCAGGCTTATGGCGATTCTGCGAAACGCGCCATGATCGCGCTTGTTCTTGGTCGGAACGTCGAGCTTTGACCGCAATCAACTGATCGTCACGGCTCCGACCGACTCATTTGCATGGCTTTCATAGACGGTATGGATGTGGGCCTCGAGATGCTCGAGGATGGCCTTGCATGGGGTTATAACATCAACGAAGCGCCGGCGGAGATCCAAAGCATCTATCGTGACGCGCAAAGGCGGGCTCGAGATAACCCGCATTGGCCCGTGGCAAGATAACAATCCTCAACCGCCTTGGGATTTCCGAAAAGACCATGGGCCCGATTTCCGCTACCGATGTAAGCGAGTATCCTCAATCGAAGCGTTTTGGCATGGCATTAGGAATTCTCGCGGTATTTTTCGTTGGGAATCGATGGCTCGAAAAGCGAAAAGAACTTATGGCATCAGACGCGGGTCGCGGCAGGTCGGGAAGCGCATTGACTGGTTTTGGGAAGCGTACTGGAAAGAGAACGGCAGAGACGTATCAAGGCGATTTAGTGAAAATGCCTATGGTGACGGAATTGCGGAAAAGGCCAGGGAAGCGCGACTGTCTGCTTTCGGCGGATCGGTCCGCATCGAGAGCCCGTCTTGATTCAGCGCTATGTCTGCCCAAAAACTGTTGAGCGCTGGCTTCGGTGCTCAGCTTTGTCGCGATAACAAAATTGACTAATTTGAATGCCTGTTCCTTCAAATCTCCTTTCAGTCGGATGGTGTAGGCTGGGTCCTCGTCGATGCTCAGCACGACTTTCGACGCCGGAATGTTGGCTGCCAGCCCATGCGAGGGGAGCATTACGCCTTTATCCATACTGGGGTGCCCAACCCATTCATAACCGCAAGGTGTGACCATCTCATTAAAACCTTCAAGCCAACCCAGACTGCCACGTCCGTTTAGTTCAATGAACGCCGGATTAGAGGTGCGCAGGGGTAAGCCCATGAAGGCCTGAAGGAGGCAGCGGATTTCACCCTGCTGCTTTTTGCGGGCGACTAGCGATTCTCTCGGCCCGCTCCGCAATCCGCTGGATCATGCGGCTGAAGATCAAACAGTGCACCGGATAGAGACAATACCAGTACAGCACGCCGCTGAGCCCTTTAGGCTCAAAGAGCGCCGTCTGAATTAGTTCGCTGTACCCACCGGATTGCGGTTCCACCTGGAACTGCAACCAGGCTTTCCCGGGCAATTTCATCTCGGCACACAGCCGGAGTAACCGTCCGGCTTCAGCCTCCTCAATGCGCCAAAAATCCAAGACCTCTCCGACGCGCAAAGCGCCTGCTTCACCCCGACGCATGCCCACGCCCCCAAGCAGGCCATCGATCCAGCCACGCAGCCGCCAAGCCCAATTCAGCGCGGGCCAACCTTGGGCTCCGCCCAATCCGGCGATGATGGAGTAAACTTGCTCGGCTGATGCGTTCACCACCCTTCGGCGCCGTTCCACGATCACCCCTTTCCCAGAGCCTCTGCTTACAGAGGGTCGCTGGTGGGATGGCACCGGCAAACTCCCCAGCAACTTGTCCAATTGGTCCGCTTTCGTATCCGCTAGGGCGAGCTTCACGGCCGCTTTGCAATCCAGCAATCGTACATCAGGAAATATTTCCCGGGCTTCGTTATCGCGGACAATGACTTCGTTGCGCAACCCCTCAATCAGCGGGCGCGCCACACTGACCGAAAACGGCGTCACTAGACGCACCCAGTATGAGGAAAGCCTGGGCGTCAAAAGGGGGACTGGTAGGAGGTAGCGTTTCAGGCCGCGTACACTGGCGTACGTTTCCATCAATCCGCCGTAAGTCAGGACGTCTTCTCCCCCGATCTCAATGATCCGGCCTGCGCTCTCCGGCTGTTGCAGCGCGGCCACCAAGTAATCCAGCACGTTCTGAATCGCGATAGGTTGAATTCGCGTATAAACCCAGCGGGGGCAGATCATCACCGGCAATCGTTCTGATAGGTATCGGATTAGCTCAAATGAAAGGCTACCCGAACCGATGATGACAGCCGCACGAAATTCGGTCACCGGCACGCCCGCCTCGCACAAAGCACTTCCGGTTTGCTGACGCGACCGTAGATGGGCGGAAAGCTTCGCTGCCGAGTCACCCAGGGCGCCGAGATAGATGATTCGTTGCACCCCCTGCACGCTGGCGGCCTTAGCACAATGGCTAGCGGCGGCCAGATCCTGAGCCTCGAAATCCCTTCCGCCTCCCATGCTATGGACCAAGTAGTACAGCGTGGCCACGCCTTCCATCGCGGCCGTCAAGCTTTCGGGGCGCAGCACATCGCCCTGAACGCACTCGACTTGGGACCGCCACGGCTCACGGTCGAGATTGGTTAGCCTGCGTACCAAGCAGCAAACCCGATAGCCTGCCTGGAGAAGACGGGGGACCAGCCTGCCTCCCACGTAACCGGTAGCACCGGTCACCAAAATTAATTCGTTCTGCTGCCTAGCCTGCACGCTTGGCCACTATCGTCCAGTGAGCTCGAAAGCCAATGCGACTAAAGGTCCCAAAACTAAATGGCGGGGCCCGAAAACAATCCGCTCTCCCACATCCGCACCCCTGAACGATCGAACGCCTTGTCGCAGCGCCGCGCAGACTTTGTCGTGTCCTTGTTCATCGAGGTTACTCCCTCTTTGCCCCGCCTGCTGAAGGTGCCATCCCTGCCCTACCCGTCGTTGGTCTGGCGGCACCCGTATAGTGTCCGCATACGACGGTGCAAGTGGCGGGGCTGGACCTGAGGAGTTGCTAATTGTTTTTGAACTTTGAGCGTTCACGGATTGTGCGCAGACCCCAAAAAGCGACTTATGATTCGCTCGTGTCACAACTAGATCCGTTACCAAAGTCGTTGCCGCCCTCTGTTCCGGATCGACCGGGCCGTGTCAAGCAACTGCGCGGGGTCATTCTGGAGAGCGATAAGTCTAGCGTTGCCGGCGCGTTTCTTATTCGTCCGGTGGAAACGCTCGACCAGCAGCTCGCCGGATTTACGGCGCTCGCCGAGCGCGTGAAAGAACTCGGGGGTCATGAAGGGCGGGCCGGTGCGGGGGTGAGCGGCTCAAGGTTGATGCCCAAACCTTGGAGCCGGAGGCATGCTGGTGAGATGGGATCAGATGTCAACCGAGCGGGGCAATGGAGCGTTGCCCGCGGATCTGTATCTGGGCCAAAGATATGGCGGTCTGCGGCTGGGCGAGCTTGGAGAACTGGCGGGCGGGATGGAGTACGCCGCGGTCAACGCGGCAATTTCACGGTTCGAGAAAAGGCTCAAGGTTGACCCGGCATTACGGACAAAGCTGAGAAAAGTCACGGCAATGTTGAATATTGAGATTTGACCCTTAGCTTTGTCCCCACAAGGACGTGAACTACGAGATTAAAGTCAGGGCAATATTTTTGGTGCATAAAGTCGCGCCAAAAGAACAGGGAATTTATCATCTTACTTTCATGTCGAGGTGAATCTGCTTCAGTCTGGCAGCCGGACCAAAATCTTTATTCAAGAGAACAGGCAAGAAAAGCTGCCGAATCCGCGTTCGAGTCAGGACAAGTTGAAGCGTACGCAAAAAGAGAAATTCAGGGTTGGATATACACCGGCGATGTGTACTGAGGTGCCAACTTAGGATCGGACCCTGGGCAATCCGCTGCCGTGGCTGGTTTTTGGCGGGTGTCTAGTTTCTACGGTTTTGCTTTAAGAAGTTGCGCCTTGTAATCTCTTGCAGCTGTTGGTTTTGCATTGGCTGCCTCGCATGGATTCGAACCATGACAAAGTGATCCAGAGTCACTTGTGCTACCATTACACCACGAGGCAATCGACGAGCTTTTCTGGAGCGGTTTGTCTACTCTAAAACAGGGCGAAGTCAATGACGGAGGGCTGGTGAGAACGGAAGGGTGCCACCCTTGACAATGACGTTGCGGGTCCCGGGTCCCGAGTGTCGCTAATGCCTTGCGCCCGGCTGGTTCCACCCAACTCGGGGACTCACAATTCGCGACACGGGACCCGAAACTCCGTCAGCTGCCGAACGGTTTGGTAATGTTCGTCCCGGACGGAGGAGTAAACTCAAACACTGAATCGGGAATGGGATCGCGCCGGACGCTGCTGTAGATCTCGGTAATCTGATCTCCTTTGGCGGTTTCGAAGTCGACCCGTTGAGGAGCGAGGTTTTGGTCGACCGTCACAGTCACGGACTTTACGACCCGCTTGAGCGAAGACGTCTTAGGCGTCAAGGTCAGACGGTAAAGATCACCTTCCTGGGCGCCTTCGACATTATAGTAATTATAGACCTGCTGAAAATCGAGACCCGCGGTTAACGCCTTGAGCGGATCCTTGAGGACGGGCCGCTTTTCGAGATCATAAAACTCGGCATCGTGCAACCGTGGGTAGTAAATCACCATCCTCTTCCCGTCGATTACGGTGGTACTGGGGTTGGGAGCACCGATCTCGCGCCGGATTTTATCGGGCAGCGTCGCCCAAATTACGCCCTCGTTGACGACCGGATCCTTGAGCACGGGGGTACGACGCTCTTCCCGAAAATGCGCCTGAAGAGAGGGCTTGGATTGATGGATAGCTTCGATCCTCTTGACCAGATCCTCCGTCTGCGAGGAGGTCAAGGGAGCAGCTTGGAGGGTGAGGGGCAGCGCCAATAGAAGCGCCAGAATATTTCTTTTCATAAAACTGCTTCAGCGTTTCCAGACCGGAACGAAGTTAAACCATTGGTCGGGGAACTCGCGAATGATCGTCTGGAAAACATCGGCCACCAGCTGACTGTTCTCGCTTGCCGACCGGTCCGGATGCATCTCGATCGGAGGATAGGCATAACAACCGTAGCTGCCGGGCTCCAATTGGAGAACAAATGCCGGGATCACCGTAGCTCTCGTATGATACCAAAGATGTGCGGCGGCCGCAGAGAACGAAGTCAGACGTTCAAAAAAGCGTACTTCGACGCCGCTATTGAGATAGGGACGGTCGACCAGCATAGCAACAAGCTCGTTGCGGCGAAGCGCGGCGACAATTTCGACAAACGCGAATTTATCGTTTCCGACCGTGATTGTCTTGATGCCGAAACGTTCCCGGTACTGGCGACGCCAATCATTGAGTTCAGGCGTCGGCTCTGCCAGGGTAACGACGTTGACCGGAAAACCGTCGGCCGCCAGTACCATTCCCCCCAACTCCCACGCGCCGAGATGTCCGGTGATGAGAATTGTACCGCGGCCGGCTTGGCGAGCAGATTCCAGGAAATCGAAGCCTCGTCGCTTGGTCATAAGTTGGTTGATGCGCGGAGCGCCCCCCGACGCTGCATCGAAAAAGTCGTGGAGCATTCGCAGGAAATTGTGGAAGCATCGACGGCAGACGGCTTGCCTTTGTTTCTCGCCAGGAATGAGAGCTCCGAGATTCCGCAGAACAGCTGCTCGACGGTTCTCACAAAGCCGATAGCTAAGCTCGCCAAGAGCCACTGCCATCGGACGACTCAGCCAGGCCGGCACCCGCTCGGTGATCCAAAGGGAGGTGTTCAGCCATCGCGGTGCGTACCAGGAGTTCCGGGTCAAAATAAGATCGTCGCCATTCGCCCCGAGAGGGGGAGGCTCTGAAACGGTCGAAGCCATACGGTTATCGGCTAAAGCTGAAGACCATGCTCGTTCCTTGCTGAAACCGGATTTCCGCCGTTGTGAGGTGGCCGCTCTCTCGTTCGAAAGTAGCCTGCCAGCGGCCAGGTTCCCCTGCCTGGTTTTCGTTGCCGTCAAAATGCGGAATGATCGCGCGGAATTCTCCCCACGGGCGCAGGGGAGCAGGCAGACGGCGGATATTACCGGTGAACCCATTGCGAACCAGTAATCCTGCCGCAGTCAAGCTATCGTCTCGAGCTTCAAGTTGAAGAATTGTCACGCCGCTTTTGGTCATGGTCAGCGCATAATCGCCATTCGCCAAAGTACTAAGATAGACGTCAGCCGCGACCGAGCGTTTCGGTGTTTGATAAAGCATCTGGCCGATACGCGTCTTCGCCTGGGGACCAAGGCTCGAGATTTCCTCGACGCTTTGACAGCCGGCTAATGCGCCAAGAGCGATCAACAACCAGAACCGCGTCCTCATGAAAGTCTGGGCTGAAAGGACAGCTGTGGCACAAGCTTTCGGGAACGTCCCTGTAAATAAACGAGCAGGAAAAAGAACCACATCCGCCAGCGGACGGCGAAGCTTCGGCTGGGGTTGCCGGAAAGAACCGCGTTCACCGTGGGAACGATATTCAGGATTTCTCGCGGATGCAGAAAGATCTCGACGAACTCGGGGGTGTACCAGGCATTGACCAGCTTCAAATAAGACTTGAATCGGTTTTGGATGACCCTCTCATAGCACTGAAAGGCTTTGCGACGCTGAGCAGGATCAGCCAACGCCTGCTCAACCGCATGGGCCGCCTTTTCCCCGGAGAAGAAGGCCAGGTAAACCCCGTTGCTGAAAACCGGGTCAAGGAAACCGGCGGCATCACCGGCCAGCAGCCAACGCTCTCCGGCCAATTTCGAGACATGATAGGAAAAATCGCTCGTCGCGTAGATGGGGGTGCAAGGGTTCGCATCGAACAGGGATCTTTTCAGCTCGGGCTGTTCGGTGATACTTTTTTGCAAAACCGCTTCGGGAGTCATCCGCAAGGCCCGATAGCGGTCCAGGTCCATCACGACTCCGACGCTACACGTTCGTTCAGACAACGGAATCAGCCAGAACCAGCTATCCACGCCGCGAATCATTTTCGTCATTGTGCCAATTTCGCCCTCTTCGCAGCGCATATTGTCGAAGAAGGCAAATACGGAAAATTTGCGGAGATGAGGGTACGGCTGCCTCAGGTTGAGATGATGAGCGATCAAGCTGTTGCGACCCGTGCAATCAATGATGTAGCGAGCCTTGATCGTCGCGCCATCGCTGCTCAGGGCGACCTCGTTTGGAGTAAACGTGATCTTCCTCACGGTCAGGGGCTGTCGCAGTTCGCAACCGGACTCGACGGCATGCTCCAGGAGAATCTGGTCAAACCTCGATCGCTCGACCTGGTACGCCGTTTCGTGACGGGAATGCCAGCCGTCCCGGAAATAAAAACGCGCCCGAGCTGAACCACAGGCCGACACGATCTCTCCACCGTACTTTATCAGGAACCCGCCCTGATCAATTTTCGACCTGACCCCGAGTCGTTCGAGGATATCATTGATCGCCGGAAGAGTCGATTCGCCAACGCGAAACCGAGGAAACGTCTCTTTTTCGAGGATGATGACGCGCCGGCCCTTCCTGGCTAGAAAGGTCCCGGCAGTACTTCCGGCGGGGCCTCCGCCGATTATTGCAACGTCATAGGGCTGATCCATGAATGCTGGTCTGGAAATCGGGAGTGATTCAGCAATGTGCGCCTGTTTTAGCAATCCAGCGGTTCTGGTCGCAAGTTCTTCGAAAGTTCGCCGCTTTGCGGATGCCTGCTCCGCGGAAACGCTCGATGAGGGGTTAATCCATTCAACTAGACGATTTTTCGACCGGCGGCATTCAGAAAAGGCATCGATTCGTCGACCAACTCAGCAAAGAGCTGGAAATCTATTTGCTGTTGGCCGTCGCTCAACGCTTCGGCCGGATTCGGGTGGACCTCCACCAACAGCCCATCCGCCCCGACGGCGATGGCGCCACGGCAAAGAACCTTTACGAGATCAGCCCGGCCGCAACCCTGGCTCGGATCGACAATGACCGGCAGGTGCGACTCTCTCTTGGCAATCGCCACGGCGGAGAGATCCAGTGTGTTTCGAGTATAATTCTCGAACGTGCGAATGCCCCGCTCGCAAAGCAGCACATTCGGATTGCCATTCGCCAGCAGGTACTCCGCCGCCAGCAGCCACTCCTCGATCCGCTCGCTCATGCCGCGCTTCAGCAGGACCGGCTTCCGAGATCGGGCGCACTCGACGAGCAATTGGAAATTCTGTGAATTACGGGCGCCGATCTGCAAAATATCAGCCGTTTCCGCGACATGCTCGACGTCGCGTTCGCTCAACACTTCGGTAATGATTTTTAAGCCGGTCTCTCGCTTCGCGCATTCCAGGAGGCGCAAGCCTTCCTTCCCGAGGCCCTGGAATTCATACGGCGAGGTCCGCGGTTTGTAAGCTCCGCCGCGGAGAACGGTGGCGCCTCCAGCTTTGACCGCACGAGCGGTCGTCAGAAGCTGTTCTTCGGATTCCACACTGCACGGGCCGGCCATCACTACAAAACTGTCTCCGCCGATCAATAATCCATCGACATCGACAACCGTTCCCTCCGTTCGCGACTCACGGCTGGCCAGCTTGAACCGCTTCTGCACGCGCAATACCCGTTCGACCTGCGGGAGCACGGTAAGCGATTCCAGGGTGTGATGGGTTCTCTCATCCCCGATCGCCGCAACGACCGTCTGCAGTTCGCCGCGGATCGGATGGGGGGTGTACCCGAGCTTGGCGACCTCCTGGATGACCTCGTCAATTTTATCCGGCGGACTGTTCGGCTTTAATATGACAATCATGAAAGGAACCGAGGCATTAGCACGGATTGAGCCGAACGACAAATCGCAACCGACTAGGGCACTGTTTAGTGTAGCGGGAGCACGGTTGAAGCGCCACGAGTCCAGTGGCAAGGCGCGCGGAGGGAGAATAGCGTGAATTCCTGCGCGACCGACAAGCAGCGCCGCCGGATGGACCCGTGCCGCTTCAACCCTCCGAGCCGGGGCTCCTTTCGGCTCAGGCCGGATAAAGCGATGCAGGCCCGCTCAACCTTTTTCTTAATGCAATCAGTGAGGAGCCGTTTTAGATCAAGTTGTGCAAGATTTTACCGCGGGCGGTATCCATGCTCTCCAGACGTCCTTTGCCTCTTCGGGCGATCCTGAATTCGATCGGCGGATCCAGGAGTTGGTGTCTGACTGGGGCGTCCGGCAGTCGCCCGAGCTTATTGCCGAGATGATCGTGACCGCGCTGCGGATGGGAAGCGATGCTGTGCCCGTGCCGGATCTGAAGATGATCAATCGGTCGTTGAAGGAATTGCGGGCAGCGGCCAAGGCTTTTGCTCCCTACCAAGGTATCCGAAAGATAGCGATCTTTGGCTCAGCCCGGACCTCCGCCGGTCAACCGGCATTTTCGGCGGCCGAACGATTCGCCCGCCTGATTCGCGAGCACGGCTATATGATTATCACCGGGGGCGGAGACGGTATCATGGGGGCTGCCCAAAAAGGGGCTGAACGAGAGCACAGCTTTGGATTGAATATCCGCCTGCCATTCGAGCAGCGGGCAAATGAAATTATCAATGGCGACCCAAAACTCGTGAATTTTAACTATTTCTTCACGCGCAAGGTCAATTTCGTCAAAGAGACGCATGCGATCGCGCTTTTTCCGGGAGGGTTCGGCACCATGGACGAAGGGTTTGAATGCCTGACGCTGATGCAAACCGGGAAATCCAGAATCATTCCGATGGTTCTGGTGGACCAGGAAGGCGGTACCTATTGGAAAACCTGGCACGAATTTCTCACCCGGCACCTGCTTGGCGCCGAATTGATTTCACCGGCGGACCTTTGCCTTTTCCGGGTGACCGAAAATGTGGAGCAGGCCGTCGCGGAGATTATCCAATTCTATCGGAACTTTCACTCCTACCGGTGGGTCGGCGACCGTCTGGTGATCCGGCTTCAGGAGCAGCTTACGGCGGGAGCTCTCGATGACCTTAACCGTGAATTTGGTGACCTCGCAGGCAAGGGTCCGTTCCGCGCGTCGCCGCCGCTGAAACAGGAACAGAATGAGCCGGAGCTGAACCGATTGTCGCGAATAGTAGGGATTCCCCACCGAGGAAACTTTGGACGGATCCGTCAGTTGATTGATGCGATCAATCGTGCCGAGACCGTGACGGGGGCGGCATAGGGTTTCACGTTTCACGTTTCGCGTCGGTCGGGGAGAATTCAGAGAGCGCCTCGGAACATTCCTGGGCTCTGTGCTGGTAGGGCGAAAATTCATTCGAGCGTCAGCGAGAACTTGTTTGAGCCGTCGTGGAGGTGTGGCACACCCCCTGTGTGCGGCTCAAACGAGTTCCCGCCGGAGGTTCGAATAAAGAGATTGTCCCGCAACACCTGAGGCGGCAGGGTCAAACTCCGGTCAAATTCCTGCTTGACCATTTGAGCGCAGGTGGATCTCGCCATTCGGACGAGCGGAGCTCGTCCCTACCGAGCACAGGGGCAAGAAGTAACGTGAAACACGAAACGTGAAACGTGAAACGGACCCGCCTCACGTGGCGCTGCCCGGTGTTCTGTTGCGCACAATGTAATCGTGAATGCTGTTTACGGTCTCGAGGGCGATCCTGGCCACATTTGAGTTGGGAATCCCGACTCCAAAGGTTTTCTCCAAGCTGACGACCAGTTGCAGAGCGTCGATCGAATCCAAGCCAAGCCCTTCCGGCCCAAACAACGGCAAATCATCACCAATTTCTTCTTTCGGGGTCCGAAGCATCAAATTGTTGATCAACATTTCTTTGATCTGCTCCTTGAGATCTTGAGACGACATAAGTATCCGGCTCGGGAACCCGAATAGATTTTGTTCCCTTTATCAAGCTTTTATTTCGACGGGTTAGGTCGGATATTTACTAGAAGTGGAGCCCGGCAAAAAGACCAGGATCGATCGATTGTTGGTGGAGCTCGGAAAAGTCGATTCGCGTGAAAGCGCGCAGCGTTTGATCCGGGCCGGTCAGGTGCTCGTGAACGAGCAGATCATCGACAAACCCGGTTCGCTGGTGAAGCCAGGCATCGCGGTGCAGGTGAAAGCGCGCGAGAAATTCGTCGGACGAGGTGGCTATAAGCTGGAAGCAGCCTTGCAACATTTTCAGGTTTTCCCGGAAGGGCAAACCTGTCTGGATGTGGGTTCCTCAACCGGAGGTTTCACCGATTGTCTTTTGCAAAACGGCGCTGCCCGGGTGATCGCGGTGGATGTGGGTCACAATCAGCTTGCCTGGAAGCTGCGCACAGACCCCCGCGTAACCCTCCTTGAAGGTCAGAACGCGCGCTACCTGACGCCAGAGATGCTGGGAAATAAGGTGACGCTCGCGGTCGCCGATGTCTCCTTCATTTCGTTGACCCTCGTTCTGCCGGCAATGTTTTCTTGTGTCGAGGCGGGCGGCTTCGTAATCGTTCTTATTAAACCACAGTTCGAGCTTTCTTCCGAGCAGGTTGGAAAAGGAGGAATAGTGCGCGACCTGAACAGCCGGTTCCTGGCGGTGGAGCGAATCAGACAATACTGCCTCAATGTGCTGTATCGCGAATGGCTCGGCGCAATAGAATCGCCGATCACTGGAGCAAAAGGAAACAGGGAATTTCTCGGATGTCTTCGCTGACGCTAGGAATTTATGCCCACTGGCGCAAACCCGGTGCGGCCGAGTCGCTCAGAGTGCTTCTGACAGCTCTCCGTCAGGAGGGTATCTCAACTCTTCTGGAGCGGGACTCGGCTCGGCTGATCGGCGAAAAAGGGCGCGCGTTGGACGAACTCTACGAACAAGTTGATCTGTTTGTCGCCCTTGGCGGTGACGGTACCCTCCTGCGGCTGGTGCGCGACCTTAACGGCAAAACGAAACCCGTCATGGGAATTAATTTCGGTTCGCTCGGATTTCTCACCTGTTTCGGCGGTCCCGACTTCGCGATCGCGGCTCGTGCATTGGCCGTCGCGGATTACCGAGTGGACGAACGTACGCTTTTGGAAGCGCGTCTGGAGCACGATGGCAAACTGATCCACCGCCAGCTCGGCTTGAATGATGTCGTCGTTTCGCGGGGCGAGCGAGCGCGCCTTGTCCAGGTGGAGGTCTGGACTGATCAAACGTTTCTTGCCGAATACAATGCGGACGGATTGATCCTGGCGACCGCGACTGGCTCAACTGCCTATTCGCTCTCGGCCGGAGGTCCGATCGTCAGCCCAAACTCAGGAGTATTTCTTGTCACGCCGATTTGTCCGCACGTGCTCACTAATCGCTCGGTCATCGTTTCCAACCGCTCCATCATTACCTTGCGCCCAAGTCGGGTTGAGCTGCCGTTGCTTTTCAGCGTCGATGGTCAGGACGCCACCCAGATCTCTGGTGGGGACTCGGTTGTCGTGCGCGCGGCGGAAGCGCGTCTACCCCTGCTCCTGCCGAAGGACCTCACCTTTGCCGATATTCTCCGCGCGAAACTCCGCTGGAGCGGGAGCGCCCTATGATCCGGTTTCGCGAAGCGCTGCGCCCGGAAAACGTCCTGCTGGATATAAAAGTGGGCACGCGGGAAGAAGCCGTGCGTCGGGTGGCGCAATCTCTGCAGCAAGACGCGCGCGTCGTCGATTGGCGACAGTTTTACAATCAGTTGATTGACAAGGAAAGCAAAAGCAAAGCTACTTACGATTTCGGCCTTGCTCTTGTACATATCCGAACCAACGCCGTAAACGAGATGGTGATGGCTTTTGGACGCTTATTACCCCCACTCGAGGAGCGAAACAGTTTTCTGCAGTTCCTCTTTGTGATTGGCGTTCCGAAAGCCCTGGATTCGGAGTATTTGCGGGTGGTAGGCCTGCTGATGCGAATCTTTCGCGACGCCAAATCCCGCAAATCACTTCTGGAGGCAACAGAACCGGCCGTAAGCCTTGAGCTGTTTGAGCAGGAAGAGACCGAACTGAAGGTGTAGGCGTAGCGCCGACGGCCCCGTCGGTACTCCGGTACACACGCCCAAGACGTCGTGCGATCCCCTCGATCCCGTGACGCAGAAAGGCGTGCGCGTTGCTAGCGCCGACGGCCCCGTCGGTACTCCGGTACACACGCCCAAGACGTCGTGCGATCCCTCGATCCGGTGAACCAGAAAGCCGCGTTATGCATAAGTCCAGAGCGTGTATTCGTCTGGACTAAGACCGGCTTTGCCTGGATTCCGCAATGTACCGACGAGGCCGTCGGCGCTACATATCACCTGCGCCGTTGAGATCGACTGATTGCGCGACGTGCTGGGCACGCCCGAGGTCGGCGTAGCACCGACGTGCCCCGTCGGTTCTCCGGTAAACACACCCAAGAGGCCGCGCGATCCACTCGATCCGGTGACGCAGAAAGCCGCGTTATGCATAAGTCCAGAGCGTGTATTCATCTGGACTAAGACCGGCTTTGCTTGGATTGCTTCGCAGGTAATCGCGAAATCTTTCCAGCCGGACAGCATCACGAACGATGTGATCAAAGTATTCCCGCATCCACAGAGTTCCCAAACCTCGGCGGAGTGTGTTGATACGCCGGCAAGAGCAAGACTTCCACCTTTGCACCAATTTCGCGAGTGGTTGCCGTGGAACGACCAGAACATGGACGTGGTTCGGCATCACTACGAAGCTATTTAGGAAATATTCCCTTTCGTGTTGAAACAGCAGATGTTCTTCCACAACAGCCCGGATTTCAGGATTCCGGAGCAGACAACTGCCATAGCCCCTATCGAGCCACCGCTCCATTTTGTTGGAGAAGCGAGTTCTATATTCTTGAGCCGCAGCCGGCTTCCAAGGTTTCGGGTTGTTTCGAAGCCAAGAGGCCTTTTCCTCTTCCGATCTCTGGAGCAGCACTTGTGGAACCGAGTCAGCCAATCGGAACGTCACAAAGTATGTCGCACCGTTTTGCTGCCAGTGCGGGAGCCGCCGGCGGTGCCTTGACACTGCGCCGCCCCTTGAGAAGGGCTGAAAACGTTCTCGCATATATAACCAATTTTATAATAGTTGTGATTCTGTTTTGCAAGACTGTCCAGTGGATCCCGCAATGTACCGACGAGGCCGTCGGCACTACGTATCGCCTGTGCCGTTGAGATCGACTGATTGCGCAACGTGCTGGGCACCTTCCCCGGGGTGTACCGACGAGGCCGTCGGCGCTACGTATCGCCTGTGCCGTTGAGATCGACTGATTGCTCAACGTGCTGGGCACCTTCCCCGGGGTGTACCGACGAGGCCGTCGGCGCTACGTATTGCCTGTGCCGTTGAGATCGACTGATTGCTCAACGTGCTGGGCACCTTCCCGGGATGTACCGACGAGGCCGTCGGCGTTACGTAGCACCTGCGCCCTTGAGATCGACTGATTGCGCGACGTATTCGGGCACGCCCGAGGTCGGCGTAGCGCCGACGGCCCCGTCGGTACGCCCGTAAACACGCCGAAAGACGTCGTGCGATCCGCTCGATCCCGTGACCACAAAAGGCGTGTGCGTTGCGTAGCGCCGACGGCCCCGTCGGTACGCGGTGAACACGCCCAAGACGTCGCGCGATCCACTCGATCCGGTGACCCAGAAAGGCGTGTGCGTTGCGTAGCGCCGACGGCCCCGTCGGTACTCCGGTGTACACGCCCAAGACGTCGTGCGATCCCCTCGATCCGGTGACGCTCAAAGCTGCGCTATGCATAACTCCAGAGCGTGTATTCATCTGGACTAAGACCGGCTTTGCTTGGATTCCGCAATGTACCGACGAGGCCGTCGGCGCCACGTATCGCCTGTGCCGTTGAGATCGACTGATTGCCCAACGTGCTGGGCACCTTCCCCGGGGTGTACCGACGAGGCCGTCGGCGCTACGTATCACCTGCGCCGTTGAGATCGACTGATTGCGCAACGTGCTGGGCATCTCCCCCGGGGTGTACCGACGAGGCCGTCGGCGCTACGTATCACCTGCGCCGTTGAGATCGACTGATTGCGCGACGTGCTGGGCAATCTCCCCCGGGGTGTACCGACGAGGCCGTCGGCGCTACGTAGCGTCCCACGCAGGGCCGGATGCGTCGTCGCCTCACGCGTCAGCGGAAATAAGGCGCTGCTAGTCCGACCATGCTGCTGACAACCGACACTAGCACTAGCACCAGCACTGGCACTACCTCAATGCCCGGCTTGCAGCCCGACCGTTCTTCCGGGAAAACCCGCTGCATCGAAATACCGCGTGCCGCCGACTTCCTGAAAATTCAGAACTGTTGCCATTCCGTTAGCGTTTGGTTCAGAGCGGACTGTTAAGCGCGAAAAAGCGACCTTTGCCGGCCCGGAGGCCAAAGCCTCCAGAAGGACGCGCCCAGTCAGATCTCCTTTGAGCGGAATTCGAAATTTGAGGATGTAAGCCAGCGTCCGCGCTGCGTGCCGTCCGGATCGCGGGTCCAGAAGACCGCGGCGAAGGGCTGGTGTTCTCCTACGAAAAGGGGAAGGACCGCTTTGGTAAAGGCGTCGGTAAAGTATTGTTGCTGGGAGACATTTGGCTGCACTGTGCCCGGCGTTTCGTTTGTCCCCGGATAGCCGTTGTTTTCCGGGGCGGTTGGCGCGGTTTGATTTGATCGGTCGGGCGCCACCAGAGGAAGTCTTGCAGCAGTGAGTGCTTCTGCTGCTCGCGAACTCAGGGGCACGCCTCCCTTTTTTCCGGTCGCATCATCGATAATGATTGTCCCGGGGATCGGAACCGAGCCGTGAACAGGGTTCGCTTCAGCGATCACTTGGATCAACGTTGGACCGACCTTTCCGACGGCGGCCGTTTCAAAGCCGTGATCCTTGGCAAAAGCCAGCAAAGTCTCTTCGTCTAGAAAATTGCCCGAGAAATGCTTGTCGATGTCGCTGAGGACGGAATCGCTTTCGATAAAAGGGGTCTGGGTATTGTCCAACCGAGCGGTGAGGTAACCAGTGTAAACCGTGTTACTGAAATCACCGGTGTCGCCAAGATAATGTCCGGTGGCGATCGCGGAGGCGTTCGGCGTCGTGAAGGTCGGGAACAGTGCATGGCTGTTCTGAAAGAACACGCCTTTTTCGCGGATCGAGGTGAGCGTGGGGGCGTCCTGCTCATTCACCGATCCGGAGCGGAGGCCGTCGGCCACAAAGATAATTACATTTCGGGCAAAGGCGGCCGGTGCGCAGAGCAGGAACACACCGGCCGCGACGGATCGGGCGTGTTTCCATGCGAGTTTCAGAAGAGCAGCCACGATATTCATCTGATAGGAGAAAAACAGTCGCTTGGCGAATGTGCGCGGAGCAACGCATTGTAGCTTTTTTGTACCTGGCGCGCAGAAGCAATGAGCGATGACCGATGGACGATGACCGATGGCCAATGGCAACGGCCAGCTGTGGTGTTGAACGCTGACTCGGGCGAACGCCTTAGCTCCATTGCGATCGCCGGTGATGTCGACCCAATTGCTTTGGATTCTGGAAAGAAGATGCTCTATTGTGCGAGTGGCAGAAATGGGTTGTCGGTAGTGAATGTCAGGGGGATTCGCTCCAGCCCTGGGAACGGTAGCAAGGCTGATTCCTTTCAGAAATGTAATTGTGCCGCAAGGGTCCCGTCACTTGAGAGTGGTCCACTAGAAGCGCAGATTAAAACAGCAAACAAAGACTTTATGAACAAACCCAATGCGCAACGCTGGCTACAGGGAGCCGTAGCCGGCCTTTTAGTGATCGCAGGCTCGGCGTGGGCAATCAACGCCGGAACGGAAAATAAGAACCAAACGGAGAAACCTCCCTTAAATCTCAAGGAAGATGATTCGCCACTGACTCGCACGCAAAGCACTCAGAGTAGCTATGCGCCAATCGTGCAAAAAGTCGCCCCGAGTGTGGTCAAAATTGCCGTAACGGCAAGTAACCCGGAGGAACGGCTGAGCGGACCCGATCTTGATTTCTTCCGTCATTTCTTTGGCAACCGCGGATTCGGCGGGAATGGTCCCGGCGGAAATGGGTTGGGTGGCGAGATGCAACAGCCCTTAGAGCATGCCCTGGGTTCAGGCGTGATCGTTTCGGCCGACGGTTATATTTTAACGAATAACCATGTGGTTCAGAATGCCAAGGAGATCCAGGTCGGATTGAATGATGGGCGCAATTTTACGGGCAAGGTTGTTGGCACTGACCCGCAGACCGACATCGCACTCGTCCGAATCGACGCGCAAAATCTGCCGGCCTTGCCCCTTACCAATAGTGACCAGGTTCAAATTGGCGACGTGGTGCTGGCTATCGGAAACCCATTCGGGATTGGCCAGACCGTTACGTCGGGAATTGTCAGCGCCAAGAATCGGGTAACCTCGGGTGACATGGACCAGGACTTCATCCAAACGGATGCCGCGATCAATCCGGGTAATTCCGGTGGTGCACTGGTAGACGTCGAGGGTCGTCTGGTCGGGATCAATACCGCGATTCTGTCGCGCAGCGGCGGCAATCAGGGGATTGGCTTTGCCGTTCCCTCAGACCTTTGCCGCTGGGTCATGGATAGTCTGGTGAAAACCGGCAACGTTTCCCGCGGATTTCTCGGAGTGCAAATCCAGTCGCTTACACCAAGCCTGGCCCAGGCTTTCAAAGTGGACCGCGCCAATGGCGCTCTGGTCGCGGACGTCACCCCAGGCAGTCCGGCCGAAGCAGCTGGCTTGAAGAGCGGTGACGTGATCACGAAGTACAACAATCAGCCAGTTCAGGATGCGAGCCGGTTAAAGCTGAAAGTTGCCGAAACGCCTCCGGGAACCACCGTTCCGGTGCAAATCAATCGCAACGGCGAAACGAAGGACTTTTCCATCACCCTGAAGCAGTTGGCCAAGAGTGACTTGGCCAAGAATGAGCAAAACGCTCCCGGTGGAAATAACTCGAGTGACACACTCCACGGCGTTGCCGTCGCTGATCTCGATCGGGAAGCCCGTACCGAGCTGAAAGTTCCGGCAAACGTTCACGGTGCTGTCATTACCCAGGTGGAACCGGGCACGCCGGCTGCCGAAGCCGGCTTGGAGGAAGGGGACGTGATTCTGGAGATCAACCACCATCCGATCACCAATGCTCAGGAAGCAGTTGATGTGACCAGCAAGCCCTCCGGCGGCGAGACCCTGGTCAAAATCTGGAGCCATGGTGGCACCCGCTACGTGACGGTCGAAGAGTCGCACTAAGTCGCTGTCCAAGGTAACGAACAAAGGGACCGGTTGCTACCGGTCCCTTTTTGTTTCAATGGTAGATTACCCGGACAGAGTTTCTTCCCGCCCATATCGGGAAACGGAAGAGGAGCGGTTGACTCAAATTATGCGCGTGTTGGTCGTAGAGGATGACCCGAAGATTGCCTCGTTTATTGCCGGCGGACTAAAGCAGAGCGGCTTCGCGATAGATCGCGCCGCTGATGGCGAGGTCGCGCTCGACCTCGCCGCGGCGATTACTTATGATGCTGCCGTAGTCGACCTCATGCTGCCGAAGCTGGACGGTTTGTCCCTGATCCGGCGCCTGCGTCAGCAAAAAATACACGTACCGGTTCTAATTCTGAGTGCCCGCGCCAAAGTCGACGATCGGGTGAGTGGCCTGCAGGCCGGAGGGGACGACTACCTGACCAAGCCCTTCGCTTTTTCCGAACTCCTCGCCCGGGTCCAGGCCCTGATTCGACGGTCGACCCAAACACCAGAGCCGTCCAAGCTGGCGGTGGACGATCTGACGGTCGACCTCTTCACCAGAGAAGTACGCCGAGACGGTCAGTTGATCGAATTGCCGAGCCGGGAATTCTCGCTACTGGAGCTGCTCTTGCGGCACGCCGGGCGGCCGGTAACCAAGACAATGATCCTGGAGCATGTCTGGGATTTCAGTTTTGATCCGCAAACCAATGTAGTCGATGTGTTGGTTCACCGGCTGCGTACCAAGATCGATCGAAACTTTCCCAACAAACTGATACACACCATTCGCGGAGTGGGTTATGTGGTTCGCTCAGCTAAGTCGCCTCAGGCATAGTTTTGCTTTCCGCTTGTCTGTCCTCTATGCCGTGATTTTCACGGCGAGTTCGGCCGTCCTTTTTGCGCTGCTCTACTTTCTTTTGACATCATTTTACGAACGGAGCGAACAAGCGATTGTGGAAGCTCGCCTGAAAGAATGCGCGGCGGTCTACACCACGCGAGGCCTGCCGGCCTTGCAAGAGCTGGTGCATCAGAGCCAGTTCAATCAAGATGAGGGCCCCTTTTTTGTCCGGGTCACCGGTCAACTCGGGAGCGTTCTCTTCCTTGCCGCACCCGCGGACTGGGCCGGTCTCAACAACGATCCGGCGACGAGTCCGGACCCTGGACGCCCGCGATCCTGGTTGCGGATTCCCAAAGACAATCGAACCGATTTCACGATTGCGTCCATGCCGCTCAGTGACGGATCGATCCTGCAGGTCGGGCGCAGTACAAACCGGAGCGTCGCGCTTCTGGAACCTTTTGTGCGGGCCTTCTTTCTCGTAATGGCGCCAACCTTTTTGCTTGGGCTGGCAGGTGGTGCTTTTTTTGCCCATCGGGCGAGCGCTCCGGTGCGCAGCGTTTTAAAGACTGCGCGCAACATTATCAATACGGGTAACCTGGCCGAGCGCGTGCCGGAAACTCTGGCCCAAAGCGACCTGGCCGATCTGGCGCGCCAATTCAACCGTGTGCTCGCAAAAAATCAACGGCTCATCCAGGAGTTGCGCGATGCCCTCGATAATGTGGCGCACGATCTGCGAACTCCCCTCACACGATTGCGGAGTTCGGCGGAGACGGCGCTCCAGGGTTCTCTGCCCGCTTTCGCACGGAACGCCTTGGCAGACTGCGTGGAAGAATCGGATCGGGTGCTGACGATGCTGCACACCCTGATGGACATCACCGAAGCGGAAAACGGAATGATGCGCCTGGAGAAGACGATCGTGCCGCTGGCCCAAGTAATCGAACAGGTTGCTGATGTCTACCGGATCGTGGCCGAAGAGAAGGAGATTGCCCTTGAGACAAGCTGTTCAGGCCCCTGTCGCGTCGATGTCGATCCAAACCGGATTCGACAGGCCCTGGGCAATCTGCTCGACAACGCCATCAAGTATACCGCGAAGGGCGGGAGAGTATCAATGCTCTGTGATGAGCAGCATGCCACCGTGCGTTTGACCGTGACGGATACGGGTATAGGAATCCCGGAAGCGGAGAGGCCGCGTATTTGGGACAGACTCTACCGGGGAGACAAGAGTAGAACCGAGCGCGGACTCGGTCTCGGACTAAGTCTAGTCAAAGCGGTCATTGATTCGCATGGCGGCACAATCTCGGTCGAGAGTGCCGAGGGCCAAGGTTCGCGGTTTACCATTGTTCTGCCGGCCGCGACAGAAGTGCCGGAACCGGCCGCGGTACCGCTGGCAAGCTGATGCGGATTGCGGGAGGAGTCCCGAGTCCCGGGTCCCGGGTCCCGAGTGGCGGCGTTGCTGATTCTTTTTCGAAAAACGACTGTGCCGCGATAAGTCCTGTAGGTCTGACGGGCCTATGAGTTCCGGTAATGCTTGCCAAAACGCAGCTCTATGGATTAGAAACGGCGCGCGGGGAGACTTGCCAGGGAAAATGCTGGTTGCATCGGAAGCAGTCAACGGCATCTTGTGAGCTTTTCCCGAAGATCAATCGATGGCTGATCATTTGTTCGCTTACCACCGTGGTTACGATGAAACACTAAGGCGTTTCTGGAGCCGGCGGCCGACGGCCGCGCTTTTACCAATCGTGATCTGCGCGCAATTGCTTGCTGCCGCCTCCGGCGGATCCACTGGAGCCACTGACTGGGAGGAGATTGGTCGGAATGCCGACGTCACCGTGCTCACTCGCACCCGAGAGGGAAGCCCAATTAAGGAGCTGAGGGCCGTGGGCGAAATTGACGCGCCTTTGTCAAAAGTAAGACGTGTTCTGCACGACGTTGACAGCTACCCGCAATTCATGCCTTACACCAAGGAGGCCCGAGTCCTCTCGCGAGATTCCGCGAAACATACCATTGTTCAGTATATGCGCCTGAACCCGCCAATTGTTGGTCCGCGCGATTTCACCATTCTCGTGCACGACGACCAATCCTCCGACGAGCGGTACGCCAGCCATTGGGAGCAGGCCAACGAGCTTGGTCCGCCGGCGGAAAAGGGAATCACCCGGGTCAAGGTGACCGAAGGGTCGTGGAAGCTCGAGGCGATCGATGGAGGAAAGAAAACTCAAGCGACTTACACGCTCTACACGGATGGAGGGGGCGATTTGCCTTCATTTATCATCAACCTCGCAAACAAGCGAAGTGTGGTTGACTTGATCGTCGCGGTTCGGAAGCAGGCAGGTGGCGAGATTGAACGCTGACCGACCCACACTGATCCGACTGCTCGGCCTGGCCCTGCTCGCCCTCACCGGATTTTTCTTTGTTTCCTGCACCTCAGGCGGGTCGAATCCTCACCTTCATTTCAGGACGGTCGTTCTCGATGCCGGCCACGGGGGAAAGGATAATGGCGGGACAAGCGGCCGGGGTCCGGTCTTTGTTCGAGAAAAAGATGTCACTCTCGACACGGCCAGGCGTGTGCGAGATTTGTTGAAGCGCTCGGGGCTGAGGGTGGTGATGGTTCGTAACGGCGATTACTTTGTGGAACTCGATGATCGCGTGGCTTTGGCCAATCGGACCGGCCCGGGAGCTGTTCTGGTGAGTATCCACTACAACGCAGTTGGCGATTCGCGGGCGAGCGGCGTTCAAACTTTTTTCTGGCATGCCAACAGCCATGGGCTGGCGACGCGAATCCAGCGTGGAGTAGTGGCAGCCACCGGAGAACATGATTGGGGCGTCACTCGGCGGCGGTTACGTTTGACGCGAAATCCTGAAATTCCCTGTGTTCTCTGCGAATGCGCTTATCTAACCAATCCATCGGAGGTGCTTAAAGTGGCGAACGGATCGTACCGTCAGAAAATCGCGACTGGCATCGCCAATGGCATAATCGAGCAAGCTCGATCGGGTGACCGCGGCATACCACCGGTACCGGAGATCTGGGCGCCAATGTCGCGCGGCACTGATCGGCGGATTTGAGGTGGGCAGGCGGAGGACGTCTTTGCTGGCCGAAAGGCACGACACGCATGACTATTCACCAGCGAGACACTCGTCGGTTTCTCGGGAGTTTTTCACTGCGAGTTCAGACTTGAGCGATGTGCGGACTCGACTTACTCTTTGCGCAATTTGTCGATGTCTAACCGGAAGAAGGTGGCTCTGGCGGTTGCGGGATCGATCATCCTGCACATCCTCATCATCCTCTCGGTCAGCGGGATGCTCTCGATCTGGCCACAGACTGAATCTGTCCAGGCATCGCCCAGCCAGGATCAACTGCCTGAGCTGACAATGCTCGATCAACCGGCGCCCCAACAGCCGGAGCATCGGTATGTGCGGACCGATGACCTGCAAAAGGCAGATCAGAAGCCGGTGGATTCAACATTTGAATCCGATAAGGACACCGCGGCTGCGGCGGAACAGCCTGCTAAAGGAACCGACCCGGTTCCAACGCAGGACGGGAAAAAATTCCCAGACATGGCGTTTCTGAACCACGATTACTCGCTCGATGCGAAGGGAACAGAATTCAATCGTCAACCGGACCAGACACAACCCGAGCAGCCGGAGGCGACACCTACACCTACGCCCACGCCGGCGCCGACTCCGGAGCCCACGCCCACGCCAACCCCGCCAAAAGAAGAGGAGCTAGCCATGCTGAAACAGGCGCCGACCCCAGCGCCAACACCGCCGCCCGCGAATTCACAGCGAACTCAGAGACAGAGGACTGCGCCTCGGACCGCTTACCGGCAGCAATCGTTGCTCAACGAGATGCGGGGCAATATCACGAATCGGGGACGATCCTCAGCGGCGGCGCTCGGAACCCCGTGGGGACGGTTCCAGAAAGCGGTTTCTGATGCGGTCGGTTCACGCTGGTATTTTTACGTTAACGAGCGCGGCGGGGCGTCCCTGATGCCCGATTCGGTTCAAGTGAATTTTCATGTTTTGCCCGACGGTCGGGTGGAGAACGCTCGTGTCGTTGGCGCGGCGTCCAATCAGACATTGGCATCTTGCTCTTTGCGCGCGGTATGCGATGCGCAAATACCGCCGATGCCAGAAGAGCTTGTCTCCGCGGTTCCGAGCAATGGTGTCGATTTTACGTTTACGTTTACCTTCCTCATCCAATAGCCATGCATTATCAGCTAGCCCTGTTCGAAAATATTACCGACTTCTTCATCAAAGGCGGGATCTTCATGGGAGTCCTTCTGTTTTGCTCGTTTGTCGGGCTTACGGTTGTTCTCCTGCGCTCGCTGGCGTTGCGCCGCCGAGCGGTTATTCCCCAATTGATTGAGCGCGAGATAAACACTCTGAAACCGGGCGACGAACCCGAGCACCTGCGGCACCTGATCATGGACGACGACTCACCGCTTTCTCGAGTGGTTGAGGCGGCGATCCGCCCCTACAATAATTCGAAGCAGGAAACAGTTGAGCTGGTACAATCCAAGGCCCGGCAAGAGATTGTCCGGATGGAGAGCGGTCTCTTCATCCTGGAAATTGTCGTGGGAATCGCGCCCCTTTTGGGTTTGCTCGGCGCGGTGAATGGCCTAATCAAGGTCTTCGGCAATATCGGCTCCGGCGTGATGTCGACGGCTGATCTCAAGGGCATGGCCTCCGGTATCGGCGAGGCTTTAAGTACGACGATCGTCGGCCTTGCTATCGCGATTCCTGCCCTGATCGCTTTCACCTATTTCTCGCGCCGGATCGAACGGCTGGCCGTCGAGATGGAGGCACTCGTCACGGACTTGATCGAGAAGCTCTTTCACCTGCCGCGCAAAAACTATAACGCGGAAGAAACGTCCTTGGAAGAAGCGACGCGATGAGGTTTTACGTTAAAAGGAAGCGAACGCCGCAGATCATCATTGTAAATCTGATCGATATCTTCGCGATCCTCCTGATCTTTTTCATCGTCACGACGACGTTCAAAACCGCTCAGTCCCAGCTTTCGATCAAGCTACCCGAATCGCGGACGGCCACCACGAGCGAGAATCCGAAAGAGCCGATCATTCTATCGATCACCGCCGATGAGAAACTATACTTAGGCGACAAGCAACTGAGCGGCGTTGACCAATTGGCGCCTGCTTTGAAAGACTTGCAGCAGGGATCTCCGGATCGACCCCTGGCCATGAATGCGGCCAAGGAGGTCTCGTTTGGTTTTCTGGTCCAGGTGTTGGATGCTTTACGAGAGTCAGGAATTAAGAACCTGCCCACCTTTACTCAACCAAAGGAGACCAAGTGATCCGCGAGATCGTCATCTATGGCAACCCGGTTTTACGGGCGAAGGGCAAACGCATTGACCGGGTGACGGATGAGATTCGCGCGTTGGCCGAAGACATGCTCGACACGATGCGAGCGGCGAATGGAGTTGGACTGGCGGCGCAACAGGTCGGGGTGCCACTGCAATTGACCGTTGTCGATGTGGCTGAAGCCGAGAACCGGCCCAGCCGGCTTTGGATCGAAGGCGCGGAAGTTGATCCTCGAAAGCATATGCCGATCGTGCTCCTCAATCCGCAGATCGATTTGAGTAAGGAGACGGAGATCGGTCCGGAAGGGTGTCTGAGTTTTCCGGAAATTAGCGCCGACATCTCGCGGGCATCGCATGTGCATGTTCGCGCCGATGGTTTAGATGGCCAAAAGATCGAATTTGAGACAGAAGGACTGCTCGCGCGAGCGGTCCAGCATGAAATCGATCATCTGAACGGAATACTGTTTATCGATCGAATGAATTCGGCGATGAAAGCATCTCTAGGCAATCGCCTGAAGAAGTTGGTCGCTGAGCAGGCCGAAGCGAGAGAGCGGATCGAACCGGCGAGAGGACGGTCGCCAAGGTAGACGGCTTTAAGAATTAGAGACTTGTCTCAACGCGTCTTTGGTCCCTGTGTCGGTAGGGCGAAAATTCATTTGAGCCTTAGGGAGAACTTGTTTGACGTGTCCGCCATAGCTTTAGCGAAGGAGGAGCCGTCTGGAGCGGGGGCCCACCCAGCGTCCGGCTCAAATGAATTTTCGCCCTACCGACACAGGGCAATGTGCACTCTGAGACGACCTCTTCCTCTCGCGCGACAAATCGCTTGAGCCGTACGAAGTAGAATCAGCCGAGCGCAGTCCGGCCGGAATGGTACCGGTGCAACGGAAGGATTGGAATAAGATTACTATCCGTGAGTCGCTAAAGGACTACTGTCGAAAACCGGGAAGGCGGGTCAACGTTTTGCCCGCACGGTTGATGGAGCAGGTCTGTTGTCCTTCTCCGCCGTGACACCGGCGTCCTTGCCGGCTCTCATAGCTGACAAGCTGGAAGCTCATTCTACTGCTGCTTTGAGCTTCTGCCGATTAACTTTGCGATTTGCGATCTGCGATTCGCGCGGCGACCGTCCAAATTAGCATGGAAACTCAATATCTCGGCAAAACAGGAATGAAAGTGAGTGAGCTTTGCCTGGGCGCAATGACGTTCGGGAGGAAAGACGAAGCAGACGAGAAACAGAGCCACACGATGTTGGACAAGTTCGTGGCTGAAGGCGGCAATTTTATCGATACGGCCAATGTTTATTCGACAGGTGTGTCCGAAGAAATCGTTGGCCGCTGGTTAGCTCGGCAGCGCCGCGACGATCTGGTGGTCGCGACCAAGGTTCGCTTTCCGATGGGTGACGGGCCGAATGACGTCGGGCTGAGCCGGAAACATATTCTAGCGTCCGTGGCCGCCAGTCTGCGCCGTCTGCAAACCGATTACCTCGATCTCTATCAAGTCCATTGTTGGGACCCGGGCACACCGCTGGAAGAGACTTTGTCATGTCTGAACGATCTCGTACGACGAGGAATGGCGCGATACATCGGAGCGAGCAATTTCACTGGCTGGCAATTGCAAAAAGCGATCGACCTGAGCCGAGCGCACGGCTGGGAGCCGTTTGTTTGCTTGCAGCCGCAATACAACCTGCTTTGTCGTTCGACGGAATGGGAGCTTATCCCCGTCGCGCTCAACGAAGGACTGGGTGTGATCCCGTGGAGCCCGCTGCGCGGCGGCTGGCTGTCCGGCAAATTCAGCCGAGGCATGTCGGCGCCGCCTTCGGGTTCACGGATCGAGAAGGCCGAAAAGGAGGGTTGGTCGGAAAGTTGGTCCGCGTACGATCGAGAATCAACCTGGCGAACGCTGGATGCGTTGCACGGCATCGCCAAGCAAGCGGGACACACTGCGGCCCAGGTCGCGATCAATTGGCTTCTGCGTAAGCCCGGAGTGACGGCTCCAATTATCGGAGCGCGCAGCCTCGAACAACTGGAGACAAATCTCGGAGCGGTCGGTTGGGAGTTGTCGGCGGACCAGGTGGGCGAGCTCGATCGCGCGAGCATGCCGGAGCTGCCTTACCCGTACGATTTCATTGAGAAATTGGCAGCTCAAAGGAAGCGGAAAAGCTAGAGCCGGAACGGCGAGCCGACAAGTCAGCAATGAAGAGACCTGGCACCCGGTTGATGTTCATCTTTGCGGGCACAGTTGTCTACCTCGGTTTGGCCGTCCTCGGCTGGGGCGGATTTGCGGCCTTCTTCTCTCACCCGGCGCTGATCGCGCTCGCCGTCGTGCTCTTTGCGTTGTCTGGCGTCGCGTTTTTTGCCGGCGGAAATTTAAGCCCAGGGTTGCGCGAGGATCGTAGCAACCGCTGGGTGCTTCCAGCGTTCGGCTTGCTCGGATTGCTGGCCGGTTATCTGCCGGCCTACACGGACCGGAAGGATTTCTGGACGTTCGACGGCGACGGCATTCGTTGGCTTGGGGTCGCTCTCTTCGCTATTGGGGGTGCCTTGCGGATCTGGCCAGTCTTTGTGCTCGGTCATCGGTTCAGCGGGCTGGTGGCTATCCAGCCTAGGCACACCCTGGTGACGAACGGTCTTTATGGCGTCATCCGTCATCCCAGTTACCTTGGGCTATTGATCAGCTCGCTGGGCTGGGGTCTTGCCTTTCGTTCTGGCGTCGGCGTGTTGCTCGGGGCGCTCCTCATTCCGCCGCTCCTCGCGCGCATCCGTGCGGAAGAGATCTTACTGCGCACGCAATTCGGCGCTGAGTACGACGCTTACCGCGCCCGGACATCACGGCTCATTCCGGGCGTTTTTTAGAGCCTTGTGGCGTAGCATTCGGCCGAGCTCACGCCCGAGGTCCGCAACCAAAGCATCCGCGCAAACTCCACTGACAGGCTGGAAGCCTGTGCCACTTTCCGGCCGTGACTCGCCCATCTTGCCGGTGAACCTTCCAACTGTTCAGCTCCTTGTAAATCCTCGCAGGAAAACAAGATTTGAGGGAGTTGGAGTCGCTTTTCGATGAAAAATGCTAGGTCCCAGGAACGAAAAGTGGGATCTTTTGTCGACGGTTTCGGCGATAGATTTGGAAATCGCTGTCGAGGGTGAAGATCGCGTGTTCCGGATTCAACTCCGACAATCGGACAAGGCAGGCGTCAGCCAACGACATTGGAACGTTCTTAAAGCGATCCAGCAACCGGAAAACCGGATCGATTTCCCGCTCAAGAGAAAAGCTAATCTCGAGGATTCGTCTTTCCAGGAGAAGAGCAACAGCTGCTAATGCTTTGGTTTGTCTTCTGAGCAAAAAGCAAACCTCCGTCAGAACCGGCTCGCAGGTGATGAGCGGTGGGCGGATCGATTTCAGCTTCTCCGTTGCCTAATCGTGAACACCGTCGCTCTTGTCGAGAATTGCGACGAGTGGCCCTGTATCAACAATCACTTGAGCCATTAACGGCCGAATCCTTCCATGTGCTTAGGATCTGACGCCAGATCGCCGATGCCGCTATCGACAATCCCGATTTGGTCCCGCATGAGATCAATGGCCGATAAATCACCTTTGCGTCCACGGCGGACTCCTCTCGAGAGAACCTCTCTCGCGATTGCTGACTTGGTCTTACCATGTCGGGAAGCTAACGCCTCGAGTCGCACCTCGAGGTCGTCGGGAATTCTTAATACCAAGGTTCTCATCCAATTCAATTGTAATACAGAAGGTCGCTGAGCGCAATACACAGCGGGCGGAGAAATTTAATCGTGAATCCGATTTTGGAACCGGGAAGTGTCGATCGCATGCGAGGGATCGATCACTCTTGGCCTCCCAGCGAGCGTCGGCATACATCGCTCGCTTGACATCTCGGAGGGTGATCGGATAGCCCGGGGTGACCAGCAGCGCCCGGCGCACCATGGTCTCGAGTTCGCGTACGTTGGCAGAAAACCGATTACCCGATACCTCTGCGCTCACATGTAAAGCGCTCGGAAACTGTTCCGCGCGAGTCAGCTGAAACCGCGCCGCACAGTCACTCGGCGTTGGCCAGGCACGCCGCAATGAAGCCGCGAAACAATGGGTGAGGGGAATTCGGTTTTGAGAGAAATTCCGGATGATATTGGCAGGCGAGAAACCAGGGATGATCTCGGAGCTCAATCAACTCAACCAGTTTTCCGTCGGGTGACGTGCCCGCAATCGCAAAACCGTTTTTCTCCATAACATGGCGGTACTTCAAGTTGAATTCGTAACGGTGGCGATGCCGTTCGACGATCTGGCTCGCGCCGTAGACTTTCTCGGCGAGCGTGCCGGGGGTAATTTGGGTGGGCCAACTACCCAGACGCATCGAGGCGCCCTTTTTGCGCACTTCTTTCTGTTCTTCCAACAGGCAGATGACCGGATCGCCGGAGTTTTCGTCAAATTCAGTGCTGTTGGCTCCGGCGAAGCCACAAACATTGCGAGCGAACTCGATCGTGGCGACCTGCATCCCAAGGCACAGGCCAAGATAGGGGATTCTGTTTTCCCGAGCGTAGCGGGCGGCCAGAATCTTTCCTTCAATCCCGCGATCCCCAAACCCGCCCGGGACAAGAATACCCGCGACCTGAGTCAGGAGATTGTGCGGATGGTTACTCTCAAGATCCTCAGCGTCAACGCGCACAATCTCGATCCCGCAATCGTTGGCCGCGCCCGCATGGGTCAAGGATTCGTAGATACTCTTGTAGGCGTCCTGCAGATCGATGTATTTGCCGACGACCGCGACCTTAAGTTTTTTCTTTGGACTGATGACGCGCTGGACAAACTTGCGCCACTCGTGCATATCGGCGGGCCGAGTCTCCAGCCGGAGCAGCCGGCAGATCGTATCATCGAGCTTTTCACTCTGCAAAGTTAAGGGCAATTCATAGATGGTATGATCGACATCGCGCACCTCAACGACGGCATGGAGCGGCACATTGCAAAACAATGCAAGCTTCTGGCGCACTTCAAGGTCCAGAGGTTTCTCCGTTCGACACAGTAAGACGTGCGGCTGGAGACCGATCTCGCGCAGTTTAGCAATGCTCTGCTGGGACGGTTTAGTTTTAAGTTCCCCTGCCGCCTTGATGTATGGGACGAGCGTCACGTGCATGATCACGACGTTTTCGGTGCCCACTTCGAGCTGAAACTGCCGGATTGCCTCGAGGAAGGGCAGTCCCTCGATATCTCCTGTTGTGCCGCCGATCTCGGTGATAATGACGTCCCCTGGCTGATCACGCGCCAGTCTTTGAATCCGTCCTTTGATCTCATCAGTGACATGGGGAATCACTTGGACGGTTTTGCCGAGGTAATCGCCCCGCCTTTCTTTGGCCAGCACGGTTTCATACACCTGGCCGCTGGTGACATTATTGGCGCGCGATAGCACGCAATTGGTAAAACGCTCGTAATGACCGAGGTCCAGGTCTGTTTCCGCGCCGTCGCTGAGCACATAGACTTCCCCGTGCTGAAATGGGCTCATGGTGCCCGGATCAACATTTAAATATGGGTCGAATTTCTGCAGGATAACGCGAATGCCGCGATGCTCCAGCAAAGTGCCAAGCGCCGCCGCGGCCAGGCCTTTGCCTAACGAACTAACCACCCCGCCAGTAACAAAAATATATTTCATTGTTTGCGGCCCAGGAGTTTAAAGCCTTCCGACGAGTGCCAGCAGAATTCACCAGCGTAGCGGAGAATTCTGCTGCCACAGCCTGCCTCGTTCGCAAATCTCTCCAGGATTTGCGACGAGGCAGGCTAGCGACGGCCAAACCCGCGAAGCAACGTCTTTTCGACCTCCTTTGCGTCTTCCAACGTATCTACGCCGATCGCCCGAGTCTCTGACACAACGACGCGAATCTTCATCCCATTCTCGAGGGCGCGCAACTGCTCAAGGTGTTCTGTCTGCTCCAAAACACTCGGTGAAAGGCGAACGAACTCCAAAAGCACCCGGCGCCGGTAACCGTAGATACCAAGGTGCTTGTACAGGCTGGCAGGCAATACTCCGCGCGTATGGGGAATGGAAGACCGCGAAAAATACAGGGCATCGGAAAGTCGATCGAAGACCACCTTCACAACTTGTTCCCGGCGCGCTTCCTCCGGCGTCGCGGCCGTCGCTGCGGTGATGATACCAATTTTGTCGCTGCTGAGAATTTTTCTGACAAGACGGCGCATGAGACTGGCTTCGATCAACGGTTCGTCGCCTTGAATATTGAAAATAATCGATGCGTTTTTTAGCTTACGGGCTACTTCGGCCACTCGATCGGTGCCGCTCGGGTGATCGGGTGAAGTAATCGAGACCTCACCACCAAAGTTGAAGACCGTCTCGGCAATCCGCATATCGTCCGTCGCGACGATAATCTGGTCAAACGCTTCCGCTTCGACACAACGCTCCCAGACGTGCTGGATGAGCGGTTTACCGGCGATACCGTGGAGCGGTTTTCCAGGGAATCGGGTGGAGCCCCAGCGAGCCGGGATGATTCCTGCAACTTTGCCCATCAGGTTACGAGTCTTAGCGGGGCGAAGGAGTAAGCTCCAGAAGGAAAGCGGGTTGAGCGGCTGAGCGGCGCCAAGCGATTGGTCGCCCGAGCGGTTAGAGATCGTCTCAGATTGCCGCACTGTCCTGTGCCTGTAGGGCAAAGTTTAGAGAAGGTTTCGCAACATCCCAAAATCGGTAGGGCGAGAATTCATCTGAGCCTTCGGCGAAGACTCGTTCGAGCCGGGCGTTGGGGAATTCACACTGAAGACGGCTCAAACAAGTTCTCGCTAAGGCTCGAATAAATTTTCGCCCTACCGGCGCAGGACCAAAGACACTTTGGGACATGTCTCGAATCTTAGCTCGATTGCGCGAGCTACAGATTGACCAAAGTCCGACAGACCCGGCCCCGTCCGTATTTCGGAGGTGACCCACGAGGTCGTGCGCCCTATTCGAGGATGACGACGAGTACGAAAACGGACCCCCCGGCGGGACGGAGTAAAACAATTTCGAAAAGTGGAATCGAAAAGGATTGACGACGGTGACTCGGCTTCGCTAGACGAGCGTGAGCAAAAAACAAAACCATGCTTTTTCGGGGAAAGAGGAATGAGCCCTTGGCGCTCGTGGTGTTGCTAAGCGCGACCTTGGCAGTGCGTCCGCTGCACGCGGAATGGCCGTCCGGTGCACCGGGATCGCCGGTCCTCTTGCGCGCTGTCATTAAGCTTGTGATTCCGGCTTTAGCGCGCGGCTGGTCCGGTCTTTCGGGTAACCCCTTCAGCCCGAGGGCGGACGGCGGTGGTGGCGGTGGTGGCGGTGGTGGCGATGGGGGAGGCAGCGACGGAGGAAGTAGCGATGGCGGCGGTGATGGAAGTGGTGACGGGAGCGCAGACGGAACGGGTGATGGTACAGACGGCGCAGACAACGGGACCGCTGTGGATGCCCCCGATACCAATAGCGTGGACGCACCTTCTGAGAATTCGAATGAAAACACGGTTGACGCGCCTGCGTCGGTCGACCCCTACGGCGTGAACAACTCGTCAAATTTTTTCGTTGAGAATCCTTTTGCCGGTTCGGTGCGATCGACGGGTACAAATAACATTCAGCCGACGGGACCCGGGCGATCCGGTGGCAGGACACTTATCAACGCGGTCATCATCACGGGGCTGTCAAATCCGGCTTTGGCAATCAGTTCAGAGAACGTGTTGTTAACCGGCGGAATCGTTGCTCTTGGAACGGCGGCAACAGATACGGTGTCCCCAACGTGGAAGCGCAATGTCATCGTCCTCCCTGATCCTGCCCTTCTTAACGGGAGCAAAATCCCGCCGATCACCCCAAACGTCATCGATGTGCGCATTATGCGGACACAGTTCGGCGCCTCGATTGGTCCATAGAACTGGCTTATCGAACCGCGCGCTCTATTGAAAATGGTTCAACCGGGATATTGGAAAAACATGGTTCGGAGGAACAGAACTTTTTTTCTGGGGGTAGCGCTGGCTGCTTTAATGCTCCGCGACGCGCGCGCTGCGTCAGCGGTAGCCGTAGGAACTCGAGGACACTATCCCGTCGAAGTCCATGGTTCGCGTTCTATTGAGTCGGCCAAGGCACAGGCGCTTCGGGAGTGTTTTGAACACGGTGGAGTTAATCCCCGTATTGTACTTGCGACCGATAAAGTAGGCTACGGTGCTGCTGCTGTTGCTGAAAAAGGAAAAGGCTCAGTATTCGGATTTTCCCTGGGTAAGGAATCTAAAAAAGAAGCCGCGAGTCTGGCCATCGAGAAATGTTTGAAAGCTGGCGGTCGCAATCCGAGGATAATCGCTGAATTTTGGGGATAGAGACGCGCCTGGCGTGTCAGTGAGATCACTTCACCGGGCTTTGTCGGACCGATGCTCCGCGACGCGCGCGGGGCCTCGGTTGTTGCCGTAGGAACTGGAAATCATTTTCCGGTCGCCGTCCATGGAGCCAATACCATGGAGTCGGCCAAAGCGCAGGCGCTTACAGATTGTTTTAAGCACGGCGGCACCAATCCCGGATATTGGCTTCGACGGCTCGAGTTGGGTACGGTGCCATGGCTGTCGCTCAAAAGGGAAAGGGCTCAGTGATTGGAGTTGCCCTCGGCAAGAAATCCAAAAAAGAGGCTGAGAATAGGGCCATCGAACAGGCCTTTAAGGGAGGGGGCGCTAACCCGAGAATAACCATGCACTTTTGGGGATAGAGCTGTGCCTTAGAAGTATCAGGATTGGGGCAGGCAGACGTAGATGTGAGAGCTATGTAGCGCCGACGGCCTCGTCGGTATTTTTGCTGGCGGTGCCAGTACAGTGCGGGATCCACTCATTGTTCGTAATGCCGTCCGGGTGGAAAGGTTTCGCGATTACCTGCGAAAGAATCCAGGCGAAGCCGGTCTAGAGTCCGAATGAATACACGCTGTGGCGGTATGCTTAGCGCGCACGGCTTGAGCGCCCTGGGATCGAGAGGATCGCGCGACGTGCCGGA
This sequence comes from uncultured Verrucomicrobiae bacterium, assembly GCA_963813025.1. GTDB lineage: Bacteria > Verrucomicrobiota > Verrucomicrobiia > Chthoniobacterales > JAFAMB01 > CAVSUL01. Next base: position 165,806 of record CAWEXO010000005.1, on the reverse strand, counting down.
AACGCCAAGTGGAGTACCGTCGCCACGATGATCTGGTTAACTGCTTCCGCCTCTATACAACGATCCCCAGAATGAGTTCAGCGGCGTCCCTCAACGTTGCCGCGCTGACCGCCCGGCCGGGCACGTTCAGCAGATCGTCGGCCGGTCCACCCAGGAGAATAGAAAGCCGAAGCCCGGCCCGTACGCCGGCTTCGACATCACTGATTTTATCGCCAATCAGAAAGCTCTCCTCCAGAGCCAGAGAAAAATCACGAGCGGCTTCGTGCAGCATTCCAGGTGCTGGCTTGCGCCGGGAAGATGCCTGTTCGGGACCATCCGGGCAGAAGTACACCGCCTGGATCAAACCCGGCCCGAGCTCTTCTTCAAGGCGGCCTTGCACCTGCCAGAATTCACGCTCCGTGAAGTATCCTCGAGCGATACCGCTCTGGTTGGTCACAATAACGAGATGGAACCCGGCATTTCGGAGTCTCCACAAAGAATCCTTCGCTCCAGGCACAATCTGAACACCACCCGGTCGCGAAAGGTACGGCACATCCTGCATGAGCGTGCCATCGCGATCGAGAAAAACGGCCTTATTAGAGTCCTTTGAAATTCGGGTCATCCGGAAAAGCTCTCGAGCAGTTCGCTGGGAGAGGCCGTGGCCGTCCCGAGCTTGCCGACAACAATGCTGCTCGCACGATTGGAGATTTCCACCGCTTCGACCGGGGATGCGCCGGAGACAAGAGCAAGGGTAAAAAGAGCAACAGCGGTGTCCCCGGCTCCCGAAAGGTCAAAAACTTCCCGGGCGCGCGGCGGCACGTGATGGGGTTCGTCGTGCTGGCTAAAGAGGATCATCCCGAGATCACCGAGAGTAATCACCAGGTTCTCCGGCTGCCAATCCTGGAGCAGCTTTTCTCCAACCTTGAGCAACGGACGGTCTTTCAGCGGGTGAGAAGCCGGTTCTGACCAGAGTTCGTTTGCCGCAGCGAACGCTTCCTGCCGGTTCGGTTTAACCGATGTCATTGATCGCCACCGGATCGGATTGCGCTGATTCGGATCCGCCGTGATGATCTTCCCGTTGGCTCGGGCAATCTCGGCGATGCCGTCGACCATCGTTTGTTGGAGAAAACCTTTCCCGTAATCTTCCAGAATAATTCCATCCACCGAAGGAATATTCTTCCGAAGATAATCGAGGCACTCTTCCTGGAGCTCGGGTCCGATGGCCGTCGGCAGCTCGCGATCGACACGCACAACCTGTTGTTGCCGCGCGATGATTCGCGTCTTCACGATGGTATGGAAGGATGGGCGAGCGGGAAGTCCAACGAGCGCAATTCCACTGTCGGCGAGCAACTTTTGCAGCCGGGTGCCAGAGGGATCGGATCCGACCGAGCCAATGATTTCAACTTTGTCAGCAAACTCCCGCACGTTGCGCGCAACGTTGGCCGCGCCACCCGGGTAATACGATTCGCGTAAAACCTCGACTACCGGGACCGGTGCTTCCGGCGAGATGCGGGACACCCGGCCCCACACGTACTCATCCAGCATGAGGTCGCCGATCACCAGAAGCTTTTTCTCACGGAAGAGCTGAATCAGTTGCTGAACTCTCTGGACTTGCATAGGCGGCTTGGAGCCCATCGATCTCGCTGCTTTCCCGGTCGGTTTCAAGCAAAACAGGCGGCGATCGGTCACTCTTCCGGTCGTTCAGAGCGAGCTTGACCAAACAAGGTTTGCCGAATCAATTTTTTGCTTTTAGCATTGGGACATTGTGTTTCGGGCTTCGCAGGAGCCTGCTTGGGACGATGTCCTGATGACGAGTGACAAATTCTTTTCTCAACGATTTTACGCCAGATGACCAAAAAATTTACTCTCGTGCTGCTGGTTCTTGGATCACTTTGCTCGCTGGACCGAGCGGAGGCTCCTCCTCGCCAGATTGACCTTTCCCGGTTTCCGGCCACCCGGCTCGACGATGTCGTGGTGCCGCTGCCGAGTGAAGTTTTCAATGTACTGGACAAGCTGGGGACACCGGATTGGCGAGGTGAACTGCGGGACCCTCCGGTTGGGGTCCGCGGGGAACGACCCCGCATCGCGCTCCTGCTTGGCGCGGTAATCGCCGAGGGGTTCGTGGCGGTGGAAGCGAAGGACCGGGAGCATGTTCGCGATATCGGGCGCGACGTCCTTTCCCTCTCTCGGGCCATCGGGGTTGAGAAAGCGGTTCTGACGCGCACGAACGCAATCCAAACGAAAGCGGACGCGGCTGATTGGATGGGGGTGCGACGCGAACTGGACGGCGCGCTAACCGACGTCAAGAACGCGATGATCGAACTCAAAGACGCTCAATTGGCGCACCTGGTCAGCCTGGGTGGATGGCTCCGCGGTACCGAGGTACTGACTTCCATTGTCGACAAAAGCTACTCTCCGGATGGAGCGGATTTGTTGAACCAACCTGATTTGCTTCGTTATTTTCAGGAACGCCTGGCTGGAATGCCGTCTCGACTCAGGAACCATGAGCTGGTTAGCCATGTCGAGCGCAGCTTGGAGGAAATATTACCTTTAATTCATCAGAAAATCACGCCCGCATCGGTTAAGCGCATTAACGAAATTACGGCGGAAACGGTTCGCGCGATTGATGCGAACGCTTGATCGCGCTTAATCGTGAAACGATTTCTCCTTTTCCTAGGTCTCGTTCACTACGGAGCGACCGCGTTCGCGACAGTGGACGATGCGATTTCGCGGGCGATGGAAGGGATTCAGCAGTACGTCAAGCAAGGCTACACGGTCCGAGACGATCAATGGGGCGGCGATCTTGGGGTAAAGGAAGAGAAAGCAATCCCGCACACCTTATTCAAGGGCAATGACTACTGGTTTGTGATGGGCACCGATGTCGATGGGGCAAAAATCTCGATCCACGTTTATGATAACCGGGGCAAACTGGTCGAGAACGACTCATGGCAAAAAGGCCGATTTGCCGCTGCCCGGGTCAAACCGCCGGCTACTGGAACCTTTTATATCGTCGTTGAGGTCTCCAGTTCTCCCGCCGAGCGGACACACTGGGCGATGGTCTACGCCTACAAATAACGATTGTTCCGGAGGCGCCAACACTTGCTGACTCGCATTCAATCAAATCAGTCGACGGCAACACGGTTTTCTCGACATGATGAGAGCTCTGCCGGCCTCGAAGGCGATCGCGATCGGCCGTTTACAAAGGGTTCGATTTGCGTTAAAGGGAGGGTCCTTTAAATCCAGCCTGGATGGTAGATTCCGAAACGCTTCAGTTCGAGAACGCGCGGGCCGTGCAAAACCTGTACGCAAATGACTTGAACCTTCTGCAATCCCTGGAAAATCGCCTGGAGCTGAAGGTCACTACGAGGGACGGCTGGATCCGCCTCGAGGGTGAGCGTTCGAGCATTGAGAAAGCGCGTGCTGTTTTTGACCAACTTGAGCAAGCCCGGCTGAAAGGAATGCCAATCCGGCGTCATGAATTCCAGTACGCCCTGGATTCCGTGGTTGAAGGAAACGACCGGGCATCCCTGGGACATCTCGCGGATTTCCGCGTATTGGTACCCCCGAAGCGGCCGCCGATAACCCCAAGGTCACGACAGCAGCTGATCTACGTGCAGGCTATCCAGAATTTTGACATAGTTTTTGGCGTCGGCCCAGCCGGTACCGGTAAGACCTTTCTGGCGATGGCGATGGCGGTGGATGCCTTAAAAAGGGAAAAGGTCAAAAGGATCGTGTTAACCCGGCCCGCCGTCGAAGCCGGGGAAGCGCTCGGATTTCTTCCGGGCGATCTGCAAGAAAAGATCTTCCCGTATTTGCGACCGCTCTATGACGCTTTGTATGATATGCTGGACCCAGAGGAAATTCAGAAGTACATGGATCGTGGCGTAATTGAAATCGCTCCTCTGGCCTATATGCGCGGACGGACGCTGACACATGCCTTTGTGATTCTGGACGAGGCACAAAATACAACAGCGGAACAGATGTTTATGTTTCTTACCCGTCTGGGAGCGGATTCAAAATGCGTGGTAACCGGAGATCAAACCCAAATTGATCTTCCTCAGAATCGCATCTCTGGACTCATTGAGGCTTTGCATGCTCTGAAGGGGGTACCGGGGATCAGTTTTACGGAGTTTGACGAGCGGGACGTGGTCCGGCATCCGCTTGTTCAATCGATCATTAAAGCTTATCAAATTCATCGAGGTAAAAATTAGGGTATGTTTGGCGCTCCAGATCGACGGAAACTGATCAAGCAGGGGTTTGCGTGCCGAAAGATGCGGCGTAAACCGACGCAAAAAGAGTGGATGCGGAGACTCGACTCCGATCCGCGCATGAAAATCGCGATTTTCGGAGTGTTCATTTCGGTTCTGGCGGTTTTAATTTTCTCGGGTGAGCATCCGGATCCGGCGAAGTACTTCCTGATCGGCTTACTGATCTTCGTCACGGCGGTTGCTCAACTTTGGATCAACCATCCCGAAACCTTCAGGAGGAACTCCCGGGTTGGCCTGGTTTTCGGAGTTATTTTGCTGCATCTCTGCATTGCCAAGTTGCTGATGGTCTTTTCGACGCAAGGGCAGGGAAGCGTACCGAAAGAGTTTGGAGTGTTGTTTATCCCTTTCGCCTTTGCTCCGCTCATTCTCTCGGTGCTGCTGGGTAAAAACCATGGTCTGTATGCCGCGATCTTTGTTAGCCTGTGGAGCGCCATTCTCTTTCGCGGGATTGACGCATTTCTGCTCGTGATGAGCCTGATCAGCGGTTTTATCGCGGTGTTCGTGACGATTCAGGTTCGGCGGAGAAGCCGGCTTATTCGAGCCGGGGTCTACGTCGGCCTGGCCACCTGGGTTCTGGCCGTTTCCTTCGGAATAATCACCGTGCCTTGGCTCCAACTGGGAGCGACTGATTGGACGATGTTTGCCAAACAGTCCCTGGCTGCTGTGTTGACCGGGGTGATAACCGCCATGGTAGTCGGCGGAGCGCTTCCCGTTCTCGAGTCTGCTTTTCATATCACGACCGACATGTCGTGGCTGGAAACGGCTGATCGCAATCATCCGTTGCTTCTGCGTTTGAGCCTTGAGGCCCCCGGGACCTGGCATCACAGTGATGTGGTGGCTGATCTGGCCGAAGCGGCCGCCAATCGGATCGGTGCCAATGGCACGATGGCTCGTGCATGTGCCTATTTTCATGACATCGGTAAGCTGGTAAAGCCGAACTACTTCTCGGAAAACATTGTGGGAGACGAAAACCCCCATGACGATCTCGCTCCGACCATGAGCGCCTTGATTATCATAGCGCATGTCAAGGAAGGAGTTGATCTCGCTTTGAAGTTCGGTTTGAACCAGCGCATCATCGATGTGATCCAGCAGCATCACGGCACGTCGATGGTTTCGTATTTTTACAGCGCGCCCTCCAGCAACAACGGGACGCTCGCGAAGGCGGAAAAATCATGAACATTCGCGAGGAAGATATTCCCGAAGTGCGCGACGAAAGTTTTCGCTACAGCGGACCGAAACCCCAGTTCCGGGAAAGTGGCATTATCAGCCTGGCCGACGCGGTGGAGAGCGCTTCACGCAGTCTCGACAAACCAACTCCGCAAAAGATCGAGCAGCTGGTAAACGAAATCATTGGCAAACGGATCGCCGGAGGCCAGCTCGACGAATGCGATCTCACCCTGCGGGAAATTCGAGCAGTTGCGGAAACATTCCGATTTACGCTGCAAAACATGCTGCACACGCGAATTAAATACCCGAAGGACGAGGAGAGAGCAGAGCAGGAAAGCCGGCGATTAAGGAATCTTCCTCCGGCTTCAGCCGCATGAAAAGTTTTTCGAGGTAGCCTGACCGCGGCGGTCCGGCTGTTTTCGTTCGCCCAGGACACCGATATGCTCTCCGCCCTTCTTCTGGTCGCGCTGGTAGGTTATTTCGCGGTCGATCTCCTCTCAAAAATACTCAACCTGCGCTGCCTTCACGCCAAGATCCCGGACGAGTTTTCTGAGGTGTACGACGAATATCGCTACCAGCGTTCGCTGGCGTATACGCGGCAGAATACCTGGGTGGATCTCGCTGCTTCCGCGACCGGCTTGACGGCATTACTAACATTCTGGGGTGTGGGTGGTTTCGGCAAATTGGACGACTGGTTGCGCTCTTTTCATCTGCATTCGGTACTGGCCGGCATAGTCTATCTAGGAATCTTAGCGGTTGCGCGGGAGCTACTGAGTTTGCCTTTCGATTACTACCAGACCTTTGTCATTGAACAGCGATTCGGGTTCAATCGAGCAACATTATCCACCTTTGTACTGGATCGGATCAAAGAGTGGTCCTTGGCGCTCGCTCTGGCAACCGGGATCGTCACTGTCGTGCTTTACCTGTTCCAGTCGTTTGGACTGAACGCCTGGTGGATCGCCTGGAGCATTACCGCATGCTTGTCGGTCCTGCTGGTCTACGTGGCGCCGCCGCTTATTCTGCCACTTTTCTACCGGCTAACTCGGGTGCCGGATGGCGAACTGCGGGAGCGCATCATTGAATTGTGCGCCCAACAGCGCTTTCCCGTCACAGACCTTCTCGTGATTGACGGGTCCCGGCGCTCTTCGAAGGCAAACGCGTTTCTGACCGGATTCGGCTCGAACAAACGGATCGCCCTTTATGACACGCTGATCAACAGCCATCCCACCGCAGAGTTGCTCGCGATTCTTGCGCATGAGATCGGCCACTTCAAGCGCCGGCACATTCTTCAGCATTTTGTCTTTGGCCAAGTGACGTTGTTCGGTCTTTTTCTTTTGTCCGCGTTTTGTATTTCCTGGCCGCCGCTCTTCGCGGCATTCGGGGTGACTACTCCTTCCTACTATGTTGGTTTGGCTCTCATGCTGATTTTGCTGAGACCGGCCGGCATAGCCTTCGGTGTTTTCAGCAAGTGGTGGAGCCGTCGCCATGAGTATGAGGCGGACCATTTTGCGGCGCGGGCGCTCGGTGATTCCGAGCCGTTGATTCTGGCCTTGAAGCGCCTCAGCCGCGAAAACCTTTCCAACCTCACTCCTCATTGGCTGTTAGTTATGCTCCGCTACACGCATCCGCCGGTCCTCGATCGGGTGCTTGCCTTAAGGAGATGCGCTCAAGCAGACGGTGCGATGGAGCTTGCCGGCACACCGAAGAGTTAGCCTGCATCGCTCGCAAATCCTTAGGGATTTGGAGGCGATGCAGGCTGTGGCAGCAGAATTTTCGGACTCGCCCGAAAATTCTGCTGTGTTTTCTACGAAAAGATCTTGAAACAGTCTTTTGAGCGCGCAGCATCTTCGTTATTACGAGCATTTAGCCGGCGATGAGGTCGTCGTTTGTCTGCTGGACCTGAAATGACAAGCTGGGAAGCTTGTCCTACCTTGCTGCCAAATATGGTTGAAACCACTGAATCCCTCCTTCGGCGAGCCGCGGCGTATGTCGCGCCGGACTCAGAAAGACTTGCCGAATTCCTCGACCAGGTCGCCGAGGCGATTCTTGCGGTTGGCGATGAATTGATCCTGGTCTGCCAAAAAGAAACGGCGCTGTCCGAGGCGCGGCTAACCGGCGAGCGAGCACGCACGGTCAACCAGCTTCGACTGTTCGGAGCGTTGGTCCGGAAAGGTTCCTGGATTGATGCGCGCGTCGACACCGGCGAGCCAGAACGCAAACCGATTCCGAAACCGGATCTCCGCCGGATGCTTTTTCCCATTGGACCGGTCGCGGTTTTTGCGGCGAGCAACTTCCCCTTTGCGTTCTCAGTTGCCGGGGGCGATACCGCCTCCGCGTGGGCCGCCGGTTGCTCAACCGTGGTCAAGCCGCATCCCGGACATCCCGAAACCTCCCGACTCGTGGCGGAAGCGATCGAACGAGCGATCAAGAAAACCAGCTACTCAGAAGGCGTGTTTGGAATGGTCGACGATACCAGCGTCGAAGCAGGCTTATCCCTCGTAAAAGATTCACGGATCAAAGCGGTCGGCTTTACTGGTTCCCTCGCTGCGGGCCGGGCCATTTTCGATGCCGGCGCCTCCCGGCCGGATCCGATCCCGGTTTTCTCCGAAATGAGCAGCTTGAATCCATTGTTCCTGTTGCCAGGATCCCTGGCCAATGACACTGCGGGTCTGGCCAAAGGGTTGGCCGGGTCAGTCACGCTGGGAGATGGACAGTTCTGCACCAAACCGGGTCTTGTGTTTGCGGTCAAAAACTCCGCTCTGGATTCGTTTCGTCAGGCTCTCGCTCGTGAACTAGCAGCTTTTCCGTGTGGACGAATGTTGACGGACAAGATCGCGCAAGGTTTCAAAGATAATCTCGCGAAAGTTCAGCAATTCATTCAGGCCTCCGGAGGCGCTTACCTGGCCGTTGTCGACGCCAATACCTACCAATCGAACAAAAATCTCCATCACGAGATCTTTGGGCCGCTTACTGTCTTGGTTGAATGCGGAGATGAGGAAGAAATGCTCCGGCTGGCCTCAGACCTCGATGGACAACTCACGGCCAGCGTTCACGGCACGGACCGTGATCTGCCTTCGGCGTCGCGGCTCTTTTTGGTTTTGCGTGAAAAAGCCGGGCGAGTCCTTTGGAATGGTTTTCCCACTGGCGTCGAGGTCTGCCCTTCCATGCAGCACGGTGGACCTTTTCCTGCCACCACAGATTCCCGCTTCACCTCGGTAGGGACGGCCGCCATTCTCCGATTTGCTCGACCTGTTTGCTTTCAGAACGCGCCGCAGGATCTGCTGCCGGACGCCTTAAAAGATCGCAACCCGCTCGGGATCTGGCGTCTAGTGAATGGCAGTTTGACAAAGGATCCGGCGAACCCCTGATCATGGCGTACGTTTTCGGAACGATCTGCTCATGAGAGAAACATCCAAATAGCCTGTCCGCTGGGCAATGCTCGCCAGGTTCAGATCGCCTATATAGAGTAATTGACAAACTCGTTTCAGCCGGATCCGTGTGATCTCGTCGTGGATTGGCGCGACCGAGCACTCTTTTTGAGACGAAGTTCGAGGTTGGCGACAGATCTTGAGCTGTTGCAGCAGATTCTTAACCGTCAAACCCTCACAGGCCTCTCGTCGCACCGTACGGAGCGCTTGCGCCACGATTTTGTCCGTCGTCGCTACCACGTTAGTTGATTCCCGTTCGATCACGCCAAGCGGCGGTGTATAATCGATTTGCGGGCGTTTCCGGCCAGTTTATTGTTTTCGGCGCAGTTTGGTTTCCGGACCAGCCAGCGCAGTCGTCCAATAGCACCTACAAAACTCTTTACATTCTATGCCCAACCTAAGTTCCCCCCGACTTGGCCGAACAATTTGGTTCGCGTTCATCGCCTCGCTCAGCCTGCTGCTCCCAGCGACGGCTCAGCAGAAAACATCTGACCAACTTTATATACAAGTGTCTGCGCTCGGCAGCCTGGACTATTTCTACGATCACAAACTCGGCCTGCAAGAAGCAGGTAAAGTCATGGGTGTGCAAACCGAGTACGTCGGTCCGGCGAGCTATGATATGTCCGCGATGGTAACCGCTTTTGAGCAAGCGATTGCGCGAAAGCCAGCGGGCATAATCGTGGTCGGCTTCGAATCCTCACTGAACGCAATTGTCGATAAATCGGCTGACGCCGGGGTCCCCGTTGTCACTGTTGACGCTGATCTGCCCGGCTCGAAGCGCATAGCCTTTGTCGGCACGGGGAATCTGCAGGCCGGCTATGAAGGCGGGAAAACGCTGGCGCGGCTGATTGGAGGAAAAGGGAAGGTTGCTCTTATGACCAAACCGGGCCAATCCAATCTCGAGGAGCGCATCGCGGGCTACAAAAAAGCCTTTGCCGAAGGTCAGGGGATACAACTGGTACAAATCGCTGATACGCAATCCGATCCGAGTGTCGCGGCCCAGGCCGCGGCATCACTGCTGCAGAAATTTCCCGACTTGGCCGGCATCGGTTGCGTGGAAGCGGCCGGTGGCAGCGGCGCGGCAACCGCTGTCAATGAAGCCGGGAAGAAGGGGACGGTGAAAATTGTGTCGATGGATCGCGGTAACGAGGTGCTGCAAGCAATCAAGGACGGCGTGATCTCCGCCACCGTTGTCCAGCAAACTGCGTTGATGCCTTTTTACGCGCTCCAAATTCTCTTTAATCTGAAGAACCATCCCGTACCGATTTCGAACGACAATGCACGGGCGCACGTCACCGGTGTTCCGGCGGTCGTGGACACCGGTGTGATAATTGTGGATGAGAAAAATTATCAATATTTCGTACGCAAATAGGAGAAAGCCGTCTCGGGTTTCACGTTGGACGTTTCGCGTTCGGTAAGGATCGGCGAACGAGACGCCCCGAAATGTGATGAGTGAAACGTGAAACGCACCGAACATGTGCTGCAGCTGCGCGGTATCACCAAGTCATTCCCTGGGGTATGCGCCGTTGACAATGTGAGTCTGGAACTGCGGCGGGGGGAGGTGCATGCGTTGGTGGGAGAAAATGGCGCCGGCAAAAGCACGTTGATAAACATTGTCGGCGGAGTTCTGCAGCTGGATGCCGGTGAAATCTTGCTTGAAGGGATACCGGCCCAATTCGCAAATGCCGCTGAGGCTGGGCGACGCGGCATAGCCGTCGTCTTCCAAGAACTCAGCCTTGTTCCGGGACTGAGCGTCGCCGAAAACATTTTCTTTAATCGACAACCGGTCAACTCGCTCGGTTTTGTCGCCACCGGTCGTCTCAATACACAAGCAAGCAAACTGTTAAGTTTGTTCGAGCTCACGCTGAAACCAACTCGTCTGATTAAAGACCTCTCGATGGGAAATCGTCAGCTGATTGAGGTTCTGAAAGCGATCTCCCTGCAGCCGAAGATCCTCATCCTGGATGAACCAACCTCGTCGCTTGGCGCTGCCGAAAAGGAACTGCTTTTTGCCAATATTCAGCGCATGAAGGCAGACGGCGTGACCTTCCTCTATATCTCGCATCATCTTTCCGAAATTTTTCAGCTTTCCGATCGAGTCACCATCTTGCGTGACGGTAAACGTGTCGGCACCTACACAACCTCGGAAGTCAACGAGGAGGGCTTGGTCAAACGGATGGTTGGGCGGGAGTTGACGAACATGTACGGTCAGCGGAAGCAGGTACCCGGGGAGATCTGTTTCCGCTTCCGTCGGGTGAACGATCAAAACGCCGCTCTCGAACTGCGGCGGGGTGAAATTTTGGGTATCGCCGGATTAATCGGCGCCGGGCGATCAGAACTTGCGCAAGAAATTGTCGGCATCACTCCAAATCCCGCCGTTAGAGTTGTCCTGGACGGGCAGGAATTTAGCTTCAGACATCCTGCGGAAGCGATTCAACGCGGTATCATCTATCTGACAGAAGACCGGAAAGAATCTGGTCTGTACCTTTCGATGTCGATGCGGAAGAATTGTGTTGCTCCCACTTTGCGCACGTTTGCGACCGCGTTTGGCTTTCTTTCCGATCGCAGAATTACCGCAGCCGCTATCGCGGCAAAGCGTCGTTTTAATATTGCTACGCCGAGCATTCGCAAACCAGTCTCCCAGTTATCCGGCGGTAACCAGCAGAAGGTTCTGTTGGCCATGTGGATCGGAGCCAAGCCCCGCGTTCTGATTGTCGATGAACCAACCCGCGGCGTGGATGTAGGAGCCAAGTCAGAGATTTATCGTCTGCTGCGGGAGTTAGCGGACGCTGGTGTGGCGATCATGATGATTTCTTCTGAACTGCAGGAGATTCTCGGAATGAGCGATCGCGTATTGGTAATGCGTGGGGGTCGTCCGGTAGCTGAATTTGATCGCGAACAAGCTACCGAGGAAAGATTGATTCTTGCCGCGACCGGGCTGGCCTCAACTCCAATCCAGGGAAAGGCGGCATGAAAGCGGATCTGGAGCCTGGGGTTCAACCCGAGAAACCGTCCGCAGATCGTCCCAAACCCAGGGTAAGCGAACTGATTGGACGGCTGACCGATTTCCGGGAGTTCATGATTCTGGCCATTATCATCGGCGGCTGCATAGCGATGAGCTTTGCGTCTCCGATATTCATGACATTTGGGAATTGGTCGGCCTTGCTTCTGCAGGTCTCAGTAGAATGCATCGTCGCGATCGGGATGACCATCCTGCTGGTGAGCGGCGGGTTTGATTTATCAGTGGGCTCTACGTTTGCCCTGGCCGGGGCCATCACGGCAATGTCGATCGTTGCGGGACTTCCGGTTTTTCTCGGGCTGCTTCTCGGTTTGGCAGTGGGCGCCGTCGTGGGAGTGGTCAATGGATTAATTATCGCCAGGATCGGCATCAATCCCTTTGTTACCACTTTAGCCATGATGAGCATCCTGCGAGGCGCTCTGCTGGTGATAACCAGAGGCCGAAATATTTCGGGCCTGCCTGCCTCCTTTCGGGTCATCGGTCAAGGTAATCTCTTCAAGGTGCAAAACCCGATCTGGACAGCGCTGCTGTTGGTGCTGGTCGGCGACATCTTGCTTCGTAAATCGCGCTTCTTTCGGCAGAATTACTACCTTGGCGGCAACGAACGCGCCGCGCTTTTCTCGGGCATTCGCGTCGACCGTCTCAAAATCTTCAACTACGGGTTGACCGGTGTTTTGGCAGCGCTGGCGGGAATCATCATGACTGCTCGCCTCGGCACCGCTTCGGTTACCGCGGGAACTGGTCTAGAGCTGAACGTGATTTCCGCGGTGATCATCGGCGGAGCCAGTCTGAAAGGGGGAGAAGGAACCGTTCTGGGTTCCTTTCTCGGATCGTTGCTGATGGGAATTCTCGTGGGAGCTCTGACCCTGCTCGGGGTCGACGTTTACTGGAACACCCTGGTGATCGGAGCCACCCTTTTGATCGCGGTGCTCATTGACAATTTTGGGCGGCGGAGACGCAAACTGGACTGACAAATGTGCGCCGCGATCGCCATCAAATCGGCCGCACAGATCCGCTCACAGACGGGAGGGTCCGTCGGACTTTAGGCGTGAGAAGATCCGGAAGATCTGCATTGGCCGCGCTCCGCGCGATCCGAAAGCGGCGACAAGTCGCGCGCACTCCAAGACGCCGCCGGGTTGGCCTGACCTCGGGACGTGTCCGAAGCACGAGAACCTTCACACAAGGGAGTGGTCTTGTTTCACGGTCGGTAGGGCGAGAATTCATCCGAGCCTTCGGCGAGGACTCGTTCGAGCCGGATGTTGGGGTTCGCCGCGCCCAAGACGGCTCAAACAAGTTCTCGCCTGGCGCTCAATTGAATTTTCGCCCTACCGATCTTGTCAGGTCGCGAAGCAAATTACAAAAATCGTACCGCGTGCTCCAAAGTCCGACAGACCCATCCTGCCGGTTAACCTGAAAATAATACAGTGAATAGTGAGCGATTAACTGGGAAAGTGGCAATTGTCACCGGTGCTGGCGATGGCATCGGGAGAGGAATCGCTTTGGCCTTTGCTCAGCACGGGGCAAAGCTGGCGATTTGCGACGTGCAGCCGGCGATCGTTCAGGAAACGGCCGCTCTAATTGAGCAGATCGGCACCGAGGTTTTTGCGCAACCCTTTGATGTGCGTCAGCCAACTGCGATCCAGAAATTTGTGGAGCAAGCCGGGGATCGATTCGGATCGATTCATTGCCTGGTGAACAACGCAGCAGTCATGCCGGTGAAAGCAGCGGATGCTATTGACGCAGAAACAATCGACCGAATCCTCCAGGTCAATTTACGGGCGCCGATTCTCTTTGTGCGTTTCGTCATTCCGTGGATGCGCCGAACGGGAGGTGGTTCGATTATTCATATGGCCAGCGTTACCGGCCATAACGGGCATCCCGGGATTACGGTTTATGGCGCCACCAAAGGAGGTCTGATTGCGTTGGCGCGTGGACAAGCAATCGAGCTCGCTAAAGATAATATCCGGGTTAATACAGTTTCTCCGGGCACGGTCGATTCTCCCATGCTGCACCGCTTCTTGAGCGAACACGCTAGTGACGCGAAGCGAGCTCGCGCCGCTTTCGATCGGCTTCACCCTCGTGGGAAAGTAGGTTCGATCGAGGAAGTTGCGGCAGTATTTGTTTTTCTAGCCAGCGATGAATCCGCCAATATCACCGCAACCGATATCCGGTGCGATGGCGGCTACGCCGTACAGGGACAGCAGCCGACTTCCTGAAAACCATGAACGAGCTCTTTGAAAGCGTTTACCTTTTGGAAGGTCGGGTGGGTATTCGACCGTTGTACCTGCCATTGTTGCGCGGCGGTTTTGGAACCCTGCTTCTCGATACGGGATGCGCGGAGCATGTCGATTCCCTGATTCTTCCTGGTCTGCACGAATTAGGGCTCGGACCGGACGATCTTCGATTTGTCATCAACACCCATTGTGATTCTGATCACGTCGGCGGGAACGCCGGAATCAAGCGCTGGGCCCCCCGATCCTTGCTCTGCTGTGGGCAGTCCGACCGGTGCGTCATTGAGCGGCCGGAAGAGCTCTTCAAAACACGCTACGACGCTTACCGGCGATTCGGCGTCTTCTACCCGGAGGAAGTTGCTCGGAACATGCGGATTGATTTGGGAGATCCACAGCCGGTTGATTTAACCTTTCGCGGCGGCGAACACATCCGTTTGGACGCGGATTGGGATTTGGAGATTCTTCATCTTCCCGGCCATAGCAAAGGGCACCTCGGAATTTGGGATCACCGGAATCGGGCACTATTCGGGGGCGACGCGATTCAAGGCGCGGTGTACCTCAGCACGACGGGTCAGCCGGCGCTCTGTCCGACCTATCTTTATCCGGAGACTTACCTGCAGACCTGTCAATTGATCGAGCAGCTTGATCTCGACTATTACGTGAGCTGCCATTGGCCAATAAAAAGAGGACCGGAAATCGCCGAGTTCTGTCAGGAAACGCGGGCTTTTGTCGAGCGGGCGGAGCTGCTGTTAAGAAATTCCGGGCTAAAAGATTTGCGCACGGCTTGTCTGCAGCTCGGGCCGCAGCTGGGCAACTGGCCTGAGTCTGTGCACCTCGAACTGGCGTATGCGATGGCCGGACACCTGGGATTACAATGAAGGTCGTTTTTTATCGTGTGCGGAAGGGCTTCTTGGCTCGCTTCCTGCCGGTGCGAAACGTGAACGATTCTCCGCGAATCTGTGAAAATTACCAATCTAAAAACTGTAGTCGTTAACGCGGAAATGCGGAACTGGGTTTTCTGCAAAGCCGAGACTGACCAAGCCGGCCTTTTCGGATGGGGCGAAGGCTCGTTGGAATGGAAAACTCGGTCAATCGTGGGCGCAATCGAGGATTTCAGCCCGATGGTGATTGGTGAAGACCCTTGCCGGCTCGAACACATCTTTCAGAAACTCTATCGGCAGTCTTTTTGGCGTCTCGGGGTGATCGGAATGAGCGCGATTTCGGCTATTGAACAAGCATTATGGGACATCAATGGCAAAAGGTTGGGAGTACCGGTTTTCGAATTACTGGGGGGTCGAGTGCGCGACAGAGTTCGGATGTATACCCATTTGGGCGGCGGCGATATGGCCTCCGTCTACGAAACCTTCGATGTTGAGCCGCTGATTGATCTCGCGCACAAAGTGATTGATCGAGGTTACACTGCTCTCAAAGTGGTTTTCGTGCCGTACTCGGAGTCTCTGGAAGGGATCGGCAAGATCAAACAGTTTGCCAGGCTCATGGAAAGACTGCGGAACAGCGTCGGCGACGCGGTCGACATCATGATCGACTTTCATGGGCGCACCTACCCGGCCATGGCGATCCAGTACATCAACGCGGTTGCGGAATTTCGACCATATTTCTGCGAAGAGCCAGTTCCGCCCGAGAACGTCGAAGCTTTGCGAGAGGTCCGAGAAAGTGTCCAGGTGCCGATTGCAAGCGGCGAGCGTTTAGTCGCTCGCCATCAGTTCAGGCCGATCTTCGAGCAGCGCGCGTGTCACGTGATTCAACCCGACCTTTGTCATTGCGGCGGTCTCTTTGAAGCCAAAAAAATTGCGGCAATGGCCGAGACTTACCAGATGGGCGTTGCGCCGCATAATCCGCTCGGCCCGATCGCCAATGCAGTCGCACTGCATTTTGCGCTTTCGACGCCAAACTTTTTGATCCAGGAAGATATGTTGACGGACGTCCCCTGGCGCTGGGAGGTCGTGAACAGTTCGTTGAGAACAGAGAACGGCTATTGGTTGCCGAGTACCGCCCCGGGACTCGGAATCGAGGTCGATGAGGAACGCGCCAAAAAACATCCTTTCAAACAGGAGGTGATCCATCCACTTAGTATTCGCGCTCCGGACAATGCGATCCTGGATTGGTAGAAGAGCCTTTCGCGTTGGTCCGGTCTGGTTTATTGCCGCCATACTCTACCTCACCTCGGGGTTGATTTCACCCGGCATGCTCCAGATCCAGCAGCTTTTAAATATTCTCCAGGTTTCCGCTTTTCTCGGGATCATCGCGACAGGTCAGACGCTCGCTTTATTAGTCGGCGGAATCGATCTCTCGGTAGCAGGGGTGGTCACCATGGCCAACATCGTCTCGACGAGCATTATGGGAGGGCAGGGGACCGGACTTTTACCCGCTCTCGGGGTCTGTTTATTGATTGCCGCGCTTGTCGGATCACTCAATGGCCTGCTTATTACCTGGCTGGGGGTAACACCATTGGTGGCCACTCTTGGAATGAACTCGATTCTTTTTGGCGTGGCTCTGGTTTACACGCAGGGGGCTCCGCATGGCTCCATTTCTCCGAGTTTCGCCGTCTTTGGGCAAGGGCGCCTGTTCGGATTTCCGATCAGCACAATCTGCTGGTTGGCTGTTGCTTTACTGATCGCCTGGACCATGCGAGCCACTATGTTCGGGCGTCAGCTCTATGCGGTGGGCGCGAACCAGGTGGCCGCTCGACTCGTCGGGATCCCGGTTTTTCGGGTTGTAATAGTTGCCTATATCCTGAGCAGTATCCTGGCGGCGTTTGGCGGCTTGCTGCTTACTTCCTATATCGGTTCTCCCAGCCTGGGCATCGGCGACCAATTTCTTTTGACTTCCATTGCGGCGACCGTAGTGGGTGGCACCGCCCTGACTGGAGGGATCGGATCGGTGACGGGAACAATTGGCGGAACGTTATTTATCACTGAGCTGACCAGCTTTACCAATATCGTTCATGTTTCGACCGGAACGCAGTTTGTCCTCCAAGGCGCCGTCATCGCCATGAGTGTTTTGCTCTATCGTTGGATCGGCCTGAGCAGCACGAAAGCCGTTGTATCCTAGTGCACCGTCTCTCATATCATGGTGCCATCGTTGCGTTCAAATTGGACCGCCGGCAAGGCGGTCCGAGCCGGACTGGCAGTAGGAGGGCGCATATCTGCATCGATACGTAACCGAGGAGCAACGCCGCCGCCGGCCCATTTTCAACGCAACCCTTTGGGCCGCGGCCAGTTGGCTGTTTTTCGGCGTTGCTCGCTCGACCCGTATGGATTCAGATATGGGCGCTTCGCTCGCGCCTAGAAAAACAGCCAACTGACCTGCGGCGATGGCACCATTATATGACGGTGCACTAGCGCCATTGTTACCCACGGATTTCACTAAGAATGAAGCTTCCAAAAAACGTCGGTTCTCATGCTTATCGTCGTCCTCCTCCTGGGGAGAGCGAATGGTCCTGTGCGTCCCTCCCGGAGGGGGGCGAGGCCTTACGCGTTGATGTCCGTTTCGCGGCTCTGCGGTGTGACAAGTTCCGCGTTAGCTAAGCCGGCGTTTATTTCTTAAGTCTTTTTAAATCGTGTTAAACTGCGAAATCTGTGTTCGATTGATATCCGCCAACTTATGAGTAACAACTACGTTCCCCCTCATTATTCACGGCGACAAGCGGTGAAGATCGGCGCAGCGGCGCTCGGCTTCACTGCTCTGTCCCGTGCTTTACCCACATTCGCGGATGAGGCGACCAGCAAGGCCAAAATCGTCTCCAGCGGTGGCACGGTGAATGGTGCGAAGTTCAAGAAGCAAGGCACCGTGCGCATCGGATTCAGTAACGGCTTTTCAGGGAACACCTGGAGAACTGAATGCCTCTACTCGGTCAAGAAGGAAGCGAGTCAACACAAGGAGCTGAGCGATTTTATAGTGGTCGACGGCCAGGGCGATATCACCAAGCAAGTCAACGATATTGAGAATCTGGTCTCGCAAAATGTTGATGCTATTCTCTGCATCCCGAATTCCGGATCGGCGGTTGCTCCTGCTCTCCGCGAGGCGACGAAACAGGGGATCGTGACGATACCATTCAATCTACCGGTCGATGGAGAGGACTGGACGGCATTTATTGGCACTGATCCAGAAAAGAAAGGGCATGCGCTTGGCCAATGGTTGCGGGACGCAGTTGGAAATTCCGCGAAAATTGTGGCTTTGGGAGGACTTCCGGGCAACTCCTACACCGCAGCGGCATGGACGGGCGCTCAAAAGGCGATGGCGGGAAGCCAGATCCAGGTTCTAGCTTTCCGGGACGCCTACTGGGAGGAAGATCGAGCGAAGGTCGTGATGGCCGATCTCACTGCAGCTTACCCCGAGATTGACGGAGTCTGGTGCGACGGCTCTCAAGATGGCGCTGGCGCAATGAAAGCGTTGCTTGCCGCCAAACGTCCATTAATTCCGGTTACCGGCGACGACTACAACGGGCTGCTGAAACTCTATGCTCAAGAGGCTGCTAACCAGCCTAAATTCAAGATCGGGCTTTTGTCCGAACCGACGTGGGAGAGCGTCATTGCCTTACGTACAGCGCTTAAGTTGCTGGCCGGAGAGGAAGTGCCAAAGCGACAGACGATCGAGCCTGAATTAATCACATCCGAGAACTATAAGAACTTTGTTCGACTCGATTTACCTGATGGAGTTTTCGTTGATACTGACCTCTCGAATGATGAGCTGAAATCTTTGTTCAAGACATGATCGCGCCCTCGGGCGAGCCGCCGGTTCTGGAGGTCGACGCCGTTGAGCGATCATTCCCCGGAGTTCAGGCGTTACGGCGCGTTTCTTTTTCTTGTCGAGCCGGCGAAATACACGGGCTGGTGGGAGAGAACGGAGCTGGTAAAACCACCTTGATGCGAATACTGGCGGGCGTTTTACCGCCGGATTCTGGCACGATCCGCGTAAAAGGTGAGACAGTAAGTTTCACCTCTCCGCGGCGTGCCCATGATCTGGGAATCGCCATGGTATACCAGGACACCCGGCTGGTTGGAGATCTGGACGTCGCCCAAAATATTCTTCTTGGACGAGAGCCAGGTCCAATCCTGCTCGTCAATCGCCGAGAGATCGAACAGCGCAGCAAAGCCATTCTGAATCGGCTCGGGATTGAGCTGGATTGCAGGCGGCTTGTTTGCGAACTGAGCACCGTAGAGCGCCAATTCGTCGAAATCGCTCGGGCTGTCGCCGCTGACCCGGCAGTCCTGATCCTCGATGAACCCACTTCTGCTCTGGATCCTGCCGAGGTCGATCGATTGCAGCGCATTTTGCGCAACCTGCGCACGAGGGGAATAGGAATCATTTATATTTCTCACCGTCTGCGGGAAGTGTTGGCCTTCGCCGATCGAATTACCGTGCTGAAAGATGGCGAGGTTGTTTCCACGGTCGGGAACGATCGGATAAGTGAAGATGATCTGGTGAGCAAAATGGTGGGTCGACAACTTGCACTCGCTTTTCCTCCAAAATCAGCCGGAACCGGCCTGACGCGGCTCAGAGTCAATCGCCTATCCAGCTCTGGCTATTTTCAGAATATTTCGTTCACGGCAGCGGCAGGTGAGATCGTTGGCCTGGGGGGGATTCAGGGAAACGGCCAACGCGAAATCGTGCGCTCCCTTTTTGGGTTGGTGCCCACGCGCGGCGAAACACAGGTTGACGGGACAAATATTTTGTTACGTTCCCCGCGTAACGCGATCCACGCGGGCTTGGTTTACGCACCAGCGGACCGTCGCGGAGAAGGCCTTTTTCCGCCGCTCTCCGTTCGTGATAATATTGGTAATCCTCATCTGTCGGCCTGGAGCACATTTGGTGTTCTCAACCGTGCTCAGGAAACCAGGGCGGTCCTTCAGACAATTGATCGTTTTCGGGTGAAAACTCCGTCGTCTGAGCAACCGATCGCGCTGCTAAGTGGCGGCAACCAGCAAAAGGTGGCAATGGGTCGCTGGGTGTTGGCGAAACCCAGAATTTACCTTTTAGACGAGCCAACCTTAGGGGTTGATGTCGCGACCAAGCTAGAGCTTTATCGCGTCATTCGCCGATTGGCGACTGAAGGTGCCGCAGTAATTTTGCTAACCTCCGATCTTTTGGAGCTGATCGGCCTCAGCGACCGCATTCTTGTCGTTGCCAACGGGGCGATCGTCGACGAGATCCCGGCGGCGGAAGCAACTGAAGAAAGAATTATTGGAAGCGCGGTCAGAACAAGGCGGGACTCTGGCCGTGTGGAAAACGGCGGCGACATCTTGGCCCCTGACCAAAAAGTCGGGCACCGGGTCGGCCTTGCGGAAGTCCTCTGGCGTCGCTACTCGGGCGTGTTGTTCCTTTCGGCTATGATCTTGGCGGTGAGTCTCTACACGACCAGCCGTTCACCGTATTTTCTGACGGAAAGAAATCTTGGCAATTTGCTGATCCAAATTGTTCCGCTTGCCCTCGTTGCTATCGGCCAAATGGCAGTGATCGTGCTTGGGGGTATTGATCTTTCGGTTGGGCCCTCGATCAGTCTGATTACGGCCATCGCCTCCTACCTCATTCTGAATAACGGGAGCGAAATTTTTGGCGTAGTTACTTGCTTATTGGTCGCCTTAGCCATAGCCGCCCTGAATTGCGTTTTGATTTTGTTGTGCGGCATCCCCGACCTGATCAGTACGCTGGCAACCTATTCATTAGCGTTCGGTTTCGCATTGATCGTGCGACCCAGCCCCGGCGGGCATGTAAGCGATCGGTTTTCTGATTTGATCACCCTTCGGATAGGTTGGGTGCCGGTAGCCAGTTTAGTCGTTCTTCTGATCACAACAGTCGGCGAAGTATTGCTGGTCAAGGGTCGGATCGGATCGAGACTCTACGCAACGGGATCGAACCGAGAGGCCGCTTACGTCTGCGGGATCCTGGTCAATCAGGTTCGTTGTCTCGCCTACCTTTTTTGCGGGGCAATGGCGGCGCTGGCCGGTTTGGTGATCGCAGCACGGATCGGTAGCGGCGACGCGCAAGCGGGTAGTCAGTTTACACTTACTTCGATCACTGCGGTTGTAGTCGGGGGTACCAGCGTTTTTGGCGGTCGCGGCACGATGGTGGGAACGCTTCTCGGGGCGGTCTTTCTGGTGCTCTTGCAAAACGCTCTGAACCAGCTCCATGTCTCTGCCTATTACCAGTATATCTGGACAGGTCTTCTTTTGCTGATCGCAGTGGCGCTCTATTCAGTGCAAGAGTACAAACGCCGAAAATAGGAGTCCGCTCGAAACGGCCCGACCGGCTTCAGCTTATGAATTTAATCCAATTCGAAAAAGCGGACGGCGCCCGTGCCGTGGCGATCATCGACGAAGAAAAGGCGCTGGAAATCGCAGGCCTGGAATCGATCCGGGATTTGGCTTGGCAAGCAATCGGTTCAGGTAAAACTCTGGCCCAACAAATCGAGAATTGCCAAGTCGCGGGAACGCATGAGTACAGCCGATTATTAGCAGAGCAGAAAATTCTTCCGCCACTGGATCACCCTGATCCAGCACATTGTCTAGTCACTGGAACCGGTCTGACCCATCTGGGGAGCGCGGCGACTCGCGACCAAATGCACCAGAAGATCAGCGCAGCGGCAGAAGAATTGACTGATTCGCTCAAAATGTTTCGGTGGGGAGTTGAGGGAGGAAAACCTCAACAGGGTCGGCCGGGAGTGCAGCCAGAGTGGTTCTATAAAGGCGACGGCAGCATCATCGCTCGTCCAGGCGCTTCACTATCGGTTCCTGGTTTCGGCGAGGATGCCGGCGAAGAACCGGAGATTGTCGGGCTCTATCTCATCGGACCCGATACTCGGCCTTGCCGTGTCGGGTTTGCCCTCGGCAACGAATTGTCCGATCACGTCATGGAGAGACGGAACTATCTTTACCTGGCGCATTCGAAACTACGCCCCTCCGCGTTAGGACCCGAATTGCTGGTCGGGTCTTTGCCCGCTCACGTGGCGGGAGTAAGCCGCATTCTCCGGAACGGAAAAGTACTTTGGGAAAAGCCGTTTTTGTCCGGAGAAGACAACATGAGCCATTCTCTGGCAAACCTTGAATATCACCAGTTCAAGTACCCGCAATTTCGTCGGCCTGGCGATGTTCATGTCCATTTCTTCGGAACAGGCACACTTTCTTTCGCCAATGGAATCAGGATGCAGGACGAAGACGTCGTCGAGATCAGCTCTCCGGTGTTCGGGCGTCCGTTGGTGAACCGCATCAAATTTGTTCACGAACAGCTCAGCGCAGTGCATGCCTTATAGCAGGCCGACAGCCAGAGTTCTAAGGAGCAAGGAGGGAATACGGTCTGGGAGTGTCTCGCAACATGGCCTCGGCCGCTCGAGTGAATTTTCGTATAGCAAGTCCGGAGTTATTCAGCAAGCTGTGGTCGGAGGCCCTACCGGTCGGAGCTCCAGCTTGTGAATAACTCCGCCCGGAGAAAAGAAAGCTTTGGAAAAAAGAAAGGGTTTTCTTTGCCAAGGGCAGTCGGGCAAAATCCCGCGCTGCCCACGCGAAGAAGGACGCGCCGGCTGGCTACGAATAGGATTTTCGGGTCCGCGAGATCTTTAGGGCAGAGTTTCGAGCCAGCCGGTCGCGCTTTGATTCGTCACAACGAATACTCTAGTTGAGGTCGAGCACTTCACACTTCGACGACTTAACTATACGGATTTCGGACGGCCAAAGCCAAGCGGCTTTTTTCGCGCTGGGTAAAACCAGAAAAAAGGAGCAAGCATGAACCGATCAAATCCGTTTCCGGTCCCAGATCCCCATTATATGGTCAGCGTGGGAATCGATTGGGCTGATAAAGAACACGCTGTCTGTCAACGCTCTGGTCCGGAGGGAGGATGCCGGACATTCCAGCTGGGCGCCGATCCCGTTTCGGTTCGGACCTGGCTCGAAGAGCTCAAAAGCTTGGCTGGTCCGCAGGGGCGGGTGGCCATTGGTTTTGAACAAAATCGGGGAGCACTCTTTGAAATGCTCCGCACCCAGGGAGACTGGATCGACCTCTATCCGCTCAATCCTTTGAGTTTAAGCGAATACCGCAAGGTCTTCTTTACTAGTGGCGCCAAGGATGACCCTCGCGACAGCCAATTGATCGAAGAGCTCGTTGATCACCATCGGGATCGGCTCCGGCTTTATCAACCCCCGGAGCCGGTAGTGCGGGAACTGGATTTGCTCGGTCAGCACCGACGCAAAGCCGTCGAGGCCTCCGTGGTGTGCGAAAACCAACTCACCAGCTTACTCAAAGTCTACTATCCGCTGGCCCTCGAGCTCCTCGATGATTTGGGCACCACTCTGGCGCTGCATTTTTTGAAACGCTGGCCGACCCTGCAGAGTTTAAAAAAAGCCAAGCCCCAGACCCTGCGCTCTTTTTTTTATCAGCACCACAGCCGCAGCCAGAGCTTGATCGAGGAGCGCTTGGAAAAGATTGCTCGGGCCCAAACCGTCACCGAGGATCGTTCTCTGCTGGAGCCCTCCGTGCTGAGTTGCAAGTGTTTGGTCAGTCAATTGTTGCCGCTGCGAGATTCCATCAAGGCTTTTGACAAAGCCATCCACACTCTGTTTGCCAAACATCCCGATCGGCACATTTTTGAAAGTCTGCCCGGAGCCGGCCCGCAATTAGCCCCGCGCTTGTTGGTGGCTTTTGGCTCCAATCGGCAGGCTTTTGCCCAAGCCCTGGAGGTACAGAAAAAAAGCGGAATCGCTCCGGTCCAAGTGCGCAGCGGCCAAACCAAAAGCGTCCAGCGGCGGCGCTTTCGCTCCAAATTCCTGTGCCAGAGCTTCCACGAATTCGCGGCTCATTCCATTCCTTATTCCCAATGGGCCAAGCTCTATTATCAAGAGCAAATGGCCCGCGGTAAGTCCCACCACACTGCCGTGCGCGCCTTGGCCTTTAAATGGATCCGCGTCATCTTCCGGCTCTGGCAGGACCGCACCCCTTATGACGAAGAGCGCTACCTCCAAGTCCTCAAAAAACGCCACTCACCAATCGGTGAAAAACTTTAACTTTTTCCCTTGCCAGACCTGCTCAGATACTGCCCTACCAGCACAGAGCCCAAGAATGTTCCGAGACGCTCTCTTTCTTTGAGCCTCGTTTATCCAGTCCAGGGGATCAGCTCGAGAGCACGCTCATAAGCGGCGCGAGTATGCACCGGCTCGCCGTGTGAAACGATCACGTATTCGAATGGCAGCTCAAGCAACCGGCGTAATGCCGGTAATACACGCTCTTCATGCCATGGTGTCCCCCAAACTCGTAGCTCCCCTCCGGGCGCTGTCAGCGCATCAGCAAAAACAAGGGCCCGCTGTTCAGGCAACCATAGCGGCGTTTCATTTTCGCCCCGTCCATCATACAGGGCGATGATCCCTCCCGGAAGATTGCTCCCGGGCTCAATCGGCTCCAGCAGGGTCTCAGGAACGTCGTCACGAAAGAAGAGTTTTGGCCCGAATGCACGGGAACCGTAACGGCGCACGAACAGATCAGCATCTCGAACGTGATCCGGCTTGAGAATAACAACTGCGGTCGGGGGACGTGCATCAAGCCGTTCCCACACCTCAACTGCGCCGAATGGTGGGGCCTGCGGATCCAGAACCAGGATCTCACCTCCTGACGCAACGCATGTTGACGTCGTGAGAGGCTCCCAATCGAGACCAGGCTTCCAGAAGGGATTTTCGAATCGCCACACCCACAAGCCGTCTGTCACGTCCCGAATCTCAACATTCAAATTCGAATCGTTTTTCATTTAGGAACCTCCTCTCATGTAATCTGATTATCGTAGCCGACTAAAAATTCAAATCGGCGATATGCGGCATCAACTTTCAAGCCGACTGATTATTTCGTTGAGTGCGGTACGCGGAAAAACGTCACTGGCTACTTGAGTTGTTCCCGGTCCCTTAATTCTTCGGGTAATCCCGTAGTGCAAACCCTCGAGCTCCACCTCGACTGAACATTTCTCGAATCGAAAAAGGTCAGGACGTTCCATGCTTAGTGCGGCCAACGGGTCATGCGGATGATTCATCGCTGCATTGCGAAAGATCCACCAACGTCTGATTTGGTCGGCAGCCAGCTGACCGACCGGATGCTTTGATCTCTCTAGCCGGATCACCTCGGCTTCAGTAATGGATGGAATTGTTGTGACATCCAATCCGATCGCCGTAATTGGTATTCCCGAACCAAAGACTCGTTTGGCCGCCAGAATATCGCACCGGATATTGTGCTCAGGACGTGGGCTGTAGAATGCACCTCCCATGAGATGTAAGTGCTTTACGCGACTGACGAAGCTTGAATCTTGTTCAATCGCCCGAGCCAGATTGGTCAATGGGCCGATCGCCAAAATCTCCAGCTCTCCCTGCGTGTCGCGGGATTGCCCGATAAGGAACTCGGGTGCAGACAGTCCTGTTTCAACCTCCATTTGATCAAGGTTTGGCACTCCTTCGCCTTCAATACCTGCCCAATAAACCTGGCGGCCCGACAGGGTGGTCTTTTCGCCCGGTATGATGGGCAAATCCCGGTCCGTTAACATCCGGCAAACCGCTTTCGCCAAACGAGCGCGGCGAAGCGTATCGCCATAAACGGTTGAGATTCCACGTAGTTCGATCTGCGTGGAACGGAGCAGAAAGATCAGCGCCAGCAAATCGTCGACGTCGCTGCCGATATCGGTGTCCAGAATTACGGGTCTCATCATAAGCACGTATTTTACCTCACCCTTTCACGGCAGCGCCAGTGACCCCTTGGATGTAATAACGTTGGAGCGGCAACAGGATCAATAAAGGGATCACCGCTGAAATCACTGAGGCAGCAAACAACTCGTTCCACAAGGTCTGATATTGTTGCTCGAATCCGGCCAATGCCACTTGAATCACGCGCATATTTTCGGATCGAGTAGCGATTAAAGGCCAAAGAAACGCTTCCCACTGAAAAAGGAACAACAGGAGTCCCGCACTGATGATAACCGGGCCGCTGAGGGGAACATAGATTCGCACCAAAATGGTTAGCCATCCTGCACCATCCATACGGGCCGCCTCTGCCAGTTCGCGCGGTACCAGAGCGAAAAACTGTCTAAATAAGAAAATACAGATTCCGTTGGCCACTGCCGGTGCGACCAGGCCAGCATAGGAGTCGAGCCATCCGAGATCACGTATCACCCGATAAAGGGGTACCGCGATCGCTTCAGAAGGAACAAGAAAGGTCAAAACCGTTAGACCAAAAAGCAGGTTGCGTCCCGGGAAGCGCAGCACGGCGAAGGCGAAGCCAGCAGAGCCATTGACGAGAAGGCCGAGAACGACCGAAAATCCGGACACGACCAGGCTATTGAAGATTGCCAGACCAAATCCCTTTTGAAAAATGTTGTAATAAGCATTGAAATTCAGAGATGTCGGTAGAAGCGCTTGCAGTCTGAATGGCGAAACGTCTGCGAAAATTTCCGAAAGCGGTTTCAGCGAAGATGTGAAAGCCCACCAAAGTGGCAGCAAAAAGACAAAACCTGCTGCCAAATAGAATAGGTGAGTGCTGATTAGTTTAAAACTGGTTCTCACGCCTGCTCCTCCTGCCTGAGTAGTCGAAATTGGAGGATGACCGTCGCCGTCACCAAGGCAAGAAGCACCATGACAATGGCGAGAGCGCGCCCCATTTCCCCGTAAATAAATCCTGACTTATAAGCCTCGTACATTAAGACATTGGTCGAGTAAGCAGGTCCGCCCCGGGTAAGTAAGAACATCGGAACAAAAAGCAGGAAATTGACAGCGGTATCAGTGACCAAGACAAAAAGCAGTGGCTTCCTAAGGAGAGGAAGTGTGATCTGCCAGAAGCGACGAAAGCTTCGGGCACCATCGATCCGCGCTGCCTCGTAAAGTTCGAGAGGGATAGCCTGCAAACCAGCCCACAAGAAAATCATCCAGAAACTCACTCCCTTCCAGGTAGCGATCAGGACTATACTCCAAAGCGCTTGACCTTCGCTGATCAGAAACGGCTGCTTATCGATACCAAGTCTCGCCAAAATTGAATTCACCAAACCGGCATTTGGGTCTAACATCAAACTCCACACGATGCAGGCGATCGGCAAAGACACCCCGATCGGTAAAAAAAAGAGTAGCCGGTAAACGGCGATTGTTCGAAAGCGCTGGTTCACCATGAGGGCCAGTCCCAGAGCCAACGACACCTGGATTGGATTGATCACCAGGTTGAGTTTGAGCGTCACCCACAGGGATTTCCAGAAGAGCGAATCACCAAAGAGATCGATATAATTTTGCAGACCCACAAAAACAGTCTGCCCGACCTTTTCGAAGGACTCCTGAGTGAGGCTCCCCCACGCAGTCAGCCCGATCGGGTACAACCGAAAAAGACCCAGACATAGCAGAGCGGGCGCCAGCAGCACGTAGGCGAAAATCGTGCCGCTTTTCGACTTCATGTGCTACTTGCGGAACTGTGCTAAGAAGCGGTCGACCCGGTGAGCGGCTGGCGTCAAAACCTCGTCGGGCTGGGCACCGTTGCGGATATCTTCAAACGTGGACGCGAAGATGTCCTCTAACTGAAGGTATCCGGGTGTTTGCGGCCGAGGAACAGCCGTGTGCCTGGCCTCATACACGCCCAGGAGATACGCATTTTCAGGAAACTGACTATATCGGTCTGAGTTCTCGATTGCTGACAGGAGTTTTTCTGTCGCGGGCAACTGTCCCTGCGATTCAAACCAGATACGTGTTCCCTGGTCATCGGCTGTGATGAAGTGGATGAATTTGCCAGCAGCGTCTTTGTTCTTTGAGGCTTTATTCAACCCAATATGCCAGCTTCCAGTGCCAGTCACCGGTTTGTGCCCGGCAAAATAAGGATGCGGCGCTACACCGAACTCGACGCCTGCCTTCTTGAAGATCGGAATGTTCCATTCCCCTCCCACAAAAAGTGCCACCTTGTTTCCGGCAAAAAGATTGGGAGACTCAGCGGGAGGAACTCCCTTAGGACTCACTTTCCACTCGTTGAAAAGCGACCAGTACCATTTGGCTGCTTTCCTCCAAGCTTCACCGTCGAAATATCCAGAGGCTTTTAGTCCATCTTCACTCACGAGGCGACCACCTAGTGACTCACCGAGTGCCTGTAGTTGATAAAGTCGACTGACCTGGTCGAACTCCATACCCCAGACCTGCCCGTCGGGTCCATTTTTAGTAAGTTTCTTTGCTGCATCAACCACCTTTTCCCAAGTCCATCGGTGCTGCTCCGCCAATGTCGCGACACTTTCGGCGGTTACCGGTTTAGCGGCGGTGATGCTATCGGGAGCAGGTATTCCCGCCTCGCGAAATAGTTTGAGATTGACGTACATGAATTGAGTGGACGTGTTCTGCGGCGCTGCCAGTAGTTCACCGTTGTAAGTGCCAGCCTGTTTCGATGCGGCAACCCAAGTGCTGTTTAGTTCCTCCGGCGAGAAATACTGGTTGAGGGGAGCCAGATAACCACGAACCGCGTAGGAGGCCACCAGAGGCACATCGACGCTGAGAATGTCGATATCTGCTGACTGGGCTTTCATCCGGACTTCGATAGTTTCGAAAAGTTGACGGAAGGGATAATTATCCATGACGACCTTGACGTCTGGGTTTTTCGCCTCAAATGCGGCGATGACCTTGCCCGCGCTGCTGGGCCACTGTCCATCAGATAGGGTCAACCAGTGCACCGTAATCGGAGCGGCCAAAGCTGCTGTGCCGAGGGCAAACAGAATCAACGAACCCAAGAGCCAACAATTGTTTTTTGGGCGGGAGGAGCATTTCATGAGAGGGGGAAGACTTGTTCACATTGATTCTGAACGGCAATAAATCATGTGCAACGCTTTTTGGAAGATCTTGGTGTTGCGGTGCCAACACTATTCTGTGATCCGTCCGAGCGGCGGAGCATTCGGTGCCTCCGAACGTCAGCACATCGTCGCGTGCCGGTCCTTGATAATTGACAGCACTTGGTCGGGATCTTCGCTCCACCAACGACGCGACAACACCTCGCATTCGACGGCACCGCGATAGCCGGCGTTCTCCGCCATCGCTCTGATGGCAGGAATGTCGATCACGCCTTCCCCAGGCATGCCGCGGTCGAACACGAGATCGGTGGTCGGTACCAGCCAGTCGCACACGTGAAAGCCGGCGATGCGATGGCCGCTGCGTGCCATTTGCCGGGCAAGGTCCGGATCCCACCAGACGTGATATACATCGACGGCCACACCGACCCCTTCGCCCAACTCGTCGCATAAGTCGAGCGCCTGTCCAAGCGTGGACAGAACGCTTCGGTCGGCGCAGGTCATCGGATGAAGAGGCTCTAGTCCGATGGTTACTCCGGCGGATCGCGCATAGGGTAGAATTTCCGCCAGCCCGTCCTTCACCATCTGACGGCTCCCAGACAAGTCCCGCGATCCCGGAGGCAGACCGCCACACACCATAACGAGACATGCGGCGCCGATCGCCTGCGCCTCATCAATCGCTCGGCGGTTGTCGGCGATCGCGGCGCGGCGCCCAACCTCATCGCTCGCAGTCAACATGCCACCTCGGCATAGGCCGGACACCGCCAGCCCGGCGTTGCGGATGTGCCGTGCCGCTTTCTTCACGCCCATAGCTTGCAGGACATCCCGCCAGGGAGAAATTCCGGGGATGCCGTGGCGTGCGCAGCCCTCGATGCACTCAGCCAGGCCCCATTGCTCCTTCACCGTGACGGTGTTGAGCGACAGCGATCCGATCGTCGGCAGTCCCATCACGTCACCCCGTGCACAGCCAGCAGCGAGCGCATGCGGCTCACGGCCTGGTCTGGATCCTGCAGCAGCCCGGCCTCGTCGGCGAGCCGGAACAGCTCGGCGAAGTGCTGAATGGATCGCGCCGATTGCTGTCCGCCGAGCATCACGAAGTGGTCCTGGTGGCCGTTCAGCCAAGCCAGGAATACAACGCCCGTTTTGTAGAACCGGGTTGGTGTCTGAAAGATGTGACGCGACAAGGGCACGGTCGGCGCCAGGATATCGTGAAACGTCGCCAAGTCGTTCTTAGACAACGAGGCGAGCGCTCCTCCCACCGCCGGCGCGATCGGGTCGAAGATGCCCAGCAGGGCATCGGAGTGCCCCTCCTGGTCGCCAGCGATCAGCTCGGCGTAGTTGAAATCGTCCCCGGTGTACATCCGCACGCCTCGGGGCAGGCGGCGGCGCATGGAGATCTCCTTCTTGGCATCCAGCAGCGAGATCTTCACTCCGTCCACCTTATCCGCATGGGCATGAATAACCGCGAGCGCGATCTTCATGGCCTCCATGTGGTCGTGGTCGCCCCAGTAGCCCTCCAGGGCCGGGTCGAACGTCTCGCCCAACCAGTGAATGATGACTGGCTGACGCACCTGGGACAGAATGCGTGCATAGACCCGCTCGTAGTCGGCCGGCGACCGCGCCGCTTTGGCCAAGGCCCGGGACGCCATGAGAATGATCCGCCCGCCCATGCTCTCGACAGCCTCGCACTGCTCCTCATAGGCGCGAATGACATCGTCGATAGAGACGTCAGATCCAGCCTCCAGGTGGTCGGTACCGGCGCCGTTCGCGATCAGGGCGCCAGGCATGTCCCGCATCGCATCCAGGCTGTGCCGGATCAGGGTCTTAGCCCCCGCCCAGTCCAGGCCCATCCCGCGTTGTGCGGTGTCCATTGCCTCCGCGACCCCCAAGCCAAGCGACCAGAGGTATCGACGGAAAGCGATAGTGCGCTCCCAATCGATCACAGGTTCGACCCATGGATCCTGCTCGGCCAGCGGATCGACGACGACGTGCGCGGCGGCGTACGCGATCCGGGGGAACGGCGGCGTCGCATGAGCAAACTGCCGGGGTGCGCTTGTGGTGAAGGGCGCGAGCGTGCCTTCTTTGGTGGGAAGGGCGATGGTGGGCATGACCTATATCTCCAGTTCAGGCAGGTCAATCCAGCGGCGCTCGGCCCAGGATTGCAGGGCGGCCTCCGCCAGTTGCACGCCCTTGGCTGCGGACAACAAGCTCCAGGGAAACTCCGCAACCTCGCCGACGAAGTGACGTAGGAACAGCTCCCACTGCGCTCGGAAGCCGTTCGGATAATCCTGCGTGTCAGGGATCTCTTCCCAGCCCTCGAAGAAGTTGATCGGCTGGGGCGTGTCGGGGCTCCACACAGGCCGGGGTGTGTTCACCCGGCTCTGCGTGTAGCACTTCATCAAACCGGCAACCGCGCTGCCATGCGTGCCATCCACATGGAAGGTGAGGAGGTCGTCGCGCCGTACGCGTGTAACCCAGGAGGAGTTGATCTGCGCGATCACCCCGTTTTCCAGCTCGAACGTCGCGTAGGCGGCGTCGTCTGCGTCAGCGCGATACTCACGGCCCTGCTCATCATAGCGCAGCGGGATGTGCGTGGCGCCGAGACACGACACGGATTTCGTCTCGCCAAAGATGTTGTCCAACACGTAGCGCCAGTGGCAGAGCATATCGAGAATCATCCCGCCGCCCTGCGCCTTCTGGTAGTTCCAGGACGGGCGCTGGGCGGGCTGCAGGTCGCCTTCGAATACCCAATAGCCGAACTCGCCGCGGACCGAGAGCAACTTGCCGAAAAATCCGCTGTTGATCGCCATTTTGAGCTTCACCAGCCCCGGCAGAAACAGCTTGTCCTGCACAGCACCGTTCTTTACGCCGGCCCGCTCGGCCAACCGTGCCACGTCCAGCGCATCGGCCAAATTATCCGCGGTTGGCTTCTCGCAATAGACAGCCTTGCCAGCACCGATAGCTTTGCGGAGCAGCGAGGCGCGCATCTGCGTGGTCGCGGCATCGAAGAAGATCTCGTTCTGCGGATCAGCGAGAGCCGAGTCCAGGTCGGTGCCGACACGCTCCAGGCCGTGCTGCTTCGCCAGAGCCTCCAACTTCTCCCGGTTGCGACCGATGATAATCGGGTCGGGCATAAGACGGTCGCCGTTGCGGAGCGGCACGCCGCCATCGCCGCGGATCGCGACGATCGACCGAATGAGGTGCTGGTTCATCCCCATCCGACCCGTCACGCCATGCATGATCAATCCGATACGACGGTCTGCCATGTCCGGGGACTCCTGTGCAACGAGCCGTGTTGCCGAGGGGCGGTCAGGTAAACAACTGGATGGCTATTTAATGGATCGCGCAGGGGCACTGTCAAGGGGGAAGGCAGTTTGAAGATGACGCCCGATATTCAAGCTCGAGATGTTTTGGGATCGAGCCGGTCGAGAATGTCGATAAGGGCTTTCTCAGGAGAAGTGAGGTTTACGAGATCCAGCCGGCGTAGATGGCCGCCAACGTGCCCGTGCCGACACACAGCCAAAGCGCGATGCCATGCAGAAAGGGGCGAAATCCTGCCGCGCGCAGCGCGGCGCGATTAAGGCCAAGGCCGATGAGAAACAGCGTGACGACGAGCGTCTGACCGGAGATGGCAGCGATGGCGCGGCTCAACGCATGCAGCGAGGGCAACGCCGTGAAAAATGCTGCCATCGCCAGAAAACCGAGGATGAACCAAGGATATTGGCGCGCGCCGACACCGGGATTACCGCGGTTCTCTTCCGAGACCGGCCCCGCGGCTAGGGTGGCTCGCCGTCCGCAGATTGCACCGATCAGGAAAGTAACCGGCACGATCCAGAGTGCACGCGCGAGCTTAACCGTCGTGGCGACTTCCAGCGCCCAGTTTCCAAACGCCATCGACGCACCCACGACCGAACTGGTGTCGTGAATCGCCAGCGCGCACCAGAGCCCGAACTGCCGTTCGCTGAGCCGCAGTGCGTGGCCGACAGCAGGAAAAATCAGGAGAGCCAGAGCGTTGAGGGCAAAAACAACCACGAGAGAAACGGAAATGTCATGCGCCTTCGCGCGGATCGCCGGTGCGATAGCCGCAATGGCGCTACCGCCGCAGATCGCCGTGCCCGCGCTGATGAGCGTCGTGACATCCCGGCTCACTCTTAGCAAGCGGCCCACCAGCGCGCCAACGAGCAGCGTTGCTGACAATCCCACTACGGTGTAGCCGATGCCAGCCACACCCACTTGGCCAATGATGCCGAGTTTCATACCCGCGCCCAACCCGATGACCGAGAGTTGCAGTAATTGGCGCGAGAGCGACTTTGCACGCTCGGCGTACGGATTGCCCCAAAGCAGGGTCACGGCGATACCAGCCACTAACGCCATGGCGCCCGAGACCCACGGCAACAAGGTCGCAAGCGCGCAGAGCGGCACCAGCCAGCGGACAAACTTGGCCGGTGCGGTTTTCAGTCTGTTTCAGCTCGCGCATCGGTGCGATCGTTTATGGGCTTGGGAGTGCAATTTCTCTAGCGTATTTCCGCGGAGCAAGTATCTCGCGGTCGACAATAAAGGAGTCTGCCGAATTGATAAGGGGCGCGCGTGGTGCCGCTGAGAGCTCACGGGCGTAAGACACACGGCCTCGTGCGACACGATCCCTGTACGGAGAAGGTTGTCCGCAATTACGGATTCAGGCTGACGCGAGCAAAGCGCTAAAGCCGGCTTTGCGAAAATGCGCGTCCCGTGGTGAGCGCTTCCGAGATTCGGCGGCTTTTCATTACGCAAAAACTCAGACAATCCACAAACGAATAACCATGATTCGCGTGCTTCCGTAGAAACGATTTTGTCTGGTCTAACAGATCCATATCGGATTGATCGTCCGCAGAGCCGTACTCTCAGCGAGTTGATCGAGAAACGGTCGATCAAATGCGGAACACGCCGGGCAACCAGAAGCGTACACGTCTCTCCTATTATCCATTCTGTCGTCACGGCTACAAACGCTGGGCGGTGAGCAATCAACCACGCCTTCATTTTCATGTGTCGAATCCTTGAGATCCAACTGTGCGTAGGAGCCACTCGTATCGATTAAGACTTCAGACCCCATAAATTCAGCCGGTCGATGTCGCGGTTTGTCACCTTGCCACCGATTGGTTCGGCCAGCTTGTACATCCGATAGATCGGGTCGTCTTCGCGCAGAGCACCCGCCTTCCAGGACTTGTCGGACTTTGGAAATCTGTAGCACGCCACCCAAGCGATTGGTCGCCCGAGCGGTTAGAGATCGTCTCAGAATGCCGCACTGTCTTGTGGCGGTAGGGCGAAAATTTAGAGAATGTCTCGCAACATCCCAAAATCGGTAGGGCGAGAATTCATCTGAGCCTTTCGGCGAAGACTCGTTCGAGCCGGGCGCTGCGGCAGGTCACACTGAAGACGGCTCAAACAAGTTCTCGCTAAGGCTCGAATAAATTTTCGCCCTACCGGCGCAGGACCAAAGACGCTTTGGGACATGTCTCGAACCTTAGCTCGATTGCGCGAGCTACAGATTGGCCAAAGTCCGACAGACCCTGGAAGCCTGTGCCACTTTTCCACCGTGATACCGGCATCTTGCCGGTCAATCTTCAAACTGTTCAGCTCCTCGTAAATCCTCGCAGGAAAACAACATTTTCACGGACAGTAGTGCAAAAGATCAGAAAGCTTGATTCTTCCTTCTTTGCAATGTCCTGACAGCGCTGCGCGAGTCGTCATCGGTCATGGGTCAGTGGTCATCGGTCATCAGCAACTCAGCCAGTGGCGACTTCGATCAGGTGGCGAATTGCCTCCAACGCGACTGGGTCTTCCAGGGTGCTTAGGTCGCCTGGGTTCCGGCCCTCAGCAATGGCCAGAATCGCCCGGCGCAAGATTTTTCCGGA
This sequence comes from uncultured Verrucomicrobiae bacterium, assembly GCA_963813025.1. GTDB lineage: Bacteria > Verrucomicrobiota > Verrucomicrobiia > Chthoniobacterales > JAFAMB01 > CAVSUL01. Next base: position 131,050 of record CAWEXO010000005.1, on the reverse strand, counting down.
ACGGGTTTTTGGCAAGCCCTTAACCAGGTACACCATAGACGGGCGAGCAAAAGCTCCCAGGCGCCCGACTATGATATCCGAGATTTCCTTTCTGATGTCGCCCGTATCGCTTTCTTCTTTTGCCTTCAGAACAACGAAGCAGTGCACGGCCTGGCCTTTGAGGTCATCGCTGGCGCCGACCGCGGCCGCTTCCGCCACTGCTGGATGAGACGCCACCGTTTCCTCGATCTCGCGTGTTCCCAGGCGATGTCCCGAGACATTGATCACGTCATCCGACCGGCCCAGGAGAAAGAAATAACCATCATCGTCCTGCAGTGCGTAGTCGAAGGTAGAGTAGAGGAGTTTGCCCGGAAACTGGCTGCAGTAGTGGTTGCGGAATACTTCGTCACGTTTCCAAACCGTCGGCATGCATCCAGGCGGTAAGGGAAGATCAAACGCCAGCACACCTTTCTCACCGCGAGGCAGCGGTTCACCGGTATCGGGGTGAACGATCTTTGCATCATACCCGGGCATGGCTATCCCCGGCGATCCCGGCCGGATTGCCGGTGTTTCCAACCCAGGTAGCAGCGCGAGTACCGGCCAACCCGTTTCTGTTTGCCAATAGTTATCGATAACCGGGATGCCGAGCGCCTCGGTGATCCATCGCCAGGTCGGTTCGTCCAGCGGTTCGCCCGCAAGATACAACCTTTGCAAAGACTTGGTATTGTGCCGGTGCAACAGGTCGGGATCTTGCCGTTTCAGGACACGAATGGCCGTCGGTGAAGTAAACATCACCGTGGCCTGATATTTTTCGACGATTTTCCACCAGATCGCTCCATCCGGGTTTGTCGGCAGGCCCTCGTACAGAACCGTACTCATCCCTTGCAGCAACGGGCCGTAAACTCCGTAAGAATGCCCAACCGCCCAGCCCACGTCCGCAGCGGTGAACATTGTCTCACCGGGCTTGCCGGCGAACAGATAACGCATTGTCATCGCCAAAGCCACGGCGTAACCGCCAGTATCGCGCTGGATGCCTTTGGGTTGGGCTGTTGTTCCCGAAGTGTAAAGAAGATAGCTGGTCTCTCCACTTTCCAGCCAGACTGGCGGGATTCGCGTCTCGGAAAACCGCTCGCGGAGTGAGGCGTAATCGTGGTCGCGCTCCCGATGCCACTTGATTTGTTCAACCCCGCGATCGCAGACCAGAACATTAACCGGAGGACGTTTTGCCAGCTCAACGGCTTCGTCGACCAAGCGCTTCAAAGGAATGATCTTGCCGCCGCGCAGGGCCGCGTCGGCGGTGATGACAAGCCTGGCTTCAGCGTCATCGATCCGGGCAGCCAAGCTCGCTGGCGCGAATCCGGCAAAAACGACGGAATGAATGAGGCCTAGCCGAATGCAAGCGAGCATGGCAAAGGCGGCTTCCGGGATCATCGGCAGATAAATGACGACGCGATCGCCGCGCTGAAGGCCAAGGCTTTGGAGCACGGCCGCGAATCGATTTATCTCTTGGTATAGCTCGTTGAAGGAGAACGCCTTTTCTTCGTTTACCTCAGTTGATAGGTAATAAATAGCTGGTTGGTTTCCACGTTGGTCCAGATGCCGGTCAACTGCGTTATAGCTCAGGTTTGTCAAGCCCCCGGCAAACCAGCGAACAAACGGCGGATTGGAGAAATCGCAGACTTTCTCGAACGACCGTTGCCAGTGAATGGCGCGAGCCTGGCCAGACCAGAATTCATCACGATCAGCCAGAGCACGACGACAAAACGCCAGAGAGGTCATGGGAAATTGTAACAGGTAAACCGTTGTCCAGTTGACAGTCAACTGAGCGGAGGGAGCGGCGGGAGCGGGTTCAGCGGAGGGATGTAGCGCGAGAGCGGCTGAAATTGACCAGCTGATGCCCATGCAAGTCCGTCGGGATAAAGATACAATATTTGTTATTGTTATGTTATACAATCTCACTTATAAGGATCGCATGAACGACTCTAGCTCTCCGCTTTTGAACAAAACGAAACAGTTTGCCTTGGAAGTGATGGCTCTTTTGCCGGACTACCAAACAGTTGTGCGGGCAAAATAATTTCGCATCAACTTGTTCGGTCCGCGACATCCGCCGGAGCAAATTACCGCTCGACGAGAAGAGCCCGGTCCAAACCCGAGTTCATCGCCAAACTTGGCGTCGTTTTAGAAGAGATCGATGAAAGCGTTTTCTGGCTCGAGCTTCTGCAAGAATCCAAAACTTTGGTCTCACCAAAAATCCGCGGCGCCAGCGAACGCGCGAGCGAAATAAGCGCCATGGTTTACTCTGCCCGACGAACTGCCCTGTCCAAAATCGAACCCGCTAAGCACGAGAAGACATTGCCTCCCAACGACAAACCAGCTGCGCTCTCCAACCGCTCTGGCGCTACATCCACTCGCTGAAACCGCTCCCACCGCTCCCACCGCTCGATTGACTGTCAGTTGTCCAGCTGATCACTACAACAGCATCGGTTCCGGATCGGAGATGGCCTTCTGGTGATTGAGGAAGTTGTCGGCGATCACATGGTGCACCTGACCCGTATCGAACAAGAGAGCCTGCAGGAGCTCCACCAGTTGTTCCTCGTGGACCGCGCGCAATCCGCTATCCTCTGCCCCCGCGAAAAAACTGTACCAATCGATTCGCCGGATCCGCTGACGGAGAGCTTCCAGAAAATTTAGAGCGACCGCAGCCGTCGAGGAATTTGGCGGAAGAGAAGCGTTCAAACGCTCAGTACACCGGTTTAAGCACCAGGTGACCGAACGCGAGAGTTCCTTATTCTGCCACAAAAGCTCGAGTACCGAAGCGGGTTCGGAACGGTTCTGATAAATGCGCCGGTACGGATCGCGGGCTCCCATCAGGCGGAGAAAGGCAGAAAGTTCAATCTCGATGAGGTGCCCCTCGCGCAGCCGGCGGCAGATCGAGTGAGTGATGGCCAGACTATCGCTGGCCGTGGAAACAGCGCGTTCGAGTGCTTGCCCCAACTCACTGAAACTCCAACCGTCATTTGCCAGCATCGAGAGTTGAGCGGTCGCGAAAAACTGCGGTATGTGCGAGACCAGGGCGTCGGCTAACCGGCGCGTCACCCGCCGGGCGTCGGCTTCGCTGGTGCCTTCTCGGAATCGATTGCGCTGGAAAAGCGCCCGCAAAAAGGCAAGCGGTACCCAGGCCTCGGGGCTGATCGCTTCTCTAAGTGAGTCGGCATTATTCAGACTCATCCCGATCATGAAACTCACCGAGCCAGGATCGGTTGTGTCCAGCATGACCCGGTAACGTTCTTCCACATTCGCTATACTGCGTCTGCGCCCCTTTTTTGGTGAGTCGAGCGATGGCAAGAGCTGGTCCCAAACCGGACGGCAAAGCTTTCGTTCAGTAGCGTTTAACTCCTCCATTTCGACCGCTTCAATCGTCTGAACCATTTTGGCAACGACAAAGGCGCGTTCCAGGTAGCGGCCCAGCCAATAAAACGATTCAGCGACCCGGCTGCTCACCCGTTCGCCTTCCCGCAGCCGAGCTCGCCGGAATCGGAGCGGCCGCAGGTGTCTGACCTTCGCCTCACGCAAGACCCAAGTGTCTTTGCCGCCTCCGCCATGCTCCGACTCGGTTTGCCCGGAAGCATCCGCCGAAACCCGGGTGAGGGCTCCCGGAAAGACCGCAAAAGATTCCGGTCCCCGGATGCCGTAGACAATATGATCTTGCCGGCGCATCGTCCGGCGTCCGCGCAGATAACCAACCGTCTGTGCGGCGTCCTCGCGCGGCTGAGCCACCCAGAGATGGGGAGACCTGCGCGTCTCGGCACGGATCTCGGTCTCCGCATGCTCGTTGTCGGCAACTAAAGCGCGCTCGCCCGTGAGAGCCCGCAGCTGAAACTGATCAAGTCTTTCCAGAACCATTTCTCGTTGATCGAGATCGCCAATCCAGTAGGTGGCGAGGGTCGGCAACACTGGCGCCTCGCCCAGATAAAACCGGATGATGGGATCGGCCCAATGGAGCAAGCTGCGATCGTCCGCCAGCTGAGCACCCACACTGTTTACCAGCGCCAGGTTGCCCTTGCGCACACATTGGATCAGCCCGGGAACACCGAGCCGGCTCCGTGGGCGAAAAACCAGGGGATCGAGCCAGGGATCTGCCAATCGGCTGTAGACTACATCGACCCTTTCCAGACCGGCCACCGTGCGCAAAAAGAGTGTATCCTGAAGGACTACCAGATCGCCACCCTGGACGAGGGGAATACCCATCCGGCGGGCCAGGAAACTGTGCTCGGAGTACACCGCGCTACCTACCCCGGGACTGAGCAAAACAGTGGAGGGATTGTTGCGACCTGCGGCCGTCCGCAGCCGCAGCATTATCTCGGTCGGAATGTCAGCAATCGATTCGATCGGCATCCGCTCGAAAATCTCTGGCAGGACCCGCGCGAGCAGGCGGCGGTTCTGGATCATATAGGAAAGTCCGGAAGGGTGGCTGAAGTAATGGTTCTTTACGAGGAGCGTACCCTCGGCGTTGCGACATAAAGAGAGGCCGCTGAGATGCAGAAAATGAGCTTTTGCGACCGGCAGACGAACCGCGGCGCGTTGAAAATTCGGACTGCCCAGCATCACCGGAATAGGAATGATCCGTTGTCGCAGGATTTCACGGTCGCCATAGATGTCCTGGAGGAAGAGCTCAAACGCGCGAATCCGTTGCTGGAAACCGCGCGCGATCAGATCCCATTCGTCCTGGAGGAAGACTTGGGGCAGAAGATCACAAAACCAGGTGTTGCGTCGTCCGTCGGTCGGCAGCTCAAAAGTGACTCCGAGTTCGCGCAGGGTGGCGTCGAGTCGTTCCTCGACATCGGTGAGTTCTGCGGAACTCAGACGGTTGAGGCATTGCAGCAGCGGTTGGTAAGCGGAACGCGGCTGGCCGGAAGCATCGAGTACTTCATTCCAGCGGCCAGCGCTGACCAGTCCTCGATTTGCGGTGGCGGGCACGGGGGGAAGCTTGTCAGCTCGGCGGCTGACAGTCAATTGAGCTGCGATGACTACGTGGCACGGAGTGCGCGCGACTGGCACCGCAAAAATACGAGGTCACTACAGATTTCACATTTGGTAGATTAGCTGGAACGCAAAATCAATGCCACGGAAAGGTCAAACTGCGGGAGAGCAGCGAGCCCTGAATCGCTTCAATCCTCTGTCGCGTTGATCACGGCTTCGGGACTTGGCAAAAGCTCGGTTCTTGCCCGGGCGCTCGTCAAAGTGCGAGCGAACGAACTCCCCAGAACGAGGCACCCACCGAGGATCGACCAGAGTGACGGCTTTTCAAAGGTCACTAACATGACCCAGAGCGGGTTGAGGATGGGTTCGATCATGCTGATCAACGCTGCGTCTAAAGCACGCACATGACGGATCGCCCGCGCGTAGATCAGATAGGGAATGGTGAGCTGGACCACGCCGAGCGCCAGAAGACCCGGCGCGTTCCGCGCAAGATCAACCGGCTGAAGAAGCCAGGGAAGAGTGATTAGCACGGTTGCCGCATTGCCGAGAAATAGCACTGCTTCAGGCGAAGCGTGCCGCTGGCGCCGGAGAAGCATCGTCATCCAGGCGAAGCTCAAGCCGCTGGCTAGCGCGGCCGACACCCCGATTAAACCATTGAGGCTGAGACGATCGACGAAGAAGAGGCCAACTCCCGAAAGAGCGACCAAGATAAAAATCCAATCCAGCACACTGGTTTTTTCCTGGAGATACCACGGGCCAATGATCGCGATATAAATGGGCGCGGTGTACTGGAGAAATATGGCATTGGCCGCCGTTGTCAGTTTGGTCGCCAGAACAAAAAGTACGACGGTAGCTGCATAGGCGAGGGAGCCGGGAAGGGCGGCCCAGGTAAGCTTTTGCCAACCGGTTCGGCAAAAGAAAAACATGAGGACCGCCGCGATCAGACTGCGGGCGCCGGCAATACCCAACGGGGTCCAGTCGATGCTCTTAATGAGGACCCCACCCAAGGACCAAAGCAGGGCGCTAAGTAAAAGAAAAAAGACGTGCTTGTTCACGGATGGCGAATGTTCAAAACTCTACCTCCTGAAATCGGTCAAATGCTCTAATAGATTTCTCCCGAAGCGGCTCAGATAAAGAGATGTCTCGCAATTTGTGTCGTTGGCGCGGCGTCGGTAGGGCGAGAACTTAGTTAGAGACCGTCTCGGAACATCCTTGGACTCTGTGCTGGTAGGGCGAAAATTCATTCGAGCGTCAGCGAGAACTTGTTTGAGCCGTCTTGGAGGTGTGGCACACCCCCTGTGTCCGGCTCAAACGAGTCCTCGCTAAGGCTCGGATAAATTTTCGCCCTACCGGTCGCGAGCCAGCGGGATGTTGAGAGACATTCTCTAGATTTCCGCACTACTCGCACAACGGCCAGCGGACGTCGCGAGACAAAGTAAAAGGCTTTTCTACTGAAGATCCCTCAGAGAGCTTTGAACGCCAAAGTGGCGTTGTGTCCCCCGAAGCCGAACGAATTGTTCAAAGCAAGTCGAACCTTCTTTTCCCGGCAGTGATTTGGCACGTAATCGAGGTCGCACTGAGGATCTGGATTTTCCAGATTGATGGTCGGAGGAATAACGCCTTCCTGGATGGCGAGGGCGCACACGATACTTTCCAACCCGCCAGCGCCGCCCAGGAGATGTCCGGTCATTGATTTTGTTGAACTGACCAGCAAACCTTTCTTTGCGTGATCACCGGCGAAAAGTTTGATGGCACTCGTTTCCGAGATGTCCCCCACCGGAGTCGAGGTAGCGTGGGCATTGATATAGTCAATCTCTTCGACGTTGCATCGGGCATGCTCAACTGCGCTTTTCATGCCGCGTGCCACAGCGGTCCCGTCTGGCTTGGGAGCAGTCATGTGGTAGGCGTCCGCCGTCAGTCCGTAGCCGGCTAGTTCACAATAGATGTGCGCGCCTCGCGCCTTTGCGTGTTCGTATTCCTCGAGAACAAGGACGCCTCCGCCTTCACCCATCACAAATCCATCCCGTTCGCGATCGAACGGGCGCGAGGCCCGTTCGGGCTCTTCGTTGCGAGTGCTCATGGCGCGCATCGCGCAGAAACCGCCAATGCCAAGCGGGCAGACCACAGCCTCGCAGCCACCCGCCAGAAACACCTCCGCTTCGCCATCGCGAATCATCCGCCAGGCTTCTCCGATACTGTTGGCGCCAGTAGCGCAGGCGCTGACGATCGAGAAGTTTGGGCCTTCAAAACCGTATTCGATCGAGATCAGGCCGCTCGCCATGTTGACGATCATCATTGGCACCATGAAAGGCGAGACTCGGGAAGCTCCCTTGTTCATCAGGATCGTGTGTTGATCCTCCAGTGACTTCAGGCCGCCGATGCCGCTGCCGACCAGGACTCCAACCCGGGTTCGATCGACTCGATCCAGATCGAGTCCACTATTTTCCACGGCTAACTTGGCGCTCGCCAAGGCAAATTGGGTGAACCGGTCCGTGCGCCGCACTTCTTTAGGATTGCTGACGTAACGCACCGGATCGAAGTCGTGCACCTCGCCTGCGATCTGGCAATCAAAGCTTGATGCGTCGAACTGCACGATTTTTCGGATCCCGCTTCGCCCGGCGATCAGGTTTTCCCAAAAAGTCTTAAGATCGTTGCCCAAAGGGGAGACCAATCCCATGCCAGTGATGACGACACGTCGAACGCTCATGAAATAACGCTGTAGGGGCTAAGCTATTGGGGACTGAATTAGCATTGAAATCTTTACGAGCTTCGCGAACCCATGCCAACCATCTGCACCTGCTGGAAAAGCTTGCCCTCGGTTCGTATGGAGGGAGCAATGATGATCTCGGTCTCCTGAAATTCCCGAAGATTGGCCGCGCCGACATTACCCATGCAAGTTGTGATCGCGCCGACGAGATTCTGGCTGCCATCATCAACTTCGGCGGGGCCGAACAGAATCTGCCGGAGCGGACCGGTAGTTCCCACCCGGATCCGGGTTCCCCGAGGCAAGTTCGCGTGAGGGGTGGCCATTCCCCAGTGATAGCCTTGGCCGGGCGCCTCAACGGCTTTGGCGAAAGCGCTGCCGATCATTACGGCATCCGCTCCGCAGGCCAGGGCTTTGCAGACGTCTCCTCCCTTGCTCATACCGCCGTCCGTGATGATTGGAACGAAGTTCCCGGTTCTCTTATAAAAATGATCCCGGGCGGCCGCACAATCGACGGTGGCGGTCACCTGGGGAACTCCGAGACCAAGCACCCCTCGAGAGGTGCAGGCTGCCCCCGGTCCCACCCCGACCAGAACGCCGGCGACGCCGCACTCCAGGATTTCAAGGGTGACAGAGTACCCGACGGTGTTTCCAACGATGATCGGGCAGGGCATATCCCGGCAAAGGCGTCTCAGATCCAGACTCCGATACTCCGTCGAGATGTGGCGGACCGTGGAAACCGTGCTCTGGACAACAAAGACATCAACGCCTGCTTCCGCCGCAAGCCGGCCATAATGCTCCGCTTTCTGCGGAATCGAACTTACCGCCGCGATCACCCCGGAATCCTTGATTTCTTTGATGCGAGCGGCAATCAAATCTTCCTGTACCGGCTCCTGATAAATCTTCTGGAGAAGACCGGTGACATGGTCTTTGTCCGCTTCGAGGACCTTTAGCAGCACTTCTGCGGGATTTTTGTAGCGGGTTTGCACCCCTTCCAGGTTCAGCACCGCCAAACCGCCAAGCTTGCCCATCTGGATCGCGAAATCCACGTCAACTACCCCGTCCATGGCGCTGGCCAGAATCGGAATTTCCAGCTTGATCGGGTCCGCGTTCGCCCGGGCGATGGCGAAGCTAATGTCGACCTCGTTTGGGTTGATCGTGACATCGCCGGGAACGAGAGCAATCTCGTCGAATCCGTAAGTCACTCGCGCTTTCCGGTTACGCCCGATGAACATTCCCATAGAGCTATAAACCTCCCATTTTGAATCGCTCGTTCAGGCTTCCGCAGTGAGGGCACCGCGGCAGCAGAGCATTGCTTTTATCTTCGAAAATAGACGCACAGATCGTGCACTGTACCCGGTAACGCAAGGCCTGTTTTTCTTGGCTTTGCCGCCGCCATTCATACACGATCCAGAGCGAAAAGATCGCGGCGAGGAAAACAAAAAGATAGATAAATACCAGGATCGGCAATTCGACGCGCAGCATTTAGTCTACTCCCCAGCGCAGCGTCGCCATGCCCCAAGTTGGAGCACTGGCTGGTTTGAAACGAAGACTGCGTAGAAACGATTCGGCAGTCTGGTCCAGGGTGTTGTCACCGCTCGACTTCCAAAGGAAGGAGTAGGCAACCTCCCCCGCCGGATTGACGCCCAAGAAAAACGTATTTGCCTGAACCAGTTTAGGCGTGCTTGGTACTACCGGCAGCTCGCGAGGAGCGCGTGCCGACAGGTTCTCCGAAAACGCGAGCGTACTGCGAAACACGCGCTCACTCTCTTCCGGATGGACCCGGAGCGGCAGTAAGGTTTCGCCGGTGAGCAGAGTCGGTAGCCTGTTGGCGGGCTCAGCTTTGGTCTCGTCGAGTGCGAGCAGTTCCGGCGCAGTCGTTGTAAAGGTGGGTCGATACGGCGGCACGAGTTTCTTCACGGAGGAGTCCGGTAAAGCTGGTGCGGAAATTCTCGCCGGATTATTGAGCTCGACTAAATCGAGCAGCCGAGCTTGTAACGGATCGCTTGGATTGAGCACGCTGATACGGGCCGAGGGCGGCGGCAGCGAGGTCGTCGCCGGATAGACCGTCTGAAAAATGTAGAAAGAGAGGACGTGCACAACCAAAGAAACGGCCAGCAGTAACGGAAGGCGATAATCCCATCGCTCTCTCAGCCAATCGAATGTCAGCTGTGCGGAAGCTCCCGGATTCATTGCTGGCGAGAAGCGGTCGCCAGAACAACGGAATATCCGCGCTCCAGGCACAGATTCATGATTTGGACAATGATTCCCTGCGGGGTCATCTGGTCCGCACGAATGATCACCGACTTTTCCTTTAGCGGGCTTTGGTCCAGCGCCTTCCCGAGGTTTTCCAGCGTGACCTGCTGCTCGCGGTAGTAAATGGTCGGATAGGATCCTGCGGTGACTGTCACAACGACCGGATTCTTTTCCGGGCCGAGCGTGAATTTCGAAAACGGCAAAGTGACACTGATACCGGGGTGCAATAGAAAAGTAGAGCTGACCAGAAAGAGAAGCAGAAGCAGACAGGTAAAGTCTGCCAAAGGCGTCAAAAACACCAGATAGGGATTTAGCTGAACCGAACGGGTCAATTTCATCGGCGTTCTCCGCTCAACTGTGAACTTGGCTGAAACTCGACAATAGAGGATTCGAGCTGAGTCTCCGTGAGTAGATGGACCACCTCGATTCCCGCCCGTTCCATATCATGCAGCATCGCCGTGACGCGGGACGAAAGGTAGCAGTAACCGAGGATGGTTGGAATTGCTACCACCAGACCGGCGGCAGTCGTCAACAAGCTCTGGTAGATTCCGGCCGACACGTCCGGCAACGTGGCATAACCATTGTTGGCGGAGAGCTGCACGAAAGCCTGGATGAATCCGGTCACGGTGCCGAGTAAGCCGATCAGGGGAGTGAGGTAGCCGATTCCAACGAGGATGCCCAGATGCCGTTCCAGTCGCGGAACTTCCAGCTGCCCGGCTTCCTGGACAATCTCCCTCAGCTCTTGCCGCGGCAGCCGATGGCGCAGAATTGCGGCATGGATTACCCGGGTGACTGGTACAGACGCCGCCTGGCATTCGATCCGTGCCTCCGCGAAATTTCGGTTTCGGATCAAATTGGAAACCCCCTGCAGGAATTCCCCGACGTTGATGGTTGCCCGATGCAAATAAAGCAATCGCTCGGCGAGTACTGCGACCGCAACAACACTACACAGCAGGATGAGCCACATGAGCGGCCCGCCCTTTTGCATATAATCCAGCATCTGCCAAGAATAGCGAGCCGCTGAAAGGACGCCAGTGAATATAGCTAGTCAACCGGCAAGCTGCTTTTGTTCGCGATTGAACCGATGCAAGAGAATTTGGCTCACCGCATCCAAGGCCGCAAAGACGTTTCGCCCAGTGGTCGCGACTGTCTCGAAACTTTGCACCCGCTTTGAACGATTGTTCAGCAGGTACTCGAGATAGTTGGGCGGACTCACGTTTGGCAAATCCCGTTTGTTGAACTGCAGGACGTAGGGCATCTCATCCAGCCGGAGCTGCTGAAGTTCCAGATTTTTCTCGAGATTCCGAAAGCTCTCGACGTTCTCCTCCATTTTGTTCCATTGCGAGTCAGCCACGAACACAATTCCATCGACACCGCGCAAAACCAATTGTCTGGTCGCGTCATAGATTACTTGTCCCGGAACCGTGTAAAGCTGGAACTTTGTTTTAAATCCCTGCAGGACAATGCTACTGAGCGGTAAAAAATCGAAGAACAGCGTGCGGTCAGCCGATGTGGCCAGCGAGATCAAGTCACCGCGGAATGCCGGAGAAATCCGGGAGTGAATATAGGAAAGATTGGTTGTCTTGCCGCCTAAGGCGGGTCCGTAATAGACAATTTTGAACTGGATCTCTTTGCGGGCGTAGTTAAGGACTGGCATGGTCTTTCGGCGAAATGGGATCCGGCACCAGGCGCACCAGCTCGGCCAGCACCTTTACCATGGTTTCCCGAACTCCTGGGCGCAGCGGGCGCGGCGGGTGGAGAACCGTCAGGCAGAGGTGTTCCTGCACAAAGCTGCTTAGCTGTTCGTCTCCAAAATTGAGGCTCAACGTCTCAAGAGGCCGAAACGAGATCTCTCTGAGCGAGAGAGTCGCGGTGGTGAAAAGCTGCGGAAGAAGAAAAGTGGCGGCCTTGGCGTACCGGGATTCACCCAAGTCTCCGGCGATTTTCTGACCGGTCAGAGTGGTCAACAGGCTGCGATCGATTCCGGGCAATTTGCCGGCCAAGGCTATTACCTTGGGAATATCGAGTTCGTCGTCTGTCATGAGGAGAATTCGCAAGGCCTCGTAATCCGGCTTTGGTGGATGCTGGTTCACATCCCCTTTTGTGGCCAGCGTTTCCTCAGCCTGGCGTTCGCCGGTTGCCGCGAACCGTGCCGCATCCTCCCTGGCATGTTCTGAAAAGGGAGTGGGTATGATCTCCGGCGCAGGCTCAATGATTTGGTCCGCTCGCGTTTTGATCGACTCCATGGGCAGTTCTTGGAAGATCTCCTCTAAGGGAATCGGGATCGTGGTGCCCGGATTGACGGCGCCGAACGCGTCGCGAATATCTTCCGGAATGGCTTGGAGGAATTCTGGGAGGGGAATGACCACCCGGCCAGAGGACAACTGCGACTCAATGGAATCCTTTCGCAGAGCAATCCGTACATCGGTTTGCGCGAGCTGACGTAAGGCGGCCTGTCCCACTTCAGGCGGGAGTGACTCCAGGATCGGAGCAAGGCGCACCCAGATCGTTTCAGTGGAGATTTCTCTAAGACGGATTTGTTTCTGGCCATCTTCCGGCATTTCTCCACTCGGGTCGGTTGGGGTTGGTTCAATCGCCGTTTCGGTCGGATCTGTTGGAACTGGAGGCTCTGCCGGACCTTCCCGTGCCGGCGGAGGTGGCCTCAGCCCGGACCGCGCGTCCTGTTTGCTTGACTTAAACCATGAGAAAAGGCCCATGCGTAGCTTCCTAGAATACAGGCGAGACGTACAGGCTTAGTACGTTCACCAAACCCGCGGAGTAATACCACGTTTTGTCCAGGAAAAAGCTGCGATTGGACGCCCGGTAGGTGAGATGAACGAGCTTCCCCGGTTGGTTGCAATCATACACGGAAAACTTGATGTCGCCGGTCGGAGCCAACTCATATCCGTAAACGACCAGACAATGGTTAATAGGGCGAAGTCGGGTAATGTAAACGGTTTGGACCTGGCGATCGTCAATCCGCTGCTTCAGCCAGGCCGCGAGATGAGCCTGCCCGGAACGTGGCTCCGGTTCAATGATCCGCCAATTTCCGAGGCGTAGATAGGACGGCCACCAGATCCCCAGATTCTCCTGAAGCAACAAGGTGTGGGCGCGGGAAAAACTGTTCAGGTCAGAGTAGCCCGGAAAAACGATCTTTTGGGCCGGAGCTTTACTCCAGGGCGGTATTCGGCAGAGCGTCCGGATGCGTTGACCGTATTCGTCATCGTTGAGCCGCGGAAGGTCTGGCCGAAATTCGGCAAAACGGAAGAATTGCACCGTCGATCGGGTCATTGCATAGCAGTGACGGGAATAGTCGGGCTGATCCTCTCCGTCTCGTCGTTTGACGGTTGTCGTTCCGTCCGCGTTGGGATGGTAATCGTAATAGAGATTGTTGGAATAAGCGAAGGTATCTTCCGGAAAACGGAAAGGCCGGGCCATAGCCCCGACGCTTAAAAATATGATCGCGCTGGTCAGAAGCAAAAAGGTGCGCACATCAAAACTGCCGGCGTAGATTACTAGGTAAAATATTCAGCTCCGAACGGTATTTTGCTACCGTGCGGCGCGCGATAGGAATACCGCGTTCAGAGAGGATTTCCACAATTTCTTTGTCGCTCAGGGGATTGCGCGAATTCTCACCACGAATCAGGTCGCCGATAGCCTCTTTGACACTGGTATTACTAAGCGCGACGCCATCGGTCGTTTGATACCCCGGCGTAAAAAAATACTTCATTTCAAAGACGCCTTGCGGCGTGGCCATGTACTTGCCGGAGATGGCCCGGCTCACGGTGGTCTCGTGGACGCCGACTACTTCCGCAATCTGAACCATGGTCATCGGTTTCAGAAACGCCGTCCCCTTGTCCAGAAAATCGCCCTGACGTTTGACGATCTCGTTTGCAATATTCAGGATCGTTTGCTGGCGCTGGTGGATGCTCTTAATCAGAAACTTCCCGCTGCGGATCTTTTCCCGGATGTAGTCGCGGACTTCCGAGCCATTTCGACCCTGCGTCATAAGATCTTTATACGTTTTGCTGATGCGCAGGTGCGGGATTTGATCTCCTGTGAGCGAGACGGAGTAGTCGGCGCCCACCTTTTCGACAACTACGTCAGGTAAAACATAGGTGTTGGGATCGGGAGTGAATATCTGGCCGGGCTTGGGATCGAGCGTTCCAATGAAAGCGGCGGCGCGCCGGACATCTTCGATCGAAACGCCGAGCCGGCGGGCAATTTCCGGGAACTTTCGCCGACCCAGATCGTCGAGCTGCTGATCCACGATCTTGTATTCGAGGGTGCCCTCCTTGCCGAGCCGCCGGAGCTGAATCAGGAGGCAATCTTTCAGGTCGCGAGCGCCCACGCCAACCGGGTGAAACGTCTGGATTAACTGCAGGGCCCTTCGCAACAACTCGGGAGAGACACCGGAGGTGACCTCTTCAATCGGAGTGGAGAGAAATCCGAGATCGTCGATGTTGCCGATCACTATCTCGGCTGCAACCCGCAGTTCCGCGGTGGTGTCAGCGGTCCGGAGCTGCTCAAGAAGATGCTGCTGGAGGGTTTCCTGATTAGCCAGAGAATCGAAAAAAAATTGGCGGCGCTCCTCATCCTCCGGACTGCGCGAGGCATAGCTGACGCTCTGGGCCATGTAATCGCGCCATTCCTCATCGAGGCGCGCCAGACGTTCGAACTCCTCCTGGAAATCGGAGTCATCCCGGGCCGCTAAAGCCTCATCGGTTTCGCTGTCATCTTCTAAGACCGGGTTTGTCTGCAGTTCCTGTTGGACGAGATTTCGGAGCTCCAGAGCCGGGGCTTGCAGGATGTGGAGGCTTTGTTGCAGCTGCGGCGCAAGCACTTGCTGCATCGACAGATTCTGAAATTGGTGCATCCCGGGACCGGCCATGACTTGAGTCTTTGCAAATCGCCAGTTTAAGGGCGTGCTCCCCTCCCTGCAACCCGGAGCGCGACCTGACCAAAAGTTTTGTTTCGGGTCGTGACGCAGCGTGCCCTTGGTTCTGGGAAGTTCAGTGGGTTTAAAAAATTTCTCGCCGAACCTCGCTGAGACAGCGGGTCACTGACGACTGCCTGCCGCGTTGTCCTGCTGGTCTTCCTTTTCTTCCGGTTCGTCCGCCCGATCTGTAGTATCAACAATCGATTCAGGGGGACACCCGAGTCGCACCAATCCATACGACAGGAGCGCCTTGCTGTCGTTCCATATACCCGGTTTGTCGGTGTGCAGTACCACCGAGATGGCTTCATGCCCGTCCCGAAGCGCAGAGCTTACGAGCACCTGTTGCGCGGCTCGGGTGTATCCGGTTTTCAGACCGTTGCACCCCGCAAAATGGCGGAGCAGCCGATTATGATTCCTCAGCTGGTACACCGTCCCGTGGCCAGATTTCCAGGGATAATAAATCGTCGAGACGATCTGGCGAAAACAGGGTTGTTGCATTGCAGCGCGGGCAATAAGCGCCAAATCATGAGCGGTAGTGTAATGATCGGCATCGTGCAATCCATGCGGGTTCGTGAAATGACTTGAAGTGGCTCCGAGTTCCGCGGCTCGCCGGTTCATCTTTTCGGCAAACGCCGGAACCGAGCCAGCATTGTCCCTGGCCAGGGCCATCGCCACGTCGTTGGCACTTTTCAGGAGCAGCCCGTAAAGCAGTTGCCGACGCGTGTACTGTTCGCCTGGAACCAAGTCGAGGCAGCTCGGTTCCACTTTTGTATCCGCCAATCCAATGTTGACTATCTTGTCCAGATCCCCCGCCTCGATCACCAAAAGCGCGGTCAGAATTTTGGTGGAGCTGGCCGGGTACTCCCGCGCGTCCTCATTTTTGGCGTAAAGGACTTGTCCGGTCAGCGAATCAATTACGATCGCGCCAGCCGCAGCCAATTTTGGCATTTCCTGAGCAACGCTGCTGCCCGGAAAAATCCCCAGGAGCAGCGCGCACCAGAAAAAGATCACACCGCCAAAGCTCCGTTTACCATCATCCATCGGATTGGTTGCCGGTTTTCCACCACTGTCTCGTACACATGCTTTACGTCGTTTGCTGCCGGAACAAGGATGGCGTCCGCGAAATAACCCGGCGCAATCTTGCCCAGACAATGCTCCATCCCGATAGCGCGTGCCGGATGGAGCGTGCACATCTTAAGCAAATCTTCCGGAGTTAGCGATGGATAATTGCGCCTCGCCACGCGCATTTCCGAGAAAAGGTTGAGCGAGTCGTTGCTGGCCAGGCTGTCCGTTCCCAGCGACACTTTGATTCCGAGCTGGCGAAGCCGCTCCATAGGAAAAACTCGATGATGCAGAAAGCGGTGGCTCTTTGGGCAGTGTACAATCCGAACATCCTTCCATTCGGCGCGCTCGAACCAGGCAAAGTCTTCCTCGTCGAGTTCGTTCATGTGCACGAGAATGCTCTGCTCGCTCAACAGATCTTCCTGCGCAAGCCGGCGAAAAGGAGATGTTCGGCCACAATCACCCATGGGTCGACCAAGGTTGCTCAAGAACTCAAACAAAGCTCCTTTTGCTGAAGCAAACATCGCGTACTCTTCCTGCGACTCGGCAACGTGCACCGTACAGGGTAAGCTAAATTTGGCCGCGAACGTGCGCGCGATTTGAAACAGCTCGCGTGAGGCAGTATAGGGAGCATGCGGACTGAGGCCGTAAGCCTGCAGATCGTCGGCTGGTTGGTTGAGGCACAACCAGAACCCGAAGGCATAATCGTCCGCCCACGGCCTGGGACGGACATCAATTAGCTCAAGAAAATGCCAAGTCCGAATTGGCGGCCTCGGCAGGCGAGGCAAGACTTGCGGTGCCGCGAGAATATTGAAAACCGAGGTGATTCCGTTTTTTCGTAATTCAGCCAGGCCAAATTCGATGCCGCGCAGATAGTCCTCATCGGAAAACTCTCGTTTCAAGCCGTTGACCCGTCTCACCCAGTTCGCAAAGCTTCGGGACGGCAAGATCGCTCCCCGCATCAAGCTGTACTCGAGATGGCAATGCGCATTGATGAGACCAGGCAGCACGATCCCCGGTCCCAGATCGACCACCGGTCCGGTATGGGTCGGCAGCAGATCGTCTGCCGCTCCCACGGCTTCGAATCGGTTGCCCTTGACCACGAAGGCCCCTTCCTGAATCGGCGAACCGTCCATCGGGAGGAGTGTTCGGCACCGAAATAGTGTCATCGTTTAACTGCTTTGACGACTTTTCGAAGTTCTGCAACGAGCAGATTACACGCCTCCACGCAAAGGAAAGGGATTGAGTCGGTTCGGTCGCCCGCCTGGTCCTTCGCGGTATCGAATTTAGAGTCGGGTAAGGAGCGAATCGATTTCCCGGGTTCAATTGTCCAGACGATGGTCCGCAGACAACCGCCGGAAGAGCTGCAGAATCTTCCAATTAATCCGTTTGCCTGATCGTCCGTCGCTTTTTGGGTGACCCGGTACAGGCCGGATTGGCGCCCCAGTGTTTCTCGCAACGGTACCGGGATGACCTGGCCCGCGCAAAAACGAATCCAGCTCGCGAAAGCCCCCGGATACAAGTAGTCGAGCGCCTGCAGAGCGTCTCGCGGGCTATCCAGAAGCAAGCACCATCCACGGACGAGTGTGGGCGCGCCTTTCAGTGGACGATAAGCACCGCTTGCATCGAAGCGGGCGATTTCGTGAGCTTTTTCGGCGGACCGAAAAACAGTCAGTTCCGCCGTTGGCCTGCCAATGTCAGCGCGATGCCTTAATTCGAACGCGCCATCCGTCGTTCGTTGGGCAACCACTTGCGCAACCGTTAAGGATCCGGTGCGCAACCGCTGTTCAAAGGCGTCGATGATCACCTTGCCGCAGATAGCTGGTGCTCGGCATCGAAACGCTCCACCGTCGAAAGGATGATGTCCGCCATCATCGGCGCGGTGCCGATCGCCTTAGCGTAGAAAAGTGTGCGTCCGCGGAGCCGGTAAGGATTTCGGTGAAAAACTTCCTGCTGACTGGCTGCGCTCTTTGACTTCTGCGAAATCCCCAGCAGCACCGGGATGTCTTCATAACTGTGGAGGCCGTCGGAAATGAAGAACGGTACGACCACGATGAATGGCTGCTCGCTGAGAGCATCCCAGTGCTCAATCTTCGGTTCCTCCTCCATATATACCGCAAGCACCTCGGCAAAAATGCCGCGTTTACGAATGAGCTCAACCTGGCGTTTTACCGCGACCGCTGAATTTTCATTCAGGCTCGTTCCGTGCCCCGCGATGAGCAACGACGACCGGGCGAGCGGCAGATCAGAAGCGACTTCCCTGGCTCGGCCTAGCAGCAGATCCACCATTCGGGAATCGTTGCCGACCGGCTCGCAATAACAGACCGTTTTGCGCCCAAGCCGGGTAATTGCCCCGTTCAGCCCGAGTTCACGCGGAATGACTTTCTCCGTGAAATAACCTTCGCTGATAAAATTGGGAACCACATAGATCTCGTCTGAATCAACCATCCGCAGAACCTCACGCAGACTCGGTTCTTCTTTCCAGAAGGCGCAATGGACTTCCGCAAAGACTACTCGCTTTCGGATTGTCTCGGCATGAGCGAATGTCGGAGTACTCGAATCCGGATTTGTCGTCGAACCGTGTCCAACCAGGACGAGCGCGGCTCGGGATTTATCCAGCATACCGAAACATGCCCGCTGCGGTATAGAGGTTCAAGTCTGGAAGAACCAGTTCCAGGCCAAATCAGGTCGAGATCAGCGGGCCGTCTTTTGCCAGCCTTCCGCGTTTTCGCTGGCCTCGAGAATCAATTGCAGCACCGCTCGGCCTTCTTCCGCTGAGTGGATCGGCCGTCGCCGATTTCTGATGCATTCACCGAAGTGAGCGACTTGGGCATTGAAACTCCGGATCTGGGGCAACTGCATTTTGGCTGGTTGTTGAAATCCCCGCGGCAGGAAAAACAGCTCGTTTCCAGTGCCAAAGATCTGACCCTGATCCCCGCACGCATGAATCTGATGAGATCCGTACGGAGGATCCATCGCCCATGAGCTCAGAAGCTCGCCGATAACACCATTGGCAAAACGAACTTGGACTGAGGCAGTATCTTCACCTTCAATTTGCTGTTCAAAACGCCCCATCGTTCCACGGACCGCCGCCACGGGCGCACCCACCAGATAGAGCAGCCGGTAAGAGGGATGGTAACCCGTGTCGATCAGCTCTCCGCCGCCCTGAAACTCACGCTGAGCTCGCCATTTGCCATGGAAGGAGCGACCTTCGCCCGCCGGAATGAAACAATCCTGGGATCGGACCCAGCGGAGCGCGCCAATCCGGCCTTGGTCGATCCAGCGTTTCGCTTCCTGGACGACTGGATCGAAAAGCTGATTGTGGGCCGACATATAGATGATTCCGCTTTGCGCAACCGCTTCGAGTATGCTGTCCGCCTCTTTCAGATTGATACACATCGGTTTCTCGCAGAGGACGTGTTTGCCGGCTCGGGTCGCGTCCAGGATGGCCGGTGCGTGTAAATGATGAGGGAGACAGATAATCACGGCGTCAATCTTATCGCCGGCCTGTTGCAACATCGTGTTCCAATCATTGAATTTGAGCGCCACGCCGCCGAGTTGCTGGCTTCTCGCTCGCAAGTTGTCTTCTGAAATGTCACACAGCGCAACGCACTCCAAGGCATCGCCGTTAGCCTTGATCCCTTCGGCATGTGCGACCGAGATGTCGCCAGCGCCGACGATTGCGAGCCGAACCTTCTGCGCAATAGATTGTGTCATAGAGGTAAAAAGGCGGGATCGTTCGGCGCTAATAACCGCATGATCAGCTCGGCCCCGCAACTGGCTCTCATGGTGATGCAACAGTCTGCATTGCTCGTCGGGCCTAGGCCCGACGAGCAATGCAGGCTACTGTGCTCGCCGTGAAAGTATTGGCATCCCTTGCCGTTCTCCTTTTTCTCGTGGTCGCGACAAATGCTGAGGACCGCCTGGATTCTTCGGTTCGTCAGCTCATCGTTGGAATCGATCCAACCTGGAATGGGATGCATGGAGTCCTGCAGCGCTTCGGGCGCGCTTCTCAGGAATGGAAACCAGTCGGACGACCTGTACCAGTGCTTTTCGGCAGACATGGACTTGCCTGGGGCCGCGGTGTACTGACCGGCCGAGGCACAGGTCCGATCAAGGTCGAACACGACAATCGCGCGCCAGCAGGGGTGTTTAAAATCGGCCTGATTTACACCTACGATCAGGCTTTGCCTCCCGGCGCCGACTACCCTTTTCGTACAGTTGGTGCAGCGGATGCATGGGTCGACGACGTGGCCAGCCCCGACTATAATCGCCATGTCCTGGTCGATCCGGCAAATCCGCCGGCCTGGTTTTCCAAGGCGAGGATGCGGCAGGGCGACTTTGCTTATCGCTGGCTAATTGAGATCCTGCACAATGCTGATCCTCCCATCCCTGGCTATGGCAGCGCGATTTTTTTCCATATCCGCCGCGGACCAGATCGACCCTCCGCCGGATGTACGACGATGGCCGAGCAGGATCTCATCTCGTTGATTCGCTGGATGCGCGCGGCGGAAAATCCCCATTACGCTTGCCTTCCTCGGTCCGAATATCTGGCCCTGTGGCAAAAATGGGACCTGCCAGATCCCGCCGTCACCGGATTGTTTTAGGCCGAATGCCTTGGGAAACAAGCACTTAGAATTTGCATGGACCGGGCGCTTCCGGTAAACGGTCTCCCATGAATTTCCGCGTCACCCTTCTCTCGATAATCTATATCGCGCTTGCCGGCTGTTCGTCGAGCGGCGTTTATCGATGGGTGCCGTTTGCCGGCCATAAGCACCCAACCCCGGCCGGAAGGGTTCCTGGACCGATTAAGCCATCCAAATATTCCGCGTTCGGTCCAATCATCGGGCCGGTTTACTACGGATTGGAAATGCGGGTGCAGCTGAACCCGGACGTTGTCCGGATCTCGCAGGTGCATTCAATTGAGGCGCATTTGCTGCTGATTAACCGGACGAGAAAGACCGTCAATCTTCGATTTAATGACAGCCGTCATTTCGACTTCATCCTTCGGGATGCGAGCGGCAAAAGGCTGGTTCAATGGTCAGACGATCAGCCGGTCACCCAAAATCCCGGGTATGTGATTATCAATCCGCAGGAGCGGGCTGAGTTTATTGGGGCTCTGTCGACCAGGGATCTGGTTGCCGGCCGTACCTATCAACTCGAGGCTTTTGTCGTTGGATACGACCGGATGCGACAGGTTGTGCCGGTGCAGGTCGTCCCTTGAGCCTCCAGCGCTTTTCCTCAGCGTAGCGCGGACGGCCTCGTCCGTATTTGGTACGTGACCGAGGAGGAGTGCGTCTTTCTCCAACGCATCGGTCCAAGGATCTGCGCGACGTGCGGCGCAGCCACCCCAGTACGGACGAGGCTGGGCCTGTCGGACTTTGGAAACCTGTAAGTACGCGCCGTAGCCTTGCGGAGGTGGCCTATTCATCCAGATCGAGATGTGATCCAAAACGCAAGAGGTCAAGCAGCGTAGGCCAAGGTACGGACGAGAGGCCGTCCGCGCTACGCTGAGGAAAACGCTGCAGGCTACGAGCTCCTTCTTTGCCAAAGACTGGCCTGAGCTACAGACCATTGGTACTTCCGCGTAGTTTCGCTGATGAGAAACGGCAGATCCCTGACCTGGACGAGATCAAAACATCCCCGCATTTCCGCCTGGAGAGCCGGCCAGGTGCCGATGTCCGTCTTCCGAGCCTGCTCCGAGCCAATTGGTAGTCTGGCGTAAACTCCTCCAGCCAGGTGTACGGCGACGAGACCAGGCAATGCCCGCCCGGAGAGGTCAGGCCGGCCAGTGTTCGCAGGAGTCCCCGAGGATCTGAAGACGGTCCAGTAGATTTGCGGCCACAACGAAATCGAAACGTCCAAGGTCTTTCCGGAGATGCAAAGCATCGCCCACTTCGAAACGGCAACGGTCGCGGTCAATCGCCGACGCAAGTTTGTGAGTGCTGATCTGGACCCGATGGCCCTCCAGTGTCCGTCTTATTGTGATGGAACCTCGCTGCCGGATCTCCTCTGCCGCTTCGATAAATCGCCGGGAAAGATCGATGCCGATCACGCTCTCGCTGAATCGAGTCAGCTCAAACGTGGAGCGTCCGACGGCGCAGCCGAGATCGAGAGCCCGTCCGATGGTGCCGAGACCAGGTGCAAACTCCTCGACACAACGGACCGGGTAAAACAGCGCTTCGCGCGGTCCAAATGACCAAAGGAGCTGTTCCTCGGCGTCACCATAGTGAAACAATAGGTAGGTTTGCAGAACAGACTCTGTTTCATAACCGAGCTTCGTCTGAGCTTCCGTCGGGCGGTTCGGACTTTTGCTCATTTGCGTTGCTGTCGAAGCAAGCCCGCAGGGGCACGCGGATTAGGCCGATATCCGTGCTTTTGGGCGCGCGCAATTCACTCGAGCAGTGCTGCCATGTATTCCGCGGGCACAAAGTTCTCGATCAGAATCTCGGTCCGGCCATCACGATGCATCCGCACCTGTGGCACGTTGATCTCGGGAGTTTTTTCGGGCGCGAACAGGATATCATCATGTGTCGCATTTTTCCGATTGGAAAACTTGTCGGGAGTAAGGTGTCCGCCTAAATGATCGCTTCGCCCCGTTGCCACGTGCATGGTGCCGAGAATCTTTTCGTCTTGAATGTCTTTTCCGGAAGGCGGGAGCAGTTGGGTTCCGAAGCCGAGTTCACCAATCTCGCCGGTTGCCGGGTCCGACTTCAGCCTGGCGACGTGCTCGTCGACTACTTGCTGGGTGCCCGAAAGCAGCTTCGCTTCGACAATGCGGCCACCGCGCACGGCCATGACCGCAATTGTTCCATCCTCGTACTTCAGTGGAAATGCTCCCGATGCGCTTTTTGGTACGAAGTAAATCTCTCCGGCCGGAAGGTTCGCTACATCCGGTCCGCCCCGACAGAGTCCATGGCTTTTCTGGGCTTCCTGTCTGCCCGAGCTCAAGCCGCAGAGTGTAATGCTCGCCGGCCAACCGCGAAGTCGATCTCCACCCAATCAGCCTTGGTCATACCCAGACGAAGCTTCTCGGCGCTTCGGCTTACCTGCTCGTAATCAACTGCCAATCCCGTGCGCAAGATTGTTTCGTTCA
This sequence comes from uncultured Verrucomicrobiae bacterium, assembly GCA_963813025.1. Classification (GTDB taxonomy): domain Bacteria; phylum Verrucomicrobiota; class Verrucomicrobiia; order Chthoniobacterales; family JAFAMB01; genus CAVSUL01. Next base: position 108,034 of record CAWEXO010000005.1, on the reverse strand, counting down.
AACCATGCAGAGTCGCGCCCCGGAATTTGTAACGTTTGGCAAAAGCCGTCAAAGGCGCGGTGGCAGAGAACGTTGAGAGGCAAAGGATAAGGTCGTAGTTGGGATAAACGTCCTTTTCCAGGCTGATCTCTGTTCCATCGATGGCGAAGGCTTCATCCGGCAGATCCAGGTTACTTCCGCCGGTAATCTCATAAGCGAACAGATCGCCACCCGTCAGTTTCAAGTCATCCAAGACGCCGTTGCGCAGCCCATTATAAAAGACTTCGTACGCCAGCCGTTGCGTTGTCCGCGAGCTGTCCTTCAGAAATGCAAAATCGTTGATCTCTCGGGGATTTGGCAAATCGATCAGCAAAGCCACTCGTTCGCCCGCGCGCGGTCGAAACACAGTTTTTAGCAGTCGAGACAAGCTGAACGACGGAAAAGTCTCGGGAACCCTGAGTGTGTTTAAAGCAATCATCGTCATAATATGTCGTTTTCCTCCAAGGCGGTGTCAAAAGCCGACCGAAATCCTTCAATTACAGCTTCTACGTCGAAAGCTGCTCGTGGATGTTCGGCAATTTCTGCCTGCCCGGTCAGCACTGGTTTTTCTCCAAGTAGCAACCTCTTGTGACAACCCTATGTCAGGAGACTCGTGATCCTCCTGCAAGCGATCAGTATCTACCTGGCCGCCGCGCTCGTTCTGCCAGACATCATCGGGGAGGATTTCGTCGATGGCGAATTTCCGCAGTCTGCTAACTCGAGATGGTCAGAACGGAAAGCGACCCCGCTTTCCGTTCTTTGTTCTTGTGAGTTGCTCACGGCGAGCATATGGCGATGCTGAGCATCATGTCTTCTCAGTTTGGTCTTGTGTTCCGCGTTGCCACCTGGGGCGAGTCACACGGTGGCGGGGTCGGGGTGGTCATCGATGGTTGTCCGCCGCTGGTAGCGATCACCGAACAAGAGATTCAGGTAGAGCTCGATCGGCGCCGTCCCGGCCAGAGCGAGATCGTCTCGCCACGAGCCGAAGCGGATCGTTGTCAGATCCTTTCCGGCATCTTTGAGGGGCTGACTCTCGGCACGCCTATTTCAATCCTGGTCAAGAATACCGATGCCCGGCCCGAAGCTTACCGGGAGATGAAAAACACTTTTCGACCGTCGCACGCCGACTATACCTACCAGGCTAAGTTCGGGATCCGAAACTGGCAGGGCGGGGGGCGCGCCTCGGCGCGAGAGACCATCGGACGGGTTGCGGCCGGCGCGGTAGCTCGAAAGGTGCTTGCCCAGCATCTCCCGGACCTGACCGCGATCGCCTACGTCAAGAGCGTGCATCGGATTGTCGCTCAAATCGATCCGGAGAGAGTTGGACGCGCAGAAGTCGAGCAATCGATTGTCCGGTGTCCGGACTCGGTCGCGTCCGAGCGAATGGTCGACTTGATCAAAAACATGCGCAAAGAAGGAAACTCCGTTGGAGGAACGATCGAGTGCGTCATTGTAGGAGTTCCTCCAGGATTGGGCGAGCCCGTATTTGACAAGCTGGAGGCCGATCTGGCCAAAGCGATGCTCAGTATTCCCGCGACCAAGGGGTTTGAAATTGGGTCCGGTTTTGCCGGCACGGAGTTGACCGGGGCTGAGCACAACGACCTCTTTGAGATCCGAGAGAACCGTATCCGCACACAGACCAACTTCTCCGGTGGCATCCAGGGTGGGATCAGCAATGGTGAAACCATCTTTTTCCGAGTTGCTCTCAAGCCGACCGCGACCATTCTGAGATCTCAGAAAACCGTCACGACCGATCTTTCGGAAACGGAAATTGCGGCGCGTGGGCGGCACGACCCCTGCGTCGTTCCGCGTGCCGTTCCAATTATCGAGGCGATGAGTTATCTGGTCCTTTGCGACCACTTCCTTCGCCAACAGGCTCAAGGGATACCGGCGGCGCCGCCTAAACCAGGCGCATGATACCGGGCTCACCACAGTGGCAGCACGTCATGGTAATCGTGGCTGCCCTTTGGCTGCTGATCAGCATCGTCCGCGGATGGGGTAAAGGACTGCTGCGCCAATTGGTTATACCCGTTGCCCTCATTGCGGCTGCCGTTGCCGTGCGATTCGGTGTCCCGGTAGCCGTTCAGAGCGCGGCGCAAGCCACTCATCTGCCGGCCTTTCTTTTGTTTCCCGTCGCCTTTCTCGGCGTTTGGCTCCTGGCGTATACCGCGGTTCAGGTCGCCGGCAAGATCCTTTTCAAGCGGACCCGCGACTTGGACTCGGCTGGATCGCGGCTGATTTTCGGTCTGGGCGGCGCGGTCTTGGGTCTTTTCTTTAGTCTGATCTTTCTTTGGCTTGCCGCGATTGCGATCCGGATTACCGGCCGGATGGCCCGGGAACAATCCGCCTTGCAGGGACAGTCGGCGGATCTGCTTGTGCGTAATCTAGCCAAGCTGGACGCCTCGATGGAGCTGGGGGTCGGTCGAGCTGTGCTGGACGCGATCGATCCCGTTCCGGCCTGGGTCTACCGCGACGTTCAGCTCGCCGGTCAATTGGTGAGCGATCCGCGCGCGATCGAGCGTTTCGTGGAATATCCGGGGTTCCAAACTCTGTGGCAGAGTTCCAAAGTCCGTGCGCTTCAGTCGGACCCCGCGCTGGTCGAGCAAGCCCGGCGGGGGAATCTTCTCGGTATCCTGACAAATCCCGGTGTGATTGCCGCTCTCCAAGATCCGGAGGTGCAGCGACAGCTCTCCAGTCATGAGCTGGAATCTGCTCTCCGGTACGCAGTTAACGGGCACTAACCGGAGGTGGAGAAATGCCACAAATCAAAAAATGCCACAAATGCCACAAATTTACGAACCACCGCGGCCGCGGTTCCATTCGTCGCATTAGTTTTATTTGCGGCATTTGTGGCATTTTTTGATTTGTGGCATTTCCTTGGGTTGGAATGAAGAGTGATTATGTACCCACAATCGGGCTGGAAGTGCACGTCCAGCTGAAGACGCAGAAGCAAAATGTTTTGCGGATGCGCCGTGGAATACGGCGCCGAGCCAAATACCCACACCTGCCCAACCTGCCTCGGTTTACCCGGCGCTTTGCCGGTAATGAATCTGGAGGCTCTGAAACTCACCGCTCTCACCGGACTGATCTTCCGATGCGACCTTGCCGAAATCTGCAAATTCGACCGAAAAAACTATTTCTATCCAGACATGCCGAAAAACTACCAGATTTCGCAGTATGATCGGCCCTTGTGTCAGAATGGAGAGGTGCCTCTCGCTGACCTGGCATATCCGAAAGATGCTCAAAAAAGCATTGCTCATCCGGGAAAAAAAGTGCGGCTGGTGCGAATCCACCTGGAGGAAGACGTCGCGAAGAGCTTTCATTTTGAGTCGGCGACGGGCATCGATTTCAACCGGGCGGGCACGCCGTTGATGGAGATTGTCTCGCAACCTGATATCGAGAGTCCGGAGGAAGCGTTTGCCTACCTGGGATCTTTGAAACAGGCGCTCATTTATGGCGGGGTGAGCGATGCGGACATGGAGAAAGGCCAATTGCGCTGCGATTGTAACGTCTCCGTCCGTTTGCGCGGGGCGAACGAACTCGGCCCAAAAATAGAACTGAAAAACCTCAATTCGATCAGTGGCGTCCGGCGGGCCCTGGCGTTTGAGATCGATCGACAGATCGAAGCCGCGGAGCGCGGAGAAATGCTGCGGCAGGAAACTCGCCGCTGGGATGATGACACTGGCCAGACCTTCCTGATGCGGACCAAGGAATCGGCGCACGATTACCGCTACTTTCCTGACCCGGATCTTCTTCCCGTCAAGAGTGAGATTTTCCTCGATGACGTCCGCGGGAAAATGCCTGAGTTGCCCTGGGAGAAAAGGGCTCGCTTTGTTCAACAGTACGGGATGAGCGATTATGACGCGGGCGTTTTAGCAAATGATCTGCCCTTAGCCGAGTATTTCGAGCGCGCGGCCCGCTCGGCCGACAACTCAAAGCTGATCGCTAACTACGTGCTGAACGATCTGCTGAGCGTGCTGGCTGTTACGGGCCAAACAGTGGAGAGTTGCCCGGTTCTCCCCGAACATTTGGCCGGGCTTGCCCGATTAGTGCAGTCCGGAAGCATCAGCAGCAAACAAGGTAAGCAGGTCTTCGCCGAGATGTTTGCCAGTGGCCGGTCGCCCGAGGAAATTGTCGCGACGGAAGGGATTAAACAGGAGAGCGATCTTGACGCGATCACCGAGCTGTGTCAGGAGGTGATTGCGGCCAACCCGAAGTCCGTGGAAGACTATCGTGCGGGCAAGAAAGCTGCCATTAACTTCCTCAAAGGTCAGGTGCTGAAATTGTCGAAGGGAAAAGCCAATCCCAATCTGGTTGGCGAAGTGCTGGAGAAGCAGCTTGGCTGAAGGAGTCGCGAGTCCCGGGTCCCGGGACTCGGGACACGTCACTCGGGACTACTCCAGGTACCTGGCGAGCTTCTCGCGCAATTCCGTCCGGGCCCGGAAAAGAATGCTCTTGATTGCGGGAACCGTCGTATCCATCACCTTGGCGATTTCTTCATAGGGCATCTCTTCGTAGCGGCGTAAGACGATCGCCAAGCGCTGCGTTTCCGGCAGTTGATCGATAGCGCGCTGGACTGCTTCCTGCAGCTCACCCTCCAGCATGACCCGATCAGGTTCACGGTCGGCCCGCTCGGCTTGTTCCGGCAGGTCTTCGATTCGAGCCACAAAATGGCGCCTCCGGCGCAGTTCGTTGAAGACCAGGTTTCGCGTAATTCTGAACAGCCAGGTAGTAAACTTTGCTGTCGGTTTATAACGGGGCGCTGATTTCCACACTCTGATAAAAACCTGTTGCGCCAAGTCTTCAGCTTCGCCGTCCGAACCCAGCATTTTGCTGATGGTACCGATCACCCGCGACTGGTGCGTCTCGACCAGCAACCGAAAGGCTTCCATGTCACCCCCCCGGATACGCGACATCCACTCGATCTCCGGCTCGACTGCAGCAGGTGAAGACATCAAGGGCACCTTCAAAGCAAGGCTCATCGTCCCCTCTTCAACCCGTTTGTCCGGGCAGAGTTGCTGAGGATGTGGTTGGTCCGGGCTAGCTTGCTGCATCGAAAATTATATGGCACGCTAAATTGTGAAAAATTTCACAAACAGCCGATTCATTCCCGATTCCTTGCAAAAGATCTACGAAAAAGTTTCGGCGGGAGTACGAATCAGTGAGGCCGAGGCGGTTACTCTCTTCCGTCAACCCGATATTAATGCGCTCGGCACGATCGCCAATCTTATGCGCGAACGGAAAAACCAGAACCGCGCGACCTACCTTTTAAATCGTTACATCAATTACTCGAATATCTGCATCCTTTCCTGCCAGTTCTGCGCTTTCGGCGCGCGAAAACGGGATCCGCACGCCTTCGAATTGGCCATTGAAGAGATTGTTCAGGTCACCGGGAACGCGCTGGCTCAGGGTGTCACCGAGGTCCACATGGTTGGCGGTTTGCACCCCAATTTGTCCGGTGACTGGTATCTTGAGCTGCTCACCAGGTTGCGGCAGCTCAGCGCTGACCTTCATATAAAAGCCTTTACCGCGATCGAGGTTCGACACTTGGCGGAACGCATCTTCAAGCGCAGTATCCCGGATACCCTCGAGCTATTGCGCTCCGCCGGACTCAATTCACTTACGGGCGGAGGCGCGGAAATTTTTGATCAGGAAGTCCGCGATAAAATCTGTCGAGGGAAAGAGTCGGCCGAAGAATGGAAGGAAGTCCATCGGATCTGGCATCGCATGGGTGAACGGAGCACCTGCACGATGCTCTTCGGTCACATCGAAACGATCGAACAGCGCGTTGATCATCTACGACAGCTCCGGGATTTGCAGGACGAGACCGGAGGTTTTACCGGATTCGTCCCGTTCGCCTTTGTCCCCCAGACGACCGAACTCTCGCATCTGAGACCGGCTTCGGGTCTCAATCAACTGCGGACTTTGGCCGTGAGCCGAATTTACCTGGATAACTTCGATCACCTCACCGGTTACTGGATTGCGATGACTCTGCCGCTGGCTCAGGTTTCGCTGAGCTACGGGGTCGATGATCTGCACGGCACCCTGATGGAAGAAAAGATTTTTCACATGGCGGGCTCAACCACTCCACAAGAACAAACCGTGGCTACTTTGGAACGCGTCATTCGGGAAGCCGGCCGTGAGCCGGTTCAGCGCGACAGCTATTACCGGCCGATGCGTCCGGCAAAGTCAGTCGAGCGAAACAAGGTGCCGGTCTAAACTCGGGCGAGTTTCTGGATGAGACCTTGTTAAGCTGGCTCGTTGGCACCGTCTGGTCTTACCTGGAGCCCATTGGTCTCTCAGTCGTATAGCCGGCCCGCATCGGCAAAAGTTGCCTAGGCAAAAATTGCCGATATCTCCTGGAATTCGGGGCGCGATTCGTCGCTTGCGCCATTTCTTCAATCAAACCAAACGATGTAACTCGCTTGTAGAAAACATCTTATACGTTAAGGCAGCGAAACGTCTCTTTCAATGGCATGGTCTCTGCTTCGGAGCGAGATCCGAACCAGCACACGTATGATCACAGCTGACCTCCCAACCGAGCCCCCGTTGTTTTCTAAAGACAAACTTTGCCCAACGGTCGTTGACGAAGCAGCCTTCGAACAACGCGTCTTCGAGCATATTCCGCTTGTGCGGTCCATTGCTGAGCGGATGAAGCGCAAGCTGCCGAACAAGATTGAGCTGGAGGAACTCTACAGCATTGGCATGACCGGCCTGGTCGCCGCTGCGCGCAACTATCGCGCCGCGCAGCATAATAGCTTTACGAGTTACGCTGCCATGCGGGTGAGAGGAGCCATCCTCGATGAACTCAGGCGGATGGATTGGCTCACTCGCGCCAGCCGGTCCAAAGCAAAGAAGCTGGGATCAGTCATCTCACGCCTGGAGCAGGAGCAGGGTGGGGTGGTATGCCAGGAATCGCTGCGCGCCGAGATGCAGCTCAGCGAAGACGAACTGAATGAGTTGTTGGATGAGGTACGTCCGGTAAGGGTCGTCTCACTGGATGCCAGTGAGGAGGCCGACAGCGAAGATCAATCGCTTCACGAACTTATTGCCGACGACTCGTCTGTCACGGCTTTCGACGTGCTCGAACGGAAGGAAATGGTGCTCTTGCTTGCCAAACGAATCGGTCAATTATCCGAAGTCCCGAAAAAAGTCCTTGCCATGTATTACTATGAGGGTTTGAAATTAGCGGATATTGCTGCGTGCTTTGGACTGACGGAATCTCGGATCTGCCAGATCCACACCCAGGCCGTCAATCAACTTCGAACCTACCTCTTTAGCGTTATCGCGTAGTATGACAGAACCTGCGAGGGAACATAGCGGGGGTCGCTCGGCTGCTCCACGACAAACTCATGACGTTGGTTGGGATGAACTCGTGAATGCGCTGCGGGAGGAGTTACAAGAGGAGGGAGGGCTGCTTCGGTTAGTTAACCAGCAGACAGAAATCCTTTATCGTCGCGATGTTCCTGATGCCAAGCGGATTGAAGAACAGATCGACGGCCAGCTAAAACTTGCCGCCCGGTGTACGCAGCATCGAGAACTCATCCTGCGACACACTGCCGCCCTCATCGGCTTAGGTGAAGCGGCCAAAACATCCGACATTCTCGGGTCTTTCCCAGAATACGTGCAACCATTATTGGAAGCTCTGGTCTCCGAGGTCGACCGGCTCTCCGGCCGCGTGGAGGAACGGATTAAGCAAAACCAAAGCTTGAAAGACCGATTTTTATCGCGGACCGCTTCCGCTGCGTGATGCGGACTTGATCCTCCCCAGACTTATGCGAAACATTCGCCGGTGCGTTTTGGGTGGAACGCCTAAAGTAGTAACACAGACAGTCAGAAAGGCCCCAGGATGCTAATTTTGTCACGAAAGGTAAACGAAGGGATTGTGATCGGTGATCAGATCCATATTAAAATTACGCGTATCGACGGCGATGCCGTAAAAATCGGGATTGAGGCTCCCAAGGATATCCCAATCTTCCGAACCGAGATCTATCATGCCGGTGGTCGGGCGCCAGTCCCGAAATCCAACCGTGTTCCGTTCACGCGGAAAACTGATTTCTCCCCGGACGCCGAAAACCTTCCAGCGGGTTAGGCCAACCACTTTTTGTCCTTGCGTGATTTCGGTGCACAGGTTCCTTTTCAGACCAGTGTGCCGATGTGGCGGAATGGCAGACGCAACGGACTTAAAATCCGTTGGGGCGAAAGCTCCGTGCGGGTTCGAGTCCCGCCATCGGCAAGGCTCTGGTGGCTGAACATCAAGTCCTAGAGCCGATTCCCGAGGGACTAAAGAGCAGTTAACATCGTTACCTGTTCTAACCCATTAAAACCCGAAATACCCCATTATTTCCCAAAATCCTGTCACTTTCTGGCACTCGTTTGGCACTCGATTTACCAATTCATCGGTTTGTTCTGGACGCCATAGCGCGGTTTTACGGGTGCGCCGGGTAGAACAAGATCAGGTTCGTCTAGGTTCCTGGGCACTACCCGGCTTCGAACGATCAGATCTTGCGGTTGCCCGAACCCGCTCGGTGCATTTTGGACGCCCCAGCGGCGCTGCCCTGTTGGTGTTTTGTTTTCCTCGCTGTAATAGTCCGGCGTTCTCTGTTCCATATTGAGTTGCAAGCTTTCGGCCAGGATTAACGTCATCACCATCAGATCCCATGCTTCGTTTCTGCTGCCAGCTCGCTTTGTCCATACCGCGATCCGCTGGCCGTTCCGATACTTGATTTCTTTGCGTTCGGCCATCATCTCAGCGGCCCACGCTTCGCCGAACCCGCGCGCTTCTTCTGCCGGGATATGAAGGTAACCCCGCCCCGCAGCAGGCACCTTGAGCAAGCCCGATAACAAATCCTTGGCCAGATCAACAGTGCCGACCAGGACAGGGGCGCCTTCGTTGCTTGAATGTGTGAGTGTGTAGAGTGACTTGGCGATCCCAACGGGCCGGCCACGGAAGGCGATCATCTGCCGGGCACGTTTCTTCACCTCAGTATAAACGGTACTGGAATGATGGCCCATCGCGTCTTGCGCACACCGACGCACCTTGATCAATTGGCCATCGCCAAAGCGCCAGAGCCGCGCCAGAACGCGTTCTTCGAGCTCTTGGTACATCGGGGCAGCGTTCGTCGCCAAATCGCCCCAGATCGTTCCGTATTCGATCAACCAAGCCTCTCTTCCGCGGCCGATCCCCGAAACCTGATAACAGAGCCGATCGTCTTGGCTATCGACACTCGCCAGTAAGATCAGCACGCCATCTGGGATCTCGGCTTCGTATTCTTCCCGGCGTCCAAGTAGATCGTCTTCGTTCATGCGAGCCTCGGCTTCGACGAAGCATTCGGCGAACCTGGTATTGACGATAACTCTGAGCCACGAAGAATCGCCTTCGTCCGCCAGCCGGCTCGCAACCCGGAATTCTTCGATCACCGTTTGCCAAGAGATCAAAGGCGACGGCCAGCACGGAATATGAAACCCGCGGATCGTCGGATGTTCGCCATGCGCCCGCCATTCGCCCGGACTCGCTTGCCAGGCACTCTGCCCAGCTGCTTCGCCGCAATGCTCGCACCGATGAGTTGCGGTAGCGAAATCCATTCGGCCTAGCGCGATGATCTGGAAAAAGCCGCAGCTCGGACAAGCATTGTACCAATGCTCTTGCGTGCTGTTCAGATAAGCCGCCTCGATCCGGGATCGGCCGGCAACGGTGGGCGATGATTCCATGATTACCTTGGCATCATGAAAAGTGCTTGTCCGAATCCGCGCCAAGGAAACCGGATCGCCTTCCTCGTTGCCGGCGTCTGTGCTGAACCGATCAACTTCGGTGAGATACAGATCACGGATCGGCATCCGGGCTAGGCCGCTCGCCGAGTTCGAACCAACCAGCGTCAAATGGCCGCCCTTAAAGCTTTTCCGGTAGATCGTTGAACCGCCCTCGGTGTTAGGGCCGCCGCGTTCGGCAACCAGGCCGCGCAAAGGCGCGCAATCCCGACACATCGGTTCGAACCTGTCATGGCTGAGCGACTGGCACGCCGGCAGTGTGCTCGTAACCAGCAAACTCGGGGCGGGATCATTGGCGATCTTGTACGCCAGAACGTTCAGGATAAGGCTTTCGGTTTTCGAGATCTGAGAAGCGCCCATACAGACTACTTCCCGGGTTCGCGGATCGACACAGGCGCGCATCGGCTCAGCGAAGAACGGCGCGCGTGACATGCGGTAAGGGCCAGGCTCGCTCGAGCCCTCGGAGCTTAAGCGCCTGAACCGCTCGCACCAAAGGACGATATCCATCGGTTCGGGCGGTGTGTAGAGCCTAAAGACTTCGGCTTGTACGTACGCCGTGGGTTTTGGTGAGCTTTTTGGTTTTTGCATGGCCGTTCTCTGCCACCTTCCCGCCGGCCGCTAACGCACTCAAACAGTCGCCAAGCTCTTGCGACAAGACCGACTCATTAGCGATCGGATCACCTGGTAATCGTCGGGCAGCGCGATGCGGCAGGATTAACAACCGGCGGCGCACCATTGAATGAGTCTCAAGCTGTTCTTGCCGGCAGCGCTCGGCGTCGTGTAATTTTCCCAGCCGCAAAGCGTGCTCTAATTCGAGCATATCGCCCCGGGCTTTCTCGGTGCGCATCTTTTCCCGGCCGTAGCCTTCCTGGTTGCGCCTCAACTCGCTTTTGAACGAGTCGATGAAGGCACCAACGCATCCAGCTACCGGATACAGGAAACTGTCACTTTTTTTCGGATTCGGTATGCGCGGGAAAATGTTTTGCCGGCCGAGCTTGCGCACTTCGGCTTCCGGTAATCGCAGCATTTCCCCCAGCTCACCCGAGGTGACGTAAACCGAAGCCAGCTTTTCCGCCTCAGCCATCACGAGAGAGGACTCACCTCAAAACCGTCTCATTAATTGCGCGAATGGAAGGATCGCCAGCACCCGTCCAACGAAATTTTTTCAAAAAGAACCTTGCCCGGGGGGAATTTTTTTTCGTGCGGTGATCGCCCGGCGCAGTGCGTTGATGCCGGCTGAGTTAGTGCGCTTCAATAGAAGACGCACCGCTTCATCGCTTGGCACCGCAACATGCTTTGGCTTTGGTACACCCGACATAGCATCAAGCTGCCGGCGGCGGAACGAAGCTCGGAATCGAACGAATGATGAAGATACCTTTGTTGCGCAGCGTCTCTAGATCCGCCGGCGTCAACTGTCTTTCGTTGGCAGCTTCGACGATTGAGCGGTTGAAATCGCCGGCCAGGTAAACGGTAACGGCTACGTCACCTTGATCGGTGTCAGTGCTGAAGCCAAGAATACCGAACGTCTCGGCCGCAGTAGCAGCTTTTGCGCCGTCGGCTTTGATCAAGGTGCCGGGGGATAACATGCCCTGGTTACCTTTGATTATAAGGTTGTGGGTAACTTGGCCAGCGGCCTCGGGCCCGTGCAAGTCGGCAGCACGGGTAGGGGAAGTAAAGGTGATACCTTGTGGCATAACGGGGTTATTTCAGGTTTTGTGTGCGGGTTTCGGATTCTTCCGGGGTTGCTGACTCTTCGGGCTCTTCCGATGAGGCCAGCGGTTTGATAATGCCCCAGCTCAAAAGATCGCTTGGAATAAGACAGGGCCGCGAGGCCAAACGAAACTTTCTTTCCTGTTCGTTGGGCGTAGAGAGATACAGCGGGACCACCCGCAAATCGTGATAGCTGCGAACTTGGCCATCGGTTTCCATTTGATTGATCGAACCGTAGGCGGTGCGGCCGCCCGCTTCTGAAGCGCCAAAGATAACGACATCATCAGGCACCATTGGGGTAACGGCCCCGGTTAGCTCGTCATCGTAGGTTTCAGCGTAATCGTACAGATCGACACTCGGGCGCAGAAGGCGGCCGATCCATTGCGCGTTGCCTTCTGCTGGCCGCGGCTCGATCGTGCCCAGCTTAAACTGAAGCAAGTTTAATGTTTCGCGGACTTTCCGGTTGCTCAAAAATGCTTCCAAAGTCTTTTCCCCGAAGATGGCGAGATCAGCATGAAACCCGGTTTGAGCGACGATCAGGTTGTGTGCGCGGGCAAGATCCGCGATCGGATCGGCGTCGGGGCTATCCCAAGGGACAACCGTCAGTGTCACTGTCGGTTTCCCATATTCCAAAGTTTCAACCGTTACGCCATCATCAAGGACATAACTGATTGTGCCGGTAAGCAAAAGCTGCGACGTCATCAGCTCGATCCGGCGACTGATTGCGGCTTCCAATTCCGCGTAGTCGTCGACCGCTTGTTCGGCTAGGCGATCAGTAGCGGAACGAGTCTGGAAAATGTGCTCACCAAATCCGCGTTCATCGAGATCGGCGACGGTACTTACGCGGATTGGTGCGATGATCGGAACGTCGTAAAATGACGTTGCCACCGGTGGGCGGATAATGGCGCGCCCAAGCTGGCCGCGCTTGGCGACGGGCGCCAGAATTCGGCGGGCGCGTTTCGTATCGACGGCACAAAACCGGCCATCAAAAAATTTAACTTCGCCGAAAAAGCTTGAGTTCAGAAAGCTTTCGCTAGGCGGGATTTCCTTAAAGCCGTCGATCAAGGTTGTGGTGGAAAAAAAATTCTCAGCGGAAACTGGCATAGGTTAAGGTAGGTTGACAGATTGTACGCCTTTACTTTTTAGTGACAAAAACTAAATTTCAGGCGTGCTTTAGGGGAAACGGGTTGTCCGCCCCGGGGTTTATTTTCGTTTTCCTCGGGGCGGGTTTGGTTTCTAGCGCAGGCTATCTGCCGCGATACTCTCAACGATCCCTTGCCAGTTCGACTGTCCCGGTTTGAGACGCACCAGATGGACTGGCACGTAGGTTTCCCCGGGCGGTTCGATACAAAAAGGCTGAGCCCGTCGGTTACGAAGTCGCCGGCAATCAGGTAATCATTGATTCCGTTCGTTACCGTCAAGAGGCCGTGGGGGCGCCCTAGTTCCATCCGATTGGCGTACCGCCGCAGTTCGATCCCGGCCGCCTCGAAAGTGTCAACCAGGTTCGTGAGATCGGCATTCCCGGCGCAGTACCGTTCCCGGAATTGCGGCCAGGTGATATCGTTATCAGAGAATTCGTCCATAAATGCCGGCTAGAGTTTGGGCTTCTGTTCGGTGTTGGCTTCCCCCTGATCAACGAACCAATCTTGTTCTTGCTCTAACCGATCGAGCCGGCATTGCTGTTGGCGTGCATACTCAGCCATCTCGTCAGCGATCAAGCCAAGCAGCTCATCTGAGTCGGTATCTTTGGCGATGATCGCCTTTGCCAGGCAACTGAGCGAATCACAGATCTCGGCGTAGAGCTGGGCTTGATCGAGTTCTGTCATGTGAACACGCCCGAACCAGTTTGCGCCGCTGGCAAGTAGCCAGAGCCTTTTGCCAAAATCAGACTGGCTAAGACGTGTTGGGGATTTAACTTTCGTTGTTTGTTGTGTCATTTTTGTTCCCGCAGAAAACCGCCGCGGATCGGGGTTGTTTTTCGCGCCGTTTCGACGCGGTGCTTATTACGTAAAAAGTCGGCGTTTGTGCCGCGTTTGTGCCATGGCACAATCCCTTAGGGGCTTTGGCATTGGCACAAATCGGAGTTTGTGCCAGCGTTGTGCCATGGCACGTGCCTTGCACAAATCTTGCACTACTGGGAAAGTACATATCCGTCCTTTCCTTTATGGAACTTGATCAAGCCCGATTTTTGAGCTTCTTCGATCCGGCGGTAAGCGGTGCGTTTGGATACCCCTTTTTCGGTGATTCTCTGGGCCAAAATAGTGCGTGCCACGGCTTCTTCGCTTTGCACGAACAAAGTGGGCACGTCATAAAGCGTAAAAAGTCCCGCTTTTTCGCCCTTTTCCCAGCCGTTCCAGTCGAAGTTCTGGACGGGCTCAAAAAGGCCGTTTTGACGAACCCAGGCGGAGCGTGGCCCCAGCTCGCCATCGTTGTTTTTGCAGCACGTAAAAACGACGCGATCCTCAGTGGTGTCGTCGGTGGCGTGCTGCATGACAAAGATGCAGCGCGGGACGCTGCCCAGGACATAGCTGCCGGTTACCAAATGCAGCAGTGCGCGGCCATTGGCTCGCTCGCCGGGCAGCGGTTTTCTCGTGTGCGCGATAATGCCTAGCGCTACCCCTTGATCGCCGGAAGGGAACACCGCGCGGCAAAGCTCGAAGGACTCTAAGTAATCTTTGGCCCGATCGTCTCGGGCGATCTGGTTCCATGGATCAAGGATAACCGCATCGGGGCCAAACTCGTCGGCTTGGCGTTTGAGCTGATCGCGGAATTCGTGCCGCCAGAAGCAAAGCCCGAAAGGCGGCGGCGGGGTAATCCGCAAGCTGTCCGCGAGGCGTGGTTCATCAATCTCAGTCAATTCCTGTCGCAACCGCAGCAAACTATTCTCGGCTTGAACGATCAGGGTTTTAAACGTCCGCAAAACCGGCATCCCGAACCAGCTGTATTTGGTGGCACCGGCTTCGGCGAGCGCGGTTGCGCCCCGGCTCTTGCCAACACCAGGCGGCCCAGCAATCGCAAAAACACTGCCCCGAACAATGTGACAATCGCCGACTAAGACGTTTTCAGCCGGCGGGGTATAGGCCAAAATATCAGAAGGGGTAGCCAACTCGACAAACACCTTTGGCGTCTCACCGTTGTTGCCCGCTGTTTCTTCGTCCTCGGCCGGGCGAACGTATGCCGGGTTTGGCCTCATACGCGCACCGCCTTTTCCGGATCGAAGTAAAAACAGGTTTGCCGGCGGCCATCGTCCCGTAAGCCATCTGGAACTCGACAAAATTGTGAGCGCAGCCAGTTTGCCCGATCGCCGCCGAGAAAAACCGCGCCTTCCATAAAAGCCCGCAGCGCGCTTTCGGTTCGATTGAACGCCTGATACCAGCCGTGTAAACTTTTGTTGCCGGAATGAGTAGCCAAAACCAAAGGCAAACGCGTTGCTAGATAGCGGTGCAAGGCAGCGCAAGCGTCGGCAACGGTGATCGAGTCGGCCCGCCATTCGCGCACCAGCGGTGCCCAGATTGACTCGGTTACGCCGTCCCGCGCGAATTCGGAAAAATCGAATTCAATTACCAGATAGATCCGCGCGGCAGTAGCTGCTTTGCTATGCTCACTAAGTTTGCCGTCTTGAGTTCGCCCTTTATAATCGAGCATCGGGTTCGGGCAAATGAGCGGAAGCCGCGCGAGGTGCCCGCGCCAGCATTCGCGGCGCCGGGTAGCAAAAGTGTCTTTGGCTTTGCCACAGCACAAAAGCGGATCGCCCGGAAAAGTCCCGTCGGCGATGTCTTCGGCATGGCTTTGCTCGTCGTCCCAGCGGACGGGACTCGCTTCCCAGAGATCGTACAGCCCGAAACCCTTGGCGACGTGTTCCCGGATAGCGTCTAGGTTCGGCTCTGGCCAGGCAGGTGCTGGAATCCGTGAACCTGAAATCAGGTCCACGGATTCGAAACATACCGCCGTCGGTACATTCTTGGGTTGCCAGGCGGTGCGAGCCGAGGATTCAACCGCCGCTTGAATCTCTTTTTCCGAAACTCGTCGGCCGCACGTGCGGCTTTTTTGTTTGAGTAGTTGGCAAATCGATTCCGGCGACAGGTGAGCGTGCAAATTCCGCGCAGTGGAATAAAGCCAACGGTGAACGCCGGAACCGGCCGAGGGGCAAGCGGCGAGCTGTGCATTTAGAAACGGGGGAAACTGGTTCATGCCGTCTCATTCCGTTTTGGGTAGTAGCCGAATTTCAACAACTGGGCGGCTGTTAACAACCCGTGGCCAGGCCGAGACCCAAAAAGTTTGGCCATCTGCCATTTTCAAGACGCCACTGTAGGCCGGATCATCGGCCTTTGTCCGGGTTAGCCGCTTGTAGAGAAGCGCGGTATTGCGCGCGCACTTGTTTGCTCGAGACGTGATGTCGAGGATGCTCATCCAGGGGCCGCCCAGCCAAATACCGCGGCGGCGCAGCTCGTCGACTTGCGCGCGGGCAAGTGCGAATTGAGCTTCGGTGGCGTTGTGATACCTTGCCCCGTTCGTGCTTTCTTCGGGCGCGCCCGGGCTGGTTACCTGGGCCGCCTTTTTCTTGACTCGCCTTTTCATGGCTTAGGAAACCTCTTTGATTTCTAGCCGCTCGAGAGCTTCCTTAACCCGCGACAAGTCGAACCGAACGGTTCGTGCGCCGATTCGAACATAAGGAAGCAGTTTTTTGTATCGAAGCTTTCGCACGCCGGAAACGCTCATGCCTAGCGCTTTTGCTAGTTCTTCTTCGCTGAGAAGATGGAACAACCATTGATGGTTCATCGCCGGAAACGTTACCAGTGATAACCCGTGCGGTTAACTGGAAACCGGTTGTTACCCATCGATTTATAGATAGTGGTAACGCATGCCTAGGCGAACCCGCGAACATCCGTTGCGCCGTGCCAGGAAGATCCTCGGCTTATCCCAAGCAAAACTTGCTCGGCTCGTCGGATGTAAGCCCATATCAATCAGGATGATCGAAAACGGGCGATTGAAAATGAGTCACAAGTTAGAAAACAGGGTCGTGTTTGAAACTGGCTTTGATTTCTTTCTGTCTGAAGAACGGAACGAACTTGTGAACGCATTCGGCGAACCGTTGACGGCCGACGTTCGCGAAAGGATGAAGGAAAAAACGCGGGCAGTTGACGAAGCTTTCGTTAGAAGACTGGCCGATAATTTCGCGTTTAACATTGAAGTGCTGCTCATCGCTAGCCTTGCCACGGATTCAAACCGATTCTGGAACGTCAAACGAGAAATCGGGTTTGAACTACACAAAATCGGCGAACTGTTCGAGCTTGGTGAAGGTGTGCTGAAGATCCTGAACAAGCTCGAGGTTGACTGGAAAAAAGAACTCTGGTTTGCGTCACACCGGGCCGGGAAGGAAGCCACGAACCGCGCAATTCTTTCGAAGTGGTATCAGGATCGGCAGGACAGAACCTCGGCGATCAAGAAGGCAAAAGCGCCCAAAAGCCCCGCGCGGCAGATTCCCTGACGCGGGCTCGGTAAAATCTGTGAAGCATTTGCAGGTTGCCGCGGTGCCCGAGCTGTTCGGCTGTTGCGGCGGCACTTTTCCACATTCCGTAGTGAAAACTCGCATAGGTATGCCGGCAGATATCAGAACCCCAGGCGCGCAGAGTCGTTGCATCGATCCCTTGTGATTCCAAGCTTTCCGCAGCTTTCGCGCGAGCGGCTTGCAAATGCCGATAGTAAGGTTCATGGCGAAGGCCAACGCGGCCTTTCGTCTTGACGTGAGGGCGCAACCAGACGGCCAGATTATCGGAAATTTTTACGTAACGGTGCGATGCCAGGTTTTTCGATTGAGCGATATCAATTTCCTTTTCGTCCAGATGGATCGATGCCCAGTCCAGGCGGAAGATTTCCGATTGTGGCCGTAACCCCGCGAAAACTGCCACAACCAAGCTTGGCAGAAGCTCGACAGAGGCGCAGCTAAGCAACGCCTGGGTTTCTTCGACGCTCAAGATTGCCGGTTTGATGCTCTCGACATTTGCGATCTCAACATTCTTGACGGGATTTTTCAGGACGTACCCGCGTTTGAGAGCGAACCCAAACAAGACACCGATCAGCCGGCGGAAGTTGTTCCGGGTGATTGGTGAGACGCGCAGCCGGCGCAACCAATCCTCGAGCTGGCGGGCGGTGATCTCATGAATAGGTAGGGCGGCAAATGTTTTATCGTTGGCAAAGGTTTCGAGTCGGTTGCGCATATCGCCCAAGTACCGTGCGCTTTTTCTGTCTTGTTCTTTGGACACCAACAGCTCAGCCACCGCTTCGCCGGCCGTCTTCGATTGCCGGATCACTTCCAAGTGGCGCAAATAAAACTGGGCGGCCTGTTCCAGGCGAACCCCATGCGGTTTTAGCAAGCCTAGGGCGGTTTCGGCGTCAACCCGATCGGGCGCCGGCAACCCAAAAGCGGTAGCCCCTTCGTTTGCGCGTTTGGCTCGCATTTGCGCCGCCTTGGTTTCGGCTTCGCCCTTGGTTTTGTGAAAGGATCTGAGGCGTTCGCCGCCAATTATTCCGTCCACGACGAACGAAATGGTTCCAGATGCGTTGACGCGTTCCCGAATAGCCGGCCACCTTGGTTTGCTTCCCATGAGTGCCAAAGGTGGCACTTTTCAGGCACTCGTCAATGTAAGTCCTTTAGAATCAACGATCCTTACCGAACTTAAAATCCGTTGGGGCGAAAGCTCCGTGCGGGTTCGAGTCCCGCCATCGGCACTTCTCCAGTAGCGGTTCTTCAAGTCCTAGAGCTGTTCTCCGGGCATTCTCCCTCGCTCCTCCCTGGTTCCAGGGTTGATCGATAAACTATGATCTTGACCGATCAAAGAAGGAAAACGACCGGGCGAAGGCCCGCTAAGCCTCGTATTTAGGGATGCTTAATACCGCCTGGAGATCATGATTGAGGAATTGGGGGAGATTGAAGTTTCCGAGATCACCCCAGCGGACGTTAATCAGGGAAACCCTCGAATACGCAATAGAGCGTAAGCGTAGGCAGATATCCGGCGATAATA
The DNA here is from genome assembly GCA_963813025.1 of uncultured Verrucomicrobiae bacterium. Taxonomy (GTDB): domain Bacteria; phylum Verrucomicrobiota; class Verrucomicrobiia; order Chthoniobacterales; family JAFAMB01; genus CAVSUL01. Next base: position 89,516 of record CAWEXO010000005.1, on the reverse strand, counting down.
TCCCAGAAGAGGAATCTCCTGCCAGAGACCCCCATTAATCGGATGTCATGAGAGCGTCCGCCGGTTTTTACCCGGCCGCTGCAAGCTGAGCGACGACCAGTTTTCTATCCGCGCCGGCACCGGTGGCTTGACCCATCTGGCTAGCAGTCATAAAGGTAGAGATCCTGCTTTGAAGTTTTGTTTCCCCCACTTGAAGAAGTTGCCCCTGTTTTTTTCGGCTCTCTGTCTTGTCACTTTGAACCTGTTCGCCTGGACCAATGGAGAGCTTTCAATCTGGATCTTGGTTTTTCGAAGTTCGGAACGTGAGCGTCAGAAGCTCGGTGTTCTTGCCAAAGCCCGCTGAAAAAAAGAAGCGCTCGGATGAGCAAGAGTTTACAAAATACTTCGACTTTTACCGCTCTGCGAAACCCGGTATTTCGAAAACTCTGGTTCGCAAGTGTACTCTCCGGGACTTGTGTTGCAGCTCATGACTGCGCTGCAACCTGGGTGATGTTTAAGCTCGGCCCGTCTGCATTGTTTTTATCCTTAATGTCAACTGTCGCGTCTTTACCGTTCTTTCTATTTACTTTGCCGGCCGGAGCTTTGGCGGACATCGTCGACAGGCGCAAATTGCTTTGGATTATGAATGTGTGGCTAGCCGTTGCTGCAGGGCTGCTCGCAATTCTTGGTTCACTCGGCGTTCTTAATCCATACATTATTCTGATTTGCATTTTCTTAATCGGAATTGGGTTTGCCTTCAACGCTCCTGCTTGGACGGCGATTGTGCCGGAACTAGTGTCAGATGAGGAACTTCCGTCGGCCGCGACGCTGGGTGGCTTGCAACTCAACATTTCCGGGATTCTGGGACCTGCTATTGGCGGGATGCTGATTCCGCTGATTGGAGCGAACTGGGTGTTTACGCTGAATGCGATCTGTTTTCTTGTCGTAATTCTTGCAATCTTACAATGGAAGCGAAAAGAGAGACCGTCGAAGCTACCATTAGAGAACTTTTTTGAATCTTTTTCTACAGCGATTCGGTACGTTCGGTATGCCCCAGGCATACAGGTTGTATTGGCTCGAAATATCTTATTTGCCTTTTTTATCGCACTGATACCGGCACTGATCCCGGTCGTCGGCCTGAAGGAGCTAAAACTTACAGCGGCGGGTTGTGGCATTCTGTTCAGCTCCATGGGTGCGGGTGCCGTATTTGGAGCGATTTTTGTGGTACCCTGGGTCCGGGCACGTCTTTCCTCCAATACGCTCATCGTGATCGCGAATCTGGTGATAGCGGTCGTTTACCTCCTGATGGCATTTGTCCGAGACCAGACCATTTTCATGATCGTTGCTGCTGCTGCCGGAATCGGGTGGACGATGTCTGCGTCAGAACTCTGGGTTGCAGCGCAGCGCGCGATGCCAAGCTGGTCGAGAGGCCGCATGAACGCCACCATCATCATGGTTTCCCAAGGGGCGATGGCTCTGGGCGGCGTCGTTTGGGGAGCGGCAGCAGCTATCTTGGGCGTGCACCCTACCTTGATCGGAGGGGCAGTCCTGTTGTCGATCAGTTTGATTCTGGCTATTCCTCTGTCGATTAATTTCACCGAAAAGCTAGAGTTCGATCCTGGATCCGTGACAAGTTTGTCCCAGACAAGTTTCTCCCATAAACTGATCAACTTGCCTCAGCCGCAAGATGGACCGGTTGCCATCACGTATGAGTTTGAAGTGGATCGGGTGCGCGAAGACGAGTTTATGGAATTGATGAGACAGGTGCGGCTGATTCATCTGCGAAACGGTGCGTTCAGCTGGCGACTGCACGAAGATCTGACCCGGTTCAACATCTTTCGTGTCGAAATGATGGTACCGTCTTGGACTCAACATGTATTGCAACGCGACCGGATGACGAAAGCCGAGAAAAAGATCATCGAGCGAGCAAAGAACTTACATATCGGAGAAGGCCGGGTGCAGGAGAGGATTTATCTTTGCGTCAACAGGGAACTTGTTAGTCACCGCCGCTTAGCTCAAAGGCAATGGAGACTACGGAAACGTCCCTCCTGATTTGAATCCAGGCCTTCGTCTCGAGTAAGTGGGAAACGCTGACGGTGGAAGTTCTTGGCCCGTATCAGGGCTGCGCAGTGATTTCCGCGGGCAGAGTCACTTGTCCATTAAGGGCGATATCCTCTGACGAACTCCCAACCAGCACGTTGTATTTGCCTTTTACCGCATCCCAGACATGAGCATCGGTGTTGAAATAAGCGAACGACCGTTGGTCGAGCTGTAGCGTTACCGTTTTCGATTCTCCTGGTTGCAAAAAGACTTTTTGAAAACCTTTTAACTCTTTCTGTGGCCGCACAATTTTCGGGTTGCTTTGACCGACATAAAGTTGCGCGACTTCAGCGCCAAGCCGCTGCCCGGTGTTTTTCACCGTAAACGACACTGTCACTGGTTCTGTGCCGTTGAAAACTGCTGGTTCAATCTTGAGGTCGGAAAAGGCAAAGGTCGTGTACGACAAGCCAAAGCCGAAAGGATACAACGGCTCGATGTTATTCTTTTCATAACCGCGATATCCTACGAAAATTCCTTCGGAGTACGGAATCGCGTCCGGATGTTGATTCACCGGATTCGGGAAAGTGGCGTAAGCCGGATTATCTTCGATCCGTTTCTCCATGCTCACCGGCAGTTTGCCAGAAGGATTCACGTCTCCGAATAGGATTTCGGCAAGTGCCTGCCCGCCGTTCTGGCCGGGGTAAAAGATCTCCAGGAAACCTGCGACGCTGCCGATCCACTGCTGTGAATCGAAGTTGCCGCCCCCGTGGAAAACCACAATTACCCGCGGATTAACCCGCGCCAGATTCGAGATTAGCTCGTCTTGAAATTCCGGCAGCTGGAACGGTCGGTCCTGTCCTTCGCCTTCGTACTCGTTACTGATCCCAGCCGCGATAACAACAGCACCGTACCCGGCGAAATTAGGAGGAGCTTCCAGTGAAGCCCAACTGGCTTGTACCCCAGTTAAACCACCCTGTTCGAAAGTATCAAAAAAGCCACCGACGCGACGGTAATCGATTTCCACCGTATAAGCCTTGCCGGCCTGCAAGGCGATTTTCCCGGAAAGCGCTAGGGTCGGTCCGTAACCCACTGGAGGCAGCGGAGGCGAATTAAAAGTATCTATCAAGGTTTGCCCGTTCACGATTAGTCGGAGTCCTCCGTCGCCCCGGACTTTAAAAACATGGTCGCCAGAGATCACCGGCACTGACTTGACCGATCCAGCGCGCAGAAAAACTCCCCTGGTTCATCGACACCGGAATCGGATCAATATCCCAGTCAAAATTCAGATGAATATCGGTCCGCGTAATCGCAGGCGTGCCCGAAAGATCGTTCGAGGTGTAGTATTCCGCTTTCAGACCCTGCTGAACCTCATTATTAACATCAAGGTACTGCCAAGCTGCCTGCGCCGGGTTGAGTGTGCAGGCGGAGATAGTCTCTACCTGAGTCTGAGGAGAGACCTCATTCTGAATGCCTTCCAGCTCGCTGATGTAAGTGATCGGCGTGACGTAAGAACTGCCAAAACCGGTCGGTGGCGCGTTCAAGGCAAGGGATCCGACGATGGCTACGGACGGTATATTTTCTTTCAGCGGCAAAAGGTTTCCTTGATTCTTCAGCAGCACAATCCCTTCACGAGCAACATTGAGCGCCGCGTCCTCGCTATAGGGATCGTCGAGCGGAATCGTCGGGTCCAGCTGCTGGCGGTCAAGAAATCCGAAAGATATGACCTCCCGCAAAATGCGCCGAACCTTGTCATCGATAATTGAAACTGAAAGAGGAGTAGGAATATAAGGTAGTAAGGTCTGACTGTTCATGAAACTGCCGGTCGGTAAATCCAGGTCGCAACCAGCCAAGGCAGCGTTTAAGCCGTAATGAATCGCGTTGTAGTCCGACATTAACAAACCGGTGAATCCCCATTCCTCTTTCAAGACTTGGGTCAGCAGAAACGGACTTTCGGAACAGAAATACCCGTTTACCCCGTTGTATGCTCCCATGACGGTAGCAACACCGCCGTCCTTCACTGCGGCCTCGAAAGGCGGCAGGTAGATCTCTCGCAAGGTCCGTTCATCGACCAGGATCTGAACATTCGTCCGGTTTTCTTCCTCGTCGTTGCAGACGAAATGTTTGGCGCACGACCACACGCCCTGGGCTTGGATACCCTTGACCACTTGGGGCACCAGTTGGCTCCCGAGGTAGGGGTCTTCGCCAGTCATATATTCAAAGTTGCGGCCGCCCATCGGTACACGGTAGAAATCCATGCCCGGTCCAAGGATGGAAAAATACCCTCTGGCCCGGCTGTCGCGGCCCATGGAGATTCCTTGTTCCCGGGCGAGATTACGATTCCAGGTCGCGGCCAGCGTTAACCCCGCCGGGAAACGAATTCCCGGGGAGTTGCGGCGAACGCCCAGCGGACCGTCTGTTTGATAAATCTGTGGGTTCAGCGGAACCTGGAGATTCGGGACGGGAATCGGTTTAACGTCAAAAAAGGGGGTACCGCCAATATAGCTGAGTTTTTCGGCCAAGTTCATTTGGGAGAGGATCGCATCGACCCTCTGGTCGATCGTCGTTGCGGCTGATTGTCCGTACGCGCTCGCACCAAATGTGCAGAGCACGAGAAAAATCGAGCGAAAGGAATTGCCTGGTTTCATTGGAAAGGATGGTGGGGTTATTTTGGGAGGGTTTGGGTGTTAAGTGGTAAAGAGCCGTGCCTCAGTGAGACACGCCGAACAATATTCTAATCCGGGCAGGATTAGGAAGGCGGGCGACCGAATGGGACGCCGCGCAGGCAGAGTGCTAAATCCATGGGGGGAACCTCCGTTAAACTGACTTCTCAGACTCAATCGAAAGTGTTTGCCGCTGTCAACTCTTCATTCCAGGAGCGCAAAACTTACGATCTGCAAAGTCGGCTATCTGGTCGGTAGAATTTGTGGGAATGCATTCGTAAATCGCGCTCTTCTTTTGCCTCAAAGAACAACTCGTGCCACTTTGCTCGCCCATGCGTTCCAAGCACCCACTTCTTTACTCCGCCTCCTTTTTGGTCTTGATCCAGACGCTCTCGAACGCCGCACCACCTTTGGCGCCGGTTCCCCCGACTGCAAAGAAACCGGTCACCGATACCTATCATGGAATCGCAGTTCGCGACGACTATCAATGGATGGAGCAACCCTCGAATCCCGAAGTCAAAGCCTGGGCGGAGAAAGAGAATGCCCGGGCCCGGGAGTTTCTCGATGCAATGCCGGGGCGGAACGAAATTGCTTCCCAGATCAAGACCTTGATCACCTCAACTCCGCCGTCCGTGGGCGGTTTTCAATTGGCTGGCGGGAAAATCTTCGCTTTGGAGTTTGATCCGTCCAAACAGCAAGAGGTGCTGGTCGTCCTCGATTCGCCCGATCAGCCAGTGAAGTCCGCCAGAAGCGTATGCGATCCGAATACCCTGGACCCGAAAGGCGTTACCGCGATCGACTGGTTCATCTCGTCTCACGACGGCTCAAAAGTGGCCGTGTCGCTCTCGAAAAGCGGGACTGAGGATGGCGATCTGTACTTTTTTGACGGGGCAACGGGTCAACAGCTTCCCGATCACCTCACCCGTGTCCAGTATCCGACCGGTGGCGGAAGTGCTGCCTGGACCCGGGATGGCGCAGGAATTTTCTATACGCGGTATCCGCGCGAAGGTGAGCGGCCAGTCGCCGATCTCCATTTCTACCAGCAGGTCTACTTCCACAAAATGGGAACTCCAGAGAGCGCGGATGTTTACGCGATTGGCTCGCAGTTTCCCAAGATCGCCGAGGTCGAACTGCAATCGAGCCGCACCGTCGATCTCGTCGTCGCTACTGTAGCCAACGGGGACGGCGGGGATTTCGAGCATTTCGTCCTTGGCCCGGACCAGAAATGGCGACAGTTCACTCACTTCGCCGACCGCATAAAAAGAGGAAAGATTGGACCGGACCTGTCTTTCTTTGCGATCTCACAGGCTGGCGCGCCCAGAGGCCAGTTGGTTCAATTCGATTTGAAGTCCGACGCGGGTCCAAAAACAATCGTTCCGCAAGGGGAGGGCGTTTTGCAGGAGGTCGCGGTTACGGATAGCTCACTCCTGCTTAAGACCTTGGAGGGCGGTCCGTCCAGTTTGCACGTCTACGATCTCGATGGAAAAAACAGACGCGTTGCACCGGTTCCGCCGGTGTCCAATGTCGCGGAAGTCGCGGCGGCAGAGGACATGGCTCTAGCGCGCATCGGCAGTTACACGTCCCTTCCGGAATGGTTCCGGTATGACTCGGCGGGTAATAAATTGCTGGCCACCGCGCTCAACACCAAGGCCGCCGTTAACTTCGATGATCTGGAAGTGACCCGTGATTTTGCGATCTCCAAGGACGGAACAAAAGTGCCGCTGAACATTGTCCACAAAAGAGGGATGAAACTGGATGGGCAAAACCCCACCATTCTTTATGGCTACGGTGGCTATGGATTGAGCGAAGAACCGCGAGTGCGGTTGAGCTTTCGAGCCTGGTACGATCGAGGCGGCATTTATGTCGATACGAACCTGCGTGGGGGCAACGAATTCGGAGAAGCCTGGCACAAAGCGGGCAATCTAACGCGCAAACAGAACGTTTTCGACGACTTTGCTGCGTGTGCTCATTATTTGCTGGAGCACAAGTACACCTCGGTGTCGCGACTCGGCATGTTAGGAGGTAGCAACGGAGGCCTGCTCATGGGAGCCATGATTACGCAGCATCCGGACCTGATGAAAGCGGTTGTTTCCGAGGCAGGTATCTACGATTCGCTGCGATCAGAACTCGAGCCGAACGGCATGTTCAATGTGACTGAGTTCGGCTCAGTGAAAGACTTGGCGCAATTTAAAGCCTTGTATGCCTACTCGCCTTACCATCATGTGGTCGATGGCACAAAGTATCCAGCTATCCTGATAACTGCCGGGCTTAATGATGGGCGGGTAGCTCCTTCCAATTCGCTGAAATTCGTCGCGCGATTGCAAGCGGCGGCCGCACCGGGCAATCCTATTCTGCTGCGCATTAACTCCTTTGGGCATGGATTTGGCAGCTCTCTCGATCAGCAGGTGTCTGATCTGACAGACGTGTTCTCCTTCTTTGCCCATCAGCTCGGAGCGAAATTACCCGGGGAGGCGCCGGGGGTGACCGCGGGCCGGTGAAGGAAAGGGCCTGACCGGCTCAAGGCGGTTTCGAAACGGTCGCGGCGAGCAATGGCGATGACGTCGTGGCAACCGGACTAACTAAGCCAACGGAGCTTCTTTTTCCGGACCCGGAGGAGTTTCCAATGGTCCCATCGATTCCTCTGGATTAACATAAAGAAAGACAGCGGCGGCGACCGCGGCTGCGGCCAGCTCGGCGATCAGATAAAGTATGAAATTACTCCAGCTGACCAACCCCCACACGGTGATTCCTAAAGCGACCGCGCAGTTGAATGCTCCACCCGAGATCGCGCCGACCGCGTATGCCTGGGCCATCACGGTGAACCCAATCGCCAGACCATAAAAGGAATTCCCTTCGGTCCCTTTCGCCGTCGCGACATTCAGGACAACAAAACAGAGAGCAAACGTGCCAATGAACTCTGCCAAGAGGACAGGCCCGATGCGGAATTCACTCGGTGGCGGCAGCTGCGGAGAACCCTTCAGGTAGACAACGATCGCTGCGGCGACCAGCGCAGCCAGAAATTGGGCGATCCAATAGCTGATTGCATCGGAAAGGGGGCATTTACCTCGGATCAAAACCGCCAAAGTGACGGCCGGATTGTAGTGACCACCGGAAATGTGTCCTCCGGCGAAGATCATCGTCATGAGAATGGTGCCAATGGCCAGTGGCGCGAAATTGCCAACGCCGCCCGGATTGAGAACCGTGTTTCCTACTGTCGAGACAAGAAAAAATGTCCCAATGAATTCGACGATAACTTTCTTCATACATTGTCCCTCTCTAGGTGTGAGATGTTCCTTCGATTTTTCGGAAAAGCTGCGAGAGACGTTTTCTTCGACTATCTGAAAGAAGGCAAGAAGACATTTGGCTGACGTAGCGCGGACCGCTTGCGGGATAGTACAGCGTTTCTCCCGCCTTGTGCCAGTAGCGCGAGAATTTATCTGAGCCTTCGGCGAAGATTCGTTCGAGCCCGACACTGAAGTTGCCACGCCTCAAAGACGCCTCGAATAAATTTTCGCCCGGCCGGAACCGAGCCTTGAACCTCGGGCTGCTCACGGTAAACGTAGTCTATGGAATATCGGCAACTTGGACGCTCCGGCCTCAGAGTGTCCGTTCTTACTCTTGGCACAATGACCTTTGGAGGTCGCAGTTTTTTCAGCAAGGTCGGTTCAACCGGCGTGGCGGATGCGCGCCGCCAAGTCGATCTTTGTCTTGAAGCTGGGATAAATTTCTACGACACCGCGAACGTGTACTCGGAGGGGGTATCCGAGGAAATTCTGGGTGAGGTGTTGGAGAGCCGGCGCGATGACGTATTGATCGCCACGAAAGCGCGTATGGTCATCGGTACCGGCCCGAACGATGGAGGAACTTCCCGCTATCATATTGTGCGGGAATGCGAACGCAGTCTCAAACGACTGCGGACCGACCACATCGATCTTTATCAGCTCCACGAATGGGATGGTCAAACTCCTTTGGAGGAATCGATGGAGGCTTTAGATTCTCTGATCCGGGCCGGTAAGGTGCGGTATATCGGTGCATCGAACTATTCAGGGTGGCACCTGATGAAAGCGCTCGGCGTAGCGGCTCGGCACAACTTCGTTCCGTTCGTCAGTCAGCAAATTTATTATTCTTTGCAAGGACGAGACGCGGAGTACGAGTTGGTGCCCATCTCGTTGGATCAAGGCTTGGGGATACTGGTCTGGAGCCCTTTGGCTGGTGGTTTGCTCTCGGGCAAGTATCGCCGGGGATCTGATCAGCCTGAAGGCCGGCATTTAAATGACTGGGGTGAGCCACCCGTTTACGATCGAGAGAAACTCTATGACATCGTTGAAGTGATCATCTCGGTCGGCAAAGCGCATAACGCCTCCGGTGCGCAGGTCGCGCTTGCTTACCTTCTGCGGAAACCTGGGGTGAGTTCAGTAATCATCGGTGCTCGAACTGAAGAACAACTGAAAAACAATCTTGGGGCGGCAAACATGCAACTCAGTGAAGAGGAATTCAATCGCCTGGATGAGGTCAGCCGGCCGCCTTTGCTTTACCCCTATTGGCATCAGGCAAAAACCGCCAAGGATCGCCTGAGCCCAGCTGATATCTCACTTTTAGGGCCGCACGTCACCTGACGGATAGCAAATCGCAGATCGCAAACGCGGTAGTAAATAGCAGCTCCGGAGGATACGCGTCCTTTCGGGCTGTTGGCGCCATAAGGATGAGTGTGCGGTAGGGATGAGCTCCTGCTCGTCCAAGTTGAGAGATGGCTCGCGCGTTGACGGTCAAGCAGGAGCTTGCCCCTATCAGCGTGGGTCTTGCTAGACAATCTCTGAATTTTTCGCTACCAGCACAGGGCCGTGCGTCTTGCGTGTACCGGCGATCGTTGGATCGCTAGGACCATTCATCGGCTTAGTCGCGAACTCAAGATGTCTTTCCTTCGTCTGAAGTGTCGTCCTCTCATGAATCAATTGAATCCCAATAAGCTGCCGCGAAGTCAACAGGTCCCTCCGACTGCTCCTGACATACCGCAACCTCAGCCCCCGCAACCTGTGCCGCCCGGTCCGGAGCCGGCTCCCCGACCCGCGCCGCCAAATCCTCCCTTTCCGCCTCGACCGGAGACCGATCCGCCGCTGCCGGACACGCCTCCGCCCCATCCGCCGGTAGCGAGGGCGTAGCGTGTCGCTGCTAGTGCACCGTCTCTCATATGATGATACCATCGCCGCAGGTTCAGTTGGCTGTTTTTCAAGGCGCGAGCGAAGCGCCCATATCTGAATCATACGGGTCGAGCGAGCAACGCCGAAAAACAGCCAACTGGCCGTGGCCCAAAGGGTTGCGTTGAAAATGGACCGGCGGCTGCGTTACTCCTCGGTAACGTATCGATTCAGATATGTGTCCTCGTCGCGCCTTGCCGGCGGCCCATTTTGAACGCAACGATGGCACCATTTATATGAGGGACGGTGCACTAGTCCCGGTGTTAGTGTCAGTGCCAGTTCCAGCCCGGGCGGTCAATCCGGACAGCGTCAAGTAATTATCCTTGAAATCGGTAGTGGAACCAGATGGTTCGACGCGGTTGCCTCGGTGATAAAAGATTACGCGGATACTAGCCGTTTGATTTACTATTTACGATCTGCTATGTGGTATTCGCGCTTCTTCAAGCGCTTCCCCTATGCCAGCAGACGATATTCGCAAAGAAACGAACCCTCCACCTCCCGGACGTCGACCACTTTTCACGAAGATCGCAATTTTCGTTCTTGTTACATTCATTGCGGTTTTCTTGCTGATCATCAATGAAGTCATTAGCTTGCCTGACCAGGTCTACTTCGGGTTCAAAATTGTCTTGGGAGTTCTAGTCGCCATTGCTGTGCTCCTCCTGCTGCTCATTACGCGCGATCTGGTGAAACCGTGGGGTACGCGGAAATCGACCGGCGGCGGCTAGGCGTCGCTTTCGCGAATCGCGAATCGCAGACAGATGGCTGAATCGGTTCGCTCTCTGCTATTCGCGATTTGCTACTTGCGATTGCGCAGCGCGCGCCGTTGGCGCGCTGCCCTACATCCCCGTGATAATGCGCTCGACCGCCTCGATCGTTGTTTGCTTGGGAATTATGTCGTCGGCCACTTTCTTTCCCCGTCGCAGGACGACGATCCGGTCGACAACCTGAAACACGTGATAGATGTTGTGCGCGATGAGAATGCAGGAATGCCCAGCATCACGGGCATTCCGGACAAACTGCAAAACACCCTGGGTTTCCTGCACTCCGAGATTATTGGTAGGCTCATCGAGAATGATCAGATTGCTCTCAAAAAAAAGCGCCCGGGCAATCGCCACGGCTTGACGTTCGCCGCCGGAAAGCGCGCTCACCGGAGTCGTCGCGGGAATGTCTTTGCTGATTCCGACCTGTTTAAGCAAATCACTGGCAACTTCGTTCATGTCGGTTTGGTTCAACCGTCCGAAGATCCGCGGCCCCTTCACCGGTTCACGCCCCAGGAAGAGATTACGGGCGATCGACAGTTGCGTTACCAGCGCTGAGTCCTGATAGATCGTCTCGATCCCTAATCTGATCGCATCCGTCGTGGTGCGGATCTGGACCTTTTTCCCATGGATGAAGATGTCGCCGCTGCTGGCTCGGAGTGCTCCGGAAAGGATCTTGATGAGCGTCGACTTACCAGCGCCGTTGTCACCCAGAAGGCCGACAATTTCGCTTGGGCGGACGGCAAAGGAGACATCTTTGAGCGCTTGAACCTGCCCGAAGGACTTGCTAATGCGCTCCATGCGAACGAGAAAATCATCTTCCATAGAGTTTCAATGTCGTCGCTTGTCTCACCACGTCGGCCGAGACCGCCGGCCGAAAACTCCTCTCAAATCGATAACGACGAATTGGTCCAATGCACAATCTAAGTTCCTGCGTGGTGCCTCCGTTCCAGTCCAGAATGCAGCGCCATAATTACTAAAATAATCGCGCCAATAAAGATGTTATAGGCCAGGCCCGGCACCCCGATCAAGACGATGCCGTTGCGCATCATCCGCAAGATCAGAACACCGAGCACCGTGCCAAGGATCGTGCCGCGGCCTCCGCTCAGTGCGGTGCCGCCGATCACCACCATGGCAATCACTTCCAGTTCGTAGCCGGTGCCAGAATTCGGGTTTGCCGAGGAAACGCGGATGGAACTGGTGATCCCGGCGTAAGCGGAAATCACCGCCGTCAGAATAAAGAGGAGTATCTTGGTTCGAGCCACGCGCACGCCGCGGGCGCGAGCTGCTTCCGGATTGCCACCGGCCGCCTGAATCCAATTGCCCGCTTTCGAGAGGCTTAGCACGTAGCCGAGGATCAGGGCGAACAGGATAAACCAGAGCAAAGACGCGTAAATGCGCAGGGATCCCAGTGAAAATGCGCCGACAATAAAGTTGGTCAGCGGGGATTTCCCGGTCCAGGTGTGTTGCGGAAAGCCGTCAGTAATGTAAAGCGCAGTTCCGCGAACCACCAGAAGCATGCCGAGAGTAACCAGGAAGGACGGAATTTTCAGACGCGTGACCAGCCAGCCATTAATGAATCCAACGAGGACCGCCAGCGCCATGGCGATGAGGAAACCAACTTCGAGCGAAGTCGTATGCGTGTTGTAAAAGGTCCACATGATGACCGGCGCAAAGCCGAAGACTGAACCTACCGAAAGGTCGAACTCACCCGAAATCATCAGGAGGGTCATGCCCAGGCTGACCATGCCCAGCTCAGGGGTGAATGCGAGCAAGTTGCTAATGTTGCCGACCGAGAGAAAAGCGGGCGATTTCGCCGTGAAAATAGTTATCTCCAGCACCAGCAGAACAAACGGCCCGAACTCAGGCCGTGCTAAGAGCTTCCGCATGGCTGAGAGTTCTCCCCTATGTGGGGTCGGTTGTCGAGAAGAGCTGCTGAAGTGGGGACGGGTGAAGGTGCAGGAAAAGCTTCCAGCTTGTCAGGGTTCCGGACCGGCAGGATGTGGTGAATTGGTTTCCGCCTTTTGCGCCAATCACTTCTTGCCCTGCATCAGCTTGAGATAAGTGGGCGCTTTGTCCTTTTCGTAAAGGGTGCCGACGCTGATATCGAATCCCGGTGGAATTTTGCTGGCCGCCATTGCCGCCATCGATAGAGCCATGTAACTGGTCGCCTGCGGATCTTGCCACATGGCGGCATTGACGTATCCGTCCAGAACCTCCTGGGCAGTGTCCGGAGAGTTGCCCCAACCGATGACCGGGATTTCCCCGGGTTTGACGCCTACTTGGTCGAAGACTCGTTTGATGCTTCCAGTCACGAGGTCGCCCAGACCGATAATCGCTTTGATTTTGCCCTTGTTGGCGGTCAGGTAGTCAGACATCCGGGTAATGATCTCGGCTTGGTCGAGCTTGGTCTCGGTGATTTCCTTGTTGATTCCAAGCGGCTCAAAAACGGCATTGATGCCTTGCGTTTCGAGCGTTTGATAGGTCGCTCCGGCCACCTCGACCGGTAGCCACACGAGGTCGCCCTTTTTGACAAATCCATGGTCAACCAGGTACTGCGCCCAGCGATGCCCGATAGCGACATTGTCGCCGCCGACATAAGCATCGCGTCCGCTGGTTTTGTCCTCGGTGTTCATAATGATCACCGGGATTCCGGCAGCATGCGCCTCGGAGATAACCTGGGTCAGGCTTCCCGGATCAGGAGTGCTGGTAACGATACCACGCGCCTTCGCCGTGATCGCCGCTCGGATAGCCTCCTGGTGAGACGGAACATCGCCGCTGTGGAACGATGTCCGCACCTCAGCTCCGGTATCCTTGGCCCATTGCTCGGCTCCTTGCAGGAAATAAGTCCAGACGGGGTCGGTTGGGGCGCCGTGTGAGATCCAGTAATAAACATCTTTATGCTCTTGGGCTGAACTCAGTGAAGGAGTCAGCCCTGCTAAAAGAAGGCCGATAATCGGCCCGAACAAGCGATAGATTGTGCGCATAGGGGGGGAAGGCATGAATGCCGGAATCCAATAAAGTCCCGACGAGGGGCCGAAGTCAATGCCAGAAACGAGGACGTGAACGGCGACAGCTTCGACGGTGGCCCGCAAAACCATTGCCGACGCTGTCCTCGGCAACAAAGCTTGATTTGAACGCTGGTCGTCGATTGCCCAACGTGCTAGGAAGGTCGATCATATGACTACCGTCGGTTTACGAAAAGAGCATGCGGATATCTGGTGGCTGTTTTTGCTCCAAGGGCTTTCCGCGATTGTTCTCGGCATCATGCTTCTCCTCGAGCCTGCGGCCACCATGGTTGCGCTCGTGACACTGTTAGGGTTTTACTGGTTGATTACCGGGGTGCTTGCCCTCGTGCAGGCTTTTGTGCATCGCTCCGTTCATTGGGGTTGGTCGCTGCTCACCGGGATCGTCGGCATTTTGGCAGGTCTGCTCGTCCTGAGACACCCGCTGCTCGCCGCATTGACTGTGCCTACGGTCTTCGTCCTCATACTTGGCGCTCAGGGGGTGATTCTGGGCATTCTCGAAATCATCTCGGGTTTTCGTGGCGGCGGATTCGGGCCAGGGATTCTGGGAGCGATCAATCTGCTGGTGGGATTGTTCCTCCTCGGCCGGCCGGTCACTGCAGCATTGGCCGTTCCGATCGTGTTGGGGGTGCTCCTGCTCATTCAGGGCGTTGCGGTGACTATTTGGGCTTTTCGCGTTCGGTCCGCTGGGTCCGCGCCGGCTGTCTGACGCAGGATTGGTGAGGCCCATAGGTCCATGAGACCCATAGGACCCGTGGGCCCTAACTAGATCCGGCACTCTCGATGAAACCTCTGTCCGCCGGGGTCCGCCGAGCCGTCACGCGCTGGACTCGCGTCGGCCTGGTTTTGCTGGTCGCCGTTCTCGCTCTTCTGTTGCTTTTTCAGATAGCCTTCAACGCTGCCCTCAATGCGGCGAAGGACAGTCTCCCGAGTCGGCCCAACCCGGCCGCGGACTACGCCGATGCGCTCAATCGGGTCAGAACGATTCAACAGAGTGAGGGTCCGGAGCTGAATCCGGTCGCGCGGACAATTCTACTGACTCACGGCCATCGTACCGAGCGCTCGGTTGTTTTCTTCCATGGGCTGACCAACAGCCCCCAGCAGTTTCGCCAACTCGCCGAAATGGCGTATGAGCTTGGTTATAACGTGTATGTACCGCGATTACCCCGGCATGGTATGGCCGACCGCCGGGTGGAGAATCTCACGCCGCTCAATGCCGAGGAGCTACCCGGTCTTGATCGGCTTACTGAATGCGCCTTAGGGAGTGTCAGTGTCAGTGTCAGTGCCAGCGGGCATTCTTTCGGCAACCTTGCACAGGCTTTCCCGCGGTTAAAAACCCGCGGCTGAGTCCCGATGCCCCTTTGGTACAAGCGTCACGCCCGGCCTCGTGCGGACGTTTCTCGGCGGGGTTGTTGGGTCGCGCGATTGCCTTACACCCAGCTATTTTTCGCTGGCAAATTTAAAGGTGGGAATCTCCCGTCCCAGCACAAACCCGGCTCTCACCGTACGATGAGCAGGGACCGCCCGCAGATCGGCCCAGCCGTTAATGGTGTAGAGAGCCGAATAGTTTTGATTGGATTCATTTCTAATATTGATGGCCCAGCCAAGGAACGCCGGCACTCTAAATGCAACAAACGGACCCGAGGCTCCAACCCAGACACGGGAATCTGAAATCCCGGGTACGACCGCCGGCCCAAACGCGAACAAGGCCATTGCCCCGCAACACCACAACAGCGTCATTTTCCTGGAGAGGGCGCGCACCTTATTTCTCCTCCCTCACAATGCCCAACCCGACCAGAAGCGGTCGATTGAGTCTCAAGGTTGCTCTTTGGCAATGATCGATCTGGAATCGCTCAATTCCGATCCCGACGTCCTGGCCGAGAGATCCGTCAACCGGCCCGGCGTAGTAACCCCGTTCGCGGAGAGCGATCTGCACGCTTCGAACGGTCGCTGGGCGAGGGGAAAACAGCGTTTGTGGCTCCAGCGGGAACGCCTGGTCGCGGGCACACGCTCCCAAAGAAACAGCTATTCCGATCAAAAATAAGGGCCGGACGATCACTATCATTTTTCTCGATCGCAGGATTCCAGACTTTATCGCTGAAACTACTTTTAAGTTGGGAGCTTGCCGTTGTCGAGCAATCCGCCAAACAGGAGGCTCATCCGCTGAAGCTAACGAATGAGATGGCGGCCTCTAGTCATCCTGCTCGATTGGATTTTGCCAACCTTCCAGAGGAGAGATTTGCTGATCGACTTCAGTCGGTCCCCAGGTACCTGGTTCGTAAAAATAGAGAGGAGTATCTGCCTGCCAGACCGGATCGACAATCCGCCACGCTTGCTCAACGTAATCCTCTCGAGCAAACAAGGTTCGATCGCCCACCATCGCGTCGCCCAGAAGTCGTTCGTAAGCGTCCATTTCGTCGGCCTGTGGATGCCGGGTAGCGATCATCTCAACTGGCCGGCTGACCGTCTGTTCGCCGGCCGCAATCGCGTTTACGCCAACAGCTAGCGTCACGTCTGGACTAATCCGAAACCGGACATGGTTTGAGCGCAAGTCGTACCCGTGATACATGGTCGGAGGCTGACGAAGCCGCACAACCACCTCAGCGCACGTCACCGGCAGGCACTTCCCGGCTCGAATGTAGAAAGGAACTCCCGTCCATCGCCACGAGTCAATCTCCAGTTGCACCGCCGCAAAGGTTTCTGTCTGGGAATCCGGGGCGACGCCTTTTTCATCCCGATAACCGCGAAACTGACCGCGGACAACGTTCGCCGGCTTGAGCGGGGGAATGGCCTTGAGCACTTTTACTTTTTCATCTCGGACTGACTCGCTGTCGGTCAACGGAGGCGGTTCCATCGTCAGGTTACTCAGAACCTGGAAGAGATGATTCTGGATCACGTCCCGGATCGCCCCCGTTTGATCGTAAAAAGTACCCCGACCCTGAACCCCAAAGCTTTCCGCCAGGGTGATCTGGACACTTTCGATGTGATTTCGATTCCAAAACGGTTCGAGAAAAGCGTTTGAGAAACGAAAAAAAAGCAGGTTATGCACTGGTCGTTTCCCGAGATAATGATCGATGCGAAAGATGGCGTTTTCGTCGAAGGCGCGAAGCAGAATTCGATTGAGATTTCGGGCCGAGGCAAGGTCGTGACCAAACGGCTTTTCGACAATGATCCGGGCCTCTTTTGTTTTGCCGAGGCTTGCGAGTTGTTCGGTGACCAAACCGAAGAGAGCGGGAGGAATGGCAAGGTAATGAGCTGGTCTTTGGGCCGGACCTAACTCTTGGGCGATGGCCTGAAAGGTCGCTTTGTCCCGGTAATCTCCCTCGACGTACCGCAGCAAACTGCACAGCTTGGCGAAGGCGTCCTTGTCGAGCCCCCCGTGGGTGGTCAAACTATCCCGGGCCCGGGCTTTAAGTTGCTCGAGATTCCAGCCAGCTTTGGCGACCCCAATAATCGGGACTTCCAGATGGCCGCGCCTGACCATCGCTTGGAGCGCCGGGAAAATTTTCTTGTAAGCCAAGTCGCCCGTCGCGCCATAGAAAACCAACGCGTCCGCGTGGGAAGAGTTCGAGTTCACTGTACTCAAGCGATCGGGGACTCAGGACAGAGTCACGAGGTTTTTTGTTTTTGTTGGCGATACCAGCGGATCAAGTCGTTCGTTGAACCGTCGTGCCGCAATTCGGGCTCGGTTTCAGCTTCGAGTTCCGGAATGATGCGTTGGGCCAGTACCTTACCTAACTCGACGCCCCACTGGTCGAATGAGTTGATGTTCCAGATCGTACCCTGAGTGAAAACGCTGTGTTCGTAGAGCGCTACGAGTTTGCCCAGAATTGCCGGCGTGAGCCGGTCACCCAGGATGGTATTGGACGGACGGTTCCCTTCAAATACCCGGTGCGGCACCAGCCAATCCGGTGTTCCCTCACGCTTCACTTCCTCCGCCGTTTTGCCAAAAGCGAGTGCCTCCGTCTGGGCAAACACGTTTGCCATCAGCATATCGTGATGCCGGCCGAGTTGATTGAGTGACTCAGCGAATCCGAGGAAATCGCACGGAATCAGCCTGGTCCCCTGATGAATGAGCTGATAGAACGAGTGCTGCCCGTTGGTTCCCGGTTCGCCCCAGTAGATCGGCCCAGTCGGATAGTTGACCTCTGTCCCCGCAAGGGTGACATGTTTGCCGTTGCTCTCCATCGTCAACTGCTGCAGGTAAGCCGGGAATCGTTTCAGGTATTGCTCGTAAGGCAGGACCGCCACCGTTTCGGCGTTAAAGAAATCAGTGTACCACATGGTCAGAAGTCCGAGGAGCACCGGCAAATTGCTTTCGAAAGGTGCAGTGCGGAAATGCTCGTCCATCTCGTGAAAGCCATCGAGCATCGCCTGGAAATTTTCCGGACCAATCGCGAGCATGGTGGAGAGGCCGATCGCCGAATCCATGGAGTAACGCCCCCCGACCCAATCCCAGAACCCAAACATGTTGGTCGTGTCGATCCCGAACTCAGCGACCTTTTCGGCATTGGTCGAGACTGCCACGAAATGCTTGGCAACCGCTTCAACTTTTCCAGCCAGCGCTCTGAGCAACCAGTCGCGAGCCGTTTGCGCGTTGGTCATCGTTTCCAACGTGGTAAAAGTTTTGGACGAGACGATAAACAGCGTTTCGGCCGCATCGAGATCCCGAACCGCCTCGGCGAAATCGGTACCGTCGACATTCGAAACAAATCGGAAGGTCAATGACCGCTCACTGTAATATTTCAGCGCCTCGTAGGCCATCACCGGCCCGAGATCCGATCCCCCTATGCCGATATTGATGACATTGCGAATGCGCTTTCCGGTGTAGCCCTTCCATTCACCGCTGCGGACCCGGTTGGAGAAATCTCTCATTTTGTCCAATACTTCGTGGACCTGGGGAACCACGTTCTCGCCGTCGACCATCACCGTTGTTCCTCGCGGGGCGCGAAGGGCGACATGCAGGACGGCCCGTTTTTCCGTCCCATTTATCTTCTCGCCGCGAAACATGGCATCGATTCGGGCTGGCAGCTCGCATTCGCCGGCCAGTTGGCGGAGGAGCTTTAGCGTTTCATCGGTTACGCGGTTTTTCGAGTAATCAAGATAGAGGCCGACGGCCTGGACGGTCAGCCGCTTGCTTCGCTGAGGATCATCAGCAAACAGTTGCCGGAGATGTAATTGCTGGATTTGGTGGTAATGAGATTGCAGAGCTTTCCACGCGGGGCGTGCGGTGAGTGACTGATTATGAGTCGCCATCTTCTTGGTCCTTTCTCGCTCCTGGAATATGGCAAACTCCGCTTGCTTTGCCATCCCTCGATTTGGTCATTTCTTGTGTGGCACATGTCGCTGTCCCATGCCGGCGGCCAGGATTTCGTTCGAAACCGCCTTCGGACCGTTGGCGCCACAAGAATGAGTGCGGTAGGGATGAAGCTCCTGCTCGTCCGGATCGAGTGGGGGCTTACGCGCCGCGGTCAAGCAGGAGCTTGCCCTACCAACGTGGAGTGTTGACCCGGCCAGACACCAAATGGCCTCAAGAATGGGCCTCGACTTTACGGGTGCGCAGGTAGGGATTGTCCGTGCGTTGTTGTTCTTCCGGTGTGAGGTACTCGCGCAACTCCGACTCGATCTCCTGCACCGCATTGCTGGTATGGCGCCCCCCGTGGTCACGCGCGTAGTCTTGGACGAGTCGTTGATAGGCATGACAAAGCACGGCCAGTTCCGCCAGAAGGTACACGGGAACAACAACCTGTCCTTCACCGATTGGGCACATCCTCTTAGCCAACCAACGCAAGCTCTGCGCATCGAGTAACAGAGTTTTGCGGATAACCGAACTCAAGTGCGGTCCGGTTATTTCGACCCTGATGTCGCGAACCGCAAAGTCGATTTCCACGCTGAATCGCAGCTCGTCTTTCGCCGCAAACGACAGGTATAAAATCGTGTTGACCTGGTTTCTTGCATAGAGCTCGACCCCTCGACGTTGTACGTCCTTCAGCCAGTTCTGCACAATTTCTTCCAGAGTTTGTTCCGAATTATCCATAAGCCTGAGTGCCGGGCGGAACCAAAATAATATACAGCCTTTGCCCAAACCCGTAAACCGATCGGCAAAGATCGATGTTCAAGCTCGGAGCCGTTGTGTAAGATTCAGTCCGTGAACATCTTTGTCGGGACATCGGGCTTTCAGTATCCCGCGTGGCGCGGAACGTTTTATCCGGAGAAGCTGAGCCCTGCAAAAATGCTGCCTTTTTATGCAGAGCGGTTTTCCACCACGGAGATCAATTACACTTTTCACCGGATACCAAGTCCCAAAACAATCGAGGGTTGGACGGGTACGACACCGGAGGGATTCAAATTCAGCTTAAAAGGCCCTCAGCGGGTTACCCATCTTTCCAAGCTGCGCAATTGTGCGGACACCATCCAGTACTTCGTGCGATGTATTCTCGGTTTGGGCGAGAAGTTGGGCCCGGTTCTTTTTCAGTTGCCGCCCAGTTTCGCGAGGGATACGGCGGTCCTGGAGGAATTTTTGGCATTGTTACCACCGGAATTATCGGCGGCATTCGAGTTTCGCCACCCGTCCTGGTTTGCGGACGAGGTCTTCGCTCTACTCGACCGCCAGCGAGCCGCTCTTTGCCTGGCCGATACTGCCGATCTCACTGCTCCGGCGGTGGCAACAACGCAGTTCGGGTATCTACGCTTACGGCGGGAAGACTACGGAGAATCGGACCTTCACCACTGGGCAAATTTTGTCCGCGGCCAGGAAGAACGCTGGAGGAGTGTATTCATTTATTTCAAACACGAGGAAAGCGGCATTGGGCCAAAGCTGGCGCAGCAGATGATCGGCATTCTGGGAGATGGCTGATTGCCGATTGCCAATTGCCTGCCGTTGTCCATTGGTCATCGGTCATTGGTCATCGTCTTCGCTACGGGCTCGGGGCCGTGCGTTTTCGCGCGCTTCGCCGGGCGCTGGAAAACTGGGAGGTTTAACCAGCCGGCGCGATCAAAAAAGAAGGTTGGGGTACAGATCTTCAGCAACGCGGTGCTAAGCCGCGGTAGTTTCGGGAGTCGCACCTGAACAGTACGTCGGTTCCAGTACACTTCTACTGAACAGATTGTTGCCCCCATGGCAGTATCCTGGAGATCCAAACGGGGCGTCTTCCCCTTGAGGAAGAAGGCAAAACGCTGCACTTCACCTGACTCGGTCCGCAGAACCAGAAGGACTTTCTGCTGCTTCGAACACAAGACGCAATGAGCGATTGGCAGGTTCAGAAAGTTTCCATCAATCCAGGGGACACTCTGCGGCGGGAAGTTTGTCTCCACGGGATCCCCGTCAAACAACTGTTCCTGCGCACGGGCGTAGCTGGCGAACCTCTTCCGGCTCGCGGCCACCTGCGTTCGGTGACAAAAGATGGCCTTCAGTTTTCGTTTTACTAATGCTTGATTTAAGGACGTGGTGATCGCTTTCCGCGTCTGACCAGTCCTTGGGTGATGGACAACGTAGTTCAGCACTCTGGCATCCCTGGAAGATTCCGGCAGGACGATTGCCGAGAGCAGAACGTGCAGAGCGCTATGATCCGGATGAGCGTCTTCAGCGGCCGGCTGCAGAATCAAAGTCGGCTTCCATCGGCGCAGCTCCGCGCTGAGATCATTAACCACGGAGCGATCGCCCGAGAGGAGCAACTCGGTGAGTGCCTGGTCCGGGTATCGCAGAAAACGGGCGTCTGCCGAGCTCCCACCGAGCATTCCCAACGCCGCAATCGCTTCGGCTTCGCGCAATTCCCCCCAGCGACGCCGATCCTCATCGCGAATAATCCAGCGGTGTTCCACAAATCGTTGCGCCCACGGATTCCGATCGCCGCTGGTCAGATAGACGACACGAACGGGTAAGCCGCGATCGAACGCCGTGCACAACAGTCCGCCGATGGCAAGAGTTTCATCGTCGGGATGAGGCGCGAAGACAAGAATTCGGTCGTCGGGGTTAAGGAGCATAAATTTTCCAATCAAGGATGATCGAGACCAACATGCCAGGCACGCGACCAAAGGATGTCGAGCGCTCCGACCGGCTGTTCCGGCTTAAAAACATGCATTCCCGGCTCCAACCGGTTGTCCGTTTCCACGGGATGACCGTCCAACATACCCGCAACCGGGCTTCTGCCGTCCAAAAAGGTGTACGTTCCAGGAACAGCAATCTTGAAGGGAGCGGCCGCCCCATCCTTTGTTAAAATCAAATGCTGACCGAGCACCAAGAGCGGGCCTCGCAGCAAATAGTTGTCCTGGAGAAATTGCTGGGTCCGCTTACCGACGAAATGAAATGGTATCCCTACGGAGGTTTCGGTGGCAATCAGACGTTCGGGCATATCGTCTTTCACTTGACCGAGAGCAATCCGTTCCCGGGTGAGAATTTCGTAAACCCAATAGGTTGGCCGGGGACGAAAGATTGCTTCACCTTTTGCATCAAAGACTTTTTCATCCGGGTGCGTCAACTGCAGGATTTCACGAATTCTAGCAACCCCTAGCCTGTTAGCGTTCCGCTGCGTCCAGAGAACGCGACCCAGCCAGGCGAATTGTAGGCAGCAGAACGCGGCAATCGTCAAAGAAAAAAACCTTGGATTTCTGGCCAAAGCCGGTGCTTGTGCGAGGCGCTCAAGCAGGTGGGCCAGGAGAATCGCGGCGAGCGGAAAAAAAGGGAGATAATCCTGAAGCGTTATTTCCGGCCAGAAGCCCCACAGGATCGTGCAGAAAAATCCGGTAATCAGGAAAAGCCAGGCCCGACCCCTCGCGAGTACTGGGTCTGCTTCCCCGCTCAGAGCCTCTTTTGCCAGCCAAACACCCGGCACAAAAAGCCAGAAACGCAGGTCGATTATCCGGGTTCTGAACATGGGCCAGAACGGTTCTCTGAAAACCAGATTGTGTTGCAAAATGCAATAACCGGCCGGACCGAGTATGCCAGTACACGCAAAAAAGCTGATGAGGAGAGCCGGAAAAATGAGCAACCCGGCCAAAAATACGCTCAGCGCTTTCGGGAATCCAACGCGCGGCTCGGCGGCACCGGAGAGTATCCGCCCATTGCCCAGCCACATCCGGAGCAGGACATAGAACAGGCCGGACGAGCCTAGAACTGTAAAAAGGAAAACGGCTTTCATTGAGGTCGCGAAGGCCGCCCCCAAAAGCAACCCGGCAGCGAAAATGCGCCAGATCTTCGGCTTTTCTCCGAAGAGCAAGACCAGTGCAAGCAACCACTCGGCATTCCACAGATTGTCCGGCCGAAACTCTCCCGCTTTGAGGAAAAACGGTGGAAAAAGCCCCAGGATCAGCGCAGACGCCACTCCGACGCGGCGGGAAAATAGCTTTTGGCCCAAGCGATAAACGGACCATAAAGCTATCAGGAACAGAGGTAAATTGAGCCAGCGCATCAGCATGACGATATCGGGACGTTCTCCGCACAAGAGAAAGGGAGGCACCGAGAGGAGCTGAAAAAGAGGGCAATGATTGTCAAAGAAATCCCGATAAGCTAACGCGCCATGCGCCCACCCCCACACGACATGCAAATGCTGAGTCTCATCGGAATCCCATTTCTGAACCGCGAAGGCAACGATCCGTAAGACCAGGATCAGGACAAAGGCCAGGAGCGCCAGGCTAACGCCATCCAGAAGCGCCCGCTCGGTTTTGCGCGGCATCGAAACTGTCGTGGAAAACATAGGATCTGCAGCGGCGGTACGAGCGGTTGCACATAACCCACATTACCGAACGGCAGCCGTTCCCTAAAGCACGCAAGTCGCATCTGGTCAAATCCCAGGTGCGTCTCACGTTTCGCGTTTCACGTCTCGCGAGGGAGCGTCTAACAGCGCGGAACTTGTCGGCGCCGTAGTGCCGCGAAGCGGGCACAAAGGCGGACGGTCTCATCCGCATCTTCGGAGTGACGCGCGAGGAGAAGGCGACATCGCCAAAAAAACGTGGCTGGCGAAACGTGAAACGTGAAACGCGAAACAGTTCTTAAAGTGGCGGTCGCGCCTCCATGGACGCCGGAGTAGAGGTACCCAGTTTCGGCAGGTCAGGATCGAGAAAACCGAGTGTATGGGGAGGCTGAATCACCCGGACACCGGCCTCCCGCTGCGCCTCTCGCAACTTCAGATGAAGCTCCTGCATCTTGGTCCAATGGATCTTTGGTTTGTAGTGGTGTTCCGCATGGTAACCATTATTGAACCAAAGAATGTTATACCATTTGGCATAACTGCTGACTCCCCAGGCCAAGGGCACATCGGGATTTCCGCCATAGTGGAGGAAATAGCCATTCAGATAGGACAAGCAATGCCCGAAATAGTAGAACGGCAGATAAAGCAGCATGAATTTCCAGTTCAGGAGAAACCCGAGAAAACAAAGGCAAGTCCAGGACGCGATTTCAAACACGCCAAAGTACGCGCGGAACGGAAACCGGCGTTTCAGCTCTCGGAAGACAACGTAAGGATCGTCGCGAAAGTAGCTTAGGAAAACGTAGGACCAAATCTTCTCAGGCTCACCTTCGTGCCCGTGCCGGTAAATGGAGAGCGGATCGACCGTATCGCCGTGTTTGTCCGGTCGATCACTGTTTCCCTGATGATGCCTGTTATGGAAAACCTCGTAGAACTGTTGCGAAAACCCGACGGTCACGGAAAGAATCCAGCTGAAGATCCAGTTAAGAGTGCGGGATTTGAAGTAGGGATTGTGAATGAAGTTGTGGGCGATGCCGTTGATATTCCACGAGATGCTGACGGAGTAGATAAGGCCGAGGATCAGGAGAATCCACCATGGTGTGTGCGGGAAGATAACAAAGAGCATTGCCAAATAGGCCGTATGCCCCAGCTGGCTGATCACCGGAATCCAATCTTTTGACGAATGAGCAAGTATCTTCATAACCAACTACGGCGGGTCGAAGAACACTTGCAACGGTTCGTGATCGAGAGCAAGTGTAAACCTCTTCATGGCAATAGCGTCTCGCGATCCAGGCCTTACGCGTAAAGCAAGTCGACTCCAGCCCGCCAATCTGTTGACTGTCCGACAGTTTCTGGAACTGGGGATTTCTATCCTGCTGGCCGCCGCGGAGCAGATTTTCCTGAAACTGGCGAGCGATGGGACGAATCCGCTACAGGCGATCTTTTTCGCCGGGCAGATGGCATCGGTCTGGATGTGGCTGGGGATTGCCTGCTTGATCGGAGGCTTGATCTTCTGGCTTTCGGTTCTTCGGTCGATTCCTTTGCTTATCGCCTTCAATCTGGCGGCGGTGACGCATGTTCTTGTGCCGCTGGCCTCCTGGGCTTTCCTCGGTGAGCAGATCTCGTTGCTGCGCTGGGGGGGGATCCTGCTGGTCACAGCCGGAGTGCTCGTCGTGGCGCAACCGCTGGCAAATGTAGAGGATCGACTATGAGCGTCGCATTGCTAGCCCTGGTGTTGGTTTCGCAGCTAAGCAACGTGGCGGGCCAGATCTTTTTCAAGCACGCGATGTCCGGTGAAGGTAAATTGTTTGCGTCGAAGCGCACCTTTGGATTAGCCGCTGGCCTGGCCGCGATGACTCTCGGCTTTTTTGTCTATCTGGCTCTGTTGAAGCGTTTTGACTTGAGTTATATTTATCCATTCGAAGGAATTCAGCGGATCGCGCTGGCCCTGGCCGCGGTGATATTTCTGCGCGAGCGCATCACCAGGCGGCTCTGGTTCGGAGTGATCCTGATCGCGGTTGGGACAGTTTTGGTATCGGGAAGCTGAGGGCGTGCGGCTATTCGCCCGCCAAAGCCGGCCAGATGCAGCTCAACGAGGATTGGTTCCGGGTTTGAGCGCGCGCCTCCTTTGGTGCCGGCTTTTTCGGATGGTCGAAGAGCGCGCATGTGCGTTGGGTCCAGCGTCGATAGTATGCCGTAGAATGCGCTCCGCAGAGATCTCCACCGACGATCCGGGCACGCTGTCGAACCTTCTCGATAGCCCAAGCGACGTCACCGGGAAGAAACATTCCCTGCTCCCAATCGGTGACCGCGCTTTCTTCATCGAGGCAGTCGAGATCGACCGTTACATAAACAGCTTCGCTGTGAAGTGTCTCGGCAAAGTCGGTAAAAATTTCCCGCCAATCACTCGGGGTAATGCCCGGCCAGCGCTGTTGCGCCGATCGACTTAACCGCTCACTCCAGGGCCACACTCGGAGCCGGTTGGTCTGCATTCCCCGATAGTTTGCGAACCAGCGATGTGGCGCATCCAGTTCGAAATTTCCACAACCCCAGATACAGGCTCGCTTCAAGTTGCGGGTTTCCAGTACGCGCGAGATCCAGGTGCCGCAACACCAAGAGGGTGGACGGGTGTCCCAGTCTGGGTGGTTATCGAAGGAGATCAAGACATAGGGCTCACTCAGGGATCGCTGCCACAGAGCGCTCAGGTGATGAAAATCGCCCGAGCCAACGAGGGTAAAGGCCGCCGGATACGCGCGTATTTCTCGAAAAAACCTTTCCATAACTCGAGGTGGCGCGCAGTAGCGGAGTTGCGGACCCCAGGCAAGGTAGTTGTAATAGGCCGCACCGCGAATGGCATCGGGGCTCCAAGCTCCGTCCAAGTCAATGATCCGGCTGGCCATAGCATTTCACGTTTGACGTTTCACGTTTCGCGCGAAGCATTGTTCAGCGCCGGACTCGCCCGCGTGGATTAAACACTCGTTGACCCGGAAGCATCGCACTTATAACCTTTGTTTATTGCCGTCATTTGAACGGATTTCACCTTTTCCCACGTGATCTTATGGCTCTCCCTGTCGGCTCGAAAGCACCAGATTTCACCTTGGCCACCAAGTCGTCCAGTGGATTTGAATTGGTGAAGCTGAGCGATCAATTCGGTAAGAACAAAGTTCTGTTGCTGTTTTTTCCGGCCGCTTTCACCGGCGTGTGTACGTCGGAAATGTGCAGCGTCTCTGATTCAATTCAGCGATATGATTCCAATTCGACCGTTCTTGGAATCAGCGGGGACAGTCCGTTCGCCCTGGAAGAATGGGCGAAGAAAGAATCGATCAAGCTGCCCTTGCTCAGTGATTATGATCATTCCGTCGCCCGGCTTTATGATGTCGCCTATGAAAGCTTTCTGCAGGGCAAGCTGCCATTGGCCGGCATAGCCAAACGCTCGGCTTTCGTGATCGATCGCAACGGAGTTATTCAATACGCGGAAAGTTCGGATGATCCGAAGCAAGTACCGAATTTCGATGCGATCCGGGCAAAACTGGAGGAACTTGGATAAGTTATCTGGGTATGTTTTCTGAGAAAATGATTCGCCCACTCGATCTAGAGGATGGGCGAAAAGGTATTTACTATTCTTTGCCGGCTTTGGAAGAGGCCGGCTACGGAAAGATTTCCCGATTGCCGGTAAGTATTCGCATCGTCTTGGAATCGGTGCTGCGGAACTGCGACGGCAAGAAGGTCACCGAAGAAAATGTCAAAGCGTTAGCAGGTTGGTCAGCGAGCAACCCCGCGGCCGAAGAGGTGCCCTTTGTGGTCGCTCGAATTGTCCTGCAGGATTTCACCGGCGTACCCTTGCTGGTCGATCTGGCGGCGATGCGCGCGGCGGTAGCCAGGCTCAAACGGGATCCGAAACTGATAGAGCCGCTCGTGCCGGTAGATTTGGTGGTGGATCACTCCGTACAAGTTGATTTCGCCGGCATTCCCGAAGCTTTGGCGCTGAACCTCGACATGGAATTCAAGCGGAACCGGGAACGGTACGAGCTGTTGAAGTGGGGACAACAAGCCTTCGAGACGTTTGGAGTCGTTCCACCGGGGATCGGGATCGTTCATCAGGTCAATCTCGAATATCTGGCGAAAGGAGTGCTCAGCCGGCAGACTGATGCGGGCGAGCTCTTTTTCCCGATACACTGGTGGGCACCGATTCACACACCACCATGATTAATGGACTTGGGATCGTGGGTTGGGGTGTCGGCGGGATTGAAGCCGAAGCGGGCATGCTGGGGCAACCAGTCTACATTCTAACGCCGGAAGTGGTTGGTGTTCATATGTCCGGCCGGTTGCGCGAAGGCGTTACGGCGACCGACCTGGCGCTCCACGTGACTCAACTCTTGCGGGCGAAAAAGGTGGTCGGGAAGTTTGTTGAATTTTACGGAGAAGGGGCCGCTTCTCTGACTTTGCCGGACCGGGCGACGATCGGGAATATGGCGCCCGAGTACGGGGCGACCATGGGTTTCTTCCCGGTCGACGAGGAATCGGTTAACTATCTGCGTCTAACCGGGCGGTCGGAGGCACAGTGCGAGTGCGTTTGAACAATATTTCCGGGCACAACAACTTTTCGGAATGCCGCAAGCCGGGCTAATCGATTACAGCGTCGGAGTGGACCTGGATTTGAGCGAGGTCCAGCCATCCGTGCTGGACCGAAACGGCCCCAGGACCGGATCAACCTGGCAGAGGTTGGCACGACTTTCCGGACGCTCTTTGCCAAGCCAGTCGCAAATGGAGGGTACGGCAAGGACAAAGCACAGCTTCCCGAACGGTTCGATGTCTCAATGAACGGAAAAGAAGCTGCTGCTCGACGCCGGAAGCTCGGAGCGGCCGGATCGGACACGGCAGCGTGTTGATTGCGGCGATCACCAGCTGCACCAATACGAGTAACCCCAGTGTTATGCTCGGCGCAGGTTTACTCGCCAAGAAGGCGGTTGAGCGTGGATTGACAGTTGATCCGACCGTAAGACTTCCATGGCGCCCGGTTCAAGAGTGGTGACCGATTATCTGGCCAAGACCGGCTTGCAACCTTACCTGGATCAACTCGGGTTTCGGGATTGTTGGCTACGGTTGCACAACTTGCATCGGTAATTCCGGACCGTTGCATCCCAAGATTGAAGAAGTAGTCACCGGGCATGACCTGGTGGCAGCCGCTGTGCTTTCCGGCAATCGTAACTTCGAAGCCCGTATTCATCAGAATATCCGCGCGAACTTCCTGATGTCTCCGCCGCTGGTGGTCGCTTTTGCACTTGGCCGGACGAGTTGATATCGATCTGGCTCATGAGCCTCTGGGCAAAGACAAGGATGGCGACGACGTTTATCTGAAAGATCTCTGGCCGACGATGGAGGAAATCCAGAATGCGATGGCTTCAGCTCTCAAGCCGGAGATTTTTCGAGAGCTATACCGGGATTTCGCGAGTCAGAATCCGAAATGGAACGAGATCTCGACCAGCGGGCGGCGATCTCTACGCTTGGGACGAGACAAGCGATTACATCCAGGAGCCGCCTTTTTTCGATGACTTTTCGATGGAGGTGGAAGACATCCACGACATCCTTAATGCGCGCCCGCTCGGGATTTTTGGCGATTCGGTCACGACCGATCACATCTCGCCGGCGGGAGCGATCAAACAGACGTTCACCGGCCGGACGATACCTGATCGATCGGGGGGTCAAGCCGATCGACTTCAACAGCTACGGCAGCCGACGGGGTAACGATCGGGTCATGACGCGCGGAACGTTTGCCAACGTTCGGATCAAAAATTTGATGGTGCCCGGCGATCGAAGGCGGGGTAACGATCCATCAACCGAGCGGAGAGCAACTCTCGATCTTTGATGCCGCGATCGTTACCAAAAGGAAGAAGTGCCTCTGGTGGTGATCGCCGGGCAGGAGTATGGCACCGGTTCAAGCCGCGACTGGGCCGCCAAAGGCACCCGGTTGCTTGGTGTTAGAGCGGTCGTTGCCACGAGTTTTGAGCGAATTCATCGATCGAATCTGGTCGGGATGGGGGTTCTGCCTTTGCAGTTCGCCGAGAACGTGGATGCCCAGACCCTTGGTTTGGATGGATCGGAAGTCTACAGTGTGATCGGGCTGAGCAACGATCTCCGTCCTCAGCAGGAAGTCACTTTACGGATTAAGCGTCAGAGCGGACAGGAAGAAAATGTACCGCTGACTTTGCGTATCGATACGCCCATCGAAGTCGAGTACTATCGGCATGGCGGGATTCTGCCGTACGTCTTGCGTCAGTTGCTGAGCGCGTAGCGTGGAAGCTTTCGGGCGTAGCACCGACGGCCTCGTCGGTACCTCTGATGGGGCCGCCCGCTCTTAAAACAAAGAGCGGCTTCGCGCGCTTCCGAGAGATACCGACGAGGCCGTCGGCGCTACGGCTCCGCCGATGCAGGCTCGCGGATAACCCACAGGTTGCTCGGGATAACCTGAATCACCCAATCCAGAACCGGAGCAAAGACCGGCCGGCCAGACGGATCGATTTGGGACGGCATGACCAGCAGGTCTGCCTTGCTCGACTGAATGTATTCAAACGCGTTGAATCCGGTGTTGCCGCGCAGAAGATGATAGTCCAGCTCAACCGGACTTTCCCGGCGCTCGTTCACCAACGCTTCCAAGCTCTGCTCGGGCGAGCAGGAACTCCCTGAGACCTTCTCTTTGGCTTCGGCAAAGGTCGTTTGCACGTGAATGGCCGAAAGCTGCACCGCATCCACCAGCTCGGCCAGGTCGAGTGCGCGGTGAAAAGCTCGCCGGCTGGGTGCGCTGAAGTCCGGCAGCAGGACAAAAAATCTGCCGAGCGGTTTGGGCCTTTCACTTGGGTCAACAAAGAGAATTAGATCGCAAGAAGCACGCCGCAAGAGTTCACGCGCGACGTTTCCGGTAAAATTTCGATGAACGCTTTCCCGCTCCAAAGCGCCGGCAATGATCAAGTCCATTCCCGTCGCCGCTTGTACACGAAGGATCGCTTCGGCCGGTTCGCCGGCCTGGAAGTGAACCGGAGTTTCTCCACCTAGGCCCAGGCGTGCGAGAGCGGTGCGAAAACGTTCGTTCTTTTCCGCATCAAATACGTCCGCGTGGATCAGCTCTAGAGGCAAGTTGGCCACCCGGCTGATCCGAGCGGCTTCTGCGAGAACCGCCAGGAAACGGGGAGAAAAAGTTGTCGCGACTCCTGCACACCGATACACGCGCGAGGAGGATACGTTAGAGGTATTTGTTTCTCAAATACTCGATGCGGTATTTTGCCTGGGTCGGTTCACCCGTCGCTCGCCTCATCAACTCGCTGGGAGAAAATCGCTGACCGTGCTGGTGAACGTTGCTCCTCAGCCATTGGAGAAGGGGACCATAGTCGCCCGCCGAGAGACACTGCTGAAGATTCGGCACCGATCTTTCCGCTGCGGCCATGAGCTGCGCTGCGTTGAGGTTGCCCAAAGAGTAGGTAGCGAAATAGCCGAAGCCGCCCATGCTCCAGTGGATATCCTGCAGCAGTCCCAGACTGTCGGTCGGGACCACCAAACCGAACAACTCTTTGAACCGCTGATTCCAGCGCGCGGGAAGATCTTTCACACCAAGTCTGTTCTCGATGAGATCGATCTCGATCTCGAAACGCAGTAGAATGTGGAGATCGTACGTGACTTCATCTGCTTCCACGCGGATGAAGGAGGGAGCGACCCTTTGCACACCGCGGGCGAGGTCGTCCGGCGTAAAGCGTTCCAGCGCTGGAAGATGCTCGACGGCGGTGCCGTGCCATTTGTTCCAGAACTGGGGTGACCGTCCGACATGATTCTCCCAAAGCCGCGATTGTGATTCGTGAATTCCCAGCGAACGCGCCGTACCGATCGGCGTGCCGGCGTCATCCTTACTAAGTCCTTGCTCATAGAGCGCATGACCGACCTCATGGAGGACACCATAGAAAGACGTTTGGAACATCCGCACATCGTAGCGGGTCGTCACCCGTTGATCGGACGGCCCCAAGGTCGTCATAAACGGGTGGGTGGTTTCGTCAATACGGCCAGCCTCAAAGTCGTAACCGAAAGCGGCGGCAAGCCGATGGTTCAGAGACTGTTGACCGCTTGTTGGGTAATCGCCTTTGAGGAAATCTTCGGGAACGGAGCGATCGCCTATCTGGTCAAGCAGATTACGGAGTGCCGGCTGCAACTCGGCGAAAACGGGGCCGACGCTTTTCACGGTAGCTCCCGGTTCATACCCTTCCAGTAAAGCGTCGTAAGGTGAATCGGCGTAACCCCATAAATCGGCGCGCTTCCGTGATAGCTCGAGAATCTTCGAAAGATGCGGAGCAAAAATCGAGTAATCAGACTCGCGGCGCGCCTGCTTCCAGGCGTTGCGAGCCAAGGCGCAAACACGTTCGAACTCTTCGACAAGCTCGACCGGAAGTTTGGTCGCGCGTTCGTATTCGCGGCGCCACTCCCGGAGGTTAGCTGCTTCATCGGACTCCGGCGAATAGCCATGGTCTTCACATACCTTCAACCAATCATCCACTTGCGGATCGGTGGCCAGAACATGTGCCTTCCCTTCGAGAAAGCTGAGCTGCTCGGCCCGAAACGGCACAGCTTTTGGAGGAAGATAAGTCTCCTCGTCCCATTGAAGAATAGCGTAGGAGGAGCGGAGCAGGTAAACCTCGCGGGCCCGAGCCAGAAGTTGGTCGTAGGGTGTAGCTGGCATAAAACCGGGAAACCTATTCCGGCTCGCTGGCTACCGGCAAGTCCATTATAAGCGGTCCCAGGATGGCCGTGACCCTGGGCTTGCTTGCCGGCCTTATGGCGTTATAGATTTTTAAAACGGCGCTCGGACGAATCTATGGATAGAGGTTGGGAATCCGAAGACACCCCCACCACGCCACGCCAGCTTTCGCCACCGGACCTCGCGTAGCATACCATCGCTCATATCGCTTTGACCGAAGCAATCTCGACTGAATAAGTTTATGCAAGCAACGTCAGCTCAAATTTTTGTTCTAGTCGGTGCTGCCACGATTCTCAGCGCTTGCCAGGCTGGAAAGCCGGATCCAGCGGCCGCGGCTTATGCGGCTGTCTTGCCGGCTATTACCGAGGAGAACTTGCAGGTGACTGTTAGGGACAATGTGCCGTTGTACGGTACTGGTCCGCAACAGTTCACGATGCCTGACGCCACACTGCGAAAAGGAACTTTGGTGCGAGTCGTCCGGAAACAGTTTGGCTTCAGCTTGGTTGAGACCGCCGTTGGAAGCCGATTAGGCTGGGTAGCCAACGAAGACCTTACTGTTGCCCCGTTTGAGGTCACGCCGGATCAGGCCACCAGCGGACAGTGATTGGAAGCAAAATCCTTGTGCACCGTCTCGCATATACCGGTGCCGTCGTTGGGTTCAAATGGATCGCCGCCAAAGCGGTCCGGGCCGGACTGGCAGTAGTAACGTCGAAAACAGCCACCTGGCCGCGCCCCAAAGGGTTGGGTTGAAGAGGCTGTCTCGCAATCTAGCCTCGGCCCTGCTCCGGTAGGGCGAAAATTTATCCGAGCTTTAGCGAGGACTCGTTTGAGCCGGACATAAGGCATGTGCCACACCTCCAACGCGGCTCAAACAAGTTCTCGCTGACGCTCGAATGAATTTTCGCCCTACGGGCCGTGCGCCAGCGGGATCTTGCGAGACATTCTTTGATAAATGGGCCGAAGGCGTCTGGACCCCGGAGGTCGGCTCACTTGGCGCCATAGCCGAAGAGCACCACAGGGATTGTGCACAAAAGAATTTTGAGGTCCAGCCAAATCGACCAACCGTCGATGTACTGCAGATCAAGTTTTACCCAGGTCTCAAATTCTTTTACATTATTGCGCCCACTTATTTGCCAGAGACAAGTCAGACCCGGTTTGACACTCAGGCGGCGGCGCTGCGCCGGATTTGCGAAATTTTCTACTTCGTAGACCGGGAGAGGCCGGGGACCCACTAAGCTCATCTGGCCAAGGAAGACGTTAAAAAGTTGAGGTAATTCGTCGATGCTGCACTTCCGTATCCAGCGCCCGAGTGGTGTGATCCTCGGATCGCGGTCAAGTTTAAATACCGGTCCACTCATCTGATTAAGGGCATCAAGTTCCTGCCGCCGCTGTTCGGCATCCGAATACATCGACCGGAACTTAAACATCCGGAAAGGCCGGCCATATTGGCCGCTGCGCATTTGGACGAACACAGCTGATCCTGGCGAGGAGATCTTGATGGCGACAGCGACGATGAGCATCAAAGGTGACAGGAGCAGAATTCCAATGCTTGAGCCGATGAGATCAATCATTCTCTTCGCTAGGAGCGCCCAGGAGATCTCTGGAGTAGAACGGAAGACAAGCATCGGTTGTGGGCCAAACATGTCAAAAGCCGGTCGAGCAATCGAAGTCCGGATAAAATCGGCCATGAGCCACGCCTCAACCCCTTCGATCTCGCACGCCGCGATCGCTTCTTCCACGAGTCGCAATTCGGTCTTTGCACTCGCGAAGATCACGCGGCCGACAGAATGCTCGTGTATTGCTTTGACCAGATCAGAGACGGGTTGGTAGGAGATGTTGATGCGCTCAACGATGTCAATTTGAGCGAATTCATCCTCTCTGAACCGGCGCGAGAGCTGGAGGATCTCCTCCGCAGAGCCCGCCAAGATAACCTTTTCTCGATACTGTCCGCTGCGAACGTGCGATTTAAGATACGCAACAGCAACGTGTTCTTTGGTCAGCAGAACGATCGCGCTGATTAGCGGAAACAGTATCAGGACCGATCGGCTTTCAATATTCAGGCGAAAAAAAACCGCGCACCCAGCGATCAATACGCCCAACCAAAGCAATGCCTGAGCTACCTGGCTCAGAGATTTCCAGGGGCTTTTCTGCAATGGAAAATTGTAAAATCCCTGAAATTCTAAGAGCAGCGGGCCCACCGGCATAATGACCACAATAAGCCAAAGATACGCTTCGAAAGGCTCGATCTTCGCGATTCCGTCGAAATGGCCAGTGTACTCACGCAAGAGGTGGGCGCTCCACAGCGAAAAGACCAGCAACACCGCGTCGATCACTTGGTTGAGTTGTAAATTCAACTGTTGTTTACGACCGAGTGCGACTGTTTGGCGCGGGCCCTTTGCTCTTGGCACCTCACGATCCGCAGCGACCATTACGAGATCAAGTTTGCTCATGGGATTAGACGAAAATCAACTGGTCCAAAGCCCCTCTCATTGTGAATTCAATTGCACCTTCCATATATCAAAACCCTTCCATGCCGCTCCAACCGTAAAGACAACTTCTACTGACGCACCTGATCTGCTCCGGTTGCGCTAATTTTAGCCTCAAGCTGCCTAAAAAATCGACATCGGCACGTCGATGCGATCGCCCGGCTCCAATGGCAGGTCGAGCGATGGATTGGTGCGAATTTTCTTGACGTCGACGATCGTAGACTGTTTACCACGCAACAATCGAACTTTGCGTTGATCAGCGTAGGGCGAAAATCCGCCCGCGGCATTGATCGAACTCAGCACCGTTAAATCTGGAGTATATGGGACACGTTGGGGTGTTTTGACTTCTCCGCCGACGTTCACGTAGCGCGATTTCTCCTGCATTGTGATGACGACAGTAGGATTTGTGTAGATAGCGCGCCCCTTATAAACACTCTCGATGGTGGATTGAGCTGTCCCTGGAGCAAGCCCAGCAATCTTTACCCGGCCAATATAGGGGAGGTTCACACTTCCGCCGCCATCAATGGTGTAGGTACCGCTGACCGACGTGCTCTCGGTCGAGGGGACACCACCTAGTTTCAGCTCAATCTGATCGCCCGGACGTAAAATGGCGTCGGCCACCGCGACACTGGTGGCACAAGCAAAACTCAGCAGCCAAGCCGCCCGCAACAGCCAAACTTTCGTACTCATCATCATTTCAAAAGCGCCATCGGTTTCTTGGCCTTGTTCCGTTTGGTGTAGTACTGATTGTAGCTCGTATAGAAGGGATAGTTCTGATCGTGACGAACATCGACCTTGTTCAGAACCACGCCCAAACTGCGGCTGCCAATATTTTCGATGGTTTTCTTGACCCGCAGCAGCACCGAGCGAGGGAAACGCCGATGTTCAATGACGATGATCGAATAATCCACCAGGCTGGAAAGAATTGAGGCGTCGCTTACTCCCAGCAGAGGGGG
The DNA here is from genome assembly GCA_963813025.1 of uncultured Verrucomicrobiae bacterium. GTDB lineage: Bacteria > Verrucomicrobiota > Verrucomicrobiia > Chthoniobacterales > JAFAMB01 > CAVSUL01. The sequence goes on along the minus strand of CAWEXO010000005.1, from coordinate 53,999 downwards.
CGAGTCGATCAGGATAACATCAAATCGCTCCCTGGCCTCCTTGATCAGCTGCACCATGGCTTCTGAGCTCAGGAGGCTGACGACGTCGGTCGAGCGCGAACCGGCCGCCACAAGATAAAGGTTGCCCACGTTGGTGGGCTGAATCACCTCATCCAAGGTGGCCGTGGCCTTCAGGTATTCACCCAGGCCCACATGGTTATCCATTTCCAGGAGGTGATGTTGGGAGGGACGACGCATGTCGCCGTCAATCACCAGAACCCGTTGACCGCTGGCCGCCCAGCTGGTGGCCAGATTGCACACGGTGGTCGATTTACCTTCCGAAGCGCCACCACTGATCACATTGAAGGCCGTCGCATGAGTCCTTTTGGCACTCAGATCGACGTTGGTCTTGAGGATTCGATACGCCTCCGCGTCCGAGGAATCTTCGTCCGCCCGTGGGAGCAGCTTAATCCCTCTTGGAATGATGGCCAGAACGGGGAGCTCTAAGAACTCCTCCACATCGTCGATGGTTCTTACACTGATATCGAGGTAGTCTAGCAGGAAGGCCAAGCCAATCCCCAGTACGAGGCCAGCGGCCATGCCCAGAAGCATGTTCTTCACCAGGCTCGGCTTGCTCGGAAACAGGGCCGGTTCGGCCCGATCGCGAATAAAGGCTGCTATTCGAGGCATCGTGCGCTCCATCGACTCGGTGCTGAGCCGGGTCTTGGCCTGTTCCAATAGATTGCGCTCCTGGATATATCTGTATTTGGCATCCTGGTATTGAGCGCCCACGGTTTTCGTGGCCTGCTGCTCGCTCTGACTTGTGTGAAGGTTTGTCTCCAGGCCTTTGAGCGAAGCCTCGGCAATGGCCAGCTGCGCAGTAAGCCCTTTACGAATGCTATCAATCTGTTGCTGCAACTGTTTTGCGATTGTGTCGATTTGAGCCTGCACAGCTCTGACGTCTGGATGATTCGGGCCCAGACCTGCGTGGAGCAGTCTGGCTTTCTCGGCCTGGGCAGTTTGGTAGGTCGGTAAGGTGGACGCGATGATGGGATCGTTTAGATCGAGCTGCCCGCCCGCGCGCATTAAATCTTCGGACTTCACCTGCTCGAGCTCGGCTACCCGACTGCGCAACTGGGCGACCTGAGATCTGGCCTGGTTAACCTTTTCCTCATTAGAAATCACGCTGGTATCTTCCACCCGGCCGCCACCGCCGGCCTCCAGACTGTCGGGATTGGGATCGATAATGTTGGCCTGGGTCCGCAGCCGGGATGCTTCCGCATAGGCCTGTCGCACGGCCTCTTCCTTTTGCTTTACTTCATCGCGCAACTGGTCCAGACCTTGGGAAACGATGCTCTGCTGCTCGGCAATCCGCTGCTCCATGTACACCTGGGCAATCGTATTGGCCAGGAGCGCAGCTTCTCGGGGGTCGGGGCTCTCAACGTTGATCTGAATGAGATTGGTGTTTCTGATCTCTTCGACCGTTAACATCCGCAGCAGCTTCGTGTAGGCAATCTCCCTGGGTAGGGCTTCTCCCTTTGAACCCCATTTGGCTTGAAGGTTCAGCCGATCGATGACCGGATAAAGCACCCCTTTGCGCGAGAGGATCTGAAATTGGGTCGGGCTGAATTTCCGGTCATCGCTGGCCTCAGCTTGGGTCTGATGCTCGAAGATGCGGACCGGGGTCAGGTCGGGCTGCACTTCCAGCGTTACGAAGGATCGATACTGGCGAGGGGACAAGTAGGTGAAAATGCCGGCGGCCATTACCACCAGCAGAAACACCCCCAAGACCAGCCCCCAGCGGACGCGAATAACCCGCCAGTAATCGAAAAAATGAACCTCTTGATGATGCTTCATGAAGACAACCTGAGAATATCGGTACGCAGATCCCTAATATCGGCGCTTAAGCCGAGAACTTGACACGAATTCTGCAGTTGGACCAGCGCTTCTTTCAGTAGGTGAAGGCTGCCCCGAGAAAAACCCTGTTCCGATAATAGCTTCGCGAATTGATATCCGACAAGACATCGGTAAAGGTATAACCGGCTTGGAGCGTCCACGCACGCGTGAGCTGGTAACTCGCTGTCGCCGTTGCCTCTACCTGATGCTCATCAAACGAGGATGGCGGGCCCTCATTGTGGTTGTACGAATAGTAGAGGCCACCGCCCAGCTGCAACCTTGCGCCAAACGAATGAAGTATCTTTAATCCAGTCCGGTAGACGTCCTTGGTATTGGCGGTGTTGATATCGGATCGTTCCAAATCATAAAGATTGTACCACTGAATGAAGGAGTTGCGTCGATAAGCGTAGGTCAGCGTGGATTCAAAGTATGGGGAGGTCGGACTCGTTCCTCCATGGAAAAGATCGGTCTGGAATTCGGCACCAGCGCGAAAGGTGAACTGCAACCGCGGGGTGAGCGTGAGATCGGCTCCAGCCAGAACGAAGTGGGAGTACGAATTAAGATTTGTGTTGACGTATTGTTCGTAGCTAAATCGATATTCAGCCGCCGCCGCAATAGTCGGCAGAACCAGGTATCGAAATTGCTGAGCAATCACATGCTCAAGCAGGTTCGAGGTGCTCCCGACGGTGCTGGATTCGTAATAAGCAGCATTCAGCGTATAGCTGGTAGCAGTGGAAAACCGTTCAGTCCACTGATAGCCAAGCACGACGCTATTCGTACTGTAGACGTAATTGCCAACGTTGGTCGTTTTCCCGATGCCGAAAGCGAAGTTCGGCTGGCCTTGATAAGTTACGAAAGAGGAGAACCCGAGCACAAGGCGGGGGCTGAATTGGTGCGTGAAAGTCAGGTCGAACGAAATATCAGGTTGGAGCGCTGCGCCGGGAATATCCCAATAGCCGACGAATCCCAATCGCAGATCAGCCCTCAGTCGAGTGCGCTCGCTCCCAATGCTTGATGCTATCTCTAGTCGAGGCGCCGTAAATCCGCTGCCAACGCGCTCGTTATGAGAGGTATCGACGTTATCGTCGTACCCAATCGCTGCCGCAAGACCTAATGTGAGCGGGCGCTGGACGAACTCGCCCTGATAGATACCGGTTATCGGCCTGTACAAGGTAAGCCTGCCGGGGACGGTAAGCCCAAGGTCAGGGACCTCAAGGCCAACCTCTTGCGCACGGGCTACAAAACCGGTAACTATGAAAGCGGCAAGAATAGTCAAGGGGCTTTGAAACTTGCTCATGGGCATAGCGTTGAATCCAAAACGTCAGGAAGGCATTTCGACCGGATCAGAAGCGCCGCGATTCAGTCGCGACATTTTCACTCCAAGCAGCAGTTCTGGTTCAATCTGCTTCGTTTTAGGAGATCCCACGAACGACCCAGATACTCATTGCCGCGCATAAAGACGAGTAAAATTTGCTAAAGGACTTTGTCTCCGCGTCGCATTTTACATTTCGCACAGCTTAAATATGTCTTTCAACGGAGCTCCCATAGATTTCTCAATCGTAACTCCAACGTTTAAACAACCCGAATGGCTGCGGCTGTGCGCTGGTTCCGTCCTGGACCAGGAAGGAGTGAGTGTGGAGCACATCATCCAGGATGGCGGTGACGGACAAGGTCTTGAGTGGTTGAATCGTGAGTCAAAAGCCCGCGTCTTTGTCGAAAAAGATCGCGGAATGTATGACGCAATCGCGAAAGGAATGCTTAAGGCCACGGGAGCAATCTGCGCCCACCTGAACTCTGATGAACAATATCTACCCGGCGTCTTGAAATTGGTGAAGCAGTTTTTTCATACCCACCCGGACGTAGAGGTGCTCTTCGGTGACGCGGTCCTCATCGATGCGGACGGCAAACCCTTAAGTTACAGGAGGATTGTCGCACCGCTTCGGTCGCATACCAGCGCGTGTCATCTTTGTACTTTGACTTGCAGCACCTTCTTCCGTCGGACTTTGGTAGACCGCGGGTTGAGTTACACCTCGGAATGGAGGCAGATTGGTGATGCTGCATTGGTTCTGAGATGGTTGAATGCGGGTGTCAAAATGGCCACCATTCCTCTTCCTTTGGCTGTGTTCACTTTCACCGGCGTGAACATGTTCACAGGTTCGGAGGCTCGCGAGGAGGGAGCCCGGATGCGATCACAGGCTTCTTTGGGGCCTCTCGATTTTCCCCCATTTCTGGCGGCTCAGCACCGGCTCCGCAAATTAATTGGCGGTGCTTATCAGGCGAGGAATGTCGAAATAAAAATATTCACCCGCCAATCGCCAGAAACACGCCGGACAATCCGAACTCAAAAACTCGGGTTTCGTTGGCCCAAAGCGGTCTGAGCGAGGAATCGGGAGATTTCAGCTGACTGGCTCGTGCGCGCCGTTCGGATGCAGGCATCCAATTTTTCCGCAAACGCCGGCATATAACGGGATTCGAAAAGCGTTCCATGCTTACTTGGCATATCGTGAATTTCGAGGCCGCCTTCGGCGATCCCGGTCCAGCCGCGATCGTCAACTCGCTGGCGGCCGTCGGAGGTTATTGCCCGAAACAGAACAATGCGCCCAGGGTAAGCGTGCGGCTTATAGGCTGACTGCGCGCGGTGGAGCATCAGCCAGACCGGCATTTTGAGAGGCAAGGGACCGCCGTTAGTGCTTTCCCTGTCAGGCTTTTGCATCTTGTAAAGCAGCTCTTTAAGATCGTAGCCGGCCTTCTGCAGCTTAGAGACTTCCCATTTCAGTCTGTGCGCAGCGCGCTGCGCGAAATAGCGCATCTTCTCGCTCGGAGGCAGAGCCCGGGCTTCGTCTAAGGCCAGTCGGATTCGCTTCTTAATGGGATAACGGAGGTTCCGCTCTTTTGGATGGGTTGTGTCAAAGAGCGCCAGTAGAGCTACATCCTCACTGACCGCGCGGAGTTGTTGCGCCATCTCCAAGGCAACCAGGCCCCCAGTACAATAACCGCCCAAAAAATAGGGACCGTGCGCCTGGACGCGACGAATCTCCCGGAGGTAATAACGCGCGATCGCTTCTATGCATGTATGCCGGATCGGACTGCCATCCAGGCCTTCGGCCTGAAGGCCGTAAAAAGGTTGATCCTCCCCCAGGCACCGCGCCAGCTCGCTGTAAAACATCACTTCGCCATAGCCGCCGTGTACCGCAAAAAAGGGTGGTCGCGGTCCGCGCGGCTGGATTGCCACCAGGGGCGACCAGGTCGGTTTCCAGCCTTGCTCCCGCAGAGCCGCCGCCAGTTTTTCGACGGTCGGGCTTTGGAACAGTGTCGCCAATGGGAGTTTTTTTTCAAAAATTCGTTCGATCTCGGCAAAGATCCGCACCGCCAGCAGTGAGTGACCGCCCAGCGCAAAGAAATCATCGGTGACACCAATGGGCTGGACCCCGAGCACCTCTTGCCACAGTTTGGCCAGTTGCTCTTCGAGTTCATTGCGCGCGGCCAGGTATTGCTTGCTCGCTGTGCGTAGATCAGGTGCAGGCAGCGCCTTGCGGTCGACTTTGCCACTGCCGGTCAGAGGAAAGCTTTCCAGCTTCACAAAGGAGGTGGGCACCATGTATTTGGGCAGTTTCCCGTTCAGATAGTTGCGCAGTTCTTCCGTCTCCAGACTCGATTCCTTGCCGACCACGTAGGCGCACAATGCTTTGCTCCCGCTTTTCTCCTCGCGGGCTACCACTACCGCCTGCCCAATCTCAGCGTGCTGACTTAACACCGCCTCGATTTCCCCGAGCTCAATCCGGTAGCCTCTGATTTTGACCTGGTGATCCAGGCGTCCGAGATATTCGATATTGCCGTCGGCTCGCCATCGTGCCAGGTCGCCGCTCCGGTATAGTCGTTCTCCAGCCCTAAACGGGTTAACGATGAAGCGTTCGGCCGTCAGTTCCGGCCGGTTCAGGTATCCGCGCCCGACCTGGACTCCGCCGATGCACAATTCTCCGGCTACCCCGATGGGTACCGGCCGTTTATTCCTGTCCAGAATGTAGATGCTGGTATTGGCGACCGGCCGTCCGATCGGGATTGCATCCTCAGGCGAACTCACCGGATAAAAGGCCGCGTCAATGGCCGTTTCGGTCGGGCCGTAAAGATTATGTAGTTCGGTGCGATCCCCAAACTGATCAAAGAATCTTTTCGTCAGCTCTGGCGTCAGGGATTCTCCCCCGCAAAAGCAGCGGCGAAGACTATTAAACGATTGCCCCGGTCGAAGCGATAGTAACAACGCCCTTAACATTGTAGGCACCAATTGAATCGTGGTGATCCGCTTCTGAACGATAGCCTCTGCCAATGCTGCCGGATCTTTTTCAGCTCCCGGAGGCGACAACACCATTTTCGCACCGACAATCGGTGATAAGAGCAGTTCCCAAACCGAAGCATCAAAGATGCAGGCCGTCTTTTGCAGGAGCACGTCGGTGCTGTCGAACTGGTACTGGTCGCGTAACCACAATAACTGATTTACGATCGCTTTCTGCTCGATCAACACTCCCTTCGGCTGTCCGGTCGACCCCGAAGTGTAGATCACGTAGGCGAGGTTCTCCGGCTGCGTGCGGTTGGGGGGATTGACGTCGCTCTCGGCGGCGAAATCGTCCTCCAGGAAAACGAGTTTTGTGTCGTGCGCAGGGAACTGCCCAGCGAGACGGCGCTGCGCCAGCACGACGGCCGGCTGCGCATCGCCGAGCATAAATGCAAGTCGATCGGTAGGATAGGTGGGGTCAAGCGGCAAAATGCCCCCCCAGCCTTGAGCGTGGCAATCAGGCCTGTGACCATCTCCAGAGACCGCTCGGCGAAAATACCGACAATTACTTCGGGGCCGACACCGACCTGACGCAACCGATGCGCCAGCCGGTTCGCGCGCCGGTTCAGTTCTCTGTAAGTAAGAGACTCCTCCTCGAAAACCACCGCGACCGCATTCGGAGTCCTCTCGACCTGCGTCTCGATTAATTCGTGGAGACAGACCTTGGCGGGATACTCTCGCCGGGTTTCATTCCAATCTACCAGGATTTGCTGGCGTTCTTGGGGAGCAAGGAGATCCACCGCACCGATTGCCTGGTCCGGATCAGCGGCAACCGCCTCCAGTAAACGCACCAGGCGTTGGAGAATCGCTTCAGCGCTGCTGGGTTCGAAGCAATCGGGACGATAATCGAGACGCAGACGCAAACGTTCCCCGGGCGCCACGACGAGGCTCAGAGGATAGTGGCTGGCATCTGTTCCTTGGGCACTGGCGAGGCGTAAGCCGGCAAAGGATTTTCCGTTGGCGCTGCCTTCAATCGGGTAATTTTCGAAGACCAGCAGTGTATCGAACAGTTCGCGCAAACCTGCCAAGCGCTGGATCTCATGCAGTCCCAGATGCTGATGGGCCAGAAGCTGAGCCTGATTCTGCTGCAGGTGAGTGAAAAGTTCGATCAGCGAATCGCTCCACCGCAATCGAGCGCGCAAGGGGAGAGTATTAATGAAGAGTCCGACCATGGACTCGATGCCGGGGATCTCCGGCGGCCGGCCACTCACGGTGACGCCAAAGACCACATCGTCGCGGCCCGTCAGACGCCCCAGGAGGATGGCCCAGGCGCCTTGTAAAATGGTGTTAAGCGTCAGGCTGTTGGAACGAGCCTGCCGGGTAAGGGCCTCAGTCAGTGGTTTGGGCAGATCCAGGATGATCCGTTCCGGAGCAGCAGGGGCGCGTCCCGAGTGAGGGGCAGCCAGCCGGGTCGGCTCCTCGAGCCCAGCCAATTGAGCCTGCCAGGCAGCTCTGGCCGCAGCCTGATCCTGGGCGGCGAGCCAGGCGAGATAATCCCGATAGGGGGTCACTCGCGGCAGAGCACTGCTCTTGCCATTTTGGGCATAGAGAGTGAACAGTTCCCGAACCAGGATGGGCCCCGACCAACCGTCCATAAGGATGTGATGCTTGGTTAGGATGAGCCGATGCTGGTCTGGCCCGAAACGGGCCAGGGTAAAGCGCAGGAGGGGAGCAGCGCTCAGATCAAAGTGTTGAGCGCGATCCTGGGCCAGGAGCTGGGCAAAGTGTTCCTCGCGTGCAGCTGCCGGCTCAAGCGTCGAAAGATCCACCGTGCGCCAGGGCAAAGACACCTCCGAGTGGATGAGTTGGAGCGGTTGGTTAAAGCTATGCTGGAAACTGGCGCGCAGGTTGGCATGGCGCTGTAAAAGAGCGTTTGCGGCTGCTTGGAGTACTGGTTCCTGCAGGGACCCTTCCAGCCCAAGCACCACTTGGACGGTGTAAACATCGAGTCCTTGGGTATCATAAAGGGCATGGAAGAGTAAGCCTTGCTGCAAAGGTGCCAGCGGCCAGATATCTTCCAGTTTCGGATGCTCGGCCTCCAGGCGTTCAATCTCAACCTGAGTAAGCGCTACCAGGGGGAAGTCCGAAGGAGTGTGTCCGCCGGCTCCCGGCTGAGCGACATGATCAACCAGGGCTTGCAATGCACTAAACCAGCTTCGAGCCAGATCATTAACTGCCTCGTTGGACAATAGTGCGCCCGGCCAGGACCATCTGGCCGTCAACTGGGGACCCTCCGCCAGGTCATGGGTGACCGCATTAATTCTGAGGCAATAATTAAAAGGCATGGCGGGATCCCCGCCGGCCCCGAGTTCAGCCCGCTCAGGAGCTATCGCCCAGTCCGCTGCCTGGGGCGCGCTGAAACGGCCCAGATAGTTAAAGCAGATCTGGGGCGTGGCCAGTCCAGTGAGGCTGGCGGCGCTCTCCGGGTTAAGATGCCGTAACAAGCCGTAGCCAAGGCCGTTGTCGGGCAGGGTGCGCAACTGTTCTTTAATGCGCTTGAGGGCCTGAGCCAAGGCCGGTCCTCCAGCCAAAGCTTCAGTCAAATTGAGCGTACCGGGATCGAGACGAACCGGGAACAGGGAAGTAAACCAGCCCACGGTGCGCGAGAGATCAACCCCAGCGAAGCTCTCCTCTTGGCGGCCATGTCCCTCCAGATCAATCAATACGGCGTTACTGGCACTGTGGCCGTTCTGGGAGTGATGGCGCCGGCGCCAGTTAGCAATGGCCAACGCCAAGGTACATAGCAGCACGTCGTTAATGCGGCCGTGAAAGGCGGCCGGCACCGCAGTGAGCAGCCGGCTGGTCACCGCCACCGGCAGCGTCAGACTGAGGTGCCTTACGGTACTGCGGGTGTCGCGCTTGGGATCGAGGGCTTGGAGACTCAGCGGCAAATCTGGTGCACTCAGTGTTGCTTGCCAGAAGGGCAGTTCGCTCGTCCGGGCCGGGTCTTGAGCCTGGGCGTTGAGCCGTTGGGCCCAGTGTCGGAAAGAGGTGCCGCACGGAGTCAGCCTTGGCGGCTGACCGGTCTCAATCGCCCGGTAGGCCGCAGCCAGATCAGGCAAAAGAATGCGCCAGGACACGCCGTCAACGGCCAGGTGGTGAATGACCCATAAGAGCCGCCCCGGCCGAGTCGGACCGGCATCGAACCACACGGCCTGGACCATGATGCCGGCCTCAGGCGCAAGCCTGCCCTCGGCCGCCTCCGTCTGTGCCCTGATACACACTTGGCGGGCGGGCTCTTCCAGTCCCGATACATCGATCCGGCGAAGGCACTCTCCCGCCATGATCGCCCCGGGCGGCGGAATCTCCAGGCCCCAATTTCCAGCCCCTGAGGCGGCTGCTCGCACCAGGCGCAGCCGCAAGGCGTCATGATGATCGAGCAAAGCCTGTAAGGCGCCGACCAGGTGCTCCTGAACAAGTTTGGACGGAACTTGCAACAGCATCGATTGGCTAAAACGCCCGATCGGTCCGCCATGCTCTAACAGCTGGTGGATGATCGGGGTTGGCGGCAGCGCTCCTGCTCCGCTCTCAGGGCCGGTCAGGGCCGGTGTCTCGCTCTCTTTGATCCTGCTCGCCACTGCAGCCAGCGCCTCCACTGTCTGATGCTCGAACACATCGCGCGGAGTGATGAGCAGCCCGGCTTTGCGCGCACGGCTGACTAGTTGAATCGAGCCGATGCTGTCTCCTCCCAGATCAAAGAAGTTGTCATCAATACCCACCCGGGATAGCCCAAGAATCTCCCTGAAAAGCGAGCAAAGTATCTCTTCGCGCGGTGTTCGTGACCCACGCCAGGCGCTCGCCGCTGCCGCGAAGTCCGGTGCGGGCAGCGCCTTGCGGTCGACTTTGCCATTGGCATTGAGTGGCAACTTCTCCAGTACGACAATCGCCGCCGGCACCATGTAGTTGGGCAGGCTTTTGCCGAGTTGGGCGCGTAACGCCGCAGGATCGATACTTTGAGCATTCGCGGGTATAACGTAGCCAATCAGCCGCTTTTCACCCGGATGATCCTCACGGACAACAACAGCCGCCTGGGTAATATCAGCATGACGAAGCAGTGCTGCCTCGATCTCCCCGAGCTCGATGCGAAAGCCGCGAATTTTTACCTGATGATCCATTCGTCCCAGGTACTCGATATTGCCGTCGGCGCGCCATCGTGCCAGGTCGCCGCTCCGGTACAGCCGTTCTCCAGCCTTAAACGGGTTAGCGATGAAACGTTCGGCCGTCAGTTCCGGCCGGTTCAGGTATCCGCGCGCGACCTGGACCCCACCGATGCACAATTCCCCGGCTACCCCGATGGGTACCGGCCGTTTATTCCTGTCCAGGAGATAGATGCTGGTGTTGGCAACGGGTCGTCCGATCGGGATTGTGTCCTCGGGCGAACTCACCGGATAAAAGGTCACGTCGATGGCAGTCTCGGTCGGGCCGTAAAGATTATGCAGTTCGGTGCGATCCCCAAACTGATCAAAGAATCTTTTCGTCAGCTCTGGCGTCAGGAATTCTCCCCCGCAAAAACAACGCCGCAGAGTTCCCAACAATCGTTTGGCCTCGAGGGATTCCAGGAACACAGCTAACATCGAAGGCACAAAATGAATCACCGAAACCTGACTGCGTTCGATCGCTGCAGCCAATTCCAAGGGCTCTTTCTCCGCTCCGGGCCGCAGCAGAACCATCCTGGCGCCCAGCATCGGCGGCAATAACAGTTCCCAAACAGAGACATCAAAGGTGAAGGTGGTCTTTTGTAAGAAAACGTCTCGGGAATCCAGACCGTACTGCCCGATTCTCCACAACAGCTGATTTGTAATCGCCCTCCGGTCGATTAGTACACCCTTCGGTTTGCCCGTCGAGCCGGAAGTGTAGATCACATAGGCCAAGTGCTCGGGATGCGTGTCGACGGCGACATTTGCTGTACCGTGTTGGGCAATTTGGGGCCAATCGGAATCAAGACAAACAACTCGCGACTGGTGCGAGGGCAAACGCTCGATCAAGCGGGCTTGGGTGAGGAGCACAGGAGCTCGACTGTCCTGGAGCATAAATGCCAATCGTTCTTGGGGATAGGCGGGGTCCAAGGGCACATAGGCGCCGCCGGCTTTGAGTGTAGCAAGCAGCCCCACCACCATATCCGGGGAGCGCTCGACACAGATTCCTACCAAAACCTCCGGACCTACACCCAATGAGCGAAGATAATGTGCGAGTTGATTGGAGCGCTCGTTCAATTGGCGATAGGTCCAACTGGTGGTTCCATACTCGAGCGCGATGGCCTCAGGGGTTTTGCTTACATTTGCCTCAAAAAGCTCTTCAATGCTGGCCCGGCAAGCAAACTCCGTTTGGGTTCGGTTCCACTGAACAACGATTTGTTCCTCCTCAGCCACCGTGAGGATTCGCAGTTCCGAAAGCCGCGCATTCGGATTGGCGACGATCCCTTCCAGCAACTTCCGGAAATGGCCGGCCATGCGCCGGATGGTGACCGCCTCAAACAGATCGACGCTATAGGCCAGCGATCCATGAATGCCCTCCAGCCCCTCAAACAGAAACATCGTCAGATCAAATCTTGCAGAGGGATCCTCAATTGGGATTGGACTCAGGATCAAATCGTGCATCCGCAGCCTCTCGGGACGGGTGTTCAGCACCACAAACATCACCTGGAACAGCGGGTTCTGGTTGAAATGTCGCTCAGGAGCTAACGCCTGGACGAGCGTGTCGAATGGCACCTCCTGATGTTCGAACGCGTCAAGCGCCGTTTCGCGTACGCGTCCCAGGGCCTCGCAAAAGCTGGGATCCCCGTCGAGGGCGGTTCGCAGAACGAGCGTATTTACGAAAAATCCAATCAGGTTTTCTGTCTCTGCACGGGTGCGATTTGTAATCGGAGAGCCTACTGCGATGTCCTCCTGGTTAGTGTAACACGCCAGCAATGCTTTGAATGCCGTCAGCAACGTCATAAAAACCGTGGCCCCCTCCCGCCGGCTCAATGCCCTCAGCGCATTGGTTAGGTCGATTGGCAGATCGATTGATTCAGATCCCCCGCGGAAGCTCTGCACGGGGGGACGCTGACGATCGATGGGTAATTGAAGGACCGGTAGATCGGCCAGTTTCTCTCGCCAGTACCCGAGCTGGTCTTCGAGTACACCGTCTTGCAAGAACTCCCGCTGCCATTGGGCGAAATCGGCATACTGAATTGGTAACTCAGGTAAATCCGGTTCGCGGCCTTCGGCAAATGCCTCATAGCCCGCGATCAACTCGCGCATGAACAAGTCATTCGACCGCTCATCGGTAATGATGTGGTGCAGGGTGGTAACCAGCAGGTGCTTTCGGTCGCCGCTGCGAAGCAATCTGACCCGCATCAACGGACCGCGCGCCAGGTCGAATGGCGTCCCTGCTTCCTCAGCAATCAGGCGACGCTCCTCTTCCACACACGCAAGAGGTTCCAATCCGCGCAAATCAGTAATTGGCAGTCTCAGCTCGCGCGCCGGCGCGATTACCTGCATCGGCTGACCGTCGATTGCGCGGAACGTAGTGCGCAGAGTCTCATGACGTTCGACGATCTTGTTTAGACTACTTTCTAATGCTTCGAGATTCAGCTCTCCCACGATTCGCATTGCAGAGGGCAGATTATAGGCTGCGCTATGCGGCTGAAGCTGGTTAACGAACCACAACCCTTCTTGTGCAAATGAGGGAAAAAAAAGACTTTGTCTGCAGGGTCAGCTTCGGCGTGTTGCTGATCTTGAAGGGAGGCGTTCATAAAGTTGTGTAATTACATCATCTATCAAGGCACGGCCGGTGGAGCGCGGGGAAGATATCCCAGTTGCGCCTGTACCGGTTAACGGGGCAACTTCATGATCTTTCGGTCATTCCCTTGCTTCGTCGCAATGGTGAGCTTTGACGCCGTTTTACCGAAGTACTTTTGTTCGAGCAGTTCCGCGAGCTGCGCGACGGTAGGTGCCCGGAGGACCAACCCCAACGACACTTGACCGCCAGCCAAATCGCGTAACTGATTCGCCACACCAAGGGCGGAAAGGGAATGGCCACCGAGTTCGAAGAAATTGTCGTGTGCGCCCACACTGTCGATGCCCAGGGCATCCTCCCAGATTTTCGCCACTTTCTGTTCTAAAGGCGTGCGTGGCTCGACAAATGGCTGACTCCGCTGCTCGGGTTCTGGCAGCGCGCGCCGATCAAGTTTTCCGTTTGCCATCAGCGGTAGCTTTTCAAGGAAAACAAACGCCGAAGGCACCATAAAATCGGGTAAACTCTTTTTCGCGTACTGCCGCAAATCAGGAGACGTGACACCGCTGGCTACAATGTATCCGACCAACCGGCTGCTTGACCCGGTTTCGCGCAGCAGCGCCACGCAATCACGCACGGCGGGATGTGCATTGAGCACCGCCTCGACCTCGCCAAGCTCGATACGAAATCCGCGCAATTTCACCTGAGAATCGATGCGCCCCAGATACTCGATTGCGCCATCGGACCTATAGCGCGCGAGGTCACCCGTTTTATAAAGTCGTCCTTCGTCGAATGGATTCGGCACAAATTTCTCGGCAGTCAGCTCGGGCCTGCCCAGATAGCCTCGCGCGAGTTGCACGCCGCCGATGTGGAGTTCGCCAGCGTCACCTGCTGGAACCGGCTGCATAGCCCGATCAAGAACGTAAGTTTGCGTGTTTGCGTGCGGGAGACCAATCGGCGGATTGCTGTCACGCGTCCCGGGTTTGCATTTCCAATATGTCACGTCGATGGTCGTTTCGGTCGGACCGTAGGCGTTATGCAGCTCGGCATGTGGTAGCGCCGCGAAAAAGCGCTCCGGCAGATCGAACGGCAGTCTTTCGCCGCCGGAAAAAACTCGTCGCAGCGATAAACACCGCCCGACTTCTTTATCCTCGAGAAGCGCCGCGAGCATTGCCGGTGCGAAGTTCAAGGTGGTAACAGTGTTCTTGCAAACCGTCTCGATGAGGTACCGGCTGTCCCCCTGCAGGCCAGGCCGCGCCAGCAAAAGCCGCGCCCCCGCGCTCAGCGGCCAGAATATTTCGCTGACGGACACATCGTAGGTCAACGGCGCCTTTAGCATCATGCAATCATCAGAGGTAAGATGAAATTTCTCCTGAACCCAGAGTGACCGGTTACAGATAGCTCGGTGCGTGATCATTACGCCCTTTGGCTGACCTGTTGACCCGGAAGTGTAGAGCACATAAGCCAGGTTTTCGGCCCGGACGCCGCTGGCCAAATTTGCCTCGTTAGCAGCGTCGAAATCTTCATCCAGGCAAATAATCCCGGCGGTATGCGGCGGAAACGCTGTTTGCCGGTCGCGTTGCGTGAGCACAAGCAGCGGCTTTGCGTCTCCAAGCATAAATGCCAGACGCTCGAGCGGGTAATCGAGATCAAGCGGCAGATAGGCGCCGCCGGCCTTTAACGTAGCCAAGAGGCCGACAATCATCGCTAGCGAGCGCTCGGCGAAGATTCCGACGATTACTTCGGGTCCGACACCAACCTCCCGCAAGCGATAGGCGAGCCGGTTCGCGCGCCGGTTCAGCTCTCTATAACTGAGCGATTCATCCTCGAAGACCAGCGCGATCGCGTCGGGAGTTCGTTCGACCTGCGCCTCGATCAATTCGTGCAAGCAGACGTCCGCGGGATAGTCGCGTGAGTTTTTGTTCCACTCGAACAGCATCTCATCGAGCAGCGGCAGCTCTGAGATTTTCACGTCACCACCAGCTTCGGCGGTCGTTGCACCGCCTTTCGTGCGACTTAGCATTGTCATATGGCTAACCTGAATTTACGGTCTGCTGCAGGACAACCTGAGCGAATTCGCGTGACATTTCCGCCATATTTTTCCTCTCCGCACGAAGGTGGCGTATTGTTCCGGACGCGCGATTCTTTGGATAAACGGTGAGAAATGCGCAGGAGTTAGGAACGCCCGGTGAATGTTGTTGCGCGTTCGACGCACAAGGAATCCGACTCAAAACCGTCTCCCGCCCGGGCCCACTTCAGAAAACATGTTTACAACTCTTTTACCGAGACTATTCGGATGAGCCGCACTCGGAGGATCCCTTGGATGCTGAAGATGTGTAGGCCGGTAAAAGAATTTTTTCAGAGATTAATTTTGCTTCGTGTCTCAGGGTGATGGTTTCAGCGCACTTTTTCGACTCGTCGGTCTTGCAAAACGTCAACTGGCTGTTGCGTGCGGTTCGGATGCAGGCGTCCAATTTTTCAGCAAGCGACGACACATAGCGTGGTTCAAAAAGAGTTCCATGCTTACCCGGCACGTCGTGAATTTCGAGGCCGCCTTCCGCGATCTCGGTCCAGCCGCGATCTTCAGCCGGTTCGCGGCCGTCGGAGGTTATTGGCCGAAAGAGAACAATGCGCCCAGGGTAAGGGCGTGGCTTATAGGCTGACTGCGCACGGCGTAGCATCAGCCAGACCGGTATTTTGAGAGGCAAGGGCCCACCGTTAGCTTTTTCCCTGTCAGGCTTTCGCATCTTGTAAAGCAGCTCTTTCAAATCGTAGCCGGTCTTCTGCAGCTTAGAGACTTCCCATTTCAGCCGGTGCGCGGCGCGTTGCGCGAAGTAGCGCATCTTATCGCTTGGCGGCAGAGCTCGGGCTTCTTCTAACGCCAGTTGGATTCGCTTGCTAATGCTGGAGTGGAGGGTCGGTTGCTCTGAATGGATGGTGTCAAAGAGCGCCAGTAGAGCTACGTCCTCACCGGCTGAGCGGAGTTGCTGCGCCATCTCCAAGGCAACCAGGCCTCCCGTACAATAGCCGCCCAAAAAATAGGGGCCGTGCGCCTGGACTCGACGAATCTCCTGGAGGTAATAGCGCGCGATCGCTTCTATTGAAGTATGCCGGATCGGACCGCCGTCCAGGCCTTCGGCCTGAAGGCCGTAAAAGGGTTGATCCTCACCCAGGCACCGTGCCAGTTCGCTGTAAAACATCACTTCGCCCAAGCCGGCGTGTACCGCGAAAAAGGGCGGCCGCAGTCCGCGCGGCTGGATCGCCACCAGGGGCGACCAGCTCGGTTGCCAGCCTTGCTCCCGCAGAGCCGCCGCCAGCTTTTCGATGGTCGGGCTTTGGAATAGGGTCGCCAAGGGGAGTTTCTTTCCAAAAATGCTTTCGATCGCGGCAAAGATCCGTACCGCCAGCAGCGAGTGACCGCCCAGCGCAAAGAAATCGTTGGTGACGCCGAGGGGCTGGACCCCGAGCACCTCTTGCCACAGTTTGACCAATTGCTCTTCGAGTTGGTTGCGCGGCGCCACATAGTGCTCGCTCGCGGCGCTTTGATCCGGCTCGGGCAGCGCATGGCGGTCCAGCTTGCCATTGGCGTTGAGCGGAAATTTCTCCAAAGCCACAATGGCCGAAGGCACCATGTAGTCGGGCAATTTCGCTTTTAAAAAATCACGTAACGCGGTGTCATTCAGTGCCGAGACTTCGCCCGCGACATAGGCCACCAGACGCTTATCACCCGAGGCATGCTCGCCGACCACGACCACCGCATCGCGTACTGCCGGGTGCTGCTTTAAGGCCGCTTCGATCTCGCCAGGTTCAATGCGAAAGCCCCTGATTTTGACCTGCTGGTCAATGCGGCCCAGGTACTCGATGGTGCCATCGGGTAACCAGCGCGCCAGGTCGCCCGTTCTGTAGAGACGCGCATCGGGTTCGCTCGAAAACCGATCAGGAAGGAACCGCTCGGCGGTCAGTTCCGGCGCGCCGACATAGCCTCGTGCGACACCCGGTCCGCCGATGTAGATTTCCCCGGCAACCCCAATCGGCACAGGATTTTGGTGGGCATCGAGGATGTAAATCGTCGTATTGGAAATCGGTCGTCCAATGGGGATAGATGCCGCCTCTTCGGGCACAGAACGGACTTCGTGGCAGATCGCGAATGTCGTTGTCTCGGTCGGCCCATAGCCGTTGATGAGACGCCCGGGCGCGCCTTGTTTCAGTACCGCAGCCACACTGCGCGCGTCCGCGGCCTCCCCACCGAAGAGGACATTGCGCAGCCCGGCAAAAGCACGCGGCTCGTGCTGAGCCATCAGATTAAAGAGCGAGGTCGTGAGCCAAAGGGTAGTGATCCCACGCTGTTTGATTTCTTTCAGAAAGCTCGCGGGCGACAGAGTGAGATCCTTGCTGAGCACGACCAGACGCGCGCCGTTTAACAGCGCACCCCAGATTTCAAAGGTCGCCGCGTCAAAACAACAGTTGGAGGTTTGGGCAACTACGTCC
Source organism: uncultured Verrucomicrobiae bacterium (assembly GCA_963813025.1). Taxonomy (GTDB): domain Bacteria; phylum Verrucomicrobiota; class Verrucomicrobiia; order Chthoniobacterales; family JAFAMB01; genus CAVSUL01. Next base: position 36,589 of record CAWEXO010000005.1, on the reverse strand, counting down.
GATTGGTCGAGAGCAATGTAGTTAGTGTTGATGACCAGCCGATTCACCGCGCGGTGCACAATGGCGACGCCTTTGGGCTGGCCCGTCGAGCCCGAAGTGTAGATCACATAGGCGAGACTGCCGCCGTTAGTCACGTAGGGCAGGTTTTGCCTGCTGGCCGCTAAGACCCGTTGATCATCGACGCAAACCACCCGTGCCGTGCAGTCGGCAAATTCTTGAGCAAGCTGCCCGGTGGTCACTAACAACGGAACACCCTCAAGCATCAGCGAACGTCGCTCAGCCGGATAGGCCGGATCGATCGGTACGTAAGCACCCCCGGCCTTCAAGATCGCCAGCATTGCGGCAATCATCTCGGCGGATCGCTCCAGGCAAATGCCGATCAGCGCTTCTGCGCCTGCCCCTGCGTCGCGGAGGGCGTGCGCCAGCCGGTTGGCTCGCTCATTGAGTTCGCGATAGGTCCAACGAGTCGTGCCATGCTCAATCGCGATTGCCTCCGGGGTCCGGGCGACTTGCTGCTCCAAAAGCTCGCTAATGCTGGCGTCGCGCGGGAATTGGGTCTCGGTGCGGGTCCAGTCCACCAAAATTTGCTGACGTTCTTGGGGAGCAAGGAGATCCACCGTGCCGATTGCCTGGTCCGGATCAGCGACAACGGCCTCCAGTAAACGCGCCAGGCGTTGAGCGATCGCTTCAGCGCTGCTGGGCTCGAAGCAATCGGGACGATAATCGAGTCGCAGACGCAAACGTTCCCCGGGCGCCACGACGAGGCTCAGAGGATAGTGGCTGGCATCTGTTCCTTTGGCGCTGGTCAGGCGTAAGCCGGCAAAGGATTTTCCCTTGGCGCTGCCTTCAATGGGGTAGTTTTCGAAGACCAGCAGTGTATCGAACAGTTCGCGCAAACCCGCCAAGCGCTGGATCTCATGCAGTCCCAGATGCTGATGGGCCAGAAGCTGAGCCTGATTCTGCTGCAGGTGAGTGAAAAGTTCGATCAGCGAATCGCTCCACCGCAATCGAGCGCGCAAGGGGAGAGTATTAATGAAGAGTCCGACCATGGACTCGATGCCGGGGATCTCCGGCGGCCGGCCACTCACGGTGACGCCAAAGACCACATCGTCGCGGCCCGTCAGACGCCCCAGGAGGATGGCCCAGGCGCCTTGTAAAATGGTGTTAAGCGTCAGGCTGTTGGAACGAGCCTGCCGGGTAAGGGCCTCAGTCAGTGGTTTGGGCAGATCCAGGATGATCCGTTCCGGAGCAGCAGGGGCGCGTCCCGAGTGAGGGGCAGCCAGCCGGGTCGGCTCCTCGAGCCCAGCCAATTGAGCCTGCCAGGCAGCTCTGGCCGCAGCCTGATCCTGGGCGGCGAGCCAGGCGAGATAATCCCGATAGGGGGTCACTCGCGGCAGAGCACTGCTCTTGCCATTTTGGGCATAGAGAGTGAACAGTTCCCGAACCAGGATGGGCCCCGACCAACCGTCCATAAGGATGTGATGCTTGGTTAGGATGAGCCGATGCTGGTCTGGCCCGAAACGGGCCAGGGTAAAGCGCAGGAGGGGAGCAGCGCTCAGATCAAAGTGTTGAGCGCGATCCTGGGCCAGGAGCTGGGCAAAGTGTTCCTCGCGTGCAGCTGCCGGCTCAAGCGTCGAAAGATCCACCGTGCGCCAGGGCAAAGACACCTCCGAGTGGATGAGTTGGAGCGGTTGGTTAAAGCTATGCTGGAAACTGGCGCGCAGGTTGGCATGGCGCTGTAAAAGAGCGTTTGCGGCTGCTTGGAGTACTGGTTCCTGCAGGGACCCTTCCAGCCCAAGCACCACTTGGACGGTGTAAACATCGAGTCCTTGGGTATCATAAAGGGCATGGAAGAGTAAGCCTTGCTGCAAAGGTGCCAGCGGCCAGATATCTTCCAGTTTCGGATGCTCGGCCTCCAGGCGTTCAATCTCAACCTGAGTAAGCGCTACCAGGGGGAAGTCCGAAGGAGTGTGTCCGCCGGCTCCCGGCTGAGCGACATGATCAACCAGGGCTTGCAACGCACTAAACCAGCTCTGGGCCAGATCACTGACCGCCTCCTTGGACAATAGTGCGCCCGGCCAGGACCATCTGGCCGTCAACTGGGGACCTGCCGCCAGATCATGGGTGACCGCATTAATTCTGAGGCAATAATTAAAAGGCATGGCGGGATCCCCGCCGGCCCCGAGTTCAGCCGCCTCCGGAGCAATCGCCCAGTCCGCGGCTTGGGGCACGCTGAAGCGGCCCAGATAGTTAAAGCAGATCTGGGGCGTGGCCAGTCCACTAAGGCTGGCGGCGGCCTCCGGGTTAAGATGCCGTAACAAGCCGTAGCCAAGGCCGTTGTCGGGCAGGGTGCGCAACTGTTCTTTAATGCGCTTGAGGGCCTGAGCCAAGGCCGGTCCTCCAGCCAAAGCTTCAGTCAAATTGAGCGTACCGGGATCGAGACGAACCGGGAACAGGGAAGTAAACCAGCCCACGGTGCGCGAGAGATCGACCCCAGCGAAGCTCTCCTCCTGGCGGCCATGTCCCTCCAGATCAATCAGTACGGTATTACTGGCACTGTGGCCGTTCTGTGAGGCACCATGGCCGTTATGGGAGTGCTGCTGACGCCGGCGCCAATCAGCGACGGCCAGCGCTAATGCGCACAGCAGCACGTCGTTGATGCGGCCGTGGAAGGCGGCCGGCACCGCAGTCAGCAGCTGGCTGGTCACCGAGACCGGCAACGTCAGGGAAATGCGTCCTGCCGTACCGAGGGTGTCGCGCTCCGGATCGAGGGCTTGGAGACTCAGCGGCAAATCTGGTGCACTCAGTGTTGCTTGCCAGAAGGAGAGTTCGCTCAGCCGGGCCGGGTCTTTAGCCTGAGCATTGAGCCGTTGGGCCCAGTGCCGGAAAGAGGTGCCGCACGGAGTCAGCCTTGGCGGCTGACCGGTCTCAATCGCCCGGTAGGCCGCAGCCAGATCAGGCAAAAGAATGCGCCAGGACACGCCGTCAACGGCCAGGTGGTGAATGACCCATAAGAGCCGCCCCGGCCGAGTCGGGCCGGCATCGAACCACACGGCCTGGACCATGATGCCGGCCTCAGGCGCAAGCCTGCCCTCGGCCGGCTCCGTCTGTGCCCTGATACACACTTGGCGCGCGGGCTCTTCCAGTCCCGATACATCGAGCCGGCGAAGGCACTCTGCCGCCCTGATCGCCCCGGGCGGCGGAATCTCCAGGCTCCAATTTCCAGCCCCTGAGCCGGCTGCTCGCACCAGGCGCAGCCGCAAGGCGTCATGATGATCGAGCAAAGCCTGTAAGGCGCCAACCAGGTGCTCCTGAACAAGGTTGGCCGGAACTTGCAACAGCATCGATTGGCTGAAACGCCCGATCGGTCCGCCCTGCTCTAAAAGCTGGTGGATGATCGGGGTTGGCGGCAGCGCTCCTGCTCCGCTCTCAGGGCCGGTCAGGGCCGGTGTCTCGCTGTCTTTGATCCTGCTCGCCACTGCAGCCAGCGCCTCCACTGTCTGATGCTCGAACACATCGCGCGGAGTGATGAGCAGCCCGGCTTTGCGCGCACGACTGACTAGTTGAATTGAGCCGATGCTGTCCCCTCCCAGATTAAAGAAGTTGTCATCAATCCCCACCCGGGACAGCCCAAGAATCTCCCTGAAAAGCGAGCAAAGAATCTCTTCGCGCGGTGTTCGTGGCCCACGCCAGGCGCTCGCCGCTGCCGCGAAGTCCGGTGCGGGCAGCGCCTTGCGGTCGACTTTGCCACTCGAAGTCCGGGGGATTTTGTCCAAAAACACAAACGCGGAAGGTACCATGTAGCCGGCCAGAGTCTCTTGTGCGTGTCGGCGAAATTCCTCTGGGCTGACGCCGTTAGCCACGACATAACTTACCAGACGCTTGTTGGCCTCGGTACCATCCTCTCGCACCACTGCGACGCATTCGCGCACGGCGGGATGTCTCTTGAGCACGGCCTCAACCTCCCCCAGCTCAATCCGGAAGCCTCTCAGCTTCACCTGATGATCGATCCGTCCCAGAAATTCAATCGCTCCGTCAGAACGAAAACGGCAAAGATCGCCGGTTTTGTAGAGCCGTCCCGCCGCAAATGGATTCGGCACAAATTTCTCGGCAGTTAGGTCAGGCCTTCCGAGATAGCCTCGTGCGAGCTGTAGCCCAGCGATGTGGAGTTCGCCCGCGACACCCACTGGGACCGGCTGCATGGCCCGATCCAGAATATAAGCTTGCGTGTTGGCGATCGGCCGGCCAATCGGTGGGTTGCTGTCGCGCGCCCCGGGCTCGCATTTCCAAAATGTCACGTCGATGGTCGTTTCGGTCGGGCCGAAGGCGTTATGCAACTCGGCATGCGGTAGCGCCGCGAAAAAGCGCTCCGGCAGATCGACAGGCAGCCACTCGCCGCCGCAGAATGCAAGCCGCAGCGATAAACAACGCAGAAAGTCCTTATCCTCAAGGAGCGCTGAGAGCAATCCAGGTACGAACTCCAAGACCGTAATACCCTGCTTGCAGATAGTGTCTATCAGATAGCGACTGTCCCCCTGCACGCCAGGCCGCGCTACGACAAGTCGCGCTCCGGCGATCAGCGGCCAGAACAGTTCACTCACCGACACATCGAAGGTAAAGGGTGCTTTCAACATCATGCAATCGCTCGAGTCCAGAGGAAAGCTCTCCTGCACCCACCGCAACCGGTTACAGACGCCGCGGTGCGTGATCATTACACCCTTCGGCTGACCCGTGGATCCCGAAGTGTAGATCACGTAGGCCAGATTCTCTGGTTGCGTGCAGTTGGGGGTATTGGTATCGCTCTCCCCAGCCAAATCGTCCTCGAGGAAAACGACTTTTGTCTCGTGCGCAGGCAACTGCGCAGCCAGGCGGCGTTGCATGAGCACAACGGCCGGCTTGGCGTCGCCAAGCATGAATGCGAGTCGATCGGCCGGATAGGTGGGATCGAGTGGCAGATACGCCCCGCCAGCCTTAAGCGTGGCGATCAGGCCTGTGGCCATCTCGAGCGAGCGTTCAGCGAAAACGCCGACGATTGCCTCAGGGCCGACGCCGAGCTGACGCAGCCGATGCGCCAGCCGGTTCGCGCGCCGGTTCAGTTCTCTGTAAGTAAGAGACTCCTCTTCGAAAATCAGCGCAACCGCATCCGGAGTCCGCTCGACCTGCTTCTCGATTAACTCGTGGAGACAAATGTTGGTGGCGGGATACTCCCGCCCGGTGTCATTCCAATCTACCAGAATTTGCTGCCGCTCGGCATCATCAAGCAGCGGCAGCTCTGAGAGGCGTGCCTCCGGGTTCGCCACAATCCCGGCGAGCAGGGTGCAAAAATGGCCGGCCATCCGGCGGATGGTGGCGGCGTCGAACAGATCGACATTATAGTTCAGCGAGCCGCGTAAAGTATCACGCTCATCGGTAACCTCCAGCAGGAGGTCGAACTTGGCGAAGCGGTCTTTGATTTCGATCGGAACCATTTGCAAATCAGCCATTCTTCGCGTCTTGGAATGAGCCTCGGCCAGGGCGAACATGACCTGAAAGAAGGGGGTCTGATTGACATTCCGCGTGGGAGCCAGCTCATGGACGAGCCGATCAAAGGGCAAATCCTGGTGTTCCAGGGCGCCCAACACCGTCTGGCGTACACGCCGGAGCGCCTCCCGAAAGGTTGGATCAGCATCCAGTTTGGTGCGGATCACGAGCGTGTTAACGAAAAATCCAATCAGCGGTTCGAACTCTGCACGGGTGCGGTTTGTGCTGGGAGTCCCGACGACGATATCTTCCTGGCCGCAGTAGCGTGCGGTTAACACTTTAAACGCAGTTAACAGGGTCGCGAACAATGTTGCGCGCTCGCGCTTGCTCAAGTTCTTCAGCGCGTTGCTGAGCTCAGGCGCTATAGTGAATGATTCGGTGGCGCCGGCGAAAGTTTGGATCGGTGGGCGCCGACGATCGGTGGGCAGTTCGGAGCCGGGCAGATCCGCCAACTGGCTTCGCCAGTATTCCAGCTCTTGTTCCAGCGTCTCGCCTTGGAGCAGTTCGCGCTGCCACTGCGCGAAGTCCGCATACTGGATTGGCAACTCCGGCAGTTCTGGCTCGCATCCTTCGCCGAACGCCTCATACGCAATGATCAGCTCGCGCATGAACACCTCTTTGGACCACCCGTCGTTGGTAATATGGTGTTGGACTATCACCAAGACGTGTTCCGCCGTGCCCGTGCGGAACAAGCGTGTGCGCAGTAAAGGTCCGCACGAAAGATCAAATGGGGTCCAAGCTTCCTCATTGATCAGTCGGCGCTCCTCCTGTGCACGCGCGCCAGGCTCCAGTTCGCGTAAGTCGGTGATGGGCAGCCTCACCGCCCGGGCTGGTGCGATGACTTGCATCGGCTCGTCGTCAACCGCCCGAAACGTCGTGCGCAATATCTCGTGGCGCCGGACGATTTCAGAGAGGCTTTGCTCTAAGGCTTCAATGTCCAGGTCCCCGATAAGGCGGAGCGCCGTGGGCATATTGTAAGCGGCAGCTTGCGGATTGAGCTGATCGAGAAGCCACAACCTTTGCTGTGCAAGCGAAGTTGGAAGAACAAAGACATCTTCCGCCGCTTCAACCTCTGCCGTGTTGGCTTGCACAGAGACTGCCTTCATAAAAATCGTCGGTCAAGACAGCGAAGTTAATCGACCGATCCCTGACGCTTATTAGCAATTTATTACGATATCTAAGAAGAATTTGCGTCGGCAAACTAGGCTCAAGGAGAGCCTGGAATACTATACGAGGACGACTTGAAACAGTGGCGAGAAGTGGCGCGTTCCCTTGCTTGCTCAGAATCTTCAACCGATTTGAGCGATTGTTGTACCGCCTTTCGCGCGACTTAGTATCGGTCAAGCCAACTAACCAGCCGAGGGTTTCGGTATTGATATTCCTTTCAAACGACAAAACGAGAATCAAATCCCCATTTGTTACCGCCTAACGGAAAGGTCTACGGCTCGACGTAGGCGCCATGAAATGAATTATATAACAATTCAACACAGAGGAATGCATTTGATACTAAAAACGCCAAGCTGCATATCATTGCGACATCGAGGCATATGAGCTCTACCAACCGTCTCTCGCTTGGGGCAGCTTTGAAAGAAGCTCGGGAAAATCGGAGTGATAGTCGATGTGCAGACGCAACGATCTGACGCCTCTCGAAAAAGACCTCAAATCGCAGCTGACGACAAATCTATGTTAGTTAGGAACTGCGAGATCCAGGTTAGAGGCTAGTGCACCTCACACTATTCCGTCGGACGCTGAAGCGAGAAGGATTTTCAGTGGGTATTTTTCTTTGTGTCTCAGGGCGATGGTTTCAGCGCACCTTTTCCGCTCGTCGGTCGTTAAACGCCAACTCGCTGGTGCGCGCCCTTCGGATGCAGGCATCCAATTTTTCCGCAAACGCCGCCATGTACCGTGGGTCAAAAAGCGTTCCATGCTTGCTTGGCATATCGTGAATTTCGAGGCCGCCTTCGGCGATCCCGGTCCAGCCGCGATCATCAGCCCGCTGGCGGCCATCGGAGGTTATTGCCCGAAACAGAACAATGCGCCCAGGGTAAGCGTGCGGCTTATAGGCTGACTGCGCGCGGTGGAGCATCAGCCAGACCGGCATTTTGAGAGGCAAGGGCCCACCGTTAGTGTTTTCCTTGTCAGGCTTTTGCATCCTGTAAAGCAGCTCTTTCAGATCGTAGCCCGCCTTCTGCAGCTTAGAGATTTCCCATCTCAGTCTGAGCTCCGCGCGCTGCGCGATATAGCGCATCTTCTCGCTCGAGGGTAGAGCCCGGGCTTCGTCTAACGCGAGTTGGATTCGCTTCTTAATGGGATATCGGAGGTTCCGCTCCTTTGGATGGGTTGTGTCAAAGAGCGCCAGTAGAGCTACTTCCTCCCCGGCTGCGCGGAGTTGCTGCGCCATCTCCAAGGCGACCAGGCCTCCCGTACAATAGCCGCCCAAAAAATAGGGGCCGTGCGCCTGGACTCGACCAATCTCCTGGAGGTAATAGCGCGCGATCGCTTCTATTGAAGTATGCCGGATCGGACTGCCGTCCAGGCCTTCGGCCTGAAGGCCGTAAAAGGGTTGATCCTCCCCCAGGCACCGCGCCAGCTCGCTGTAAAACATCACTTCGCCATAGCCGCCGTGTACCGCGAAAAAGGGCGGCCGCAGTCCGCGCGGCTGGATTGCCACCAGGGGCGACCAGCTCGGTTGCCAGCCTTGCTCCCGCAGAGCCGCCGCCAGCTTTTCGATGGTCGGGCTTTGGAATAGGGTCGCCAAGGGGAGTTTCTTTCCAAAAATGCGTTCGATTTCCGCAAAGATCCGCACCGCCAGCAGCGAGTGGCCCCCCAGCGCAAAGAAATCGTTGGTGACGCCGAGGGGCTGGACCCCGAGCACCTCTTGCCACAGTTTGACCAATTGCTCTTCGAGTTGGTTGCGCGGCGCCACATAGTGCTCGCTCGCGGCGCTTTGATCCGGCTCGGGCAGCGCATGGCGGTCCAGCTTGCCATTGGCGTTGAGCGGGAATTTCTCCAAAGCCACAATGGCCGAAGGCACCATGTAGTCGGGCAATTTCGCTTTTAAAAAATCACGTAACGCGGTGTCATTCAGTGCCGAGACTTCGCCCGCGACATAGGCCACCAGACGCTTATCACCCGAGGCATGCTCGCCGACCACGACCACCGCATCGCGTACTGCCGGGTGCTGCTTTAAGGCCGCTTCGATCTCGCCAGGTTCAATGCGAAAGCCCCTGATTTTGACCTGCTGGTCAATGCGGCCCAGGTACTCGATGGTGCCATCGGGTAACCAGCGCGCCAGATCGCCCGTTCTGTAGAGACGCGCATCGGGTTCGCTCGAAAACCGATCAGGAAGGAACCGCTCGGCCGTTAGTTCCGGCGCGCCGACATAGCCTCGTGCGACACCCGGCCCGCCGATGTAGATTTCCCCGGCAACCCCAATCGGCACAGGGTTTTGGTGGGCATCGAGGATGTAAATCGTCGTATTGGAAATCGGTCGTCCAATGGGGATAGATGCCGCCTCTTCGGGCACAGAACGGACTTCGTGGCAGATCGCGAATGTCGTTGTCTCGGTCGGCCCATAGCCGTTGATGAGACGCCCGGGCGCGCCTTGTTTCAGTACCGCAGCCACACTGCGCGCGTCCGCGGCCTCCCCACCGAAGAGGACATTGCGCAGCCCGGCAAAAGCACGCGGCTCGTGCTGAGCCATCAGATTAAAGAGCGAGGTCGTGAGCCAAAGGGTAGTGATCCCACGCTGTTTGATTTCTTTCAGAAAGCTCGCGGGCGACAGAGTGAGATCCTTGCTGAGCACGACCAGACGCGCGCCGTTTAACAGCGCACCCCAGATTTCAAAGGTCGCCGCGTCAAAACAACAGTTGGAGGTTTGGGCAACTACGTCCGATTGGTCGAGAGCAATGTAGTTAGTGTTGATGACCAGCCGATTCACCGCGCGGTGCACAATGGCGACGCCTTTGGGCTGGCCCGTCGAGCCCGAAGTGTAGATCACATAGGCAAGACTGCCGCCGTTGGACGGGCACGGGAGATTTTGCTTGTTCGCGGCCGAGTCACCTTTGTCGTCAACGCGAACCACGCGTGCCGTGCAGTCGGCAAATTCGTGAGCAAGCTGCCTGGTGGTCACTAAGAATGAAACACCTTCAAGCATCAGCGATCGTCGCGCGGCCGGATAGGCCGGATCGATCGGCACGTAAGCACCCCCGGCTTTCAGGATCGCCAGCATTGCGGCAATCATCTCGGCAGATCGCTCCAGGCAAATGCCGATCAGCGTTTCAGCGCTTGCGCCTGCGTCGCGGAGGGCGTGCGCCAGCCGGTTGGCTCGCTCATTGAGTTCGCGATAGGTCCAACGAGTCGTGCCATGCTCAATCGCGATTGCCTCCGGAGTCTGGGTGACTTGCTGCTCGAAAAGCTCGCTAATACTGGCTTCGTGAGGGAACTGCGTTTGTGTTCGGTTCCACTGAACAACGATCTGGTCCTTCTCAGCGCCGGTGAGGATTGGCAGTTGCGAGAGCCGCGCCTCCGGATGGGCGACGATCCCTTCCAGTAACATGTGGAAGTGCTCGACCATGCGCCGTATGGTTGCCGCCTCAAACAGATCGGCGCTATAGGCCAGCGATCCACGAATGCCCTCCGGCCCGTCAAACAAAAACATCGTCAGATCGAATTTTGCGGAGTGACGATCGGTCTTGATCGGATCCAGGATCAAATCGCCCATCCGAAGCGCCTGGGAACGGGTGTTCAGCACCACTAAGGAGACTTGGAACAGCGGATTCTGGTTCAAGTGCCGCTCGGGAGCTAACGCCTGGACGAGCATGTCAAATGGCATCCCCTGATGTTCGAACGCGCCGAGAACCGTCTCACTCACCCGGTGCAGCGCCTCACGGAAGCTGGGCTCGCCGTCAAGCGCGGTTCGCAGCACAAGCGTATTGAGGAAAAACCCTATCAGGTTTTCGGTTTCCGAACGGGTGCGGTTTGTAATCGGAGAGCCGATGACGACGTCCTCCTGACTGGTGTAACGAGCCAGCAAGGCTTTGAACGCCGTCAGCAGCGTCATAAAAACCGTGGCGCCCTCGCGCCGGCTCAGTGCCTTCAGCGCATCGGCCAGCTCGGCTGGCAGTTCGATCGATTCAGACCCACCGCGGAAGGTTGGCACCGCCGGCCGCGGACGATCGGTGGGTAATTGAAGAACCGGTAGATCGGCCAGTTTCTCCCGCCAGTAGCCGAGTTGCTCTTCGAGTGCACCGTCCTGTAAAGATGCGCGCTCCCAGTGGGCGAAATCGGCGTATTGGATTGATAACTCAGGCAAATTGGGTTGGCGGCCTTCGGCAAATGCCTCATAGCCCGCGATCAACTCGCTCAGGAACAAGTCATTTGACCACTCGTCAGTAATGATGTGGTGCAAGGTAGTGACCAGCACGTGTTCCTGGTCGCCAGTGCGCAGCAATCTGGCCCGCAGCAGCGGGCCGCGGGCCAGGTCAAAGTGTGTCCCTGCTTCCTCGGCAATGAGGCGGCGCTCCTCCTCTGCACGCGCGACGGGCTCCAGTCCGCGCAAGTCCGTGATGGGCAGCCTTAGTTCGCTGGGGCGAGCGATGACCTGTATCGGCTGACCATCGATCGCGCGAAACGTGGTGCGCAAAACTTCGTGACGCCGCACAAGCTCAGAGAAACTCTGCTCAAATGCCGCAATGTCCAGTTCACCGACGATGCGCACGGCTGCAGGCACGTTGTAAACGGTGCTTTGCGGCTCGAGCTGATCGATGAACCAGAGCCTTTGCTGTGCAAACGAGGTAGGAAAAACAAGCTCAGCCGCTCCTTCGGCCCGAGGCAGGCGCGCGATAGGCATGCTGCCCTTCTCTTGGTTTGTGGGGTCTTGGTCCGACGCACCGGCTGTTAAATCGTTTCCCTGCAGCCGTTGCGCCAATTGGGCGATGGTCTTTGCCTCGAAGATCGCCGAGAGGGAGAGCTGTTTACCGCTCAAGGCATTCGAGCGACTCACGACTCGCAGTGCAAGTAGCGAGTGACCGCCCAGCGTGAAAAAATCGTCGGTAACACCAATTGGCTGAACGCCGAGCACCTCTTGCCACACTTTGACCAGTTGCTCTTCGAGTTCGTTGCGTGGCGCCACATAGTTCTTGCTCGCTGTGCTCAGATCCGGGGCGGGCAGCGCCTTGCGGTCCAGCTTGCCATTGGCATTGAGCGGCAACTTCTCCAGCACGACAATCGCCACCGGCACCATGTAGTTAGGCAGGCTTTTGTTCAGATGGGCGCGTAACGCTGCAGGATCGATACTTTGAGCAATCGCAGGCACAACATAGCCAATCAGCCGCTTTTCACCTGGATGATCCTCACGGACAAGAACAGCCGTCTGGGCAACGCCACCATCGCCAAGCAGTGCTGCCTCGATCTCCCCGAGCTCGATGCGAAAGCCGCGAACCTTGACCTGATGATCCATTCGTCCGAGGTACTCGATATTGCCGTCGGCGCGCCATCGTGCCAGGTCGCCGCTCCGGTAGAGCCGTTCTCCAGCCTTAAACGGGTTAGCGATGAAACGTTCGGCCGTCAGTTCCGGCCGATTCAGGTATCCGCGTGCGACCTGGACCCCGCCGATGCACAATTCCCCGGCTACCCCGATGGGTACCGGCCGTTTATTCCTGTCCAGGAGATAGATGCTGGTATTGGCAACGGGTCGTCCGATCGGGATTGTGTCCTCGGGCGAACTCACCGGATAAAAGGTCACGTCGATGGCAGTCTCGGTCGGGCCGTAAAGATTATGCAGTTCGGTGCGATCCCCAAACTGATCAAAGAATCTTTTCGTCAGTTCTGGCGTCAGGGATTCTCCCCCGCAAAAACAACGCCGCAGAGTTCCCAACGATCGTTTGGCCTCCAGGGATTCCAGGAACACAGTCAACATCGAAGGCACAAAATGGATCACCGTAACCTGGTTGCGTTTGATCGCTGCAGCCAATTCCAAGGGCTCTTTCTCCGCTCCGGGACGCAACAGCACCATCCTGGCACCCAGCATCGGCGGTAATAAGAGTTCCCAAACAGAGACGTCAAAGGTGAAGGTGGTCTTCTGTAAGAAAACGTCTCGGCTATCCAGGCCGTACTGCTCGATTCTCCACAACAACTGATTTACAATCGCCCTTTGCTCAATGAGTACTCCCTTTGGCTGACCCGTTGAACCAGACGTGTAGAGCACGTACGCGAGATTCTCCGGCTGCGTCCGGTTGGGGGGATTGGTATCGCTCTCCCCAGCCAAATCGTCCTCGAGGAAAACGACTTTTTTGTCGTGCGCAGGCAACTGCGCAGCCAGGCGGCGTTGCATGAGCACAACGGCCGGCTTGGCGTCGCCAAGCATGAATGCGAGTCGATCGGCCGGATAGGTGGGATCGAGTGGCAGATACGCCCCGCCAGCCTTAAGCGTGGCGATCAGGCCTGTGACCATCTCGAGCGAGCGTTCAGCGAAAACGCCGACGATTGCCTCAGGGCCGACGCCGAGCTGACGCAGCCGATGCGCCAGCCGGTTCGCGCGCCGGTTCAGTTCTCTGTAAGTAAGAGGCTCCTCTTCGAAAATCAGCGCAACCGCATCCGGAGTCCGCTCGACCTGCTTCTCGATTAACTCGTGGAGACAAATGTTGGTGGCGGGATACTCCCGCCCGGTGTCATTCCAATCTACCAGAATTTGCTGCCGCTCGGCATCATCAAGCAGCGGCAGCTCTGAGAGGCGTGCCTCCGGGTTCGCCACAATCCCGGCGAGCAGGGTGCAAAAATGGCCGGCCATCCGGCGGATGGTGGCGGCGTCGAACAGATCGACATTATAGTTCAGCGAGCCGCGTAAAGTATCACGCTCATCGGTAACCTCCAGCAGGAGGTCGAACTTGGCGAAGCGGTCTTTGATTTCGATCGGAACCATTTGCAAATCAGCCATTCTTCGCGTCTTGGAATGAGCCTCGGCCAGGGCGAACATGACCTGAAAGAAGGGGGTCTGATTGACATTCCGCGTGGGAGCCAGCTCATGGACGAGCCGATCAAAGGGCAAATCCTGGTGTTCCAGGGCGCCCAACACCGTCTGGCGTACACGCCGGAGCGCCTCCCGAAAGGTTGGATCAGCATCCAGTTTGGTGCGGATCACGAGCGTGTTAACGAAAAATCCAATCAGCGGTTCGAACTCTGCACGGGTGCGGTTTGTGCTGGGAGTCCCGACGACGATATCTTCCTGGCCGCAGTAGCGTGCGGTTAACACTTTAAACGCAGTTAACAGGGTCGCGAACAATGTTGCGCGCTCGCGCTTGCTCAAGTTCTTCAGCGCGTTGCTGAGCTCAGGCGCTATAGTGAATGATTCGGTGGCGCCGGCGAAAGTTTGGATCGGTGGGCGCCGACGATCGGTGGGCAGTTCGGAGCCGGGCAGATCCGCCAACTGGCTTCGCCAGTATTCCAGCTCTTGTTCCAGCGTCTCGCCTTGGAGCAGTTCGCGCTGCCACTGCGCGAAGTCCGCATACTGGATTGGCAACTCCGGCAGTTCTGGCTCGCATCCTTCGCTGAACGCCTCATACGCAATGATCAGCTCGCGCATGAACACCTCTTTGGACCACCCGTCGTTGGTAATATGGTGTTGGACTATCACCAAGACGTGTTCCGCCGTGCCCGTGCGGAACAAGCGTGTGCGCAGTAAAGGTCCGCACGAAAGATCAAATGGGGTCCAAGCTTCCTCATTGATCAGTCGGCGCTCCTCCTGTGCACGCGCGCCAGGCTCCAGTTCGCGTAAGTCGGTGATGGGCAGCCTCACCGCCCGGGCTGGTGCGATGACTTGCATCGGCTCGTCGTCAACCGCCCGAAACGTCGTGCGCAATATCTCGTGGCGCCGGACGATTTCAGAGAGGCTTTGCTCTAAGGCTTCAATGTCCAGGTCCCCGATAAGGCGGAGCGCCGTGGGCATATTGTAAGCGGCAGCTTGCGGATTGAGCTGATCGAGAAGCCACAACCTTTGCTGAGCAAAGGAAGTCGGAAGAACAAAGACATCCTCCGTCGCTTCAAGTTCAGCCACCTGACCTTGCCCAATGACTCCATTCATAAAATCAGCGATCCAAAGAAGTAGCGAAGCTAATCGGCCAATCCTTGCCGCTTATTAGCACATTGTTACGAAATCTTAACAAAAATTTGGGCACCAAATTCGATCAGGAAGAGCCTGGAATACTTTGCGAGGCTGCCTTCAGACGCGGTGAAAGGCGTTGCGTCCTCTTGCTTGCTCAGAATCTTCAGCCGACTTGAGCCATCGTTGCTCTAGCATGTCCATGATTCTTTCTTGATAAAGCAACACGGGAAAATGCATCTGCGCGAAAAGCACCAGGTTGCATTGCATCGCGTACGAACGCGTAGGAGCTCGACCCAAACCATCTCTCGCTCGGGCAGTTCTTATAACGTCGAAGAGATTGGAGTGATAGCCGATGTGCAGACGCCAATGACCTGAGACCTTTGGGAAAAATCCCCGTTCATTGCATCGTACGATCTACTTCGCACACTGGCGCACACGAGGTAAAACCCTGATCGGGTCTATCCGCGCGGAGGCCGAAGCGGTGCGCACCTGCGTAACGTTCTTGTCGTCGGGGCGCCCCTTGTCGTGTTCCCAGTCGACGACATAAGCTTTTTCCAGTAACTCCACCAGCTGTGCGATCGTCGGTGCTTCAAAGATTAAGACGAGCGGCAATTGTCTCCCGATTAACTTCTGCACCCGATTCATCGCACGCACCGCGAGGAGCGAATCGCCGCCAAGCTCAAAAAAATCATCGGTGATCCCAATCCGTTCCAGACTGAGGACTTGCGCATAGATATCAGCAATTTGCTTTTCGATGCGAGAGCAGGGAGCAATATAGGTGCTTGACCGGTCAGGCTGCGACTGGTCAGGAGCAGGTAAAGCATGGAGATCGACTTTGCCATTGGGGGCGTAGGGCAGTCTTTCCAGCAGGACGAAGAACGCTGGCACCATGTAGTCCGGCAGGTTCTGCTTGAGGAACCGGCGGAGTTCTTCGGTTGTCGTTTGCTGGACCTGGTGCGGAACAATGTAGGCTACCAGACACTTCTCATCCGAAACGTCCTCGCGCACAATAACCGCGGTTTCCCGTACACGTGGATGTCGGGCCAATACGGCTCGAATTTCTCCCAACTCGACCCTGAAGCCGCGAATTTTTATCTGATGATCTTGCCGGCCGAGGCATTCGAGATTGCCGTCGGGCAGATGGCGAGCCCAATCGCCTGTCTTGTAGAGACGTTCGCCTTGCCGGCTGCTAAATGGGTCGGGAATAAATTTCGCTGCAGTTAATTCCGGGTGTCTGAGATAGCCACGACCTACGCCCGCCCCGCCAATATGGATTTCCCCTGGCTCACCAACCTTTACCGGCTGACCATCAGAGCCTAGCAAATGAATCTGAATATTGGCGATGGGGCGGCCGACGGGAACGGGCTTGATCGACTCGTCGTTTTCGACGGGAATTCGGTAGAGAGAGACAATGCCACTAGTCTCAGTTTGCCCGTACATGTGAATATGCTGCGCCGGATGCCGAAACTCATGAGTCCAGGTTCTGGGCACATCGGACAGTAGCGGTTCACTGGCGGACAGGATCAGGCGCAATCGATTGTCCAAAAGATTGCGTCTCACCTCGGGCTCCAGACTAGCGAGGAGGTGGGTAGCGGTGCGCCAGAAGGAAGGGACGGCATCCATAATCGTCACGCCGCGCTGTTTGACTAAAGAAAACAATGCCAATGGGTCTTTCCTCTGGTCGGCGGTAGCCATAACGACCGTCGCGCCTTGGGAAAGCGGCAGCATTAACTGGCGCCGAGAAGATGAAAAGGCCATCGAAGCGGTATGCAGGTATACATCTTCATGAGTAACGCCTAACTCTGCCTGGAGAGCACACACGTAATGGGACAGATTGGCGTGGGTGAGCATGGCGCCTTTCGGTTGTCCCGTTGATCCGGACGTATAGATCACGTAGGCGAGCGCTTCCCCTTGAACAGTGTCATTTAGGTCCGTCTCGCTCTGGTGGGCAATCGAAGGCCACGCCGTATCCAGAGAGATTACCCGGCCCTGGTATTTAGGCAGGGATGAAGACAGCCGTTCCTGGGTCAAGAGTATTTCCGTTTGGGCGTTCTCTGCCATGAATGTCAAGCGATCTTGCGGATATTCTGGATCCAGCGGTAAATAAGCTCCGCCCGCCTTAAGCACAGCGTAGATGGCCACCGCGACTTCCAGCGATCGCTCCAGGTAAACCCCTACCAGGACCTCCGGTCCCACGCCCATCGCCCGTAAGAAACGCGCCAACTGATTCGCACGAGTGTTCAGTTGGGAAAAAGTCAGTTGCTGGTCTTTGCAGATGACCGCCACCCTGCCGGGCGCTTGCGCTGCCTGCATCTCCAACAGCCGGTGGCATATTTGATTTTGCATTACCGACATCTCTAATCTTACACGTTAGCGCTGGCTGTTTCGCTTTTCGAGATTGTCAACGGTAGAATCATATCTCCAACTGCTCGCCCTACTTACAATTTGGGAGGCGGGGCATAGACGCCGGTTTTGTGAGTTGGCCGCAAAACTTTGACCGCGTCGGGATGAAGGAGCGCGCGTAAAAGTCGGGCGTATCGGTTCCGGTCTGCGGCCTCTAATGCCTCGAGAAACAGGGATTGGTCCTTGATTAAGGATCCCTCACAAGGCCCACAGCGCACGCAGCGGCCGTCTTTCGGGTGTACCAGGTTGCGTACGATGCTAAGCAGTCCCTGCTGGTGCAGATGGCCATCGATCTGGCATCCAATGGAACGTGCACGGCGATCGCAGCTGATGTTGGCCGGAGCGAAGCTGCGGTTCGCCGCGGCAAACATGGGCAGGTCCGGCTCGGAATCGCCAATGGCTACAGTCTCGATTTGAGGCTGGCCTATCCATTCTAGGAGCGCCAATAAGCCACGCCCTTTATCAACTTCCCGCGCCAAGATTGTGGTGTCGATTGTCGTTTGATGAAAGGAGAGCCGGTCGACTCTCAGGGACGCCATTAGCTGTTGGATTACTGGCAAAGACAGGGGCACCGGCCTGGCATTCTCAAACGAGTAAGCCCGGAGAGAGTAGCGATACGCAGGGTTCACGAAAACCCCCGGAAGCCGCTCTAATGCCTGCTTGATTCGTTCCAGCTGAGATAGAGACTCCGGAGTTACCAGAACGCGACCACGGTTGCCAACAGCGTCCCAAATGTAACTGCCATATTCGGCGACACCGCCGACAAATCCGTATGCCGTACAGTACTCCTGAACTTCTACAGCATGCCTGGCCGAATCGATAACGACAGGAAAATCGTGGGCGTGAAGAAGGGAGATGGCACGAATGCCAGCGGCGGTCGTGCAAGGGAAACCGAAAAACCGCCTGTCCAGGACGCCATCGATATCGAGCACGACGAGAGGCGACCGCCAGGAGATGGTCTTTGGTGGCCGACAAATGGCGCCGCAGAACCGCGCCGTATGAGTGACCAGGAAACTCCAAGCGCTCACATACTGCTGGTGGCCTTCGCTTTGCCGGTTCGCCGCTTCCTCCTTTTCGAGCAGGCGCAGCGCGGAAACCATCGCCCAGGTTCCGGCCAGGAATTTGTGTAGGAAAAGCCGCTGTTGCACATCCGCATCGCCGGATTCCTCGATGTAACGACTGATCAAGAGAGCCTCTTCCTCTCTCGAAAGGGCGAGATGCAGAATTGCGTCGGCGAGATCGTAAGCGGGGTCGACAACGTTCAACTCGTTTTTTCCCATGCCGTGGTGCTCGAAGTCCGTCTTAAGCAGCCCGGAGGGCCCCGCGATCCATTCCGCTCGCTGCATTTTTCCGTCGATCAAAGTCGGAACTGAGCAGGGTTGTTTGGACAGCCGCCGCCGAAGGCGACCCCGCATTAACCCAGCAATCACCCGCCCGCCGTGGGCTCGACTGAGAACTTTGGCGAGCAGCTCGAGCCCTTCGTGGTGCCCACTCAGATAAAAGTTGGACAAAGAGCTCTGCGGCAGACGGAGCGACCGGACCCGTGCCGCTACATAAGACGCCGTAGTCTGGATCCAGCGACTTCGAACCTCGCCAAAGATTGAAGCGTCCTCGGACTGCAGAAGCCACTCAGTGTAAAGGATCCCGTCGCGCAAACCGAAAACTGGAGGCGTGAAATCGGTGAGCAGATGCCCCGTGATGAACGCATGATACCCCAGCCATCCCCAACCGATGCTCTTGGCCAGCACATACCGGGTTTCGATTCGACCGTCCGGAGTTTCCAGACGGACCTCGTAGACGCGCTTGAGCCGGGTGCGGCGAGAGTCAACGGCATAACCTTCCAGTTGCGCATTGAGCCGGTCGGCTGTCGGACTAGCCACGACACGAATGCTCGAATAGCTGCCCTTCTGTAGGTATTCAGCCAATCGAGCTTCTACTGCCTTCGGCTCGAGCAACTGGTACTTGTGCCAGCGTTCCGGCTCAAGGGTCAGCATAAAAATTCCAGAAAACGATTTACTCTGCCCCGGGTTGACCCATTCTCGCCTCCTCGGATGAATGGGGAAAAGGACAACCAGTCTCTCGGTTGGAAAACCCGTTTCCCTGACGAGCTCAATTGCTTTGACAATTGTGTTACCGGTGCCGGGTGGATCATCGATAATCACGGCCATGTGACCGCCTCTGGCGCAGGCGGTCAGTTTTGCCCGTTCCCACTCCCCCAAGCCCTTATTCGGTCGCACCGTCACAGTGTCTACAACGTCATAGCCTTGTCTCGTGAGAAACGAACGGAGCAGGGGAGCAAAGAACGAACCAGCCGTGCGGAGTCCTATGACCAGGAGCGGTTGCTGGCGATCCGGGAACCTGGTCATGAATTCCCTTCCCAGAGTGAGCACATCCCAAGGTGTCAAGTCTTGTTTGCGAAACGCCGAGGCCATATCCGTGTGCCGGGCCCTTAGGTTAGACGGTAGCAGCGGCTGCAGAGATGATCTTATTTTATTTACGGCGCCTGCGAGCGCGGCCGGTTCCGGCGCACCGCCGAGGACCGAGACCTCGAGAAACGCATCCAGGCAAGCCTGCAATTCCTCTCGCCATCGCCAGACCCGTAAGGCGCGCCGCTGCTGGGCAATCGCAACGAGTTTCTCGCTTGCCGCGAACGCCCTCCCGATAAATGGAAGTACCGCCTCCAACTTTTCTGGCAGGCGCAGGCCAGGCATACGCAGGTAATCGTCGATCGAGTTCAGCAGGGTACAAGAGAGCAGAAAAATATTTCCCTCTAGTTCCGCGGCCTGCCATTCTTCCCGGAGCGAGCCCACCTGGTCGAGTTCTCGGCGCAGGCGTCCGATAGCGTCATCGACGGTCAGGAAAGGGTTCAGACACCACCGGTAGTCGTTGTAGAAACTAAATTCCGCGTCGCGCACGGTGCCTTGGAGTGGTGCTTCCGCAACGCTTAATGAGGTCGATCCTTCCGACGGCCAACACTCAACGGAGGGAGAAACATAGGCCAGTTCGTTTAGAGACATCTTGCGCGCGCCTTTTTGGAGTTCACTCGCGACACCACAGGCATCTGGTCTTAATCCGTTAAGTCGACGAGGACAGCGAAGTTCATCGGCAAATCTTTGCCCAAGTTTAAGCAATTTTGTTACGTTTTCGTAACAAAATTGCAATCCAGATTCCGATTTGGAAGAGCCTGCGATTAGCGGACTGAGTGCGACTTCGATGGCCTGCGTGCCCACTGGAGGAAGTCGAGGTGCTTGAGGACTTGGTTCGCCAACAACAGCGTCAGATCACTGAGCGAAAAACGCGTGACAAAAAAGTTGGGCCTTGTCTGCGGGGAACCTCACGCGGCAGCGTTTGAAAACCTGTAAACTAATCCGTCGATACCCCCCCAGGGCCGAGCATATTGGCGAGCGCGCGCGAGAAGCCGCCTTCCAATTCCCGGTCGCGACCGATTTCCGAATTTGGCCCGGCAAACCTTTTCGCCCAAAAATCAATTGCCTCGACAAACTGGTTGCCGCCTGGTTCCTTGAATCCCAGTGTTGCTGCGGCTGCCCTGTAAAAGACCTCATCGGCCCCCGGCGGTGCCCATCCAACACTCTCCCAGTCTAGCAGAAACAGGCCGGCGCGCCCGAAAGACCGAAGGTTCCAGGGGGCAAAATCGCCGTGCATTGGGCGCCAATCGCTCGGGACGCCATTCGACCGCGGAAATGACGAGAGCGCCGCACCGATCTCCTGGGCGATCACCTCGATCGGCGGGTGTTTGGCAACGTAATGCGGCCGGCTGGGCAGGGGCGATAGGGCAAGAAGTTTCAATTCACCATAATCCTCGAGCAGCAGTGGCTCGACGACAGCGAAAGATCGTGGTCGAAAGGACGAGACCATTTTCAGACAGTTAAATTCCCGCGCGGGTCCAGGATCGGCGGCCGATGTCACTCTCAAGAAGCAGAGCGGCTTGCCGTTGCGCAACAGCAATGCCGAGATTCCAGGCCGCCCGGCTTGCGTTCGATTGTACAGGGCCCACGTGTCAAATGGACCGAACCGCGCGCTCAACTGCTCGAGAATGCCATTCCACGTCTCAACACCAACCGGCGGTTGCCACAAGAAGCGATGCCCGGGAAGCAGACACGGTCCGGCAAAGGAAGTCGCAAGCCAGGCTGCCCGGAGCATCAAGGCGGTCTGGCGACGGCAGGGCGCATACATGGCAATCCCGGCTAGAGCGGCTTTGCGAGATGATGTCGGCACGCTGATATGCTTCAAGCGACGAGGGAATTGAACCCATCTTTCGGACTTGTTCACGCTCCAGGGCAGGTCGTTACGGGGTTAGGCAATGCTTGTTGCTTATTAGCAGTTTGTTACGGTTCTGCAATAAAATTGGCCGTTTTAATTCCTCTCAAGAGGAGCTTGGAACACGGTACAAGGAAGACTCTCAAGCCGGCGACACAGCATCGCGACCGTATGATCCAGATATGGGCCTTCTCGCGTCTTGAAAAACAGCCGACTGACCTGCGGCGAGAGCATATTATGCGAGACGGTGCACTAATCTAGCAGTTGCCCCTACCGAAATTGCGACATTTTCTCAGCTGATGATGGGCAGAGTAAATCGCAAGTCTTGCCGTTCGGGAGAACAAGCTGGGATCTCACCAGATGATAAACCTGCCACTTAAATCCGATTCCTGCGAAAACGCTGGATCCAAAGTAAAAGAGCGAGACCGCCCAGGATCAGGATACCGGTATTCGGTTCAGCCGCGGCAGCTTGCCCTCTCGTAATCACATTTGCGGGTTTTGTCGCATCTGTAATTGAGGTCATGGTGGCCGTCCTCTCATACTTCTCCACGTAGCTTCCGTTTTGGGCCATCAACGTCGCGCCCTGCCCGCTGTCCCTATCCGGATGGTTGGCGTGCGCCACACTCGCGTTCATTTGAAAAAATTCTGCACCCGCAGAAAACGCGCTAACGAAACTGCCGACGCCGATTATACAAAGGAAAAGCTGCACCCGGGGCAGTTTTCGAGAACGGACCCGGATTGGACGCCGCTCGGACGGTGGCTCATGCTGGTGATTTCTGGAATATCGGAACATAACAGTTTTCTAGAACTCGTTGGACCCCAAACTATCTGGATTTATTCACAGCTTTTGAGTCGAAAGAGGGTTGCTGTGGACATAAAAGGACATTGGGGACGGAGCAGCTCCCTTCAATGCTTTTTCAATTTCCATCGTTTTTCAGTGCGGCTGTCTAACTCGAGATTCCGCGTTCTGGCCTGAGTGGGGTGGTTGAAATTCCTTGGCGCTAGATCGGCTCTCGGCGGGACCGCTTTGCTGCTGCGCCACGTGCACAATGTGAAATTCACCTTTACCATCCTTCGAGACCCGGACGTAGAGCGTTGCACTTCCCTCCGCGTGCCGTATGCCGTTTGAGACACTCCAGGTGAAAGGCTGAAGAATTTCGTATTGATCAGGTTCAGCCGAGGGGACAACCTTGGGGTTCCCTCGGGGTTCCCATTTCCGATTTGGCCATTCACGATGGTAATGCTCCGTGACCGCCTGAACTTTCGGCAGAGAGAGGACTCCTTCACCATAAAAGTTCACCTGGGGAGCGAAGAAGCGCTCCTGTGCGGAAACGTCGTCGCGCTCTACAGTTCGAATATAATCGCGAACGAACCCCTTTAAGGATGTTACGTCCTCCGGAGCTTCGGCGTTTTTATTGGTTTGAGGCTCGGGAGATATCGATTCCGCGGACGGCGAAACTGAAGGCGTCGGAACAGCGACAGCGGCTTGACTTTGGTCGACCGGGGCGAGTCTCCCGGACTTTTGACCCGGCGGAGCTGGCTCATTTCTTTGAGCCGACGAATCGAACAGCAGAGTTGAAGCCGCCGTGGCCACCTTGCTCTGAACATTCGAGGGCTGAGTTTCCCCGGATTTGGATCTTATTGAAGCAAGATCGGTATCGTTGTGCCTGACGTAAATGATGTGAAATTCGCCTTTATCATTCTTCCAAAGCCGGACGTAGAGCGTTCCACTTCCCTCCTCGTGCTTTGCGCCGTTCGAGATCGTCCAAGTAAAAGGCTGAATAACTTCGTAAAGCCTCGGATTCTTCGAATGAAGAACATGTGGTAATTCAGGTTCTCCGCGCGGTTCCCAGTTCCGGACCTGCCATTCCCGCTCGTAACGCACCAGAGACGCCCGAACCTGCTCGCGCGAGAGGAGTCCCTCGCCATAATAGTTCACTCGGTGTTCAAAAAAGCGCTCCTGCGCGGAGAGGTCATTGCTGGCGACACTTCGAATATACTCACGAACGAACTGCTTTAAGGACTGTTCTTCCGCCGAACCCTTTTTGTCGGTCTGAGCGGCCACAGCGCCGGCATTTGCGGGTGCGGCAATTGACGGAGTCGGTGGAGAGACGGCAGCCTGGTTCTGATTGATCGAGGCCAGGTTCACGGACTCCCGAGCCCCTGTGAGCGGTTCATTTTTTGGGGTCGGATTAGCTCCTTGCCCGGCCTGTTCGGGTTTCCCTTCTGCGCTTTTCAGCTGGTTTTCGAGCGCGTCACGCTGACTTGCGACAAGCCCGGTATTTTTTTGCGCGGTTTGCGCCTTGTCTTCAGCGTCGTTGAGCTGGTTTTGTAGCGCGTCACGCTGGCTCGCTGCGAGCTCGACATTTTTTTGGGCCGCTTGCGCTTTGGCTTCGGTGTCCTTGAGCTGGGCCTGGAGGGTGTCAGGCTGACTTGTGACAAGCTCGGTATTTTTTTGTGCGGTTTGCGCCTTGGCTTCAGTATCCATTAACCGGGCTTGGAGAGCTTCACGCTGGCTTGCGGCTGCGTCGGCATTCTTTTGGACCTGTTGCATCTTGGCTTCGGTGTCCTTGAGCTGGGTCTGCAGCGCGTCGCGTTCGGTTTTAGCCACTTCGGCATCCTTCTGGGCCTGTTGCGCCTTTGCTTCAGTGTCCACTAACTGGGCTTGGAGAGCTTCACGCTGGTTTGCGGCTACGTCGGCATTCTTTTGGACCTGTTGCATCTTGGCTTCGGTGTCCTTGAGCTGGGTCTGCAGCGCGTCGCGTTCGGTTTTAGCCACTTCGGCATCCTTCTGGGCCTGTTGCGCCTTGGCTTCAGTGTCCTTTAGCTGGGTTTGAAGGGCATCACGCTGAGTTGTGGCAAGCCCTGCATTCTTTTGAACCTGTTGCATCTTGGCTTCGGTGTCATTGAGCTGGGCCTGCAGCGTGCCACGCTGAGTTGTGGCGTGCTCGGCATTCTTCTGGGCCTGTTGTGCCTCGGTTTCGGTATCCTTGAGCTGGGTTTGGAGCGCGTCACGCTCAGTTGTGGCGTGCTCGGCATTCTTCTGGGCCTGTTGTGCCTTGGCCTCGGTTTCCTTGAGCTGGGCTTGGAGCGCGTCACGCTGAGTTGTGGCGTGCTCGGCATTCTTCTGGGCCTGTTGGGCAGTGGCCTGCGTGTCCTTGAGCTGGGCCTGGAGCGTATCACGCTGACTTGCGGCGAGGCCGGCATCCTTTTGGGCCTGTTGGGCGGTGGCCAGGGAGTCCTTGAGCTGGGCTTGAAGCACGTCACGCTGGCTTGCGGCCACGTCGGCATTCCTTTGGGCCTGTTGCGCCTTCGCCTCAGCGTCCCTTAGCTGGGTTTGGAGCACACCACCGGGAGTTGTGGCGACCTCAGCATCCTTGCGGGCCGTTTGCGCCTTGGCCTCGGTGTCCTTGAGCTGAGCCTGCAGCGCGTCGCGCTGATTGGCGGCGAGCTCGGCACTCTGTTGAGCCTGTTGCGCCTTGGCTTCAGTATCCTTTAGCTGGGCTTGGAGCGTTTCACGCTGGCTTGCCGCCGTGTCGGCGTTTTGTTGAGCCTGCTGCGCCTTGGCCTGCGTGTCCTTAAGCTCAGTTTGCAGCGCGTCACGCTGGCTCGCGGCAGTCTCTGCATTCTTTTGAGCCGTTTGCGCTTTGGCTTCGATGTCCTTTAACTGGGTTTGGAGCGCGTCGCGTTGACTTGCGGCGAGCTCGGCATTCTTTTGGACCTGTTGCGCCGTAGCCTGGGTGTCCTTTAGCTGGGCCTGAAGCGCGTCACGCTGACTTGCGGCGAGCTCTGTATTCTTTTGGGCCGTTTGCGCCTGGGCTTCGGTGTCCTTGAGCTGAGCCTGCAGGGCGTCGCGCTGGTTGGCGGCAAGTTCCGCTTTCTTTGCTACCAGTGCGGCGTCTTGTTGTTCCGGGCTCTTCGGCTGGACCTCTGCCGCCTCGTGCGCATCCGGTGCCAAGTGAGCAATCCCGTGTTGAAGTTTCGCATACGCTTTCGTTGCGTTTCGCAGGATTTGCGTGTCAGGCCAGATAAGCGCCGCAAGAGTTGCCAGAACAGCCAACGCTCCGAGAACTGCCAGCCCAATGGCACGGCGCACCCCCCAGCGTCGGTTTTGGTAGGCAAGGCTCTCTCGAATGTAGTCGAATTCCGTCTCAGTTAATGAGGATCCGAAATCTTTGGCCAATTTCTTCGCTTCAGCACGGCTGGTCCGGGGATCGAGCAAGTCCTCGGTTTGGCAGCCTCGACTCAGCCAGAGCTTGAGGTTGGCATCGAGCCGGTCGCGCATGCGAAGAAATTCCTGGCTCTCAGAAAACCATTGCCAAACTCGTGGCCATCCCCGCAGAAGCGCCTCGTGGGCAACGTTGACAACCACCTCTTGGGTGGGACCAGTCTCGGCACGCAACAGTCCTTCTTCGATCAAACGATCAACCAGGCCTTTCGCCCCTTCCGGTTGGCCGTTCTCCAATCCAGGACAGGAAACAAGGTCACGATAAGGGACGGTGCGGGGATTGACGACGTCTTCCTGACCCGAGTCGAGCGTAACCAGATGCCCCATCACGCATCCAAGCGCTGCCTGTTCCTCCGCTTTGAGCATCGAGAAGACGCTCTCTGCATGATGGGCCAGGGCCCCCTCGAGTTCGCCCAATTCGTAATAATCAGACCAGCGGAGAAAGCCGTCTTTTCGCTCACGTTGTTTGTGGTACAACTGCAAAAGCAGGTGTTCGAGCAACGGGAGTGGCTCGGCACTACCCGCCGTTGCCTCCACCAGGATCTCGTCCAGGCTGCGTCCGGTCTTGGGGTCGCGCTCAAAGCGCAGACCGGCTGCTTCGACGGGCAACCGGATCATTTTCCCGATCTCGCGCGGTGTTGGCTGGTCAAGCTCGCATGTGCTGAGGGACGCAGGGAAATTGATCGTGCCGACAGATTGTTGGTAACGGGCGAAGAAATCGCTTTGCAAGGTCGCGATGACAAAGACCCGTTCGCAGCCAGCCAAAGCACTGAGAGCGGCGAGGTATCGCTGCTGGAGCTCGAAGGGAAAGCCGCTCGTAAAGAGCTCTTCCAACTGGTCAACGACCAGCGCGAACTGCGCTTGGGGTTTGATCTCGCCCAGTGACTGTTTTCCGGCAAGCTCAGCGTCTTCTCCTTTCCAGGGCAGTGGCAACTCGCTCTCTTGCTCATCCAGGCGAGGCTCGAACTCCGACCGACTGAGACGATCCAGCGCATGCTTGACCCGCAGTGCAGCACCCTCCGGATGTGTTCGAAGCACAGTGGCTAGATTTCGGCATTCCTGGGGCGAGGCTGAAATCCGAAGCTCTGGCAGCGCGGATTGATCGAGAAGGGTAGCGGCAAGTCCATCGAGCGGATCCCAGCCGGCGCCGCCGGCTCCCGGTCGGGTCACGGCACGACGCCACGGGCCGCTTCTCTCGATCGCCGCAACCTCGGTCAAAACCGGCAGAACACCGGCTCGAACCAGAGAACTCTTTCCCGAACCGCTGGGGCCCAGCACCAGGACAAAGCGCTGTGCGCCCTTGGCCTGTTGCTTCAACGCATCGAGCACTTCTCCAACGGCTTTGGTTCTGCCGTGAAAAATCGCCGCGTGTTCGAAATCAAAGAAGTCCAGTCCGCGAAAGGGGGTCGACTCAAAGTAGCGCCCCTTGCGCGGCGGTCTCGGTGTGGCAATTTCGCGATCAGTTTGCGGTGCGAACGTTGATTTCATCCTATTTTTCCAGCTCCTAAGCGCATCGGATCGGATCCACTTATTGGAATGTTAAACTCTACAGCCACCGAACGTCGACCGCTCACGTAATAAGACGGATGTCGCCGGCATTTCTGTAGCCGATGTGGCTTTTCTCCTCCTGAGAAATTAAAAATATCCAGTGCGCTTTATCGGTGCGACGCCCCAACTCGCGGCGTCACGGCGCGATGATCGGGAAAGAACCTTTCTCCGGCGACACCGCCGGGAGCGGCTTTTGCTCGTCCAGATTGTTCGGGGTTTGCACAGGAGACGGTGCCCCGGCGGCAGAATTCTCGTTTGTGCCTTGAGGCGGCGCCTCGGTAGGAGCCATGCCAACGGGAGCGGGAATGGGAATGCTGTTATCCACCGCCGCAGGCTGGTCCGGGGTCCTTTCGGGCGGGGCGGCGCCAAGGTCTTCACTTGCTACCCAGCCTAGTCGTTTTCCTTCGGCGGTCTCAACCAGGGTATAGCCAAACCCTTTCCGAACGACTCGCACCAAGTCTCCCTTGTTCAGAGTCGTGTTCGGCTTGGTCAGCTGCTGTGGACCATACTGGTATACGCCAACGTCGTCCCGAACTGCTACCCGAAGATCTCCGCTGTTAGCTGATGCGATGTTGGCATGAGCCGCGGCGCTTGCGTTCGCTTTTCGGCTCTGGCATGCGCTGAAGACCGTCGCAGCACTGAACAGAATTAACGTTGGGAAAAGAATCGCTCGCATACCTCTGAGTCAGGGATTCAAGGAAAGAGCCGTTCGACCGGCTAAAACCCGACGCCGTAGCGGCCCGCATCCTCCGATCGTTACTTCATTGAGGTCGGCACTATAACGTTCATCAGTCCTTTAGCAACGCTCTTTTCTTGTCGGTGAATCCGCCGGATGCGCGTTGATCGAGAAATGAAACCAGCCGAAGATCTTTGCGGGAGCCGGACTGAAAATGCGAACAAAGTGGCCAACGCTGGGGAGGGGCGAGGTGCACATCTGGCATATCGATATCGATCTTCTCGCTCCTGGGCCATATTTTCTGACGCTGTCCTCGGAAGAGCGAGAGCATGTTAAACGCTTTCATTTTAAACGCGATGGGGTTCAGTTCGGTGTATGCCGCTCAAGCCTCCGCAGAATCCTTGGCGGCTACCTTGGCGCATCGCCAGAGTCGCTGGAATTCGTCTTTAGCGCCCAGGGGAAGCCTGCGTTGAAAGAGTTACCCGCTCCTCTCGAGTTCAATGTTTCTCATTCGCGCCACATTGGATTGATAGCGGTGACGCAGGGCGATCCGGTTGGCGTAGATGTTGAAGCGATTCGGTACGATTTTTCCGTAGTTGATGTCGCGGGCGACGTGTTTTCGGCGCGCGAACTGAAGCAATTTTACACAATGCCGAGTGATGCCCAACGATTGAAGTTCTTTGCAACCTGGGCGGCCAAAGAGGCGTACCTGAAGGCGCTCGGTACCGGCTTTAGTTTAAGTCCGACCAGCATCGACGCTGATGACCTGCCCGTTCGACCGCTTAAAACCATGGACGGTTTTGCCGCGGCGGTCGCAACGACTGCGCCTTTACCGTTAGCGGTTAGCCAGTTTGACTTTATGGGAACGGTTCGCCAGCGCTCTTAGCCAGCTTTACATCTTGGATAAATCCGCCAAGCGGGAGTGAGCAGGTGTACTTCCTCCGAAAAACACGGACACGGGAGAGGTCCAGTGCGATTCATGCAGGAGCACGAGAAGGATTGGTTGCGGAGCTCGGCGTAAGCTCGTTCGACCGCAATGCCACGTTGCGTTCTTCGCTAGTCAATCATTGGCTTATCCGTCTGGGCTCAGGGTCAAGGGTTAGAAGACGCTGGTGTCGTTATCGCTTTGAGTTTTGCCTTAAGCTTCAGGAGCAGTCGACCCAACGGAGTCGGCGGCTGACGGAGTTGGTGGTCGGACAGCCGCTTGGCTCTGCTTGATTTGGGAACGTTGCGTGCGCTCTTTAGCTCCCCTGAATGGCTCCTCTTTTGGGGCCGGGGCGACTTCGGCGGCGATCGAAGTGTACTTTCGTCCGAACCTGTCGCGTTGTGCTCTTCGTCCGGAATCTCCACGGCAGATGGAGTCCCGCCGGGTGCCGACTCGGAGTTTGCGGGCGTTGCGGCGGACTGGGGTGACGCATTCGACGGTTGAGTTAAAGCGGCCGGCCCGCCATGGGCATCTGGTGGTTGAGTTTGTTCGAATTTAGGTTGGTCTGCGGTGAGGTCGGCACTCTTTTGGGCCGGCTCCCCGTTTGTCACGGGGGACTCGGCAACGCGAGGCTGCGTCTGAACCAAAACGCCATTCTGTGTCGCTGCCCGCAATTGCTCCTCTTCTTTCTTCAGCTGGGTTTCCAGAACGCTGCGCTGATTTGTAACAAGGTCGACATTCTTTTCTGCCGTTTGCGCCCTCTCTTCGGCCTTGTTCAGCCGGGTTTCCAGCCCGCTTCGCTCGGTTGCGGCCAGGTCGGCATTCTTTTGCGCCTTGGCTTCGACGTCCTCGAGCTGGGCCTCGAGCGCGTCATGCTGGGTTGCGGCGAGCTCGGCACTCCTTTGGGCCTTCGTTTCGGTGCCCCTGAGCTGGGTTTGGAGCGCGTCACGCTGGCTGGCGGCTAAGTCGGCATTCTTTTGGGCCTGTTGGGCCTTGGTTTCGGTATCCTTGAGCTGGGTTTGGAGCGCGTCACGCTGGCTGGCGGCTAAGTCGGCATTTTTTTGGGCCTGTTGGGCCTTGGTTTCGGTATCCTTGAGCTGGGTTTGGAGCGCGTCACGCTGAGTTGTGGCAAGCTCGGCATTCTTCTGGGCCTGTTGAGCCTTGGTTTCGGTGCCCCTGAGCTGGGTTTGGAGCGCGTCACGCTGAGTTGTGGCAAGCTCGGCATCCTTCTGTGCCTGTTGTGCCTTGGCCTCGGTTTCCTTGAGCTGGGTTTGGAGCGCGTCACGCTGAGTTGTGGCAAGCTCGGCATTCTTCTGGGCCTGTTGAGCCTTGGTTTCGGTGCCCCTGAGCTGGGTTTGGAGCGCGTCACGCTGAGGTATGGCAAGCTCGGCATCCTTCTGGGCCTGTTGTGCCTTGGCCTCGGTTTCCTTGAGCTGGGCTTGGAGCGCGTCGCGCTGGCTGGCGGCAAACTCGGCATCCTTTTGGGCCTGTTGGGCCTTGGTTTCGGTGCCCCTGAGCTGGGTTTGGAGCGCGTCACGCTGAGTTGTGGCAAGCTCGGCATTCTTTTGGACCTGTTGGGCCTTGGTTTCGGTATCCTTGAGCTGGGTTTGGAGCGCGTCGCGCTGGCTGGCGGCTAAGTCGGCATTCTTTTGGGCCTGTTGGGCCTTGGTTTCGGTATCCTTGAGCTGGGTTTGGAGCGCCTCGCGCTGGCTGGCGGCAAACTCGGCATTCTTTTGGGCCTGTTGGGCCTTGGTTTCGGTATCCTTGAGCTGGGTTTGGAGCGTGTCGCGCTGGCTTGTGGCAAGCTCGGCGGTTTGTTGAGCGGCTTGCACCTTGGTTTCGGCGTCCTTTAACTCGGCTTGAAGCGCGTCACGCTGAGTTGTGGCAAGTTCCGTATTCTTTTGGGCCTGTTGCGCCTTTTCGGTGTCCTTGAGTTGGGCCCGGAGCGCGTCTCGCTCGCTTGTGGCAAGCTCGGCATTCTTTTGGACCTGTTGGGCCTTGGTTTCGGTGTCCTTGAGCTGGGTTTGGAGCGCGTCGCGCTGGCTGGCGGCAAGCTCGGCTTCCTTTTGGGCCTGTTGTTCCTTGGCCTGGGTGTCCCTAAGCTGGGTCTGAAGCGCGTCACGCTGGTTTGCGGCGGGGTCCGTATTCTTTTGGGCCGGTCGCGTCTGGGCTTCGATTTCCTTGAGCTGGGCCTGCAGCGCGTCACGCTGACTTGCGGCAAGTTCGGCTTTCTTTGCTACCAGTGCGGCGTCTTGTTGTTCCGGGCTCTTCGGCTGGATCTCTGCCGCCTCGTGCGCATCCGGTGCCAAGTGAGCAATCCCGTGTTGAAGTTTCGCATAGGCTTTCGTCGCGTTGCGCACGATTCGTGCCTGAGGCCAGATAACCGCCGCACTGGTTGCCAGAACAGCCAACACTCCGAGAACTGCCAGCCCGATGGCACGGCGCACCCCCCAGCGTTGGTTTTGGTAGGCAAGGCTCTTTTGAATGTAGTCGAATTCCGTCTCAGTTAATGAGGATCCGAAATCTTTGGCCAATTTCTTCGCTTCAGCACGGCTGGTCCGGGGATCGAGCAAGTCCTCGGTTTGGCAGCCTCGACTCAGCCAGAGCTTGAGGTTGGCATCGAGCCGATCGCGCATGCGAAGAAATTCCTGGTTCTCAGAAAACCATTGCCAAACTCGTGGCCATCCCCGCAGAAGCGCCTCGTGGGCAACGTTGACAACCACCTCTTGGGTGGGACCAGTCTCGGCACGCAACAGTCCTTCTTCGATCAAACGATCAACCAGGCCTTTCGCCCCTTCCGGTTGGCCATTCTCCAATCCAGGACAGGAAACAAGGTCACGATAAGGGACGGTGCGGGGATTGACGACGTCTTCCTGGCCCGAGCCGAGCGTAACCAGATGCCCCATCACGCATCCAAGCGCTGCCTGTTCCTCCGATTTGAGCATCGAGAAGACGCTCTCTGCATGATGGGCCAGGGCCCCCTCAAGTTCGCCCAATTCGTAATAATCAGACCAGCATAGAAAACCGTCTTCTCGCTCACGTTGTTTGTGGTACAACTGCAAAAGCAGGTGTTCGAGCAAGGGGAGGGGCTCGGGACTAGCCGCCGCTGCCTCCACCAAGATCTCGTCCAGGCTGCGTCCCGTCTTGGGGTCGCGCTCGAAGCGCAGACCGGCTGCCTCGACGGGCAAGCGGATCATTTTCCCGATCTCGCGCGGTGTTGGCTGCTCAGGCTCGCATGTGCTGAGGGACGCCGGGAAATCGACTGTGCCGACAGATTGTTGGTAACGGGCGAAGAAATCGCTTTGCAAGGTCGCGATGACAAAGACCCGTTCGCAACCAGCCAAAGCACTGAGAGCGGCGAGGTATCGCTGCTGGAGCTCGAAGGGAAACCCGCTCGTAAAGAGCTCCTCCAACTGGTCCACGACCAGCGCGAACTGCGCCTGCGGTTTCACCCCGCTCAGTGTCTGCTGTCCGGCAAGCTCAGCGTCTTCGCCTTTCCGTGGCAGGGGCAACTCGCTCTCTTGCTCATCCAGGCGAGGCTCGAGCTCCGGCCGACTGAGACGATCCAGCGCATGCTTGACCCGCAGTGCGGCGCCCTCCGGATGTGTTCGAAGCACGGTGGCTAGATTTCGGCATTCGTGGGGCGACGCTGAAATCCGAAGCTCTGGCACCGCCGATTGTTCGAGAACGGCAGCGGCAAGTCCATCAAGCGGATCCCACCCGGCGCCACCGGCTCCCGGTCGGGTCACTGCGCGACGCCACGGGCCGCTTCCCTCGAGGGTGGTAACCTCGGTCAAAAGCGGCAGAACACCGGCTCGAACCAAAGAACTCTTTCCCGAACCACTGTCGCCCAGCACCAAGACAAAGCGCTGTAAGGCCTTTGCCTGTTTTTTCAACGCATCGAGCACTTCTCCAACGGCTTTGATTCTGCCGTAAAAAATCGCCGCGTGTTCGAAATCAAAGAAATTCAGTCCGCGAAAGGGCGTCGATTCAAAATAAGGCGTTTTGCGCGGCGGTCTCGGCGTGGCAATTTCGCGATCAGTTTGCGGTATAGATGCTGACTTCACCCTATCTTTCCAACCTCCTACACGTATTCAGGTCGGATGCACTTCTTGGAATGTTAAACTCTGCAGCCACCCGAACGAACGATCGCTCAGAATCTGGCTCTGTCCTTGCGCTTCCGATCGTATCTTCCTTTACCAGCGAAGCAATGATCGGGAAAGAACTTTTCTCCCGGGCCGGTAGTGCCGCTGAATGAAGGATTTTGCGGACAAGGACGACGCGGCGGTTGCTGGCAATGGAATTACCAGCGCTCGGAGCTAGAATTGACCACTCCGTTTCAAACTGAAGAACACAGTGAAAAAAGAATCGGATTGGGCTCTCCTGCTGGAGCAATCGGAAGAGAAGTTTCCTCGCGGGCCTGAAAAATCAGCTTTCGAGGCGGGCTTTCGCGCCTAAGCCAGCCCGCGCGTCGAGGTGCGCCAAAGAAGCAATCCTATTTATAAAAAAATACGTTGAAATTCGCTCCCAGCGGCGCGAAGGCGCGGTAGCGACGCATCAGCGCCGAATCCAAACGGGCCACGTAGTCGACCAAAGGCCGGGTAGCTAGACGCCCCAAGGCTTTCAAAGGATAACCCAGCAGGTTGAACACCTGCACCTCGCACCGAGAGAAATCCCTGGCGATATCCTCCAGAAAATCCAGAAAGAGATTACTTTCGTCCCACATGCGTCCCCGAGTAACCTGGCAGGCGCGGACGATGGCCCACAGGTAGTTGTGCCCGAGGGGCTCATTGATGAAAATTAGCCGTCCGCCCGGCTTTAAGACCCGCGAAAACTCCACCCGAACCGCATCCAAGTCATTGGCTAAATGATGCAGAGTGGCTTGACCATACACCAAATCCAAGGAGCTATCAGGAAATCCATCGAGCTGCAACGCGTTGCCGCGATGATAGCTTACATTTGTTAGACCCTCCTTGCTGCGGGCTTCCTGGATGGCTTGCCCGGAATCCGGATAGCGATCCAAGCCGACGACGTGTGCCTCCGGAAAGGCGCGTGCAACTTCCCGGGCCAAGACACCCGCTCCGCAACAAACTTCCAATATCCTGGCGCCCTTTAACTCGACCCGGCAGAGCTCATTGTAAGCAGAAATAAACAACGGCCGATCGGACCTGCGATAATGTGCGCAGCCAGAAAGCATTGTCAGCACCCGGTCATCGGCCGGGCAAAAACTCCCGGGAAAGGAAAAAGTAGGTTTCGTCAGCATATTTGTTTCGATACTCAGCGACCAGCGGGAATTTATTCCAGCAAGTCCAACCTTTTGGTCTGTACCGAAGAACACATAGTACTACATGGCTTCCGGAACTCCGGAGCGCAAACCGGGCCTTGATCAGGATTCAATATGCACGCACCCGTGCCAGAACCTTAGCCGGCAATCATACCATCGTAAACTTCGATGTGCTGCTCCGCAATTGCCCGCGGCAAAAATCGCTCTTGCGCTTCCGCTCGCGCGTTGGCAGCCAGCCGTTCGAGGATCTTTTCGTCTCGGAGTAGATCCCGAACCAAGTTTTTGAATCGGACCGCATCGTTTGGTTGGAAGAGAAAACCGGTCCGCCCGTCTTGAATTAATTCCGGAATTCCCCCCACCGCGGCCCCAAGAGTCGGAACTCCGGCAGCAGCTGCTTCAAGAATGACCATCGGACAGTTATCCTCTCTTGAGGGTAAGACCAGAGCCCGTGCTATCTGGAGCAATTTAATGAGTCTGCTGCGATCGACGAATCCATGATACTCGGCCCATGGAGCCGACTTGATTCGTTGTAAAAAAAGAGCTCCGTAAGGATGGTCCTCCCGTACGCCGCCGGCAAAAACGACACGAAAATCGTCCGTCCGCGCAAGTTCTTCGAGCGCGTCAAGGAGAAACACTTGATTCTTTATGGGCGTAATATCGGCGATACAGACAAATACCGGCGGATTGATGGGATTATTCTGCGTTTGAAAAAAAGCCGGGTGAACCGCATTTGGTATCAGCCATGTCTTTTTTGCAAGGGTCCTCACAGCCTGCTGAGTGTGGCGGCTAATGCAGACCACGCCATCGGTTCTGGGCAAAGTAAAGCGT
This sequence comes from uncultured Verrucomicrobiae bacterium, assembly GCA_963813025.1. Lineage (GTDB taxonomy): Bacteria > Verrucomicrobiota > Verrucomicrobiia > Chthoniobacterales > JAFAMB01 > CAVSUL01. The sequence goes on along the minus strand of CAWEXO010000005.1, from coordinate 1,799 downwards.
TCCAGCGTCGCCGTGATCCCGTGGAAGGACCACGGCGGAGCCTGCATCAGCTTCGCAATAATTCGCATGTTTCCGTGGATCGTGAGGATATTTGGGAAGCCGCTGAGAACGGAGCTAATCGCGCAATCACGCTCGGTGCCGTGACCGTGGACAAGATCAGGCTGCAGTTCGCGGAGCTTCCAGCGAACGGCGCGGATACAGCCTTGGTAACCGGTGCGCAGCCAACCAAATTTTGACACATGAAGCGGGTGAAACCAGATGTTTGGAGCCAACTTTTCCGGCGACTTAACAGGATGCTGAACGCACGAGAGAACGTGAACCTCTAGTTCAGGAAAGCTTTGAAACCCGGCAAGCAAAGCTTCGCGAGCAGGGTGGAAGTATGGCTCCGGTAATTCATAGCGCCGGTAAGTTTCGCGATTATCAGTAGTCAGAAACGCAATCTTCATGAAGCGAAAAGCCTGGGCAATCTCTTAAAACCATCGACACGTAGATGTTTAGCTTGAGCACGAAAGCCAGCCGCTGCTCTCAAACAATAGCCTCGCAGGATGACCCGCGCTCTGGCTGCTAGTGCACCGTCTCTCATATACTCGTGCTATCGTTGCGTTCAAAATGGGCCGCCGGCCAGGCGGTCCGAGCCGGACTGGCAGTAGGAGGTCGCATATCTGAATCGATACGTAACCGACGAGCAACGCAGCCGCCGACCCATTTTCAACGCAACCCTTTGGGCCGCGGCCAGTTGGCTGTTTTTCGACGTTGCTCGCTCGACCCGTATGATTCAGATGTGGGCGCTTCGCTCGCGCCTTGAAAAACAGCCAGCTGACCTGCGGCGATGGCACCATCATATGAGAGACGGTGCACTAGGGCAGCAGAATCCTCCGGCTACGCCGGACTGTTCTGTTGAGCCTTTTAACTCTAATGAACTCATCGATTCTCGCGGAGTGTTTTTGCGGGCTAACCGCCAACCGAGCCGGCACGCAGCGCACAAAACATTTCTTCCAGGCCGATGTCCAGCGTACCTGTTGGACGAAAACCAGCATTTTGCAACTTCTCGACACTAGCTCGCGAGTGCTGGACATCGCCAGCACGGGCCGGCGCAAACTGAATCGAGGAACGCGAACCTGTGAGTGCAATGATGCGCTGAGCAAGATCGAGGATCGTGATCTGCTCACCATAACCAGCGTTAAAGACGCCTGTCAGACCGGGCGTGTTGGTCACGAACTCCAGCGCGGCTACAATGTCTTTGACGAAGATGAAATCCCGCGTCTGAGTGCCGGCGCCAAAGATGGTTAATGATCTGCCGCTGAGCGCTTTTTGAAAAAACGTTGGGATAGCGGCCCCGTACGCTGCACCTGGATCCTGGCGCGGCCCAAAGACATTGAAGAACCGCAATGCTACCGTCTCGAGACGGCCAGCTTCACTAAACTGCCGACAGTAAAATTCGCCGTCGAGCTTTGTCACAGCATACGGGCTGCGCGGCTCCGGGCACATATCCTCTCGTTTCGGCACAATCGGATTATTTCCATAGACGGCAGCGGAACTACTAAAGCAGAGCTTACGCACGCCGGCGGCGGCGGCAGCTTCGAGAACATTAAGAAAGCCGATGACGTTGAGTTCGACGCACGCATGAGTCTGCTCTATAGACTCCGGCACGCTTACCAATGCGGCAAGGTGATATACAGAGTCGACGTCCTGCATCGCCGAGCGTAGGATAACACGATCAAGGATTGAGCCATGGACATATTCGACGTCGAGCCCGGCCAAGTTACGTTGACGGCCAGTGCGAAGATCATCGAGTACGC
>CAWEXO010000004.1:0-178307 GCA_963813025.1 uncultured Verrucomicrobiae bacterium | reverse complement strand
TATTGTCTCGATTGGAGTGGCTGGCATTGCAGCTAAGCGGCCGACGGAAAGGGTGAACCCATTCTCGCGCGCGAAGGCTGCCTTTCTCGCCCTGCCATGCAGAGGTGGAACGACGAAGATACTGTCGAAATCGCCCCCTTATCAGGCCAGCAACAGCGAGGCATCGCCACCGGACGGCCTGTGCGTACCCTTCATCCACGCTTGATGGGTCGCGGAGCCAGCCGCACGCCGTTAACCAGGAGACAACGAGGAACAGCCCGGCTATATTCGGCTCGCCTTTCATTAGTGGCTTGATATCAATACCGTTGCTGGCCCAATTCGAGCTGAGCTTGTTGTCTTAAAGAGCGTTGATCATGAATGACATCGTAATCCGATTGGTCGTGTTGGCCTGCACTTTCGGAGGCGCGCTCCTCGGTATGTTTCTTCGCGCCGTTCTGCCCGAGCGTCATTTGAGTGCTGACTCAAAAGATACTGTAAGGCTGGGGATGGGAATGGTCGGCACCATGGCTGCTCTGGTTCTCGGGCTGCTGGTCGCTTCGGCCAAGAATTTCTACGACACGCAGAGCAGCGAACTGACGCAGTTGTCTGCCAATGTCATCCTGCTTGACCGCGTCCTGGCGCACTACGGGCCAGAGACAAAGAAGCCCGTGATTTGTTGCGCGGCGCCGTGGCCCGCACGCTCGATCTGATCTGGCACCAAGACCATCAACAACCTTCCCAAATGGAACCCACAGCCGCCGGCGGCGAAATTCTCTATGATAAAATTCAGGCGCTATCCCCCCAGAACGATGTCAACGCGCACTCCAGGCCCAGGCATCTAGCATGGCTATTGATCTTGGAAAATTGCGCTGGCTGATGTTCGAACAGGAAAGCACCTCCGTCTCCCTGCCCTTGCTGGCGGTGCTGGTTTTCTGGCTCGCCATTGTTTTTACCAGCTTCGGCCTCTTCGCCCCTCTCAATCTAACCGTTATTGCCACCTTATTCCTGTGCGCGCTCTCGGTTCAGTTGCGATCTTCTTGATCCTGGCGATGTACATGCCTTTCCAGGGAGTGATGCAGATCTCCAGCACTCCGCTGCGCAATGCCCTGGCACATCTCGGCCAGTAGCGGACGAAATCCTTCGAGGAGTTCACAACCAAATTTCCAAAATAAACACTTTTATGAACGGTACGATTCAGTCCTGCCTGGCAAGATCATTGGGTTGCTCTTCCTTTTTTGGGCGTATCGGTCTCGGGCGGGCGAGGAACTGATCGGATGCCAAGCGCAAGCCCCCAAGCGATCGTCTACTATGCCAGGCTGAACCTGGCTGAAGCGCAGAAGACTCGAAACGACCCAGGGACTGCCGTCGGCTACTACCTCGAAGCGGCCGATTGGGCGCTCCAGCCGATGGACAGTTCGTCTCCAAACGACAGAAGTGAAGCACAGTCGATTTATGACAGCGCATGCCAAGAGGTGACAGTTTTACTGCACTCAACCGGTGAGCGTTGGAATAAGCCCCAGACGATTGCTTTCGGCCACACCATTTACCGACTACGATTTGCGCCTGGTTCACACAAGGACGCCACCTGGGATCCGAGTTACTTCGATTTCTTCCGTACCCCGAAGCAAGTCCATGGAAAGATTGCTCACCAGGAGGCGAGAATTAATGATTGGGGCGGCGTGCTGGTAGGAGTTTACAAGCCTTCGAACCCCAGGGAGTTTTTTCTGCCGCGCGTCGGCGTCGCTTGCGCTGTCACGGCCATTCTGGATTTCCGACCATCTGAAACGGCCGGCCAGGAACGCGTGATGTCACCCTCATATTATATGATCCGACGAGGAAAAGCGCGGTCCGGCTGGCAGGTGCAGTGCGTCCATTAGCAGCCGATTTCGGCGCTCCGCTTGCCTATTATCCCGAACCGGGGTTGCTGCTCGGGCTGATGGCGATGATGCACCCGGAAAACTACGAGCGACAGACTGGGCTCTACATGCTCGAGCCTTATGACCCCGAGCGGATTCCAGTGATTTTTGTTCACGGGTTATTGTCGATACCTCAGATGTGGGTACCAACGGTTACCGCCGTCGAGTCCGATCCAGTCTTACACGGCCGGTATCAGTTTTGGGTTTTCGCCTACCCGACCGGCGATCCTATTGCGCTTTCGGCGCTGAGGTTTCGCGAGAGCTTGGCACAAGTGTACCGACGCTATCCCAGAACGAAGAACATGGTACTCATTAGCCACAGTTTAGGGGGGTTGCTTGCCCAGATGCAGGCGGTGACGACCGGGCGCGTACTTTGGGATCGCATCTTCAAGGGTGACGCAGATCGCCTCTATGCCAGGCTGCCACCTGATAATATCGTCAAAAGGGCACTGATCTTCGATGCGAATCCCCGGGTGGCCAGGATCGTATTTATTTGCGTCCCGCATCGTGGCAGTTATCTGGCGACCAACTGGATCGGTTCAATCGGCATCGCGCTCATTCATCTTCCGAGCCAGATGTTCACCGGGGTCAGCAACGTGGTCAGCGGATCGTTCCAAAAAAATCTTGGCCTTAAGCGGATGCCAACAGGCATTAACGGCCTTTCGCCGCAGAATCCTCTTCTTCACGGACTGGACACACTCCCCATCCGCGCGCCCTATCACTCGATCATCGGCGACCGCGGCAGAGGCGATACGCCTAACAGTTCGGACGGTGTGGTGCCTTACTGGAGTTCGCACCTTCCGGGCGCCCAGTCGGAATTGATCGTGCCTGGCCCCCACGGTTCTTTTGCTCTTCCTCAGACCATCACCGAGTTAAAACGAATCCTACGGCTGCATTTGGCAGCCGTTAGTGCTTCGCACCGGAACGTGAAACAAACGAATCGACGTTCGGCTGACTCGACCGAGCAGAGAGTCGCAGATCACTTGGCTCTACCAAATCAAAGCTTGGCGTTCGGCAACCGATCACGTCGCCACCAGCCGCCAAGAACTGGCCTAACTGGAACTCTAGCCGCCTTCTATTAGAAACCCGCCATTGTATGCCACCGAGTAAATTGCTGAAATCCGCGGAACCTGGAAGGAAACCGCGCGCCCTGCGGGTATGGCGTTCGTGGGGCCGTGGATTCTCTTGAGCGTCGGCTTCTTGGTCCTGTTGATCGGCGTTGCCTGGGCTTTTGGCGCACTCTGGTTCGATTTCCCGGTCACAGGGTTGCGTCGACCTCTGGCGGCTGCGTTTGGCCTGAGTGCGATCGCAGTCCTCCCGTTCGTGCGACCCCACTGGCGGGCACAACTCGGGGTTGCCGGTGCAATTGCGCTCCTGGCCGCGTGGTGGCTCACGATCCGCCCTTCCAATACGCGCGATTGGCAACCCGAGGTTGCCGAAGCTCCCTATGCCGAAATTGAGAGTGACCGCGTGGTGATCCACAACTTCCGCAACTTCGACTACGTCACCAAAACCGACTTCCATCCGCGATGGGAAACAAAGACGGTGCACCTTTCTAATCTGCGCACAGTCGATTTTTTTACCAATTATTGGGGATCCACGCTTATCTGCCACACCTTCGTGAGCTTCGACTTCGGTCCGGAGGGCTATGTCTGTATGTCGATTGAGACGCGGATGGCGAAGGGCCAGGCCTATTCGGCACTTGCCGGCTTGTACCGGCAATTCGAGCTCTATTATGTCATCGGTGACGAGCGCGACATCGTGCGGCTGCGGACCAATTATCGGCTGGAAGACGTCTATCTCTATCATCTGATTCCAGCGACCCCGGAACGGTCCCGAGCCCTTTTCCTAGATTATCTCCAAAGCGCCAACGAGCTTCACGACCGGGCACAATGGTATAATGAGCTCTTGAGCAATTGCACTTCGAACATCCGACTCCACATCAAGCATATCGGCTCGGCGCGGCCCTGGGACTGGCAGCTCCTTGTGAATGGCTCTATCGACGAACACGCTTACGAACTCGGCGCGATCGACACGTCACTGCCCTTTGGAGAACTCAAGCGCCTCAGCCACATTAACGACCGGGCTCGCGCCGCCGATCGCGATCCGGATTTCTCGAGCCGCATCCGGAATGGACTGCCGGGAATGTAGTCCGCTGCAGGCTTTGTTTGAAGCGGCCGACGCAATCCCTAAAGACAGGCTGGAAGACTATCTACTTTGCCTCACTCGCTAGCGCCTTGCGGGTCAACCGGCGGCGCGCCCAACGCTGCTATAGGCGCCTCAGACTTGGTGCGCTAGATCTCAAGCGGGTTATTTGTATCGAATCAAAGTCCAGTAGACGTAGCTAGCGTCGAGGTGCATATTGGCGGAGGCGAATTTGGTTCGGCGCGTTGCGCTGAGAGTTATCGGTGTGCCCCCTAAAAGATTCGCATGAAAAGACGCGGGCTTTCTCTGAGCGCGTGGGCCGCACCCCCGGGCGCGGCAGTGGATTTTACGGTCGCTACGAACCCTATCGAACTGCGATGTTATAACTTGCGTTGGGAAAACATCGCGCGGCAGTTTCCGCCTTTGATAGGGCAAAATTTCAACAAAGGATTTTTGAATGAATGACAAGAGTTTGCACCTGGCCTTACCCGTCGTGAGCCTGATGGTCCTGATGGCGCCGGTCCTGGTCGCGCAGGAGCACAATCCGACCCGATCGGCATCCGAACAACGGGCGATGACTGTCCTCAAAAACATGAGCGAATATCTAGCCAAGGCCGAGCGTTTCAGCGTCACCATGCGCGATGGCTATGACGCGGTTCAGGAATCCGGGCAAAAGATCGAATTTGGTGAGGTCCGCAAAGTGACCGTCAGCCGTCCCGATCGCTTGCGTTTTGAAATCGAGAGAAGCGATGGCGAAAAAGGTTTGGTGATTTTCGATGGCAAAGAGATCACCGTTTACACGGCGAAGAAAAATGTCTACGCCACCGTGTCCAGGCCGGGCACCCTGGACCAGGCAATCAAGTATGCAGTCGACGATCTCAAGGTCCGGGTGCCCCTGGCCTTGATGCTCGTGAGCACGCTTCCAAGTGAATTGGATAAGCTTGTTGTTTCAGCGAACTACGTGGAAACAACAACAATTACAGATGTACCCTGCGATCATGTCGCCGCGCGAACTTCTACAGGTGTAGACTTTCAAGTGTGGGTTGCCCAGGGCAGCGAGCCTTTGCCCAGACGCGTTGTGATCACCTACAAAGATGAAACGGGGCAACCGCAGTTCTGGGCGGATCTCTCCAACTGGAATTTGGCCCCGGAAGTTTCTGATGCGCTTTTTACGTTTACTCCGCCCGTTGGGGCGGATCGAATTCAATTCCTGACCGCAGTTGGCAACGCTGCTGTTCCAGCCGCTCCTAAGAAAGGAAGCGAGAAATGAAATACAGATCCCTGTTCAGAGTGATTGCAAGTCAAATAGGCCTTGTTTCTCTCCTGTTCTTCGTAGTTCAGGGTGAAGCCTTTCAACGAGGTGGTGGTGGACGAGGCGGTGGCGGTGGCGGTGGACGGGGAGGCGGCTTTTCGCGCGAAGGTGCGGCTAGATCGGGGGGGTTTTCTTCCTCTAAAGGATCGGCGACAGGTGCTCGAAGCACGCATAATCTGCAGTCTGCAGGCAGCGGTAGCAGGCAGTTGCAGGGAGGCTCACGCGGGGGACAGCGCTCAACGTCTAATGAGGGACAGCGGGGGACAAGCACCCAGAATCAAGCTCAGCGCCAGCAAGGCCGACAAAATGAGACAAATACGCGCCAGCAAGGGGCTACTCAGCGCACGACCGCGGACCAGCAAGGCGCCAATAGCCGGCAGCAGAGTCGTCAGACTTATGGGCAGAACTCACAACAGGGTCGTCAGAATTACGGGCAGAACGCCCAACAGAGTCGCCAAAATTATGGACAGAATACGCAACAGAGTCGCCAGAATTTTGCTAATAACTACGCAAATACCTACGGAACCCCCGGCTCCAACGGCGCCTGGTACGGTGGTGGTTCGCCTGGTACTTGGGGCGGCTACTACGCCGGATTGGCAACCGCTGGCGCGGCCGGCGTGGCGATAGGTGCAACGATCGCCAGCCTTCCGCCGCAATCGACGCAGGTCGTGGTCCAAGGTACCCCGTACTACTATTCAGGTGGCGTTTACTACGCGCCCTCGCCCCAGGGCAATGGGTATGCCGTCGTGCCGCCTCCCAAGGGAGCGGTGATCCCTTCGGCTCCTGAGTCCTCCATCACGGTCAATGGCGCCGACAAAAGCTTCGCCTACTCCAACGGTGTCTTCTACGAGGAAGCAGGCCAAGGCTATGAAATTGTGGACCCGCCGGTAGGCGTCCTGGTTCCGTCAATCCCGGAAGGAGCCACAACCGTGACAGTGAATGACGCCAAGTACTTTGAATTTGGGGGAATATGGTACCGGCCATTCTACAGCGGAAGCGACGTAGTTTATCAAACAGTCCCCAATCCGAATCAAACGGTCCCCAATCCGACGGGTTGACGGCTTAAGCGCGATTTTCCAAGAGGGTAGACTTTCGCCTCGGATTCTTGATCAATTCCGGTGCCAAACCCCCTGAAGAACGGAATCAGCCGCCTCGCCAACAAACTTTAAATTCGTACTTTTGTGCGAGGCATATTCGCAAACTATGGCCCACGAACAACGGGGATGTTCCAACAAAGGTACGTAAAACGCCACGAGATTTGGCACAAACCCGCATATACGCAACGAGACGTGGCTTTTTGCGGCTCCCAAAATCAGACTGCTTTCAGGCAGCTAATTTTGGGGGGCTTGATCCCGACCGAATCCTGGAGCTTTTCGTCCGAGAAATCGTATTCGCCCAGCAAGTTAATGTGTTGCCAGGACACGACCGAGCCGTTTGCGATGGCCTGGAATAGAATCTCCCGCGCTTCTGGCCCTATGACCTCACTGATCTTCTGGGACAAGTAAGGGTACTAGGCAGATTCGTGTAATTTTATACGCTAAGGAACCGTCTTTCCGTGCTTCGGCGTTCGCGGTATCACATCGGTAATGTTTTCCCGCGACCAGCTCAGGCGCGCCGCCAGCCTGACAGAGGAAGATTTCGTGCAGCTCGGCAAGTGTCGGCGCCCCCATAACCGGCTTGGCTTTGCCTACCAGGTCGCCTTCGTCCGGCTCTTCGATCGATTTCCGCAGCAGCAGCCCTTCGAGCTCTTCGAGGAACTGGTTTACTTCAGCGCGGCGCAGTTGGGGCTTGATGCAGGGCTGATTGAACTCTACCGCAAACGGTAGCCGACGATCTCCGAGCATCAACAGACCATTACCGATTATCTGAGGCTGCGCCCCTTCGATGACGCCGAGGTGACACAGCTGGAACAATTCCTGTTCGAGGAGGCCTGTCGTCTGGAACAGACCGCCGCCCTTACGGCCGGGCGCGGGAGTTTCTTAAAGAGCAGCGCGTGCTCGAGCCCGCCGAGTTCCGGATCGCCCGCATCGTCGGCGAGCAGCGGGCGCGGGCACGCGAGGACATCTTCAGGCGGGTCGCTGCGTCCGTCCCGAACGGCTTGACCGCTACGCTCGAGGACCTGCTCTTGGTCAAGCCGGACGAAACCAGCTCCGGGTTGCAGGCGATCAAAGCCAATCCGAGCAAGCCATCCGTGGATGCGATGCTCACTTTACTCGACAAACTGAGCGTCATCGAAGCTACAGGCGTGCTTGGGGTCGATCTCTTGTGGCTCAACGGCAATTACCAACGGGCGCTGTTCCACCAGGTGAGAAAGTCCTCGATGACTCGGTTGCGCGAGCTCCCCGAGCCACGCCGCCGCGCGGCGTTGGTCTGCTTTCTGTGGCAGAGCTACCGCGACGCCGTCGATCAGGTGGTCGATATGTTCGACAAGCTACTGACCCGCGCGTCCACCCAGACCCAAAACGAGCTCGACGAACAACTCCGCCGCCAGCGGCAAACCATCCAGGGCTCGTTGACGACTTTGAGGTCACTCGGCAGAATCATCCTTGAACACCATCTCTGATGAGGAGCTGCGCGCCCAGCTCTTTGCCGCGGTTTCGCGCGAGGAGTTGGTGGCCTGCATGGACAAAATCGGCGAGGTGGGTAAGCGGCAAGCGTAGCGACCTTTTCCACGGCATCGGCGAGCGATTGATGCCGATGTCTTTACAGGAAGCAAAAATCACTGCCTTCAGTCATGGTTAGCCGAATGACCTGCTGAGATTATCGATCTGGTAGGTGACAAGGAACTCGGCACCTTTTCGCAGATAATGCGCCAGTTACGGAAAAGTTTCCTTTCGAGCATGTGGTCAGGAAGGTGGATGTTTTGTTGCATGAATCGAGCCGTGCAAATATAGGCGCGGAATGATCTCTCGGTTTGCGGCTATTCTCGCGTTGTTTGTTTTCCACGGCATCAGCAGTGCGCAGACACCTTCCCCGACCTCAGCGGCGATGGAAGTGGTTTTCCTTGGCACTGGCGGTCCCCGCCCGGCTGGGCGCGCAGCCTCCTGCAACCTCATCCTCATTCACGGAAGGGCCCGGCTCCTGGTCGATGCGGGGTCAGGCGCTTTTGCGCGTTTGGGCGAACTCGGAATCGGTCTGCATGACCTGGACATCATTCTCCTGACGCACTTGCACATTGATCACACCGCCGATGTGCCCAGCATTGTCAAAGCGCGGGCAATGATACAGGACGATCCGGTCCACTTCGTCTTGATCGGCCCAGCTGGCAAAGGGGATTATCCGAGCACCACTCGCTTTGCCGAATTGTTGTTTGGCCAAGGCGGCGCTTGGACCTATGTCAAAACCTTCGGTGCTCCGGTAACACTCGAAGCCAAGGATTTGCCGATCGATCTGACTCGCGCCCCGAGGCAAATCCTCGAAACGCCAGATGGAATAAAAATCCTGACCGTCGCCACGCATCACGGCGACGCCCCAGCAGTCGCCTACCGCATTGAGTATGGTAACAAAAGCGTGACCTTTTCCGGTGATATCGACCCCCAAGGTCTGGAAAATCTAACCAAGCTCGCCTCGGATACCGACCTGCTCGTGTTTAACTGCGCCGTTCTCGATCCGCCCGGATCTCCGGCCGAGCTTTACACGCGCCACTCACCACCGGAGCGCATTGGTGAAGTAGCCAAAGCCTCTCGTGCACGTCACCTGATTCTGACCCATATCCCGCCTCTCGTTGATCAGGCCCGTGCGAAGGTGAGGTCTTCGATCCAAGCAGCAGATCAAGGAACGGTACAGTTTGCCGAAGATAAGATGCGGGTAACGGTACAGTGAAAACTAACTCCGCAGCCATTGGACTGGCCATCGTCCCTGCGCTGTTACGCGGAACTTTGAGTCGCCTCCAGGATGCGACGCGAGGTCCGATGACTTTTCAGTCCACGAATTAAGTGCAGTAAACGCCGATTACGATTTAAGTAGAGGGCGACATCAGCCGTTCAGCCGATGAGCTAGTGCGGCGTAGCGTTTAAACCTGATACGGGATTGATACGACGCTCTGCTGATCGGTAGGTCCACTTAAAGGGTTTGGCCTTCATGTTATAGCGTCGGATATAGGTCATGAGTTTTTTAGCCAAGTCTTTGACCGAACGGAAGATTCCGCGGGCGATGACGTCGCGTTGGATCTTGGAAAACCAGATCTCGACTTGGTTAAGCCATGAAGAATAGGTCGGTGTAAAATGGATCCGCACGTGGCGATGACGATCGATAAACTGCCAGACTCTGGAGGTGCGATGTGCCGAGAGATTATCTGCGATAATGTGGATCTGCTGGCCCTCGGGAAAGCTGGCGACGATCTGTTCAAGAAAAGCAACAAACTCGGCACTGGTGTGACGAGGCACAGTTTGGCCCAGCACCTGGCCGGTTTTGGTGTTGAGCGCTGCGTAGAGCGAAAGCGTGCCGTGACGGTAGTACTCAAAACCGTGCCGCTCGGCTCTTCCGGGCGAGAGCGGCAACACTGGATCGAGCCGGTCCAGCGCTTGGATGGCGCTCTTTTCGTCGACGCAGAAAACTGCGGCATTGACCGGAGGCTTCAGATACAAACCAATGATATCAGCAGCCTTGGTTTCAAAATCCGGGTCGTCGCTGGCCATGTAGCGGCGCAGGCGGTGCGGCTGCAGTCCGGCTTTGGCCAGAACACGGGCGACTCGGGTATGGTTGGTGCCAAGTTCGGCCGCCAACTTCCGAGTACTCCAGTGCGTCGAGCCATCCGTGGGTTTATGTCGGGCCGCGGCCAAAATCTGAGCTTCGAGCTTGGCGCTCTGTTGGCTGGCTACCTTGCCACGATGACGACTGAAAAGACCTGCCAAACGTTCCTCCATAAAGCGCTTCAGCCAAAGTCGCACGGTGTTGATGCTGCATCCCAGTTGCCGACTTACCGCCCATTGCGATCTGCCGCTAGCAATCAAGAGGACAATCTTGGCTCGCTGCGCCTCCTCTGCTCGCCCGCTACGGGATCGGACCCGCTGCCTAAGTCGTCGACGTTCTGGCGGAGAAAGAACCAATCGTTTTAACACTCCTTTTTGCTAGCAGATCATCATATCAGAAGTCAATGCTACAATGCACTAGTGCGGCGTAGCGTTTAAACCTGATACGGGATTGATACGACGCTCTGCTGATCGGTAGGTCCACTTAAAGGGTTTGGCCTTCATGTTATAGCGTCGGATATAGGTCATGAGTTTTTTAGCCAAGTCTTTGACCGAACGGAAGATTCCGCGGGCGATGACGTCGCGTTGGATCTTGGAAAACCAGATCTCGACTTGGTTAAGCCATGAAGAATAGGTCGGTGTAAAATGGATCCGCACGTGGCGATGACGATCGATAAACTGCCAGACTCTGGAGGTGCGATGTGCCGAGAGATTATCTGCGATAATGTGGATCTGCTGGCCCTCGGGAAAGCTGGCGACGATCTGTTCAAGAAAAGCAACAAACTCGGCACTGGTGTGACGAGGCACAGTTTGGCCCAGCACCTGGCCGGTTTTGGTGTTGAGCGCTGCGTAGAGCGAAAGCGTGCCGTGACGGTAGTACTCAAAACCGTGCCGCTCGGCTCTTCCGGGCGAGAGCGGCAACACTGGATCGAGCCGGTCCAGCGCTTGGATGGCGCTCTTTTCGTCGACGCAGAAAACTGCGGCATTGACCGGAGGCTTCAGATACAAACCAATGATATCAGCAGCCTTGGTTTCAAAATCCGGGTCGTCGCTGGCCATGTAGCGGCGCAGGCGGTGCGGCTGCAGTCCGGCTTTGGCCAGAACACGGGCGACTCGGGTATGGTTGGTGCCAAGTTCGGCCGCCAACTTCCGAGTACTCCAGTGCGTCGAGCCATCCGTGGGTTTATGTCGGGCCGCGGCCAAAATCTGAGCTTCGAGCTTGGCGCTCTGTTGGCTGGCTACCTTGCCACGATGACGACTGAAAAGACCTGCCAAACGTTCCTCCATAAAGCGCTTCAGCCAAAGTCGCACGGTGTTGATGCTGCATCCCAGTTGCCGACTTACCGCCCATTGCGATCTGCCGCTAGCAATCAAGAGGACAATCTTGGCTCGCTGCGCCTCCTCTGCTCGCCCGCTACGGGATCGGACCCGCTGCCTAAGTCGTCGACGTTCTGGCGGAGAAAGAACCAATCGTTTTAACACTCCTTTTTGCTAGCAGATCATCATATCAGAAGTCAATGCTACAATGCACTAGCCGGCGTTATCCGTAGCGCATCCTCTCCATGTCTTCGAGCAGAACCTGCCGCCATTGGTTTCTTTTCTCATTGAAAGGATGCGCCTTTCTTTATCTCCTCATCCACAAAATTCGGCTATACCTCAAGCGTTTCCCAGAAGGTAATAGTCTTCGACCTTCATGGCTGGCGAACATCACGAACCTCAAAACGCGCCGGGCTTATAAGGAAGATGTGCGGGAGTTTGTCGCGTTTACAGCTTTGCAGGATTATATGGGACTACGTTCCGCAGCGCGGGCGCATATCATTGCCTGGCGCAACGACATGGAAAGACGCGGTCTGGCGCCGGCCACCATTCGGCGCAAGCTCTCGGCGCTGTCCTCGCTCTTCGATTACCTCTGCGAACGCAACGCTGTCACCGGCAATCCGGTGGACGGAGTGAAACGCCCAATGGCCAACGGGAACGAAGGCAGCACGCCCGCGCTCGGCGACGCACAGGCCCGGAAACTATTGGAAGCTCCGCCCGCGGACACGCTCAAGGGAGTCCGGGATCGGGTCATCCTGGCTACCTTGTTGTATCACGGTATCCGGCGTGAAGAGCTCTGCGGCTTGAGAGTAAAAGACCTGCATAGCCGACAGGGCGTCATGCATATTCGCGTCAAAGGCAAGCGATCCAAAATCCGCTTCATCCCGGTTAATCCGGCCGCGCAGCGGATGATCGAGGATTACCTGGCACTAACAGGACATCGGAGCGATGTCGAAGGGGCTCTTTTTCGGCCGGTGAAGAACAATCGGACCGGTCGCCTTGATCGGCACCTGGATCCGGCCTCGGTCTATCAGAATATTGTTCGGAAATACGGCCTCGAAACCGGCCTCAGCGCCGAGGTTATGGGCCTATGTGTGCATTCGCTGCGTGCCATGGCAGCAACAAACGCTCTCACATGATTCCGATATAGCCAAGGTACAGGAGTGGCTCGGGCATGCTAAGTAGCCACGACTCGCCTGTATGACCGGCGCAAGAGCAAACCCGAAGATAGTCCGACTTTTCGGGTGAAATATTAACTGACAGAGACTACTCGCCGGAATGCCAGTATCGAGACAGCAGACAACACGATGTAAAATTGTAGCGGCTGCACGAGCCTGCATTCCAATGACATCAGGGCGATACTCCCATGCACGTCCGGGCTTGTCTATTATACAAATCATCGCGAGGGCCGATGGCGTCTCCGCCAGCCCACTATTGTCTCGCTATTGTGCGGTGTATCCACCGTCCACGGTGATGTCTTGGCCTGTGATGAACGCCGCACCGGGTGAACTGAGCCAGAGTACGGCGCTGGCAATCTCCTCCGGGGTGCCGATGCGGCCAACCGGGGTTTGTGTCGCAATCGTTTTCTTCATCTCCGTCTCGCCTTCACCGAAGGCGCGGTCAAACATTTCGGTTTGGATCGGGCCGGGAGAGACACTGTTGACACGGACGCCCTGCTTGGCGAACTCCAGCGCAGCCGTCTTGGTGAGGCCGATAACAGCGAACTTGCTGGCGACGTAAACCGACGAACCGGGAAAGCCGATGTGGCCACCGACGGAAGAGTTATTTACGATGGCACCACCACCGGACCGGAGCATCGCGGGGATCTCGTGCTTCATCGATAGCAATACGCCGCGAATGTTGATGTCGCAGACCTGATGGTAATGCTCGACCGTCTGCTCAGTGGTAAGCACACCGAACTGGCCCTCGGTGCCAGCGTTGTTGAACGCGATGTGCAGTGCGCCGAAGGTGCCTACGGTCTTTTCGACGAGCGCGACGATGTCATCCTCTCGGGCGACATCAGTTCGCACAAACAAGGCGCTTCCACCAGCCGAAGTAATCTCCTTGGCAAGCTTCTCTCCCTCGGCAACGCGGCGGCCAGAGATGACCACATTCGCGCCTTCTTTGGCAAACGCCAGGACAGTGGCTTTGCCGATGCCCGAGTTACCTCCAGTAATAAGGATAGTCTTGTTTTCGAAGGTTTTCATAATTGGCCCAACGTAGCGAATGTCGATTTTTCGGCAAAGTGAATGGTGCCCTGAGCTTCGCTACCTTAGGGCCTCCGAAGGGAAAACACGGTCCCGGTCGTTATGAAGAGCCCTCGCCAAGCGAAAGCTCTGGCGGACGGTCGAATGATTTGGCGCAACTTCGAATATGGACGTCTTTGCCATCGTCATGAATGCCGCTCCAGAAACTGCTCAATCGCGCGATAATAAACGGCTCGGGTGTTAGCGTTGCGGATCGGGACCGTAAAAAACTCGTAGAACTTTTTCCGGATTGACGGGCCGGCATGCGTGATGATGGTTGGAGTTGCGAAAGATGGTTGAGAAACTAGGGCAAGTTCGGAGTCTGACATTTGCCCTTAGAGTCTACGCAAAAGGGTCCTCTTTTGGCCAGTCATATAAGGGGTTATGAGGACTAACCCGGATATTTCATCATGAGGGCAAAAAGTAACGAAGTTTCCTGTTGCCTTGTTTGTAAGCGATTCAATGCTAACAGGTTACATAAAACACTTCGCTACTTTTTTGCCCTCATGATGAAATATCCGGGTTAATGCTGGTGCCGCTCGGCTGAACGAAGTTGCACACATATGACTGTTCGATGGCTCGAGCGACCGCCAAAGAAGGAAGTCATCACACATATTAAAAGCTCGAGAAATGTGTGAAGTCTGACAGAATTTTTTGCGAAATTGCGATCAGGAATCGTAGTTTGTACTACAATGAATTTCGTCTCTTCCCGGCACATACTCTTTCTCCCTTTCCTCGCGAAGCTCGCTTCGAAAATCTTCTAGAACTGCCGTGAAATAACTATCTGGACCCGATGCTTGCGAGCTGGGAATTTTGGCCTGTTTTCTCCATTTATCTCGCCAATCATTGTAGATCTCTGGACAATGTCGGGAAACGCTGTCGAAGACCTGCACAAGCTGGCCGTAGCCGGCTACCCTCAAATATAGATGCGTTGCTTGCTGCGCAGAACTAACGGTCTTATTCGGCACATATGAAGTGTAATTGTAGTCTCATCGGTCTTCGCGCCGGGCGGCGTAAGGGAGTATAGCCCTAGAAAGTCTATTCCATCTTTCAAGATACCTTCGTCGACGTCCTCCACATCATGTTTTGGGCACGGCTTAATGGCGAATCCTTTTTCGGGTAGATTCTCGGGCTTCTCTAAGTCGCAAATATGCGAGAGTCTTGTGATGAGGATCGAAACTTGTTCCAGCTGAGGCACCCACGGCCGGTCGAGGTTAGAGGCTAAAGCAAGCAATTTAAGCGGGTTAGACATAAAACTAACGTAATATCAAAAACTTTGGCCTGCACGTAAAGCTATGCTGGAAATTCGCCAAACTGCGAGTTCGGCAAAAGCTCTTCTGTCGCAATCCTCTCGCTTTGAACGCAGACGGTACTCTCGCGCGAAAGTACGACCGGGGCCATTGGTTCGTAAGCGTCTAGCCAAACTTTCAATTACCACAAACAGCTTGTTTTGACTTCTGGCTATTGTGAGCAATTTACCGCAAAATGTTTACAGGTGGGCTTACCCCGATATTTCGGACACTAATTTGGGCTGATTTGTTTCTCTAGCTCGTTGTTTGGTTGATAGGCAGAACGCTCCACTGCGGTCAAGAAGCAATCCGGCATAAACGGCCTGCTTCCCGCGCTGCGCGCGGGCCCCTGCCATTTATTCCGTTTGCTCTCTTGACCTTTGTTCGACGTTCTAAATACAGGTAACTGTCATTTTCCTTCGGAAAGTGCTTCTCCACTGGAAGTCTTTTTGGCGCGTTATCACAGGGCTCAGTTTGCCAGGTTTTCGAACTCTGCCGGGGCCAGATAACCAAGTGCACTGTGCCGGCGGCGCCGGTTGTAAAAGACCTCGATGAAGGAGAAGATTTCCACTCTCGCCTGGGTGTGAGTTCCAAATCGGCTGCGGTAGACGCACTCCAGCTTGAGAGTACTAAAAAAGGCTTCCATGGCGGCATTATCGTAACAACAGCCTTTGCGACTCATGCTCCCAAGGACGCCCTGGGCCCTGAGCAACTTCCGATAGGCGGCACTGGCATACTGCACACCTCGATCAGAATGATGAACCAGGCCTTCCGCTGGCCGACGATGAACCAATGCCATCGCCAGGGCCGCGGCGACCAACTCGGTGCCCAAGTGATGGGCAAACGCCCAACCGATGATTCGCCGGCTATAGAGATCCATAATCACCGCCAAGTACAACCAGCCTTCCTCGGTCGCAATGTAGGTGATATCACTGACCCAGATCTGATCCCGCCGGGTAGCTCGAAGCAACTCGGCCAGCCGATTGGGAGCGATCGGCTCTTCATGGCAACTTTCGGTGGTTTTGGGCCGGTAATGCCGCTTCTGCCTCCCGCAGAGCCCCAGCTCTCGCCGGATCCGATCAATGCGTTTGCGGCTGTGATGACGTCCCTGACTTTCCAGTTCGGCGTGCAGCCGCGGCGTGCCGTAAGTGCCACGACTCTCCCGGTGGATCAGACCGATCTGTTCGGCCAAAATCCGATCTTCCAGGCCACGCGCACCGGGGCTTTGTGCTCGCTCCAGCCACTGATTAAACCCACTGCGACTCACACAAAAGGATTCGCAGAGTACTTCGATCGGATAAGCCTCTTTCATCTGCTTAATCCGTTCGTACCGCGCGAGGGTTCCTCGCAGACAATGCCCAGAGTTTTTTTTAGTATCTCCCGTTGCTGGCTCAGCTCAGCAATCTGACGCCGTTGTTCCCGGACCAGCTTTTGGAGCGCCTCCACATCCTCCGGCAGTCCTGAGACCAGCGAACTCTGGCCGCTCGAGCCGCCACTCTCAACCAGTCCAAAATACTTCCGCTTCCATTCATAAATCGTGTACCCGCTCACGCCAAGCTGAGCGGCGACTTCTTTGACCCGCTTCCCGCCATGCAGAACCATCTCCACTGCTTGGCGTTTGAAGCTTTCATCATATTTCTTGGGCACGGCATTCGAAGATAATGTTCTTTCCATTCCTTTTCCTTCTCTTGTGCCCAAAATCTCTGTCCGTCAAAACGGGGGAACCTCAAGGAGCTGTTAGCAGGAGCCGTAAAGGAGCTGATTAAGCTAAGAGTTGGTCGAGGAAAACATGGATTGATCAAGAGTTGGCAGGATGCAAGTTTAAGGATGTGCGGCTTGGCAAGAGGGTTGGAAAAGTGCTTGCGCATTTATCGGCCGATGTTGGGCAAAGCATTCCTCTGGCCTGCCAGCCCAAGTTTCGCAGTTTCTGCCTTAAAATAGATAATTTTAATTATTTTTTGAGGGTGATGCAGAGGGAGGTAAGACGGAATCTGAGCTTAGAAAGCGTGTGGGACAACCTACCCGGTTTTCAGACCTGGGGTAACTGTGGCAGGATCGGCGCTGAGTGAACCTCAAACGGCACGTGGTGCGCAAAGACGGCAAAGAGCATATCTTTGCTGCTGCAACGTTACTACGTGCGTGGTTTCATGTCCGGAGCTGTCAAGGGTAACTCGGCGCGGGCCTGCGGCGTGCGAAAATCCGCGCCAGGATTGTCTGATTGGCCTGATTGCTGCGAGAATTTCAAGAGCGCAGTGGATCTCGGCAGAGCGATCTCGTTTAGCAGACTGCTGAAACGTCTGGCCGCCTTCAGTCTGGCATGCGCCGACACAGACCACAGCGAAAGCCGGTTGCGAATATTGGCGGACGGCAGTTTGCCGCTGAGGTTCTGATTTCAATGCGCCACGATGGCCAAGCTCGAGGTCGACAGGGGCAGGGTCGACGAGGCCGTGCTCGATTTGACACTTTGGGACTGCACGATGCCGACCGATTTTCTGAATTGGCCAGGTGATGGAGTTCGTCGACTGGCACGTTATGAACCGGGAAAGCATCCGGCGAAGACCGCGTTTCGGATTGGCGCGCCATTTGGGACACTCTGTCGATTCCCAGGGACTGCCGCGGGCAATGAATCGGATCGAAGTCATCACCTTGGCTGAACCTCGTCGCCGTTTGGTCTCGCTTGGAGAAGGAGCGTTGGTCTCGGCCTTCATGGGTACAAGGGCCAATGCTTTGGATATTTCTCGGCAGGCAGGAACTGATCGAAGCGGCGCGTACCGACGGCCGGTAGTGTCCGTCTTTTTGTGTGCGGGTCGTTTTTGGCTTTGCGGTTTAACCTCTGGGAGAGTTCTTCTAAAGACGTCGGCTCGAGCCGGCGAGACCGCCCTCCACGCGGTTGGTCCAGCGGCGGGCGAGCTGTGAGCAACGCGCTTCGGCGTAGTTCAAGTCCTTGGAAACGACTCTCCACTTTTCTCATGGTTAGGCGGCGGCGTCCGCCGCGAAAAAGCGTTCACCGAACTGAATGCCAAACTGGGTGGCTGCCGGCTTCCAAGTCGCCGGCGGATTTCTCCACTTCTTGGTGATGTTGCGTAACACCAGGTAAATCAATTTGGTGGCGGCCTCGTCGCCAGCCGGCTCCCGGCCTTTGTTCAAATCAGCGAATCCCGCAGTGATCGAGATCGCACGACCCGGGTTCCCTGATGGAGTGGACGGCCGCAGGATCGAAGGGCGCTACCAGTCAATCCAGACATCCGGGGACGTAACCGTTGGCGCGACACAAATCTCCGACGGCGAGAATGAATTCCGCATCGAAGATCGCTGGGTGCAGGCGAGCGACACGGCTTGGCGGGTAGACAGGACACTGACGGTCATCGCCGCAAACAGTGCGTCTGGCGTGCGGCTGCTGCTGGACATCGGCCTGGCCTTTGCCGCTCGCGCTACGAAGATCTGCACTATTTCGCACCGTCGGCGCTCTACGACCTCAACGATCTCATCGGGACGGCGTCGAAGATTACCTGGAAAGCCGCCCGCCTCAGCTTCCTGGATGATCGGCTGAACGCCCTTACCCTGCTCGCCTACAGCGATGCGCAAGCAGCGGGAATCGCGATCTCGCGTGTGGACCGGCCGTCCTTCGACGAGGCACCTGACAGGCAGCTCGGCAAGGTAGCCTTCCTTCAGGCAACGGATGTCGGCAGCCTTGGTATTGCGCCGGGCGCGACGGTTGAGTCGGCGATGACCGTCTCGGCCGCCTACCCTTCGTCGAGCGCGATAGTTGTAACGCGCTTTACGTCAAGGAACGCAAGGCATGGGGCGCATTCTGGCCGGCCAAGGCGGGCGAGGCGCTTAGCGTGTCGTATCGGATAGAGCTGGTCGATGCGCCTGACAATTTTGCTGTTATCTATGGTGAAAAATGGGACGCTATCCAAAACACCAGATCGATTCTCGAAGACGACGAGAACAAGTCGCTTATGACCCGCAGGCCTCTGTCGCCATGCGGTAAGGCCGCCTTGGGCCGGATATGGCGTCGGTCTGGGGGCCTTCGGGCGAATTGGCCGCACGCGCGTAGTCGGTCTCAATTGAACGACCGAGCCGACCGCTAAAGGCGCGCGTCAGGATCGTTGCCTCGGGTTCCGGTTCGGCCAGCGCATCGGCCCAGGCAGCATTGGTCCCCGTTTCCGGGCATCGCAGGAAAGCCGTGCCGATCTGGACGGCGCTCGCACCCAACTACACTCGTTACCGGTATCATACCACCCCGAAGTCAAGCTAGTGAGATTTCTTCGGGGGTTGGAGACCGGGCCGAGGGAAAGGTAGACTCCGGCTAAATGCCCGAAGGAACGATCGACTGATCCGCAGTAGGAATAGGCCTCCCCGAGCGTAAGAATTCCGAATGACATTACCGGATTAGCTTTGGCGCGTCCTGCTGGATTGCTGCGCCCATTCGAATCACGCGCGGTGCGGCTGAATCCAAGGGCAGAGGAACGGGTTCTTTACCAACAAGCAAGGTTAGGTGTTCCAGGCCAGATAACGCGGAAGAACCGTAACGGGCGAGTTTTTCAGAGATTGAAAAGCTCGACGAGGCTTTGGGAGCAGCTTCGGGAATATTTTGCCGGGTCCCACGCAGTCCCCCGGCGGAAAGTTCGGTTTCGAGCTGAAAAATATGGTGTGCCTTTTTCGGCCGAAAAGCGAAGCAAAGCGGCCCACGGAAAAAGGCCGGAGGGGCAAAAGCGCGGCAGGCGGTTGAGGATTCAAACGGAGGGGACCCGCGCGGAGCGTGGGGCGCAGGCTGGTTTGAGCCGCCGACGGTACTTTTGCGCTGTAAGGCCGCCGTGGGTTTGATCTGAATCTGGCACAAGCCAGACAAGCCAATGAGTGATTTTAAGCGAAGCTTGGTTCGCCTAGGGGAATGAGAAAGGAGAGCCTGTTTGGGTCTCGGCAGGCGGAAACTCTTTTCTCTCGAAACCTCCGGATAAGGAGCAAAAGCGCGGCCCGAGGAGAGCAACAAAGAGAGCAACCAGAAATCCGAGAGTTGTAAGTGCCATTTTATCAGGATGTTACGAATATAGATAAGCGCCCTCTCAAGGCCGGTGCACGGGTTCGAGTCCCGTACGCGCTGCCAATAGTTCTAAGTTACTGGATACCAGTGTCTTAGGACTGGGGGGCTAGAGTGAGTTGGCTTGAATTGTAACAGATCTTGTAACCCGTCCGCGGCCGTCCGCTGATGGTCGTTTTGAATTGTGAGCGTGGAAGTTGCACAATGGCCCATTGCTTGCGCTTTGGCGGACAAGCGCTGACATGTACTCTCATGCTTGACCTATTCTGGGTGATCCGCACAGCCAGACATGAGGGCTAACGCTCGGCGCCAATTTAGTACAATTCAATCAAGGTTTCGCCGGCTTCGAGTTCCTGCTCGATTTTCTTTAGCGCGTTTTTGAATGCCTCCAGCAGCACCGATTTTCGGCAGTTTCCGATCCGCACCCAGATGAGCCGTACTTCGGTCCCAGCTAGTAAAGCTAGGTCAGCGAAGTCGGCATCTTTGGAACTGATGGTATAGCCGTTTTGGGCGGCGCATGCCCAGGTCGCGATATCATCGACCTGGCTAAGTTCGAAATCGAGGACATGCACGGCGTGGTGGCCCAGATTCCCCAGTAGCGTTGCCAGAGCACGTGGAAGTTGGTTGTCGACCAAGAACTTCACGACACTTTAATGAGCGCGTGATCGCTTTGTGCCGCAGCGAAATCCAGGCAAGCCTGGATATCTTCGCGTTCGAGAAATGAGTAGTCTTCGAGAATTTCGTCCCATGAAGCGCCGTGGGCCAGCAGCTCCAAAACATCCTTAACCCGCAGACGATAGCCGCGGATGCAAAATGGCGAAAACGGAGACCTAACGCTTTTGTTATGTTATGTCTATACTAACTACAGAAATCCAGCAGGATACTCATAGCTGGCCCTGTGACGTTGAATCCGCGCTGGCTTAGAATACCTGGCTCACTAAAATTCTCGGGCCTTTCTCGTTCACGGCTTTATGAGCTGCTCACGGAGGGGCCAATCAAATCAATCTGCGTGAAGTCGCACAAAGGGGCTCAGCGTGGAGTTCGCCTCATTGATAGGGAGTCAATCAATCTGTTTATGGAAGGCCAACGGGAGGTCGTGTGAAGCATCTCAATTAATTTAGGTCTGCCCTAAAATATGTCATTTTGTTTTGCGTTTGGCAGGTCGGTGCGAAGAACGAGCGAAGAGCTTGCGAGGCATTGTATAGCTGTCATTTTATATTGTCGATGCCGTTAGCATTGTTGATAGTGGGCCAGTCGCGGCCCTGGAGCGACCGTTACCTCTTCTCGGTGTTCAACGCCTCTCAACGACTTTCAACGACTTTCAACGACTTTCAACGACTTTCAACGCTATTCAAACGCTATTCAACGCTATTCAACGACTTTCAACGCCAGCGCTGCGAGCAGTGTTGAAACGCGTTGAACAAGTTATCTCCAGTTACCTTCCGAACCTCCCTTGAAGGGAGGTCGACGCGCAGCGTCGGGAGAGAGTCTTTTGGCGTTAAGCGAAGCGTAGGGGTGCACGCGTTTACCTGCTCGGGTTAGTTGAAGAGCTAGTATGTTAAACATCGAAGTTAATCGGAGCGCGGAAGTGTTGAGCGGTACTTCGACCGCGAACTGGCAGTAACCGATTACCTGATGAAGGAGCCTGGCGTCTGGGCCGGACGCGGAGGGGAGCGCTTAGGATTCCGTGGTCCGGTGGAGCGGTCACAGTTCGTCGCATTGCTGCGAAACGAACATCCGACGAGCGGCAAGCGGCTGACGGCACGCATGAACACAAGCCGCCAGGAAAACGGCGAAACGGTGAGCAACCGGCAGGTTGGCTGTGGGCTGGTGTTCGGAGTTCCCAAGTCGCTTAGCGTATACCTGGCAATCACAGGCGATCGGGTTGTCGAGAATATCGCAAGATCGGATCCACACTGGCACGTTCACTGTTTCCTGCACAACGCAACATTTGATCCGAAAGGCTGGTACGTAAGCCTGTCACGAGCTCGGGCAACTCCATGTCCGGGATGAGCACGTGACGCGATGCACGTCTATACGCGCAACAAAGCGGCGTTGCGGGCGAGTGCGGCCTCGGGAGTTTGCGCGCGTCGTACGATATCATAGTATCGGGTTATGAGTGTTGAAGATCTTGAGTCGGCAATTTCAAGGCTTTCGGCCGAGGAGCTCGCCCGCTTCGCTGCATGGTTCGAGGACTTTCTGGCCGATCGGTGGGATCGTCAGATCGAGGCCGACATTAAGGCTGGTCGCCTCGATGCGGCGGGCAAACGAGCGGCCGAAGATTTCAAAGCTGGACGCTGCACCCCCCTTTGAAGCACTTCGCCTCTCCGGAGTTCTGGTTTCACTATCGTCAACTGTCGGAAAACATCCGAGATCTTGCCGATAAGAACTTTGCCCTTCTGAAGGAGACCCCTCGCCATCCCTCGCTGCGACTCAAAAAAATTGGCATCTTCTGGTCCGCCAGGGTGGGTCTTCGTTACAGAGCATTGGCTAAGGAGAGAGCTGAGGGCTTTGTATGGTTCTGGATCGGGTCTCATTTAGATTACGATCGGTTGATTGAGCGACGACCGGAGTAAAGGAAGCCCTCCCGAAGTGTGCTATGAATTTAGAGCGGTCTGGCCGAAAGCGAAGCAAAGCTCCCACGGAAGGAGGCCGCAGGCGCAAGAGCGTCCGACCTTGCCGGACGGTCGAGGATATGAATGGAAGGCGCATCGCGAGCGTGCGAGACAAGGGAGGAGGCCGTTTAATCACCGTAAGCGTCAGAGCAACTACATGGTTGACTAACTGGGAGCGCGATTTCCGCTCAGTTGCGCTTATTTGGCATACCCTCGACTATAGACCAACTGGAGGGGCTCTAGCTAAGCCCTCCTGAAAATGGATAAGAGCGTCAGTTAATCCCATTTTTGACTTCGTCCGAGCTGTCTAACGGCTCGAACAGGTGGACGTCGTACTTTAAGCAATGCAGATCGGTAAACGCGGCGAGAGTGACGTCGCCTCGGTCCGGAGAGTGGTCGGTCCCGTAGCCAGAGCGGCACTTGCGCGCGTAGCTCGTCCAGCCGCCGTTACCATCGCCAGTTCCACTCGCCGGGACCTTATCGAGGTACAGACGTTGCGGGGCGACTGGGTAAACATCTTCCGGCGTGACGCTAAAGAAAAAAACGATTATAATAAAGACCAATGCGGAAACGATGGAATCGTTTTTCCCTTCTATACTCTTAAATCAAACTCGGAGAATTGTTAAATAAGATTCCAATCCTGTTTGCGTGCAAGATGAAGATGTGGTCCCACCACTCGAATTGATGGGCAGGCGCTTGGCTCATAAGAATTGCTCAACCGAAGTCAATGTTTACGTATTTCGGGCTCAGTCCTCCCAACTTGCCCTTCCCCGCGAAACAAAACTGCACGGAAAACGGTACGACTGAGAGAAAAGGAAATAGCAGACTCCGAGCTCCCCTTCGTCTCTTGGCGTGTATACGACTACCGCTCCGGCCGGCATTAAGTCAAAAGATGCAAGGTAATGCGGCTCGGCCCACCCGCGGACGGTAGCCCAGTGAGCACATACCAATGGCAAAGCTAGATATATCGTCGGAGCTCCCAAGAGTACTCGGCCAAACTCCCTGGCAGTTAAAAATGCCGAGGGTTTGTCGGTGGCTGCCATCTCAGCCAACCGCATTCGAATTGTATCCGGCGGGCTAACAGGCGGTGGACTTGACTCGATGTGAGGCCAGGTCAAGACTTGGTCGACTAATTGGTTTACGTACCTCGAATCTCCGTGTCCATTGCACTGAATATGCAGCGGACCACGAATTGTTTGCGGCCTCTGTCCTTTTCTTGCGGGAAGACCGGCGGACCCAATTGGCGCTAGTGTCGTCTCTACGCTATTCTGCTCCTGTTTGGAGCACCTTTCGTTTTCCAATGCAAGTTCCAAGCCCATGCTCGTGCCCTTAGCTTGGTTCGTGCCAACACCATCCGATGTTGCTTTTCCACGAGGAGAAGATACTTGAAGCAGGCGTTCGCCTAACAAGTCACAACATCTTAGAAATCGCAAATCCGTCGCGAATTCACAGCCATTCGCGCAAAGAGGCGGCGAAAGGCCTGCGCGGTGCAATCCGGGTGGTTCCAGTAACCGAGCATTACATTCGCCCCGCGAGCCACGATTTCGCCAGGTTGGCCAGCCTCCACTGGCCTGCCCGACGATGGAGGCTTGCAGGTCACGATTAGTGGCGGCGATCACTCGCACGTTAGCGCGAATACGCTCAGTTCCACCGACACGTTCGAACTCGCGCTCTTGCAAAACACGCAGGAGAGCAATCTGGGTCTCCATTGGCAGTTCGCCAATCTCATCGAGGAAAAGCGTGCCTCCTTCCGCCAGTTCGAAGCGGTCGAGCCGACTCTGAATCGCACCGGTAAAGGCTCCCTTCTCGTGACCAAACAATTCAGATGTAATCAGGGATGGTGGAATGGCCGCACAATTTACGCTGACAAACGCTCGGGTGGAACGCTGCGACCTCTTGTGAATCGCACGAGCAATCAGTTCCTTGCCCGTCCCGGTGAGTCGCTGCGCTTCGGCCAGCAGGGCTTCGCTAAGCCGCTCCCTTTCGTCCTGCAGGATCCTTTCCTGAGCCCGCCTTGCTCCTCGATGTCGACGCTTGACCCGTACCACTTAAGAATAGCGCCTCGTTCGTTGCGCAGCGGCACTTTGCGGTGGAGCAACAACCGATATTCTCCATCCGCACGCCGCACGCGCGCCTCGGCCTCTAACGGTTCTCCACTCCCCAAAGCTGCGTGCCACTTCTGCAGCAATCCGGCTACATCTTCGGGGTGAACTGCACCGGTCCACCGCCAACTGCATACCTCTTCCAAGGGCAGACCCAGGAACTCCAACCAGCGCTGATTGAAGTATCGAGATAACCGTCGGGCCGTCCAGTATGGATCAGCGCAGGCGTCGCATCGATCACAAGCCGAAGTGAATCTTCGGCCGGAATCGATCGCTCCGTAGCCTCGGTCGCAATCGCCTTCATTGCTGCCTCATTTTCCGCCGATTGTGGGGGTTAGGCGAATTGACTTTAATTTAACGCAGGCCAGCGAGAAAATCTCGTCCTTATTCGCTGCTACGCTTGCGGTTGAACTGGCCGGCCTGTCGTGCGCGATCCTGGAGAGACCAACAAGGATGGGTCGTCCTCTCTGAAAGGTGCCACGTGTAGGAATCAAACGTATAACCCAATGATAAGAATCACTGGATTCTTCAGCACGGGTTCGAATCCCGTACGCGCTGCCAGCAACCGCGTCGCCGTACGCTACCTGTGTTTTCTTAATCGGAGCTTCGCTGGCGCAAATGTGTGTCCAAGCGCGAATGCTCCTCACACCATCGTGCTATTGTTCTGCGGCCTTCCTTGACCGAGCCTGCGCTTATGCAAACGCTTAAGCTATACCGTCGGTGGCGATGCGACACTCGATGGACCTGTCTGCTTACGCTACTTCTAGCCGGGACTTGTGTCGGTTTTGCCGCTCCTCCCGTCAAAGTGTTCGAGACCGCTCGAAACTCAGCCAATAAACCAGTCGTTCGTATCAGATTAACCGGTTCGTCGGATAACCAGGACCTTCTAATTAACGAGTACACTTTTAACTCGGAGAAAGGGTTTCTTGGACCAAGCTCTAATCCCTCGGACCAAAATGGGTTTGCCAATGCAGAAAATACGATTTTCGGAGTCAGTTATGAACCGGTGACGAAAGCCTGCTTTGTAAAACTCTTTCTGCTCAACTCCTCAGGTACCTTGGTGTTTGTCAATAACGTAAATCATCGCGTTGCCAATGTGTTGCACGGAACTCTTGCATCGAATGCTCGCGACTTTCTCCGTATCGAGAAAATAGTTGGTCGCCATGTCTATCTGCGGACGGCTGACTTTTCCCACGGCACACAGCCATCGGCGGAGTTTCGGGTCTCGGTTTCCCCTCAGGGCACGATCACGCGCAACTAATTTCTCTGGCCTAATGCGCTGCGGAAATGATCATATACGCGATCATGATGACGGCCAGAGACCCAACCATCACCGTGACCAGAGTCACCAAACCTCGATCGGCACTCGCTTGTGCGGCATGAAGAAAAACAGAATCTATCGCGCGTCCTTTTTCATGCCAAAACCTACGAACCTTGCCGGGAAGCAGCAGTTCCTTGTGGCTGTGACCGCTGCCGTTCGAGATCCCGGAGCGGGATCGTGGGCTTGATGTTCACCTGTTTCAAGCCGGCGATGTTCCCGTTTTCGTAACCATCGATTGTCGCTTTCAATCGCGGTTCGATTTTGCGCATCAGAGCGGCGGTGTAACGGTAGTATGCTCGCAAATATTCCCGCCGCCCTTCAAAAGTGCTTGCCTGGGCCGCCTCCCAGCGAAGCCGCATCGCATAAGCATCGTTCTCGGCAATGCTGCGGAGCTGCCGAAACCGGATTCGATCAAGGGCTTGTTGAGTAATCGACGGTTTTGGCGGAGGGGTCGGGGCCGGGGCTCCGCCGGGAATCAAATCGTACGGCAAGGGAGCGGCTGAGGGTGGCCCTTTGGGAGCCGCAGCCGCAGGAGGCGGTGGCGCCGGCAGTTGGTTCGTTTCCGGCAAAAGCTGCGGTGCGGACAGCGGGCCCGGACTCGGCTGAGCGGCCGGCGCTGGGCTTGGCGACCCCTCGGCCTGCGGAGGAGCTAAACGCGAAGCCGCTGGCTCCGGACGGGCGCTCTGCTGTGGAGCAACCGGGCTCGGAGTCGGAGACGGGGTTTCCTGAGCCATCAAGGGAAAAACGCCCGCGAGAATGAGGAACAGGGCGATACGCGCAACCACAGTTTCTTGTCTAACCGTTTTTGCCCAGCATGTCATGAAGCATTCCTGCAACGAAGCCGCCGGTTGGTCGGGCCGGCGGGATTCGAACCCACGACCTCTTGAACCCCATTCAAGCGCACTACCAAGCTGTGCTACGGCCCGGACGACTGAGGCGGCAAAGATGCGTCGGCGCTAAGGCGAATTCAAGCGGATTCGCCGAGGTCTTTGGGGGGGCTACGAGATTGTCTCGCAACGTCGCGCTGGTCCACGACTGGTAGGGCGAAAATTTATTTGAGCCTTAGTGAGAACTTGTTTGACGGTGTCCGCCATAGCTCTAGCGAAGGAGGAGCCGTCTTGGACGGTGGCAACTCCGGCGTCCGGCTCAAACGAGTCTTCGCTGAAAGCTCCTCCTTCGCTAAAGCTTCGGCGGACACGTCGGATAAATTTTCGCCCTACCAGAACAACCCTCAGAGACATGATGTGAGTCGCTACGCGACAGCCACTAAAGCTTAGCTTTGCCATTGAAACTGACACTGGCACTTACTTCACCGCGCCAAAGGTGAGTCCGCGGACCAGCTGCTTTTGGGTCAACCAACCGAGCACCATAACTGGCGCGACTGCCAAAAAAGACGCGGCGGAGAGTTTTGCCCAGAACAATCCCTCCGGACTAGAGTAAGAAGCGATGAAAACCGTGAGCGGCGCTGCATTGGCGCTGGAGAGATTGATGCTCCAGAAGGCCTCGTTCCACGAAAAGATGATGAGCAGCAGGGCGGTTGAGGCGAGGCCGGGAAGGGTCATTGGACGAAGCAGATGCCAGAGTTCCTGCCAGATGTCGGCCCCATCTATCCGGGCTGCTTCCAGGATGCCTTTGGGCACTTCGCAAAAATAGGTGTAGGCCATCCAGACGGCGATCGGCAGATTGATTAGCGTGTAGATAAGAATCAACCCCGGTATGCTGTCGAGCAGGCCTAACTTCTGCCAGAGAATGTAAATCGGAATCAGCACACCTACGGCCGGCATCATTTTCGTAGACAACATCCAGAGCATCGCACTTTGCGATTTCGGGGTTGGGAAAAAGGCCATCCGGTAAGCAGAAGGAATCGCGAGAATAAAACACAGAAGCGTCGAACCAAAGGCGATCAGTATAGAGTTCCGCGCGAACAACAGATAATTGCTGCGCGCAAAGACGTCGGCGAACGACTCGAGCGTCGGCATGAAGATCAAGTCGGGCGAATACGCGCCTTTTTCCGTTTTGAACGCGGTGATTGCGATCCAGAAAATCGGGAAAAAGAAGATGATGCCGATGAACCAGCCGAGAAGAGTGATAACGATTTTGCTGATTTTCGGCATATCAAGCGGTCTGGAGATTGCGGGCAAGAATACGAACGAGAAAGATGGAGACGATGTTCGCTAAAATCACTGCCAGGATGCCGCCCGCCGAGGCAATTCCGGCATCGAACTGTTGCAGGCCAAGCGCATACACGAGGAACGCCAGGGTGGTCGTGGCATGACCCGGCCCCCCCGAAGTGGTAACGTAGATTTCGGCAAAGATCGAGAGGAGGAAAATCGTTTCGATCATAATGACGACCGTAATCGCCCGCTGCAGATGCGGCACAACGATATAAAAGAACTGGGTCACCGGACCGGCACCGTCGATGGCGGCCGCCTCTTTCTGCTCTTGATCGAGCGACTTCAAAGCGGTGACCAGTATCAGGAAGGAGAAAGGAATCCATTCCCAGGAGACGATGATAATAATCGACAGCAGCGGGTAATCGGCAAACCAGTCAATGGCCGGCAAGCCGACCGAGCGCATGGCCAGGCTGATCAATCCATAGACCGGATGCATGATCATGTTTTTCCAGATCAGCGCGCTCACTGTTGGCATAACGAAGAACGGTGCGATGACCAACAGCATGGCAACGTTTTTACCAAAAAACTCCTGGTCGTAGAGCACAGCCAGCAGCACACCAGCCACTACGGTGATCAGGAGCACCGCACCGATGAAGATGAGCGTGTTGAGGATTGCCGGAAAGAACGCCGGATCGTTCCAAAGAAACTGATAGTTCTGCAGGCCAACGAACTTAATTGGAGCCGGGTTAAGCAGGTTGAAAGGGATGAACGAGAAGAACACGGTCATCGCCAGCGGCACGATCATCCAGACGAGCAACGGGACCACCGATGGAACCATGAGCCACACTTTGAGCTTATCGGCCCGGCTGACCGCCACGGTGGCTGGCGGCGGCGGCGCTACCGGCGGCACTGACGTTTCAACACTCATGAGTGAGCTCGCTCCCTTCTTTGGTAGACTTACCTTCGGTTTATTTCAAGTACCCGGCTTGCTTGACCGCGCGCTCAGCTTCGCTCTGACTCGCTTCCAACGCTTGATCAACCGTCATTTTGCCGGCTAAGGCGGCTGATAGATTCTGGCCTACCTGCGTGCCAATAGACTGGAACTCCGGGATGCCGACGAACTGCACACCGATGTACGGGACTTTGCGAATTGCCGGGTTAGTTGGATCGGCCGTTTGCATCGCCTGCAAGGTAACGGCAGCAAACGGTGCAGCGTTCTGGTACTCGGGGTTATCGTAAGTAGATTTTCTGGTTCCTGGCGGAATGGTTGCCCAACCGCCGTCCGCGGCTGCTAACTTGATGTAATCTTTGGAGGTTGCCCAAGAAGCGAATTGCAGGGCTGCCTCCGGGTGTTTGGCTGACTTCGGAATTGCCAGGGCCCAGGACCAGAGCCAGTGCGATCCGTTCGGGGTGACCGCGATAGGAGCATTAGCAAACGCAACTTTGTCCGCAACTTGGGATTGTGCTTTGTCGTACAGAGGCCCTGCGCCGGAAGTCGCATCGATCCACATCGCGGCTTTACCACCCGCGAAAAGCGTCAAATTCTCGTTAAACCCATTCGAACTGGCTCCAGGTGGGCCATTCTTCCGCATGAGATCGACATAATAAGTAATCGCCTTTTTCCATTCCGGCGTGTTGATAGTGGGCTTCCATTGGGTGTCGAACCAGGTACCCCCGTAAGTATTTACCAGCGTATCGATGTACGCCATATTTTCCCCCCAACCGGGTTTGCCTCGCAGTGTGATCCCATAGATACCTGCTGCTTTATCCGTCAGAGCCGAAGCAAACCTGGTAATATCGTCATAGGTCGGTTGTTCCGGCATCTTCAGCCCTTTCGCCTCAAAGAGATCCTTGCGATACATCAGCATGGAGCTTTCCGCGTTGAAAGGCAGCGCGTAAAGCTTGCCTTCATAGGACAGGCCGTCGCGAATGCTCTTGAAAACATCGTCCAAGTCGTAGTCGGCTGGCAGGTTCTCGATTGGACGCAGCCAACCGCGTTTGGCAAAAATCGGTGCTTCGTATAGTCCGAGGTAAACGAGATCAAATTGACCACTTGCCTGCGAAACGTCGGTAGTGACCCGCTGCCGGAGCACGTTCTCTTCGAGCACGACCCAGTTCACTCGAATGTTCGGGTTCTTTTCCTCGAACTTGCTCGCAAGCTTCTTAAGCCGGATCATGTCTGGATTATTGACAACAGCGATTGTGATGGATTGCTGCTGGGCGGCGGCGCCGAATGTCACTGCCAGAATGGCTAGCGCCATGAAAAAGGATCGCTTAAACATTTTTAAATTTTCTCAGGAGGGGGTGAATGAAGACGGCAGCCCGCGCCGCGAATTGTTGGAGGTTGTTATTTTGGTAAGGTCAATGTCGTTGCCCGGTCAAGATTATTCACGTCCGTCTGTCGTTGGGCCCGTGTTGTCCTTCGCCAGAGTTGCGCGTGCGCCAAGCTCGTAGAAGTCTCGCAAAACCGTGCCCACTTCTCGAACAAAGCGTTCGTTTGAAGGAAGAACGTCGCCGAACAATTCCCGAATTTTGAGAAACTCATCCGGCCGCTCGCGACTAGCCTGAGCAGCCGCTCGCAATTTTTCTGCCCACGGATCGATGATGGGCATCTCTTTTCCTTGATCGTCCGTTCCCTTAAGATACCGAAACCAACTAGCCACCGTAAAACTCAGCTTCCGAATCGGTCCGCCCCGTTCCAGTTGCTCCAAAATTGAAGGCAGGACGAACTTAGGGATGCGGGCGGAGCCTTCCGTCCCTATTCGTGACAGTTGGTCACGAATTGCGGGATTGGAGAAGCGCTCGATCAGGGTTTTCTTGTATTCGGCGAGATCGATGCCGGGCACTGGAGGCAGCAGCGGCGTCACCTCCTCGTCCATCATTCTCTGTACCAATGTGCGGATCTGTTCGTCCTCCATCGTCTCGTTGGCAAAGGAATAGCCGAGAAGCATTCCGATGTAGCACATCGCTTGATGGCTGGCGTTGAGCAGACGAATCTTCATCTTCTCATAGGGCAGCACATCGGACGTCATCTGGGCGCCGACTTCTTCCCAAGCCGGACGGCCGGTCGGAAACCGATCCTCAATCACCCACTGACGAAACGGTTCGGTTACAACTGGCCATCCGTCGTCGATTCCAAATTTCTCCCTGACCAGCGCGCGATGTTCGTCCGTGGTGGCCGGAGTGATGCGATCGACCATACTGTTTGGAAAGGAGCCCTTTTGAGTCAGCCAGTTGTTCAGCGCCGGATCGAGCATTTCAGTGAAGGACAAAAACATCCTTCGCAACACATCCCCATTGCTTTGAAGATTGTCGCACGACATCAGGGTGAACGGCTCCAGGTCCCGTTCCCGACGCCTCGCCAAGGCGGCCGCGAGATACCCGTAGGAGCACTTTGGCTTCCCCGGATTAGCCAAATCGTGCCGAATGTCTGGATGCTCGGCGTCGAATTGACCCGTTCCCTGATTCACGTAGTAACCGCCTTCCGTGATGGTCAGGGAAACAATCCGGCAATCGGGTGAAGCCATCTTCTCGAGCAGCACCTCCGGCTCTCCTGGCGCAAAAATGAACCCGCGGTGTGACCCGACAATTCTCGCCCGATCGCCTGACGCATCGCGCTCGACCACCGTATAGAGATAGTCCTGTGCACGCAGAACGTCCCGAATCCGGGCGTCATGTTCGAGTAGTCCAACCCCGGCGATCCCCCACTCCGATGGCCCACTTTGCATAAAGAGATCGTCCGCGTACACGGCTTGGTGGGCCCGATGAAAGCCACCCACCCCGATATGGACAATCTGCTGTCCAACTTTCTGGCGATCGTAAGTAGGAATCCGGCTGGTGCCGGAGAGCGACTTTAGATTCGCCTGATTGAGCTTGGTCGCAATGGCTGCTCCTTTCTGCTAATTTCAGTTTACCGGGTCAGCAAGAAGTGGATCGTCGGCGGCAGCCACGGGGTTACCGCACATCACTTTAGATAGCCGCCCTGGACCATTGCACGTTCGGCCGCAGACTGACTATTTTTAAGAGCCTGATCGAGGGACATCTTCCCAGCCAGCGCACCGGCGATGTTTTGACCGACGACGGTGCCAATGGACTGAAATTCCGGAATCCCGACAAACTGTATCCCGATGTAAGGCACCTTCCTGATGGCCGGATTGGTGGGATCGGCAGTCTCGAGTGCCTGGAGAGTCGTGGCGGCAAAGGGAGCCGCTTTCTGATACTCAGGATTGGCGTAGGTCGACTTCCGAGTCCCGGGAGGCGCTGAAGCCCAGCCGAGATCTTCCGCAACCAGCTTGACATAATCCTTGGAAGTAGCCCAAACCGCGAACTTTTCCGCGGCTTCCGGTTGTTTGGCTTTCTTCGGAATACTGAAAGCCCAGGACCACAACCAATGCGAGCCATTTGGCGTCACCTCAATCGGAGACGGAGCGTAGCCCATTTTGCCAGCCACTTGCGATTGTTTTTGGCTCTCCAGCATGCCTCCAGCTACAGTGGCGTCAATCCACATGGCGGCTTTACCGCTGGTCATCAGAGTAAGATTCTCATTAAACCCGTTGGAGGTCGCTCCGGGCGGCCCATCCTTCTTCATCAGATCAATGTAAAACGTGATCGCCTTCTTCCATTCCGGCGTGTCGATCGTCGGATGCCATTGCATGTCGAACCAAGTGCCGCCAAACGTGTTAACTAACGTCGAGAGAAAAGCCATATTTTCCCCCCAACCGGGCTGTCCCCGGAGGGTAATGCCGTACATGCCCTTGGCCTTGTCTGTCAAAGCATCGGCAAACTTAGCGATGTCCTCATATTTCGGCTGATCGGGCATCTTGAGGCCTTTGGCATCAAACAAATCCTTGCGATACATCAGCATGGAGCTCTCGCCATAAAAAGGCAGCGCATAGAGTTTTCCCTGGTAAGAAAGCCCGTCCCGGAGGGATTTAAAGACGTCATCCAGGTCGTAGTCAGCCGGCAAATTATCAAAGGAGCGGAGCCATCCTCGTTTGGCAAAGATCGGAGTTTCGTACAGACCGATAAAAATGATGTCGAACTGTCCGCTCCCTTGCGAGACGTCAGTTGTAACTCGTTGCCGAAGAACATTCTCTTCGACGATGACCCAATTCAATCTGATGTCGGGATTTTTCTCCGTGAATTTCGAGGAGAGCTTTTTCAGCTCGATCATGTCCGGATTATTTACGGTGGCAATCGTCACCTCCTTTTGCTGCGCAGATGCCGCTGCTCCAAGCAGGAGTAGACCCAGAGCTGAAAACACAATTGATTTTATCATGGATAGATGCGGGCGATACGTTTTAGGGGGAGAGAAGAGATGCTCCCAAAAAAAAGAGCCATCCAAACTAAACCACTGCTGCCTCTCGGAGCAAAAGTCAAGCTAGGAAGCCGTGGAATGATTCCCGGTCTTTGGCCCTTCGAGCAAGACTCGCGCGCAAACTTCATCGGTGACCAACCCGGTGATTAGCCGGCCGCGCAATGCACCGCGAATCGCCTCCAATTTCTGCCGGCCTGCCGCGAAAGCGATCACCGGCCGGGCCGAAAACGGTCGCAGCCCTATGCTCGTGACCCGCGAGGCGACCGCGGTGCGCACTAATTTCCCCTCCTGATCGAACGCCCATCCCAGAATTTCGCCGACGGCCCCGCTTTGCGAGAGTTCACTCACCTCTTTCCGAGTGAGAAATCCATCTCGGTGCAAGGGACAACTGGCCCCAAACTCACCAATCCCAACAAAGGTTGCATCCGCATTGGCCGATAAGTTCTCGACGGCGCGGTAAAGCCGGTGATTGCACCATTGGCTTCGTTCGCCGGGCGAATCCGCGAGGAGCGGGGCGGGCAGCAGAAAATATTTGCCGCCGGTCTTTTCCGCTATCCGCAGCGCGACATCGTACCGGTTGCTGGAACCATCGCGCGCCATGGTGCCAATCAGCGAAAGGAACCGATGAGCAGGTCGATCTACTTCGGTGAGTTCCTCCACCACCGCCTTGAGCGTCCGGCCGGAACTCAGCCCGATAATTTGTGGTTTTTTCTTTTGAATGAAACTCTCCATCACCCGAGCGCCAGTCACGGCAACCGTGCGCAGCACCGCGCCGGCGTCGTCGCGGTCAGAAGGCACAACCTCGCACAGTGAAAGTCCGAACTTCCGCCGCAGCTGTTGCGCCATGGCCAGACAGTCGGCCACCGGATGATGTACTCGCACTTTGACTATCCCTTTTTCCAGCGCGAGCGCGACTAACCGTTGAGCCGTTGGCCGAGAGACATGCAGTTTCTGGGCAATCTCATGCTGTGTATCTCCCGCAACGTAGTACAGCCAGGCGGCACGGGCAGCCAGGTCGAGCTTCTCCTGCTGCTTCGGTGATAATTGCATGGCGCCAGCCCGCTCCTCACTTTGGCAAAGGAAGTGCGAAGAGATCAAGTTTAGTCCGGGCGTTCCCCGTTGCGAGTGGTAATTGAAGTCTCGCCTAACTGGCAGACCCGATTTCTCACTGCGTCGGAAATTTCCAGATTATCGGCCAAATCCTCGCTGGTAACATAAACGAATCGCGGAATAATAAGGCAACGAAAATCGAGAATCAGACTATTAGCCAAAGCCATGACCGACATGTAGCTCGATCTGCCTCCGGCTGCGCAAAGAAACCCGACCACCTTGTTTTCCCAAGAGTCGCCGGTGAGTTCGATTAGATTCTTCACCGCCGCACTGACGTCGAAATTATAAATTGGTGTCGCCAGGATGACCACTCGGGCGGCTAAAATGATCTCGGAACACTCGATCACTGATGGATTTTCGTAGGCATCACCGGCGTCACAGAATGGCAGGGAGAGTTCGCGCAAATCCAGCAGCCGAGCGGACAGCAGACGAGAACGATAGAAATCCAGGAGCGCATGCGCCAGCGCCCGACTCCGGCTGACGGCCCGCAGTGATCCAGCCAACACGAGGTACTCAGCGGTTGATCTCATGGCCGGACTCAACCCCATCCCCGCCGAAAGCGCAACGAGGAGCTGCCGAGCTTGGTTGCGTGTAGCGGGTCACTAGTTCCGCATGCGCGTAAGTCGCGGGTCACGCGTGCCATCGCACTGCCGAGTGCCAAGTCCCACTCCCTGGTCCTTAGTGCCGGGCCCGAGCCCTACTCCCAAGTGCCGGGTTGTGCTGCTCGCCAACCACTGGGGACTTGAGACCAGGGACTCGGAACGCGGGACCTTTTTTCAATATGCATTCCGCCGAGCTGCGCTATGATTACCGCTCGACCGGGGCGTAGCTTAGCTTGGTAGAGCGCCTGCTTTGGGAGCAGGAGGTCGCACGTTCAAATCGTGTCGCCCCGATTAGGTCCTAGAGCGGATCGACGTGCAATGCAGTAGCCTTGAGAAACAAGCTCAGTCGCAATTGAGTCGCACTACAATTCCGAGTCTACGTCACTGTGGCGGTGGGGATTGCTTTCGGTCGTGCTCACTGGCACCTGAAAGTGCGCTCCCGTATTGTTCTAGCATTGTTCGAAACGGCAAATAACTGGCTCGCGGAAAACGGTGCATGGCTTAACCCTCTTGGGGCCGTGGTGGTTATCCTGGGTGCGGCAGTATGGTTTCATAAACCCTACGTTGGGCGTTTCTGAAAGTATGGTCTTCTTTGAGCCGCCTGTCTAAGACGGGGGAGAAACAGTCTCGCGTCACTCTTCGCTTTGTTGCGATGGGCTTCCCACTTAGTCAATGGACGATCGGCGCGCAGGGTGACAAGCCCATCCTGGTAATCGTCACAAGATGGTACGTCACCCATGTGCCTGGGTCTAAGCCTGGGTTGCCGGTACGCTTGTTGAAAGTGCGTCTGCTTGGACCCCTTGCGAAAGGCTTGATTCACGCTCGGGTCACGATCACAAGCGGGACATACCAGTACACCCGCGAGGAAGATACAATTCCGAACGCGGAGACAAGAAACCTGATAATCCAGTGCAGTCTTTCAAAAGTGCTTAAGCCAGAAAAGCCGCTCAAGGTACACCTTGTCGTCGAGGATCAACTCACAAACGAGCATAAGTTGCCGCCGATCACGGTGCTTCCCGCGCAATCGACGGATTGAACAGCGATCGGAACAGTGTCCCTAGCCTTTCGGTAACTGTTGCGTGCCTTGCCAGGCATAGCAAAGGGCAAAATAAAGCCCCCCAGCCCCGGCAACGCGCCCGTCGCCACTCGGTAGCGGGCGTCTCTTTTTAGGCGTACAGTCCAAAACGAAACACTCATGAAAAGGTTTTTGTTGCTCCCCCTGCTGCTCGCCGGCTGCGCAACAGCTTATCAGCCTGAAGGCTTTACCGGTGGATTCAGCGATGTAATGACCGGGCCTGACACCGCAATCGTAACTTTTTCCGGCAATGGATTCACTACTGAGAGGCGAATGCTCGGGATGTTACTCATAAGGTGTGCGGACGTTACGCTTCAGCACGGCTATCGTTACTTCGTCATTACCGGATTCCAAGATACGGGCCGCGTGTCCTCCTTTACGCTGCCCGGACATTCAGTGAGAGCTATAACCGAATTTTGTGGATGAGGAGATAAAGAAAGGCGCATCCTTTCAGTGAGAAAAAGAAACACGGCAGCCTCACTCGAGGACGCCAAAAAGAAAGGATGCACCAATGCCAGAGAATAAAGTGGTCTCGCTTGATGAGCGAGCAAAAGATGAAGAGAAGCCCTTCCTGGAACAGTTACTGCAGGAAGGGGCCAGGAAG
Organism: uncultured Verrucomicrobiae bacterium; assembly: GCA_963813025.1. Taxonomy (GTDB): domain Bacteria; phylum Verrucomicrobiota; class Verrucomicrobiia; order Chthoniobacterales; family JAFAMB01; genus CAVSUL01. Next base: position 141,508 of record CAWEXO010000004.1, on the reverse strand, counting down.
CTGTTACAGGCGGCAATCGAGAATGAGGTGATCGACTATATCCAATTCCACAAAGATCAGCGGGATGAGAATGGGCAGCGGCTGGTGGTACGCAATGGACATCTGCCGGAGCGGGAGGTGGTCAGTGGAGTGGGTCCGATCCGGGTTCGTCAGCCACGGATCCGGCATCGCGACCAAGGTCGATTTTCCAGCGCGATTCTGCCCAAGTATATGCGTCGGGCTCCCAGCGTCGATGCTTTGATTCCAGCCCTTTACCTCAAAGGGATCTCAACCGGAGATTTCAGCGAAGCGTTGACAGCGATTTTGGGCGAAGGAGCCAGTGGGCTTTCAGCCACCAACATCGTCAGACTCAAGAGCAGTTGGGAAGCCGATTACAAGGCATGGACTCAGCGTGACTTGAGGCAGAAGCGTTACGTTTATTGGTGGGCCGACGGCGTCTATTTCAACGTCCGACTCGACGAAGAGCGAACCTGCGTGCTGGTCTTGATCGGAGCCACCGAGGATGGCACCAAAGAACTCTTAGCTGTTGTCGACGGTTATCGCGAAAGCACCCAATCCTGGCGTGAACTGCTTGGGCAGCTCAAACGCCTAGGCCTGTCCGCCGCGCCGAAGTTGGCCATCGGTGACGGTTCGCTCGGCTTCTGGATCGCTCTGCAGGAAGAATATGGCCCGATCGCCCAGCAACGTTGTTGGGTGCATAAGACAGCCAACATCCTGGATAAAATGCCCAAGAGTGTGCAAGGTAAAGCTAAGCAACTCATCCATGAAATGTACCTGGCGCCGACCCGCAAAGCAGCTCTGGCGGCCTACGATCAGTTCATCTCCAGTTACCAAATCAAGTTCCCAAAAGCCTGCGAATGCTTGGACAAAGATAAAGAAGTCCTGTTTACCTTTTACGACTTCCCAGCCCAACATTGGCCGCATTTACGGACCACCAACCCCATCGAATCCACCTTTGCTACCGTCCGATTACGAACTCACCGAACAAAGGGTTGCGGTTCACGAATCGCGACACTGACAATGGTCTTTAAACTCGGTCTGGAAGCCCAAAAGCATTGGCGCCGGCTTCAGGGCTTCGAACTGATCCCAAAGGTAGTTACTGGTGTCCGGTTCGTCGATGGCGAAGAACAAACCCAACAGGCCGCTTAATCGATCATTTCAAAGGATGCGCCCGTTCCCAATACACAACTTTTGACAATATCTCCTTCAGTGACCAATCTTTCCGGAGACTACAGCTTTGGCGATTTTAGCGGAACGGCGTACACAACCACAACTCCGCCGCGGACCGTCAATATCAACAAACCGGGCGGAATGGACGCCATAAAAATGTCAAACAATCCGGCTGACCTCCAAGACCTAGGGGCGGAGATGCTAGGTGGCCAGCGCATGCTGCCCGCCGATGCCCTTGCTGTGTCGCGGGGTGGCCGCCGGTATTTGGGTATTAGCCAGTAACAAAGGCCTTTCAGGCGCTGCCGCCAGCAGTTTTGCTGGGGACGGTTGAGTTCGGTTGAGGGTGATCTGTTGCGCCCATGTCGCGGTATTGTGCCCCGCCTACTTCTCTCCCTGAGAATCCAGGAATTCCAGAACCGTCAGGGCCTGTTCTCCGGTAAGCTGTTGCCGTCCCGCCAGAAGGTTCGATATGGCCTGATTGTGGATGCGCAACAGGGTTGCCACTTCCGATCGACGCCCGCGCTTCTGGTCACACCACCTTTTCAACCGCCGTAGAAACCTCGGTCAAAAAAATCCTAGACGGCTCTTCCGTCTCGGTTAAAAAGAAAGATAGGGCCACAAACTGCCGCTTTTCAGTTTGGCTTGCTCCTCCGGCGTCAGATTGAATGAGAGTCCGGCCCCCTCAAGCGCCGCAAATGCGTATGCCGCCATTTTATACCGTCCGTTGGTCTCGTGGAATGCCCATTCAAGCAATCCATAAATAACCTCGCCAAATATTGCGCGGCACTCCAAGTCACTCAGAGCGGAGAATGGTGGCAATGAATTGATGAGCAGGACTGAGCGACACGAGTAGTCATCAGTTCGGCTGTTTATGCGTTGCACATTGCCTTGGTACCACGCGCGGATAGCCTTATAGGCTTTCGCGAAGGAGATTTCATCTGGCTTCGGATCGGTCGGATTCAGTCCCATAATTGATATTTCCTCTCTCCTCTAAGAACTCAATAAACCAAGTTCTGTATATCTACAATTGCTCTGTCGAGCCCTATTTGCGTCCAAGTCACTCGGTGATCGGCGTTCTTTTTGCCCAGCATTTCGGGTGGTATCTCTTACCAGCCCACCTAATCAAAATTGTTTCTAGGGCATTCTAGGGGTGAGCGCACCCCAGCCCCGGCATTCAGGCGCTGTCGACACTCCCTAGGGGTTCAGTCGACAAACCGCCGACAAATTCACGAATGTGATTTTAATTTGCAAAAACACCAAAAAATGTAAATATTTACCAATCAAAATATACAATCGATAGGTATTTATAGACATGAAAGGCAAAATGACGATGCCAGAAAAGGCTATTTCGATCGCAAAGAGCCACGGGGGGCTCGTGCGCACCAGCGACGCAGCTCATGAAGGCGTGGGGGCCAATGCCCTTTATCGCCTTCAGAACGCGGGGACACTGGAAAAGCTATCCCGAGGTATTTTCCGGCTCAAACGAGGAAAACCACTTGCAAACCCTGACCTTGTAATCGTCGCGGCCAGGGCGCCGAGGTCTGTTGTCTGCCTGATATCTGCGCTTTCGTTCCACGATATCACGACCCAGATTCCGCACGCCGTCTCTATTGCGATACCCAAATCAGGGGAGCCGCCTCGGATTGAATATCCTCCGGTGGACGTGCATCACTTTTCAGGCGTCAGCTTTGATTACGGAATTGAAGAGCACAGGATCGATCGCGTTAAGGTCCGGATTTACAGTTCTGAAAAAACCATTGCGGACTGCTTTAAGCTTCGCAATCAGGTCGGTGAGGACGTGGCTATCGAAGCGCTAAAACTCTACAGGGCGCGGAAGAAGTTCAATGCCCAAGAGCTAATGATCTGCGCGAAAATATGCCGAGTTGAGGGCGTTATGCTCCCTTACGTGAAGGCTCTTTCTTGAAGAATCTAAGCAAATCGGTTCACGACAGGCTTCTTAATCTAAGCAAAAAACGCGGGAGGGCCTTTAACGAGACTGCCCAGCATTATGTCATGGAGCGTTTTCTCTATCGGCTGTCTAAATCCGCGCGGGTCGATAGCTTCATCCTGAAAGGCGCGTTATTGCTTCGAGTCTGGAAATCCGATATTGCTCGACCTACAGGAGATATCGACTTTCTGGGTGCCGATGGGACACCTGAAGATGTGATTCAACAGATTGAAGAGATTGCAGCTTTAGAAGTACAACCAGATGGCGTCACTTTTGAGACATCCTCAATGAGTATGGAGCGCATCACGGAAAATTCAGAATATCCTGGATTCAGGGTTCGTTTTCGCGGCTTGCTAGGTACTACCCAGCTCCCAATGGTGTTGGATGCGGGGTTCGGTGATGTCGTTTATCCGAAAGCGCGGGTTGAAGAGCTTCTCACTTTGCTTGAGGATTTTCCGGCACCTCGCATAAAGTGCTACAGCCGGGAAAGCGTAATCGCCGAAAAACTTCAGGCCGCTGTCAACTTGGGCGAGATAAACAGCCGAATGAAGGACTTCTTCGATATTTGGTGGCTAGCACAACAGTGCCGGACGAAATTCCGGCTTTCTCTGAAGACTTCGCAGAACGACATCAAAATGACTGGAGCGCCTTTATAAAGAGAGCCGACTTGCCCCACGCTCCGAAAGCGTTCCGTGAAGTCATCTCTGAAGTCCAAACGTTCCTTGGGCCAGTTATATCCCCTGAGCAGCCAAAGGGGATATGGTCCCACAGCAAGCGGACTTGGGTACTTTCTGCCTGGCTCTAGTCAATTACCAGCGGGAACAGCCAGAGCCTGAAATGGTCCAGGCTAATCTAATTAATTCATTCACACCCATTGAATGAAATGGTGCGAACCATTAATGAAATATGAGCGCCGCATTCTGCACGAATGGCGGGATTTAACGCTTTCAGGACCGTTTCGTGGTAGTTGGTACCTTCCGGAGAACAAAGCGCGTCCAGCGCAACAGGAAACGCCGTGGGGCAATTAGCCAATTCTTGCGGGTGCTATTATGCAAGTGAACGAAGCTTGAACCAAATTTCCTCAATTACGCACCGTCGGGATTATTCTTTGCAGCAAAAATGCGTCGCTGTTGGTCATGCTGATCGACCCTCTGTTACAACGGGGTCTGCCGATGCAAGGTAAAGCCGGAGGTATAACCGAATGTTGTGGATGAGGAGATAAGGAAAGGCGCATCCTTTCAGTAAGCAAAAAAGAAACGACGGCGGCCTCACCCGAGGGCGCCAGAAGAAAGGATGCACCAGTGCCAGAGAATAAAGTGATCTCGCTCGATAAGCGAGCTGAAGATGAAGAGAAGCCGTTCCTTGGAACAATTGCTGCAGGAAGGAGCCCGCAAGTTGTTACAGGCGGCGATCGAGAATGAGGTGATCGACTACATCCAATTCCACAAGGATCGACGGGATGAGAATGGGCAGCGGTTGGTGGTACGCAACGGGCATCTGCCAGAGCGGGAGATAGTCAGTGGAATTGGTCCGATCAAGGTTCGTCAGCCGCGGGTACGGCATCGTGACAGGGGTCGCTTTTCCAGTGCGATTCTGCCCAAGTTTATGCGTCGGACACCCAGTGTCGATGCACTGATTCCGGCGCTCTATCTGAAAGGGCATCTCGACCGGAGATTTCACTGAAGCTTTGGCAGCGATTTTGGGCGAAAAAGCCAGTCGGGTCTATCGGCCACCAATATCGTAAGGCTTAAGGCCGGTTGGGAAGCCGACTACAAGGCATGGAGTCAGCGCGACTTAAGCCAGAAGCGTTACGTCTACTGGTGGGCCGACGGCGTCTACTTCAATGTCCGGCTCGATGAGGAACGAACCTGTGTGCTGGTCCTGATTGGAGCTACCGAGGATGGCACCAAGGAACTCTTAGCGGTCGTCGATGGCTACCGCGAAAGCACCCAATCCTGGCGTGAACTGCTTGGGCAGCTCAAACGCCTGGGGCTTTCCACCGCACCGAAGCTGGCTATCGGCGACGGTTCGCTTGGCTTCTGGATCGCCCTGCAGGAAGAATATGGCCAAGTCGCCCAGCAGCGGTGCTGGGTGCATAAAACGGCCAATATCCTGGATAAAATGCCTAAGAGTGTTCAGGGCAAGGCCAAGGAACTGATCCATGAAATGTACCTGGCACCTACCCGCAAAGCGGCTCTGGCAGCTTACGATCAGTTCATTTCCAGTTACCAGACTAAATTTCCAAAGCCTGCGAGTGCCTGGCAGAAAGATCAAGAAGTCCTGTTCAGTTTCTATGACTTTCCGGCCCAACATTGGCCGCATTTACGGACCACCAATCCCATCGAATCTACCTTCGCTACCGTCCGGCTGCGCACCCATCGAACCAAGGGTTCCGGCTCACGGATCGCGACACTGACCATGGTCTTTAAACTCGGCCTGGAAGCCCAAAAACACTGGCGCCGGCTCAACGGCCCCGAACTGATCGCCAAAGTAGTCACGGGCGTCCGATTCGTCGATGGCGAAGAACAAACCCAACAGGCTGCCTAACGACAAAAAAGTAATTTCAACAAGGATGCGCCCATCCCCGATACACAACTTTTGACAATATCTCTAAAGCCGGCGGGTTAGACAATAAAAACGCAGTGCCGTATCTCCGCACTTTAGACCACTGCACTGGTCATCATGTGATCAGAGAACACTCTCTTCACGGTGGATGCTATTTTCTCAGCATGCTCTCAAAACATAATCCACCCCATGATGACGAGGGCATGGACAGCGAAATTGTTTGTCACGTTAATTTGCGCCCCCTTATAAATGTCTTCATTCTCAGGGTTCCTGCTGCCGGTCGTGTCCTTCCAGGTATGCCATTTATGGTCCTTGTCACTGATGTAACGTTCCCCGGGCTTGATATGATAGTGGCTGGTAGCGTAGTCATATTTCATCGCCGAATCTCCGGTCTGCAGACTGTATCGCTTTCCTTGAATATGTCCGATTCCATTAAATGAATCCTTGTCGTAAAACGCAGACCCTTTCGGATCAATCTTCGGACCGTATACTGTGAAGTCACTTGTACTGCCATGCGCTTGCAAGCCTTGGCCGGGAACATATCCGTTACCTTGAGGCAGGGCGTCCCGCAGCTTGCCCATACTGTCGGTTAGCTGATCAGCCATTTCCTTTTGCCGTTGTTCCGCATCGACTAGTGCGGCGTAGCGTTTAAACCTGATACGGGATTGATACGACGCTCTGCTGATCGGTAGGTCCACTTAAAGGGTTTGGCCTTCATGTTATAGCGTCGGATATAGGTCATGAGTTTTTTAGCCAAGTCTTTGACCGAACGGAAGATTCCGCGGGCGATGACGTCGCGTTGGATCTTGGAAAACCAGATCTCGACTTGGTTAAGCCATGAAGAATAGGTCGGTGTAAAATGGATCCGCACGTGGCGATGACGATCGATAAACTGCCAGACTCTGGAGGTGCGATGTGCCGAGAGATTATCTGCGATAATGTGGATCTGCTGGCCCTCGGGAAAGCTGGCGACGATCTGTTCAAGAAAAGCAACAAACTCGGCACTGGTGTGACGAGGCACAGTTTGGCCCAGCACCTGGCCGGTTTTGGTGTTGAGCGCTGCGTAGAGCGAAAGCGTGCCGTGACGGTAGTACTCAAAACCGTGCCGCTCGGCTCTTCCGGGCGAGAGCGGCAACACTGGATCGAGCCGGTCCAGCGCTTGGATGGCGCTCTTTTCGTCGACGCAGAAAACTGCGGCATTGACCGGAGGCTTCAGATACAAACCAATGATATCAGCAGCCTTGGTTTCAAAATCCGGGTCGTCGCTGGCCATGTAGCGGCGCAGGCGGTGCGGCTGCAGTCCGGCTTTGGCCAGAACACGGGCGACTCGGGTATGGTTGGTGCCAAGTTCGGCCGCCAACTTCCGAGTACTCCAGTGCGTCGAGCCATCCGTGGGTTTATGTCGGGCCGCGGCCAAAATCTGAGCTTCGAGCTTGGCGCTCTGTTGGCTGGCTACCTTGCCACGATGACGACTGAAAAGACCTGCCAAACGTTCCTCCATAAAGCGCTTCAGCCAAAGTCGCACGGTGTTGATGCTGCATCCCAGTTGCCGACTTACCGCCCATTGCGATCTGCCGCTAGCAATCAAGAGGACAATCTTGGCTCGCTGCACCTCCTCTGCTCGCCCGCTACGGGATCGGACCCGCTGCCTAAGTCGTCGACGTTCTGGCGGAGAAAGAACCAATCGTTTTAACACTCCTTTTTGCTATCAGATCATCATATCAGAAGTCAATGCTACAATGCACTAGGTTCTGTTTTGCCTTCTGGATGTCCGCATCCGGTGCGCTAGCATTTACCAACGCATTAAGCTTGTCCTGCGCGTCGCTGATTTTCTGCGCTTGTTCAAACGGTGGCGCGCTTCATTCTCTGGCGCTTCAGGTCCGTGCACCTTTCCGGAATATTTATCCCAATCTTCCCAGAACTTTTTTATGTCATGGGATTTAAAGTCTGCATAAAGTTCTGTGATTGCTTTTAGTGTAGTGAATGCTTCGACAAAAAAGTCCTTCACCCCTTGCCAAGAAGCCTTGGCTAAATCCTGAACCATTGGCGAAGTGACCAACTTAGACATCTCGGACAAAACGTCCGTTATGTTTTTGACAATCTCCCGGACCGCACCGACTCCGGTTTCATTTAACGCAAGCACGTTGCCTTGGTTAGGAATTTCGACGGTCGTAAAAAACGAACTGACGTACTTGGTAAAGCTACGGATTGACCCCTGAAATGCGTCAATAAATGGCTTGAACTTGCCAAAACTTTCTGAAGTCGGCAGGGTTGTTAGGATCGAAAGCACAGACTTCGACATTTGTCTGAAATGGTTCATCCAGGAAGTAGCCTGATTCCACATGTCGTTGTTGACGGCAAAATCAGCAGCGACAGCGGCCCAGTCATTGATTACTTCATTAAAATTGGCCTGGAATTTATGCCAGACGTCCAAGAAGCTGGTTTCCAGACCGACCATCGTTTTAGAGAAATTTAGCATCCCGTCGTGGAATATTCCTCCGACATCGGTCATTTGCTTGACCATCTGCATAACCACATCAGCGCTGATTTTCCCTTGGCGCTGCATTTTCGCCAATTCCTCTGGATTCTTCGCACCCATGATTTGGGCAAGAGTCTTCTCGTACGGAATTCCGAGGTCCTTCAATTCCTTTCCCTCTTGGCCAGTTAAACGGCCCCCAGCTATAATTTTCCCAAAGGCCAGTGCTGCCCTCTCCATTGCTTCAGCCCCACCACCAACGCCCGCAACGATGTCGCCAGAGCGCTTGGTCAGCCATTCGGCCATGTTGGCATCAGCCCCGGCCGCAACGTAACGCTTGACGGTCTGTTGAAGGTCAGTGGCCTGAAATGGCGACAGAATGGCCGTGGCTTGTTGCCGTTCCATAATGGCATTAGCTAATCCTTGATCGCCAAGAATGTTTCCCAAGCCCTTACTCATGAGTTCACGCTTGGCCGCCAGCTCACTGGCTTGGCGTCCAAATTCTATTAGCTTTTCTCCAATCCTTTCCGCAACACCCAGCGCTCTCTCGAACCCAGACGCGAGTAGATCACCGACAGCGACGCCGCTGGCGATCTCGCCGATCCGCCGCATGCTTGCGCCCAGCTGTTGCGACATGGATTGCGTGATGCGAATTCTGGCATTTAACTGTTGGACCGCAGCCGCATCACCGTAAATAGCTTGTTCATTTTTTTTCCATTCCTGGGATAATTTCCGAATGTACTCAGCACCCCTTGCCATGGCTGCGACAACGGACGGATCGATGTGCCCAGTTAGGAGGATCTGAGTATCGAGAACTTTCGAATTTGCCATAACTTAAATTCCGTTCCTAACGATTCGTTTGAGTCGGCCTGACAACTGCATTGTTCTGCGTCGAATATCCGCCGGCCTAAGTGCGCGAGTATCTGTCTGCGGATCGTGTAGTGTCCGAATAGCTAATCTTAGCAAGCTGTCAACACTGGCACTTCCGGGACCATCCGAAAAAGAATAGCATTACATTGTGCTGCGCTTAGTCTGTGCATCCTGGTCATCATGTTTAGTTTCTAAAGAAAAGGGGAGCTAGTCGCGAGAAAAAATCAAAGCGCAAACTAGCTGGCAACACTTGGTTGCTGAAAGATTACAGTGTTTCATTCTTATTTAGGATACCCCCCTCTCGGGGAATAGAGCCGAAAGGGGAGCTGTGAACACCAACATTTGCCAGCATTTGCCCGCTGGCACTGGGCGCAGTCTACAAAAGATTATTTCTTTCCAATTTCTATGTGGGTTGTTCCCCATGCAAATCCTGATTTAGTACTGCGCCCATACAGCTTAGCTATTGCAGCCTTGGAAAGCTTACGGCCACTCGGGTATTCTGGCCTGATCTTATATGTGTTACCACACTTTGTAACTGAATATGCTTTTCCGGGATTGGCAGCCAAATCCGAAAGTATTGCCTGTTTTACGGCTGTCGGAAGCCCTTTCGCGGTGCATTCGGCATAGATCCTTGCCAGCCGTTCACTTTGTGGGGTAGAAGCCATTAGGTTAATATTCCCCCGCCGGAACGCTGGACCATGCAGCTGTGCCAAGTTCCGGAAGCAGCGCAGTCTTCTTCTTGATGCTGGAATAAAAGAAGTCTGCCGCATTCGCCCTTTGCTGATGCGGATTGGCGATTACACGATTGGCGAAGTCCAAAGCAACCTGTTTCTCATCTGCATTAAATGCCCAAATTGCGTGGTTATGTGCCAATGGGTAACTTCGGCCAGCACAACAAATAATGACTTCAAATTCTTCCGCAATGGAAGGGCTGTACTGGTTTTTTAGTCTATATACCGCCACAGATCCAACTTGGATAGGTGTGTGTTCAGAAAACACAAGTGTATAGGCGTACCCGTTTGAGACGAATTTATCTTCGCAGTGCATATTAGCGGGCTCCGGTTGCCTTCTTCGTATCTTTGGTGGGAACAAGATACAAAGGGATTCTCTCAGTGTCCCCAAGGATCAGCTCGTGCACTGGCGAATAGTTCTTGACCGCTCTACGCGGATCGATCCCCAATTTTCGCCCCAAAATTTCTCTCGTAACTAACAATGCCATAATAAGATATACATACCCCAGCGGGAAACGTTACTCGGAACCGGGAACCTGCTGCGCGCCGCCAGTAACTGTTGCGTCCTAGGTAGGTATTCCAATGTGTCCAGGCTGGTGGCAAGTACTACGTATACCTCATATCCAGTCCGAAAAACGGCGATCCGATTTACGTGGGCAAAGGCAGCGATGGCCGCATATGGCAACACTGGAAGACGATTAAGGCCAATCGGTCGGGACACAATTCACGCCTCGACCGCAAGCTAAGAAAGCTGCTGGAGGAAGGTCTTGAGCCGATTCGGGAAAAAATCGTAGAAACTGATGACGAAGACTACGCATTTTTCTGCGAGATCTACTGGATTGCAACAATAGGGCGAAAGAAGAATGGTCCATTGGTTAATGGTACCGACGGGGGTGAGGCAGCCGCTGGGTAGGAGTTCACCGCTCCGGGCTGCGCACTGCTCTTCGGTGTGCTTGTATCCTAGGGCACTTTGGTTTCCCAGTCCGTTTTGTTTTCCCGTCATTCCGGCGCTTATTGCGGCGCGAGCCCTCTCGGTATGCTTGTGGCCTAGGAAATGTTGCTTCCCCGTCATTCTGGCGCCCAAGGCCGCACTCTGTTCCTCGCCAGAATGATGGGAAATCGATATTCCCTAGACAACAAGTGGTGCCGTATTCCGCACAGAATCAATGAAATTTCCGGAGCAGAGGAAAAAAGATGCTGCAGGTGCAAAACCCATAAGGAATTAACATACTTCAGTAGGGACGCCCAGCGCTGGGACGGACTGCAGCCTGCTTGCAAGGAATGTAATGCTTTGGAATACGCACGCCGAAAAGCCAGGCGCCTCGCAAACACAGCCTCTTCTGCCATGACCTCAGTCCGGATCAAATATCCGCCAACACAGCCTCGCCCACTGCTGCTTCCAGTTGAAGAATTTCGTGATTCTCTATTCTGCGAGCTACAGCCCTGATTTCGTCGTGGAGTTGGTGTTGTAGCTGCCGTTGACGCAGACCGTTTATCCAAGCAAGGTAGTTTTCACGAGCCAAGGTTATTTCCAGCGCCGTTAGATAATATTCTTCTGGCAAATCGTCGGTGTTCATTGCTAGCAAAAATCCCTAACCCACGAGCGCCTACGCGTCTTGCGGGAGTACATGCTAAGCTGCCGCAAAACTTCGTCCTTTTCCAGGGGTCCGTAGACAAGTGGATCGACTTCTTTCGGTGGAACCGGACCAAAGCAGTCTGCAGGAACGTCTTTATGGTTAGGTTCCGCTGACATAACCTCTGCGCCACCTTTTACGTTCGTTGACTATCCCCTCAAGCACAGGATCGATGCTGGTAGGTTGCAAAGGAAGCTGATAGGTAGACTCGGCGTAAGTCTTTGGTGTTCGGTCTTTTTCTAGTGCCCGCACCTTGCGCTGCAATTCCTGGACCGATTGCTTTAGTTTCAGGATTTCAGATTCGGTATTCATGCTGCTACCATTAGTTTTGCACGCTTAGCTCGGAGGTTAGATCTGTATTTGCGCATATTAGCTGCAGCCCTCGCATTAAATTCCTTAACACCGTAGCGGACTTTATATTCAAGGTGAAGTTCATGCTGGCAATCCCGACAAATGGTCCTGTCCGAATTAAACGCAGAGAACGGTTTGAGGTGTTGACATCGGAAACACTCATTCAGTAGTTGCCGTTTCATTATCTTAGATAATTACAGATAACCGCCTTTGTGATCGGGTTGTTAATCCAGAAAGCGTCACATTGTCACACTCGACAATAAAACCAGAGTCAACCGACTCGCAGTTGGAAAAATAGGAAAAGGACCCTCTAAATCCGGGGGACGGCACCCGAGAGTGCCTAAATGTAGGGAAGCGCCCCACCTCCTGGAATCCAATCCTCGAAAATGATGGTCGCCACGTCAACAGGGAGACTGTCCCGCACCTTGTGTGCCGTCTGTTTACGGATTGACGTACCGAAATCTTTCTGGCCGCCCTTCAACCAGACGGTCAAGCCGCACAACTCTACGCGGCACGATTTAACCGCAGCAGGTTAAGGGACCAGCCCGGGACATAAATGTCGGGGAACGGGCGAATCTGGATGGTCCGCAGGCCTAGGAATCTCTGAAAAAAACGTGCAACGAGCCCGCTGGACACAGAGACTCGAAACCCTTGTCCTTCTTGCCATGTGCGACCAAGTGCATACTGCGCTGTGCGCCGCGCAATGGCGATATGATCATGCGGGCAAGAACATTTGGGCTGGCAGGGTCAAGGTCGGGGTCCAATTCGAGAAAACCCAAAACGCCGTGCCCGTCGCAAGTAACAAGGTATTCCCCGGTGGAGAATTGAACCAAGGACAATTTGATGGCACCCATTTGTTCCAAAGGGAACGGTGTCAACTTTCCAGGAATGCCGTTTCCCGGCGCTAGGAATGACCATGGGCGCGTTGTGATGGCCCGCACGGTAGGATTGCACGGCGTGGTTTCGCCAAACGCGACCGATTAGGCAGCGTTGACCTAACAACGCCGCTCGTCAGCGACTCGCCCAGCGCTCGAACCGGGTTTTAGGTCCAACTTATCGGCAAGCCAGCTTGACGCGGCATTTCGCCATGTGTCGTGCATAGAGATCTCAAGGTTGGTTGGGCACGTTCCCGACGTTAGTTATTGAGCCTATCGTTCCCGAAGAAGAACCAGCCAAGTCAATCGTGGGGTTGCTGCTGGAAACGAAATTATAGGAGCAATTGATACCAACAATCGCGGGATTAGGTGGGTATGCATCAACTGCCGCGAAAAGGAATGTTTCTCCATTGCTAACTATATTGCAGAGAAGTCTGAACGTCCCCAATGCGCCGTTGGGATGGTTGGCATCCGCCGCAAGCTGGAAATTCGGCGAAAGAGTCACATGATTGCCTGCCAGAGTGTAGGTCGATCCCCGATCATTCTGGAAGTCTAAACTGCCCCAGGAACCCGGCTCACTGAACCAGAACGCGCCGGTAGAAAAGTGAGGCGCGATGAAGTAATTGTAACCAGCCCAATTCGCCTGTCCGACGCACTGATAGTACGCAGTTGCCGGGTCCGTGGGTTCGCTGAAGGTGCAGCGGTCGATACTGTGGTCAATGTAGTAGATCATTGTTCCAGCAGTGGTCGGAGCACCGAATTGAACTACAGTAATTCCACCAACGTTGCCAGATGCCGCAGGAGTAAAGACACAATTGACAACATGGTTATGCTTGGACACCTGGCCGACAGCGTTAACCCCCGATCCCATATACACGAGAAAATCCTCGTACCCGGCAGCAGTAGATGCATAATTATTAATCACGCACGCCTGCAAAACCTGGTAGCTACCCTGGCTGGCGAAAGCAGCTCCTGTAACGCCACAATCTATAGTCACCCCTTCAACCAATATGTGTTCCGCTAAAGTTGAATTCCAAAAGGTGCCGCCGTTAAAAGCAATGTTATCCCCGGTCACATGCACCCTTGTAACTCCAGCGCCCTTACCTACGACCTGACTGTAATCTCCATAAACAGTGCCGGTTCCGTCACCTGGCCCTCCGTCGGTGTAGTAATCACCAGTGGATAGCATGTAGGTAGTATGTCCATTGGGGTGAGCAGCTACAGCGGCGTCAAGTGTGTTAGTCCCTGGAGCCACATTAACGACCTTGTTGCCAGGGTACGGCCCGCGCCAGAGATCATCGTAGGGGAAACGGTTGTTCATCCCTCCAACGTAGTAACACAATGGCCATGTCCCTCCCCATTTCTGAAGTAACGCCCACCACCAATCGTCAGCGGCAGCGTATTTGTCTATCGGGTTAAGCGCCATCCACTGCCGGATACTAGGAGCCGCCGCTGTCATAGTGGAGGGTGCCAGGACAGAGAGCCACTGGTCGTAGGCAGTCTCCCACGCATTTTGATCAGAGGTTGACGCCCGTAGTACGCCAACCAGACTGAGGAAGACAGATAGTACAGTAAGAAGCTTCTTCATCTGAACCTCCCTTTGCGTTAGCGTGGCGAAAGCAGATACCGACAAGGTGATAATTTATAGAGTTTGCTTCTTGCGATCGCCTTCAAATTATGCAAGCTTCCTGGCCGCGACGCAAGGAAAAAGAATATTCGTTTTTCCTGGTTGTGAGTAGCCACTGCGAGTCAAACGCGTGGAGTTAGGTTCCGCACCTCCTCCTGGAGCCGGAGGAGTTTAGACATATAGATGTCGCGAGCGATCCTGATGCCCGCAAAAAACTGCGGATCCTCGCTTTGGGATTTAGCTTTTAACTGCTTTGGCTTGGCGTCGCTCATGCTGATGCGGCGGATGTCAACGCTAGCGCCAGCCCTTGGCAACCGGGTGATTCCAGCCTTCCCATGGGAGCGGTCCATCGCGCCAGCTTTTCTCAAGCGCCCGAATTTTTTCGTATGGTCCGATAAAATGCCCCGGACCCAAGCATTGCACTTCGGGCAGATCGTTCCAAGAAAACCCTCTAGGAAACCGTTTCTGGGCTATCCTGAGGGGCAGGCTGGTAGATTGTATGGTCCAGACCATCAAAGCGCGCCGTACGCTAAACGGTGAAGCGGGAAACGGCATTGGCTAATGGTTGCAATTCTGCCGGCTGGCCATTAGGCCCGTTGCGATTCTGATAGGTACCGCACTCGGATATTCCCACCCCCTGGCCGAGATCGGGACAGGAGGAAATCCCCTTCACCGCAAGACCGACTGCAGCATGCGGGAGTGGCCCAAAGCGATTCGCGCAGCCTCTTGATTTACCAGCCGCAGAGTCCGGTTTTCTTCCCTGAGTGCAATCAGCGTAGGTTCGAAAATTGAGCGAGCAGTCTGAAGGCCCGCAAATTGACCCTGTAGAAACAGATCCGGCTCCGACTTGGTTTTAATCTTCATAAGCGATTGTACCAATAAATACTTAGGCCACAACTGTCAACCGCACCTTAAGGATCAACCGCACGAGGGGGGCTCCAAAAATGGAATCTATTTCCTTTAAACTTCGTAATTTGCGAAATCTGGATTTACTTTCAATTCTGAGAGCCTGAGACCGAGGTGCAGCAGCTTCAGCCCCCGCAAGGTGGGGGTGTGTAACTTGTTACACCCCCTGCTGTCACCGTGGGTCTTGTCGTATTGGTATTAGTTTAGTTTCACTTTTTTCTAAGGAACTGAATCCTGAAACTAAAGCCAAAAAACCTAGTTTTTGACATTTTTGACAATAGCCATACCCCCTTTGCGGAATAGCCAATTCCTTAAGGCCTTTCGGCGTTAATTGATATTTCCTCTCATCATTCAGAT
Organism: uncultured Verrucomicrobiae bacterium; assembly: GCA_963813025.1. Lineage (GTDB taxonomy): Bacteria > Verrucomicrobiota > Verrucomicrobiia > Chthoniobacterales > JAFAMB01 > CAVSUL01. The sequence goes on along the minus strand of CAWEXO010000004.1, from coordinate 125,998 downwards.
CGACCTGTTTTCCCTTACATTTCCTTAAAAGTCGGTTAAAACGGGTTGGGTGGTTTTGTCCAGATCATTTGATCCCGACCATTGATTTGTGCGGGGGCTTTGCTGGGCATTCGCCATTTCCGCCGCGGCCTGAGAACGAGCATGGCACGCGCCCAGTTTGTCGTTAAACAGGGGTGTGTGTGTGAAAATGAGAATCTCACGTTAAGGTGTCATTTTCTCACATACAGTCATTCATGTTGTCTTCGGCCTGAACTACTAAAATTCGCAACGCCCGAACTGGCCGAATATCGAATGATGTGCGCCCGCAGGACCACTCCATCGCCGCATTAATTGACAGCGTGCTCTTGCCCTGTCCGGATGGCGCAACGATAAATGCCACATTCGTCCGTTCCAGCCAGCGGTTGCCCAGCAGGTTGTGAGCCGGGTTAATTTCCATGTCGCAAAAGTCCATGAGTGATTTTCCGGCTAGTGTTATTGCATTTAGGTTTCCGTCTTCTGCCGGGCGTTCTTCTGCCCTTGGTATAATGTCCATTGGTGTGTTACTTCTTTCGCGTGTTAGATGTTAAAATTTCCAGGTCCAGGTAGACCACCCGCTGGCGTTCCCCGTTCTGGCGCTTGCCGTGCGGCATCCGAAAAAACTGGCTAGGGATTTTGGCCGCTGGATCAGCGCCCAGCTTGACGGCCCGGTCGATGAACGTGGTAACTTCGCCCTCCGGCTTGCCCGCCACTGGCCACCATGAATGCAGTGACTTGCCGCCACTGAAAACTACCATAGCGAGATTAAACTCGTATCCAGCAATGCGCTGGATGAGTCGGGCCTGTGCGTCCTGCGCACCGATGCCCTGTTGCTCCCACTGGTCTAGCGTCGGCTTCCAGAAGGTCGGCGTCACGCCATCGCGCCCATATCTGGCTATGTCGAATTCGATGACTAACCAGCGCCGGTATAAGACGTTGAGGTTGCGCCTCGGGGATGGTTTGCCTTGCTTGTAATGGCCAGCCTCCCGCATCGGGTTCGGGCAAAGGAATTGTGCACGGTTGAGCCCTGATAGCCCCGCCTCGCCATGGGGTTCACAATGGGCGTCCCAGTGCTTAACGGATGCGCAGATAATGTCGCGATCGGGAAAAAGTAGGTCTACAATGTTTTCCGCTGCGCTATCGTCCGCTGGATCGACCTTGATGGGTGACATCTCGGTTAGCTGCGCCACGGTTAACGTGCTGCCGCTTACGGCCCGGCTGATCAGGTCCTTGTCGGGCGCCGCGGCCTTGGGTTTGGGTCGCTCCCGGCAGGTTCCGATTGCGGGTGCAGGCGCATCTGACAGATCGCGCCATTTCCGCCGCAATCGTTCAGCTTCGATCCTGGCCTTGCGCTCACTACGTCCGCGTTCGACTGCCAGATTGAAAAGCAGTTCAATACCGGGGTCTTCGTCCGTTTCGTGCCGGAGGCTAACCGCTACGGTGCTAAGCCCGCGATTCAGTCCACTTCCAGCAGTTGGGCATTCGTCGATCTTCCGGCGAGTCCAGGGACGCAGGTTGACATCGGTATTTATCGATGTAGGCGTTATTGACATTTCAATTCTTTAAGAAGGGGTTGATGTGTCCGCGTTAGGTTGTTGGGGGCCGGCTGGTAACTGGCCCCCTTTCCTTTTTATGTGAGCGCTTCAACTGGCTGAAGCTTCCGGGGTCTGCCGGGCCTACGGAGGTAGGCATGCAACGCCTTGCGACGGACGAATTCTTTTAGGTCCGCTGACTTGATGGCGTATTGGTCCCCGAACTTTGTGGCGGGAAGGTTTTTAACCCGAATGTGGTAATAGACGACGTCGAGGGCCAATCCACTGGCTCGTGCTACATCTTGTGCGGTAACGTATTCTTGGGGATGCATAAATATTCTTTTGGTTAGGTATAATTACTGGCCTGAATTTACGGCCTTAAGGCGTGTCGCAGCCTCTTAAGGCGACCAAAAAGGCTGATCTGTGTCCCAAAAACGGGCGAATGAGATAATATAAGTCCTATTAGGACATACAAATAGCGCTATACTTTGAAATCAGACAGAATGAAATATTTTCAGGTATTTTTAGGCCATTACCTGTACCATTTTATACCTCTTTTGCGTAAGAAGTCCGGGCGCAAGAAGTGACACCTGCGCGAGCTATTCAAGTCGCTCACACGCGCATTAGTGCGAGTGCCCGGCCAGAAGCTTGTCAATGAGGTCCGGGATTTCGAACACGCGCCCGAGAAGGCGAGTGCGCCAAGGTCATCAGATTTGATTTGCCGCTGGGCCGGTGCTGCGCCAGTGCCGCCGGCCCAGTAAACGGCTTTCCCATTCATCATCGGGCCACGAATCATCGGGCAATATCGCGCTTGAATTTTGATAAGCAGGCGAGGACCTCGGCTACGTCAAACAACACGGTTCTGCCTATCTTTGTGAACGGAATAATTTTCGAGGATTGCCACGCACGAATAGTGCGTGGATGAACGGACAAGAATTTTGCTAGTTCAGGTGGTCGAACGAATTTTGGTGTCATGCCGTTGTCTGGCGTGTCAACCTCGTCGTTCCCTTTTTTGGTACCTTAACCCCCCTTAAACCCCTCTGGCCGCCAACAATATCACGGGTTGACAAACCCGCAAACGGAATCGCAAGATATTGTGTCGGATCGATTGCTAGCCCACAACGGGTTGCGGAAGCTTAAGGAACGATCGACCAAAAGCGCTGTGCGGACTCTCTGGTGACACCAGCGTGATAATGTTCCCACATGGTTTGGGCATCGGTATGCCCTGACTGGAGGACAAGCTTGTCGGCGTCCTCATGGATGGCTAGCCAGTAGCTGCAAAAGCTGTGGCGCATACCCTGCTGGATCCAGCGTATCCCTAGGTTCTTGCACATGTCCCGCCGCTTGCGTCTCAATGTAATGTCGGCGAGCGGAAGAACCAGACCATCCTTTTTGATCCCGGCTAGTCTCAACCATTCGATGGCGTTCGCGGAAACGTCGATAAACCGGCGACGGTGGGTCTTAGACACTTCTGGACGTATCACGACCTGCGCCTTGTCTTTGTCGAACCTTAGGTCGCTCCATGCCAGTTTGGATAGCTCGCCCTCGGGACGGATGCCGCAGAAAAACCCAAGGACAAGCAATGGCAAAGGTCGGAATCATGCTCCAGCGCGTATCTCAGCATCTTTTCAACATGTTCTGGCGAAACGTCTCAACCTCATGCTTTTTGCTTTCTGCGAAATCCATTCTCGCAATCGGGCTTGAACCGAACGGGATCCAATCCTTTTTCATTGCGTGATTAAACATAGTCCGCAGCCGACGCATGTGGGCGTTGCGCGACGCTGGCGGAAGATTAGAAAGGATCGGCTCCAAGTGATCGGCTTTGATGTCGCAGATGGGAACATCCTGAATGGCGTTAAACTTGGCCCGGACCTGTCGTATCTCAGAGATGTATTTCTTAGACTTGCTTTTCTTGAGATCGGCCCAGCGCCGGAAAGCTTCTCCAAAACTTACGCTGTTCTTTCGTTGGACGAGAGTAGCGACGTGCGATCGCACGCAATCCAGAAGGCTCATGTCGAACGGCTCAAGTAGCCTGAATGCTTCGGATGCTTCCGCTATCCTTGCAGGGCTCATGGCGCGAAGGCTGATACCAAAGTTGTCCTTCCGTGCTTTCAGCTTTTCGCATTCGGCCTGCGCTTCGCCCTTCGTGGCAAAGAACAGTTCTTGGCGTTTGCCAGTCGGCGACATCGCGGGAGGAACGGACACGCACCAAGCGCTTACGCGCCCGTCTCGGTGCTTTGGCTTTAGGCTAGCGGTTCTTGGCATAAGGCAATAGTCGCAGATAGTCGCGAAACGTCAAGGTCGCAAATAGTCGCAGTATTTTCACCATTATGGCTCCTTGTCCTCCTGAATACTCCGCTTGGCTCCCGGGAAGAGCAATGACCCCCTAGGCATTTTACTTGCTTTGGGAGCAGGAGGTCGCACGTTCAAATCGTGTCGCCCCGAATCTCTTTTGGATCTACGAGTCCCGAGTCCCGGGTAGCGAGTCCCGAGTAGGGACTCGGCGTCTTACAACTCGGGATTAGGGACTAGGGACCCGGGACTCGCTACTCCGGAAAACGACGTCGTGATTTCAGTTGAGGATCTTCCCGGATCGGTCAGGCTAAAATGTTCTGTGACGACTCGGTTCGATATCTTGACCCTGTTTCCGGCGCTGATTGAAGGTGTATTCCGTGCCAGCATCTTGGGCCGGGCGCAACAGAACGGTTTGATTGAGGTCAGATGCTTGAATATTCGCGATTGGGCAACCGACAAACATCACGTCACTGATGAGCCGCCCTATGGAGGAGGTCCGGGCATGGTATTGAAGCCGGAACCCATCTTTGCCGCGATTGAAGCGCTCCGCACCGTTGAGGCGCAAGTCATTCTATTGGGACCAGCCGGCCGTCGCTTTGACCAGGCGATCGCGACCGAGCTGGCGCAGAAGCAGCACCTCATCCTGATTAGTGGCCATTACGAAGGTGTTGATCAAAGGGTAGCTGACTACCTGGTAGATCAAGAGATCTCGATCGGCGATTACATTCTGACCAACGGCGCAATCGCCGCGGCGGTAGTCGTCGATGCGGTCGCCCGGCTTATACCAGGGGTGCTCGGCGCGGAGGAATCGGCTGTGAACGATTCCTTCAGCAACAATCGCTTGGAGTTTCCGCAATACACCCGGCCTCCCGTATTTCGCGGCTGGAGGGTGCCGGAGGTGCTGCTTTCGGGAAATCATAAGCAGATTGAGGTATGGCGGAGAGAGCAAGCTCTCCTCCGGACCAGCTGCCGGCGACCGGATCTGCTCTCGAACTCGGCTGACCGTGAGACCGAAGCGAGTTCCGGCGATGGACCATCAATCGAGTGCGGCGCGGGCAAGGAACCCAGGCCTGAGAAAGACCAGTGAAGAAACACGCTGTTTTTCGGTTCTTTGTTTTGTTTGGCTCCTGCGCAGTGCTCCTGGCGATGGCCTTTGCCGGCTATTTCTTCGTTTTGTCTTTGCGTTTCGATCTGCATGAGGTTGGCCATATCCCGGAACGGTCCTGGCTCTACGACATGGACGGCAAGCTCTATACAAGACTGTACGGTGAAAATCGGATATTGACCGACCTGAAGAACGTTTCTCCTTATTTCAAGGAGGCATTGCTGGCGCGCGAGGATGCGCGTTTCTATCACCATCATGGAATCGATCTTGTCGGTACATTCCGCGCGCTGATCAGCGATCTTTTACATCACGGAGTGCGCCAGGGCGGGAGCACAATCACCCAACAATTGGCCCGGAACAGTTTTTCTCTCGGCGGACGGGACCTGGGCCGCAAACTGCTTGAAGCGTTCGTCGCCCTGCGAATCGAGGCGAACTTCACCAAGGATCAGATTCTGGAGAATTACATCAACCGAATCTATTTCGGGTCGGGCTACTACGGGCTGGAAACCGCCAGCGAAGCGTACTTCGGGAAGCCCGCGTCCAAGCTCACCCTGCCAGAAGCCGCACTGCTGGCGGGCCTGATCCGGAGTCCTAACCGGTATTCGCCTTTCAACAATCCGAATGGTGCAATCGCTCAGCGCAATGAGGTTCTGCAGCGGATGGAAGAGCTGAAAATGATCACTCAGTCACAGGCGGAGGCAGCTGATCGATCCCTTCTCCGCATCGCCAGCCAGCGCCCGAACACGCCGCAAGAAAACTATGCGATCGACGCCTTGTATCGCGAGTTGCAGGGGCTCGTCAGCCAGGACCAGATCGACGGAGGTGGTCTTCGCATTTACACGACGATCGACCCGGCTCTGCAAAAAGCGTCCGAAGCCTCGGTGAACAACTGGTTGACCGAAATTGAACAGAAGCCAGGGTACAAACATCCTCGCAAATCCGATTACTCCGAATCGGATCAAGCGAACAAAGCGGACACGAACTATCTGGAGGGTGCTTCGGTCGCAATTGACAGCCGGACCGGCGCGATCCGGGCTCTGGTGGGTGGACGCGACTATCGGCAAAGCAAATTCAACCGTGCTCTCCAGGCCTACCGCCCGATCGGCTCAACCTTTAAACCGTTCGTCTACGCGGCGGCCTACGCCCAAGGGATGATGCCGGGAACACTGGTGAGCGATGCACCGCTTCAACGAGGCGAAATAGAGAGCGCCCCGAATTGGAATCCGCAGAACTCCGATAGTCAAAATCGGGGAATGCGGCCCGCCCGCGACGGCCTGATTTACTCGCGCAATCTCATGTCGATCCGCGTGGGCGAACTGGCTACGCTGGAGCGCGTTCGCAACCTTGGTCTGACGGCCGGCTTGGCCCGCGATATTCCAAGTACTCCGGCGATCTATCTCGGCGCGTTTGAGTCGACGCTGAAAGACGTCACGGCAGCATACAGCTCGCTGGCCGCTCACGGCGTCCGCCGACAACCTTACTTGATCGAGCGCATCGATGATGCTGAGGGGAATGTCGTGTACCAGGCGCACCCGCAGCAGACTCAAGTGCTCTCTCCGGCGATCGCCTGGATGATTGCTGAGACCATTCGCGGGGTAGTCGAGCGGGGTACCGCCAGCTCCGCCAAGTCTCTCGGCCTCGACCGATATGCCGCCGGGAAAACCGGAACGACCGATGACTATAAAGACGCGTGGTTTGTCGGCTTTACGAATTCATTAACCTGCGGCGTCTGGGTCGGCTTTGATCAGCCACAGACGATCGAACAAAGAGGATACGGAGCCGCTCTTGCGCTGCCGATCTGGGTACGAATCATGGAGAAAGCGTCGCGCCAGAAATATCCGGATGGCGAATTCCCAGCGCCGGAACCTCTCGTGCACGTTCAGCTTTGCTCGATCTCGAATGATCTGGCGACCAGTGGCTGTCAAGAAGCCGGAACGAGCTACGAGATCACCTTGCCGCAATCTCTCGTGCCGCAGAAATCCTGTCCGGTTCATCTCGGAGAACAGCCGCAGCCGTTCCGCGCCCAGCAGCAACCACCGCCCCGCGATGATAATTTTGGCCGGCGCCTGTTGCGCTCATTCCGTAACTTGTTCGGGGGCTAAAGCAGTGGTGGAGCTCGATTTATTTGCGAAAATTCAGGTAAGTGTAGCCCTTCAAGCCGCGTTCGTACTCGCTGAGCAGGCGCATCGCTTCGCTGGGTTTGAGTCGATCGGATTTAATCGCCGCATCGATCTGGCCCTTCAATAGGCGCGTCAGAAGGTTTTCGTCCCATTGCGTCATCGAGAGAACGCTGCCGATCGTGCTGCCCTCGATGACCTCCTCGATGTACCAGCCGGATTCTTCGTCTTCATCCAGAAAGACGTGCGCCTCGTTCACCCGGCCAAAAAGGTTGTGCAGGTCTCCCATGATATCCTGGTAGGCGCCCATCAAGAAAAACCCAAGGTAATAGGGCTCGCCAGGCATCATCCGGTGCAACGGCAAAGTGTCACTGCACGTCCTGCAGATCAATAAACTTGCTGACTTTGCCGTCGGAATCGCAAGTGATATCCACGAGCGTCCCGTTGCGGTCCGGAGGTTGTTCCAGGCGGTGAACGGGCATGACCGGAAAGAGCTGGCCGAGCGCCCAGTGATCGAGCAGCGATTGGAAAACCGAGAAATTGCATAGGTACTGGTCTCCGAGCGCAGTCTCCAGATCCTTGATTTCGTCCGGCACGTAACGCATTCCGCGGCAGAGATCGACGACGGACTGCGCGATCTGCCAATAAATTGTCTCGATCCGGGCTTTGCTTTCCAGCTCGAGCAAACCCAGCTCAAACATCGATTGCGCCTGTTCTTTGACCTGCTGCGCGTCGTGCAGATTTTCCATCCGGTTTTGCTTGGTGAGTGTCCGTTGAATCTCGGTCATGTCATGGAGCACTTTCGGATCGGACTCGTGTACGGTCAGGGCCAAGTCGGCCGCTCCTTTTTCGATTGAACCAAACGCTTCGACGATCAAGACCGAATGGTGCGCGACGATGGCTCGACCACTTTCGCTGACGATGATCGGGTGAGGCACTTCTTCGGTATCACAGACGTCCATGATGTTATAAACGACGTCGCGGGCGTATTCCTGGAGAGTGTAGTTCATCGAACTGTCGAAGGCGGTACGCGAGCCGTCGTAGTCCACACCCAGACCACCGCCCACATCGATGTAGCGGATCGGATGCCCCATCTTGGATAGTTTGGCATAAAAGCGCGCCGCTTCGCGGACCGCCCGCTTGATCACGCCGATATCCGGCACTTGCGAACCGACGTGGAAATGAACGAGTTGCAAACTGTCGGCCAATCCTTCGGATTTCAGATAATTACTGGCTGCGACGAGTTCCGCGGTCGAGAGGCCAAACTTCGCATTCTCGCCCCCGCTCGTTGCCCATTTGCCCGAACCCTTCGCCTGCAAACGAACGCGCAAGCCAAGAATCGGGAGGACATTCATCTCGCGGGAGACCTGCACGATCTGACGGATCTCCTCGAGCTTCTCCACCACCATAATGACCTGCTTGCCCAGCTTGCGTCCGAGCAAGGCGTTTTGGATGTAAATGGTGTCCTTGTAGCCGTTGCAGATGATGAGGCTTTCCGGGTTTTGATGCACCGCCAGCGCGGCGATTAGCTCCGGCTTGCTCCCGGCCTCGAGCCCAAAATTGTAAGGCTTTCCGGCATCGATGATCTCCTCAACCACCTCGCGCAGCTGGTTGACTTTTATCGGGAACACACCTTTGTAGACATTCTGGTAGCCCGCTTCCGCGATCGCCGATTGAAAGGCTCGGTTGATCGTCTCTACGCGGTGGCGGAGAAGATCCTGAAAGCGAATCACCAGAGGAAAATTCAAGCCGCTCTCCTTCGCTTTGGCGACCACATCGATCAGGTCAATCGCCTGGTGTTCGGACTGGGTCGGCATCACTTGAACATTACCCGACCGATTAATAGTAAAATAGCCCGAACCCCAGCGATCTATGTTATACAGGGCAACTGCGGAGGGAATATCCCAGAGTGCAGACATGCTGCCGCAAGCTAGATGGGTCAGTTCCAAATGCAACGGCCGGGGCAGGAATTCTGGACCACAAACGGCAAATTTCGTTCTCCGGAAACGAGTTTGGATCGGACGGCATCATTCCTCTTCTCCAGCTTCGCCGGGTTCGGAACTTTCCTCCTCCATTTTGCGTAGTACCTCGGCCATATCCTCGACTTCCTCCCAAACCTCACGACTGACGTAGATCGGAGCGCTTTGCTGCGTTGCCATAGCGATGCAATCGCTCGGTCGAGCGTCGATCTCGACCAACTTGCGCTGGTGCAACTCATTCTCCGCGCTCAGGATCAATCGCGCGTAGTAGGTACCCCGCTTCAGATCGTTGACAATGATCCGATCCACTTGGGCGCCCAGCGCCCGCAAGATATGACCGAGCAGATCATGGGTGAGCGGGCGCTCCTTCTGCATTCCGCGCATGAACATCGTGATGGCTGCGCCCACGGTCTGGTCCACGTAGATGACGAAAACCTTTTCCTCATTGCCGAGAAAAACCGCGCAACTTCCGGAGGTCGGGATAATCGCACGAACCTGCACCTCGACAACAGGTTTACTCATAGGTCCAGATTAGCCTCGGAGAATGCTTAGCGTCAATGGCTGGCAATCCGTGCAACACCCGGAAACATCGCCTTTGCCGGACACTAATCCAGAGCGTTTTGGAGCGTTTCGCGTTTCGCGTTTTGCGTTTGGCGTGCAGTTCGGGGAGTGCGTGAAACGTGAAATGCGAAACGTTATCCCAGCCTATCGCCCTTCCAGAAGCTCAATGATTCGCTCCTGGATAGCGGCATAAAAGTTAATCTGCACCAGAACCAGTTCTCGTTTGGTGAATGCTCGCGGAAGCTTGTGACTGGAAAGCTCCCGCTCCATAAAATGGTATTGTGCGGCAAGGATAAGCCGGACTTGGTTCAGAGTATTCAACCAGGCTTCGCCATGTTCCGCCCGAATCTTCAGGCGCCCATGGCGTCCGATCGGCTTTTGGAGATGATCGATGTCTTCTTTTACGATGGTGCGAGCCGAGAGAAAGAGTCTGCGCAACTCTGGTTCGACAAATTCCGCCCAATCGCGGAGGAACTCGGTTTCCGTATCCGCGGCCGGCGGGGAGAAAAGGTGATTCTCGGATTGACTGTCGCCTGCGCCGGCCAATGGAACGATTTCCCGCAGCAACTCCATTTCGATCGGCTCGATATCCAAGAACTCGATCGTGCCGTCATTCCGCCCGCGAATAAGCATCACTCGGACTGTTCAAGGGTCGCCAGCAGCAGGTGGCCATGCAATTGCTGAACGTAGAATTCTGCTCGCTCTCGCGTGCCGCTCCAAACAATGGACCGTCCTTTATAGTGCACCTCGAGCATGTGATGCTGCGCCTTGTCCCGGGAAAAACCAAAAACCCTCTGAAAAACGAGCGTGACGTAGCTCATCAGATTTACCGGATCGTTGTGGACGATCACGTTCCAAGGTACGTCCAAGCGCACTTTGGTTTCTTGTTCCTGGAGAGTATCAGCCATTTTCACGGCACTTAGGGTACGAGGGCGATGCAAAGAGGAATTCGTTGACGACTTTGGCGGCAGCGGCCACGAAGCCGGTTAGATCCTCTTGGTTCGTCAGACTCCAGCTCAATTCCTGCCAGCAATATGACAGGAAAACAAGGCGCGCCGGAATGGCAAAAGACGCCGCCCGGCAAGCAAAAACCGTGGCATAATGGCCCGGCGCCTGTCCCGCACGAATGGCCTGCTGTAAGCGTGCGAACATCCGGTCTCCCCGAGCCGGGGTTCTCTGAAGAAGGTCTTGCCCCAGTCGCGCGCTTTTCGTTCGAAGCGGCATCTCGAGCGTTTGATCGTACTCCACATCCAGTTCAATAATTTCGCGGACGTGCTGTTTCCCGGCCAGGGAGAGAACAGCGCCAAGGTGAGGCAACAGACAGGTCGCGAAATCTGTTTGCAGCCATCGCTCCCAGCTCTCCAGCGGGGCCGCCATAAGCGGCTGCCAGTGCAGAGCGCCGGGAGGTTCGCTTCCCGAATTACATCGACTGACGACCTCCAGCAGTTCGTTCATGATACCGCGCGTATCGAGAATTTTGTGGGATGTTATCACGATTCGCCAAGATCGCCATGCTTGAGTGGGGCTGGATCTTACTGACCGATAAACCAGAGGAGCTCTCCCGATTTTGGCTGTACCCGGGCAGCCGGACGCCGCCTGTCACCCTGGAGAATGGCGTCGACCAAGGGTTCACTGCGAGCATCGTTAACCAGAAAGGCAACTCGATGCGCCGCGTTAATGAGCGGGAAGGTGACGGTCAAACGCCAGGCATCCAGTTTCGGCACAAAATTACAGACCACATCGCGGCTGGTTTCGTCCAGCGCCGGTGTGTTGGGAAAGAGCGAGGCCGTGTGGCCATCGTCCCCCAGCCCGAGCAAAACGAGGTCGTGCGCCAGACGTTTGTGCCGGAACCGCGCCGCCAAATATCGGATCGCGGAATTGTATTCCTCCGCGCCTTCTTGCGGGGTCAACTCGCCCTTCATCCGCAACACTTCACCAGGTGTCGTGACCATCAAAAAGCATTCCGAAGCCATCCGATAGTTACTCCGTGCATCATCCGGCGGCAAACAAACCTCGTCTCCGAAGGTGATAATCCATTTCGTCCAGGCACAGTCCAGCAGTGCCAGAGCACGGTAGACCGCGCGAGGACCTTCACCGCCGCTCAGGCTGAGACAAAAAAAACCGTGCGCATCGATGGCTTCATTTGCGCTGTCGGCTATAAAACGGGAGGCGTCACGCGCAAAAGACTTGGTGTGAATGACCTCTGGTTTCATAAGAATTTCACCGGTAAGAGAAACTCAAGAACACCCGTCCCTGCCTTTAGCTCAGCGAGCGAGAGCATGACCAGCCCTGCTTTTCTCAAGTGAATCGTTTGGTCGCCCGCTGACAACAGGCTCGCGCAAAATCCACTCAAATCCGGTTCGTGCCCAACCAGCATCACCATCGAATTCGCTGCCTCTTTTCGCAGAAGGGCCAAACCTCTCTCCGTGTTCATTCCCGGCCGGAGTCCTTCCTCCAGCCGGACCAGTTTCTTGCCTTCAAGGCAACTGGCCACGATCTGTGCCGTATCGCGCGCCCGGATGAGCGGGCTCGAGAGAATCACGTCAGGAATTATTCCCTCCTTGGCACAAAAGCGTCCGACGGTCTTTGCTTGTTTTGCGCCTTTTTCCGTTAAGCCGCGTTCCGCATCGGTGGCGGCCTGCGGGACTGCTTCGGCATGTCGAAGTACGAGTAGATTCATACCAGATTATTTCTCAAATCCGCTCGGCTCAATCCTACCCTGATGGCAGTTTGACTATTGCACAAGTCTACCAGCTTCGGCGAACTCCTTCGCGGGCGGTCCGAACGCCGTGAGGAATGCCACCTCAACGGCCAGGCTTTCTTGAACGTTCCGGCCCAGCTGATCGTCGAGCGATTCGATGGCCGATATGCGTCGAAGCAAATCCGCGGTTGTGATGCTCCGCGCTGCTGCCGACGTTTTGTCTCGATAAGTAGGCAAATCGAAATCAGCGGCGCCCTGTTGATGGCGGATGACGTCACCTAACCATTCCTGTAAATGCCAGAGCAACGACGATCTTATCTGGATGTACCGGCTTTCCGTAAGCACGTTCAGCCGCTCTTCGACACCCTCGAGCCAGCGGCCATCGGTTCGGTTTTTGTAGGTTTCATTCTCTCGCTCCAGCAAACCGTGATGTTCTGCCTCGATCCGAGTCCGAGCGTCTGCCAATGCGTCTTGAAGTTTACGGGCCAATCTCAGGGCCCCCGCAATTGAAAAATTGTTGGCCTCAAAAAAGACGCCCAGCGCGTCGAGCAGAACACCGGCTTCCGGCTCCAGGATCGGTGGACCAGCGAGTCGCAATGGCACTTGAACACAACGCGATCGAATGGTGTCGAGCAGAGCTTCCGGGAGCCTCGTTAACAGGATCAAAACGGATTGTCCCGGTGGCTCTTCGAGGGTCTTAAGGAACGCATTGGCGGCCTGTGGCATCAGGCGATCCGCATCCAGGACGACTCCGAACTTTTGACGGGCTTCCGTCGCCCGCATCTGTAGGGCACTTTCGAGGGCACGCACCTGATCAATCAGAATCCGGCGTGCCTTCGACTCGGGTTCGATCCGGTGAAAATCGGGATGTCCCAACGCATTGGGAAGATGGTTTATCGATTTAAATAGCTCTTGCGTCAGTTTCTGTTTGCCGCTGCCTTCCGGTCCGGAAAACAAAAAAGTGTGAGCCAGCTTGCCGCGGCGATATGCCGCCAACAATAACTCGAGTGCTTGTTTACTGGAAAAAGCCATGAGCTGCCTGCCAGACTGCCTGTTCAACCTTCTCGATGGGCGCAGACCCATCAATCACCTTTATGCGGTTTCCCTCTGACTCTGCCAACTCCAGGAAACCAGCACGCACTCGCTCAAAAAAATCATGCGGCTGGGATTCCATGCGATCCGGCAAGCCGACTGGCCGTACTTGGCGTAGACGGCGGCGGCGAGCAGTTGCGAGATCGAGATCGAGCACAATGGTCAGATGAGGGCGCAACCCTTTTGTGTAAAAACTGGCGAGGCGCCCGATCATTTCTCGATCCAGCCCGCGTCCGTAGCCTTGATAGACGAGCGTGGAGTCGGTGAAACGATCACAAAGAACATCCCGCCCCTCCGCCAAGGCCGGCGCGATGACCTCTCCGACGAGCTGGGCGCGACTGGCCGAGAAAAGCAGCAATTCGGTTTCCGGCCGCATGGCAGAGCCTTGGTGCGAATGCAGGAGCATCTCGCGAATGGTCTCTCCAAGATCAGTACTGCCCGGATCGCGTACTCCAAGCACGGAACGCCCCAAACCTTCCAATCTTTGTTTCAGGCGGTCTATTTGGGTCGATTTTCCGGCGGCTTCGCCTCCTTCAAAAGTGATGAAAACCCCCGGCATTGTCTGTTTAGAGTCCTTGAAAGCTACTATCTGCGGAAGTCTTGTTTCCAACGAGAATTTTCTTTCAACGCTGACACCGAGGCTGCCGCATGCTATGTCCAGATCGATGTCCCACTTCTGGCTAGTGAAGCAAGAACCTACGGCGTATTCCTGGGAACAGTTTGTCGCGGATGGAAAAATCGACTGGACGGGCGTTCGCAACTTTCAGGCGCGCAACAACCTCCGGGCGATGAAGCAAGGCGACGAGGTGCTCTACTATCATAGCGTCAATGGAAAGGCGGTTGTTGGAATCGCTGAGGTCAGCAAAGAAGCGTTTCGCGATCCGACTTCAGCTGAGGGCGACTGGGTCGCGGTCGAATTGATCCCGAAACGTTCCCTTTACCCCGGCAGTGACTCTCGCGACGATCAAAGGCCGGCCGGAGCTGCAGAACATTCCACTGCTGAAACAATCGCGATTGTCGGTCGTGCCGCTTACAAAGGCCGAATTCGATAGTATCGTCCGTCTCGCGGACCACCCCCGGTAGGACCGGCGGCAGCGAGCTCGCGCGCCGGCCCGCCTTTGTAATTCCTTGGTCCAAGGCCCGCCCTCGCCAGTTCTATGGGTCAGAACCGCAAGAAGCGCGAACTTCATGGAAGCGCGGACCGGCGAACCCCGCGCGCTGCCAAAGGGCTCGGGTTCCTGTTGAAATCTGCCCTCCTGCTCGTCGCGCTGGCCGGACTGGCGGGACTGATCCAGTACTTTATCTCGGCCATGGTGCGGAACCCCCCGGACCGGGTGCTCGAACTGGGCAGCGATGACATCGACCCTGAGACAACCCTGGCCGCTCGTGCCCTTATTCGACAGAATCTGTTAAATCCGTTACTCACCTTCCGGCTATTAATGGAGGCTCGGAAAGAGCTTACGGGCACCGTCCTGGCTGATACCGAGCGTTTGCTCAAAGATGAAAAGGTTCCAGCATCAGTCGAATCGCTGGCGCGACATCTCGAGCAAGGCCTTGAGAATGGACAGGTGGCAGCATTCACCTTCTGGATCGAGTCGGTCGGAAAGTCGGAGTCCAAAACCGTCGATCTCCAGCTCGATGATGTAGATCTCGGGCATTTCGCTCTGGGCGCTGAACGCTCGGCGGTAACTCTTATTGGGCGGCGGAACGAAGAATACAGGCTGCAAATTACCGCGCTCGGCCCCGGGCGGACTGCCCTGCGAGCCGAAACCGCCACGAGCGTGGCCGACACACGCAGCTTGCGTCCGGGCGAACACTATACTTGGCTCGTCACCGTGAAAGGAGCGGGGTGAGTAACGCGGACGGCCTCGTCCGTACCTCTTGACTGCACGCTGGGTTAGGTGGTCCGCCTGGGATCTGTTCCGAAGCTCACTCAGAGCCGAGCTTTTCAGAATCGGTCTCTGCAACGAAGAAAGCGGTAAATCCAACTTCCCGATAAATGCTCGATGTACTCAGGTCGTGGGCAAGAGGTACGGACGAAGCCGTCCGTGCTACGGCGATGCAACCCAAATGCTTCGTAAGCCGCACGGCGCCGTGTTGGTAGGGCGAAAATTTATTCGAGCGCCAGGCGAGAACTTGTTTGAGCCGTCTGGAGCGCGTGGCCTGCTCCCGCGTCCCGCTCAAACGAGTCCTCGCTAAGGCTCGGATAAATTTTCGCCCTGCCGACACAGGACAATGAGTACTGCAGACGATCTCTAACTTTTGCGCGACCCATCGCCTGATACACGTGTTGCGAGTTGCCAAAGTCCCAGATCCGAGGCCGGCCGCGCTACTCAGGCCGTCCGCGCTACGCAACCCGCTCCCGCCGCTTCCCGTTGACGTTCACCGCTATTCGTGGTTCTAGTTTTCCCCCGACGATGAAAACTCTCCGCGAAATTGCCGAACTAGTCGGCGGCAAGCTGCGGGGAGACCCGTCTCTGGTGATCGAGCGAGTGGTTCACCCAGCTGCGGCGGGCGGCTCCAGTGACCTTGCGCTCGTCTTATCACCAACGGTTATCCCGCTGCTGATTTCGAACAGGGTGATCAGCGCGGTCGTGCCGGAAACGTTGAATGGTGTCCCGACACCCAACCAAATCCTGGTCGATCGTCCACGACTGGTTTTGGCGAAACTCACGGAAATTTTTGAGCGCCCCGTCTTTGTTGGGGAGGGAATCCATGCTTCGGCAGCAGTCGACTCGACGGCGATAATCGGTGAGCACGTCTGCGTCGGACCGCATTGCTGGATAGGCCCGCGAGCGAGAGTCGGATCGGGCTCGCGCTTGGTTTGCAATGTCAGTATTGGTGCGGACGTGGAGATCGGCGAAGAATGCCTGCTTCATGCCGGCGTGTGTATCGGCGACCGGTGCCAATTAGGAAAACGAGTAATTCGTTCAACCAAACGCGGTTATCGGCGGAGACGGATTTGCCTTTGTCACGCCGGAGCCAAGCAGCATCGAATCCGTTCGCCAAACCGGTGAGGTTAAAGAACTTCAATACCGAACTGCTGCGGATCAATTCGATCGGCAGGTGGTGATCGATGATGACGTGGAAATTGGCTGTGGTACCTGCATCGATCGCGGCACTTTGGGAGAAACTCGGATTGGCCGAGGCTCAAAAATCGATAATCTGGTCCAGGTCGGGCATAACGTCACGATCGGGAAAACTGTCTGATTGTCTCGCAGGTCGGGCTGGGGGAAGCTCGGTTGTCGGCGATCGCGCAGTCCTCGGTGGCCAGGCCGGGTCTCCCGGACCATCTCATGGTCGGCGATGACGCCGTGGTACATGCCCAAGCAGGTATCACCAATCATGTTCCGCGCGAGGAGTGGTAATCGGTTCCCCTGCTCAACCGAAGCGAGATTTTCTGGAGCGCGAAGTCCATCTCAAGCGCTTGCCGGGCATTTATAAGATCGTGAGAGAACTGCAGCGCAAAGTCGCCGATTTAGAAAAAATGATCGCCCAACCCCGCTGAGCATCTTTGCGCCACAGGTTGACACTGGGCGTCCGACCAGTACCCTTGCACGCTTTCCATGAAACAGGTTATTGCAACTCGGGACGCTCCTCCCGCGATCGGTCCTTATTCCCAGGCGATCGCTGCCGGGACAATGATCTTTTGCTCTGGTCAAATTCCTTTGGATCCGCAAACCGGCCAACTGGTCGAAGGCGGCACAGCCGAGCAGACCCGGCGGGTTTTGCATAATCTCGCCGCGACCCTCAAAGCCGCCGGGGTCGGTCTCGAGCAAGTCGTCAAAACAACGGTCTTCCTGATCGATATGCGCGAATTCGGAGAAATGAACAGTGTCTATGAGACCTTCTTCCCGGTCGCACCCTCCGGCGCGTTCCACCATTGGGATAAGCCGCTCTGCCGAAGGGTGCGCGGGTTGAGATCGAAGCAGTCGCGGTGAATCTTTAGGCATTGTGGCGGAAACTCTTTTAGACATTTTCATTAGGACAGGCGCGCTGCTCGAAGGGCACTTTGTCCTGAGTTCGGGGCTACACAGCCGCCAATACTTTCAATGCGCGCTGGTCTTGCAATATCACCGATCTGGCCGCCCGCATTTGCGGTGAGTTGGCGGCGAAATCCGCGATGTGGAGTGCGACGCCGTCATTTCGCCAGCGCTCGGAGGGATAGTTGTCGGCCAGGAGACCGCGCGCTTTCTCGGGAAGCGACATATTTTCGCGGAAAAGCTCGACGGGAAACTTGTGCTTCGCCGGGGATTTTCGATAACTCCGGGAGAGCGCTTCGTGGTCGCGGAAGACGTCGTGACAAGAGGTGGAAAAGTCCGGGAAACAATCGATATTGTCGAGGAAAAGCGGCGCGCAAGTCGTCGCCGTTGGTTGTCTGGTAGATCGCAGTGGTGACCACCGACCGGATTTTGGATGTCGTTTCGAGAGCTCTGGCGAAGTTGCATTTCGAAACTTTTGAACCTGATCGGCTTCCACCGGATTTAGCTGCGATCCCGGTCTCTCATCCCGGCAGTAAGTAGGAGAAAAAAGAATGGTCAGCTGGATTTTAAAAAAGGTCGTTGGTTCAAAGAACCAGCGGGAGATTCGCCGGTTGCGGCCTTTGCTCGAGAAGATTAATCGACTGGAGCAGGAGTACGCAGCCTTGAGCGAAGAGCAGCTGCGCGAGAAAACCGCTGCCTGGAAAGCCGAGCTGGCGCAGATTGAGATCCCGAAATGCTGGCGCGCCGCCTCGATGAAATTCTGCCGGAAGCTTTCGCCTGCGTGAAGAACGCGGCGCGCCGCCTTTGCGGACGCACTTCAATGTCTGCGATCAGCCGATGACCTGGAACATGGTGCACTTCGATGTGCAGCTGATCGGCGGCATCGTTCTGCATTCCGGACGCATCGCGGAGATGGCGACCGGCGAAGGCAAGACGCTCGTCGCGACCTTGCCCGCTCTATCTGAATGCGCTGGCCGGACGCGGCGCGCACCTCGTGACCGTAAACGATTATCTCGCGCGCCGCGACGCGGAGTGGATGGGCGAGCTTTTCAACTTGCTCGGGCTGACGGTCGGCTGTATTCAGCACGACCAGCCGCCTCAGCTCCGCCGCGAACAATACGCCTGCGACATCACTTACGGGACGAACAGCGAGTTCGGCTTCGATTACCTGCGCGACAACGGCATGGCCACGACCAAGGAGCAGCAGGTCCAGCGCGGCTATTACTATGCCATCGTCGATGAAGTCGATTCCATCCTGATCGACGAAGCGCGCACGCCGCTGATCATCAGCGGTCCGGCGACGGTCTCGACCCATCAATACGACAAGTTCAAACCGCTGGTCGAGCAGCTCGTGCGCAAGCAGACGATGCTCTGCAACCGGCTCGCTCCGAAGCGAAAGAGGCCATCGAGAAAGGCAACCTGGAGGAGGCAGGCCGGCTCATGTTCAAAGTCAAGCTCGGCCAGCCGCGCAACAAAGGTCTGCTGCGCATGATGGAGGACCCGGAAAATCGCAAAGCTATCGATAAGGCCGAGCTCTCTTTCTACCAGGACTCGCGCAAGGAAGAGCTGGTCGCCCTCAAAGAAGAGCTGTTTTTCACCATCGATGAAAAACATCAGGAAGCGGATCTCTCCGAGCAGGGCCGCGACTCTTCTTGAATCCGGACGATCCCAACGCGTTTCGTGCTGCCCGATCTGATCAGCGAATTTACGGAGATCGATCTCGACCCGAACTTTAACCGTCAGGCAGAAAGACGAAAAGAAGCGCGCGCGCCAGCAGTACTGCGACAACCAGGCCGAACGCATCCACAACATCTCGCAACTGCTTCGCGCCTACTGCCTGTTCGAGAAAGACGTCGATTACGTCGTCGAGGAAAACAAGGTTATCATCGTCGACGAATATACCGGGCCGGAAAATGCCGGGCCGGCGCTGGAGCGACGGTTTGCACCAGGCGGTCGAGGCGAAGGAAGGCGTGCAGATCGATCGCGAAACGCAGACGCTCGCGACGATCACGATCCAAAATTACTTTCGCCTTTATCATAAGCTGGCGGGCATGACCGGCACGGCCGAGACCGAGGCGAACGAGTTCCACGACATCTACAAGCTCGATGTCGCCGTTATCCCGACGAATCGGCCCTGTATCCGGGCGGATGCCAACGATCGCATCTACAAAACGCGCCGCGAAAAATACAACGCGGTCGTCGACGAAATCAAAGGGTGCTACGCGCAAGGGTCAGCCGGTGCTGGTCGGCACCGCGAGTGTCGAGGCGTCCGAACTGCTCTCCCGGATGCTGAAGCGCGAAAAAATCGCGCACAACGTCCTCAACGCAAAATATCACCGGCAGGAAGCCGAGATCGTCGCCCGCGCCGGCCAGCGCCGGCACGGTCACCATTTCGACCAACATGGCCGGCCGCGGCACCGACATCAAACTCGGCGATGGCGTGCCGGAACTCGGCGGCTTGCACGTCCTCGGCACCGAGCGGCACGAATCGCGGCGCATTGATCGGCAGTTGCGCGGACGTTGCGCGCGCCAAGGCGATCCGGGTTCATCGCGCTTTTACGTCAGCTTCGAAGATGATCTCATGCGCAACTTCGGCGCGTCCGAAAAGATGACGACGATGATGGAGCGCTTCGGGCTCAAAGAAGGCGAGGAACTGGAGCATCCGTGGCTGAACCGAAGCGTCGAGACCGCGCAAAAACGCGTCGAGCAGCGGAACTATCTGATCCGCAAACGGACGCTCGATTTCGACGACGTGATGAACAAACAGCGCGAAGTCGTTTACGCGCTCCGCAACGAGACACTCGAGACCAACGAGCCGCGCAAGCTGGTGTTCGAGATCGTGGAAGAAGTTCTGCCCCAGAGCGTCCGCGAGTACCTGGAGGACACGCGACGATGGCGAACCGGATTACGACGGTCTGCTCCATTGGGTAACGACAACTTTCCCGCTCGGTCTGACTCGACAGAGCTCTCAGCTGGAGACGCGGACGATCGAGGAAAATGCCCAGTTCCTCGTCGATCGCGTAAAGCAGTCCTACCAGCAAAAGGTCAGCCATGAGGAATCCGACGCGGTCAGCAGGCTCTGGAGCGTTACATTCTTCTGAACGCGATCGACCGGCTCTGGCAGGAGCATCTTTACGCCATGGATGGTCTGCGGGAAGGCATTTACCTGCGCAGTTACGGACAAAAAGATCCTCTGGTCGAGTACAAGGCGGAAGCCTACGACATGTTCAGCCAGCTCATGGCGAGCATCAAGAACGAGGTTCTCTACAATCTTTTTCGCAGCACGACCAACCTCATGGCTTTCGAGCAATTTCTGGCTTCTTTGCCGCTCAACATTCCGCAAGCCCCGGAGTTACCGGGCGTGCCGCGCATGCCGGCCGGCGGACCCATCGCTCGAAAAGAAAATTTTGGATTTTCGAACCCGGAAGAGGGCGGGAATGGTGAAAGTGAACTGGAGTTGGTTCTTCCTTCGGCCAAACGCGAAGCCCCCAAAGTAGGCCGAAACGATCCGTGTCCGTGCGGCAGTGGAAAGAAATACAAGAACTGTTGCGGCCGCGTGGCTTGACCTTTCTCCGCTTCAGAGATGCCGGAGGGACCTGATGGGTCC
The DNA here is from genome assembly GCA_963813025.1 of uncultured Verrucomicrobiae bacterium. GTDB lineage: Bacteria > Verrucomicrobiota > Verrucomicrobiia > Chthoniobacterales > JAFAMB01 > CAVSUL01. The sequence goes on along the minus strand of CAWEXO010000004.1, from coordinate 105,011 downwards.
CAACTGACACTAGTACTGGCGCTCCCCCTGCCAATCCAGTGCACGCGCAAAACAGTTGCCCGACGAGGTTCCTTCTATTATATAGATGTTGTAACACGGGAGATGCCGGGCTTGGGGTTGTCGTGGGCCTAGAATCTGTTTGGGCGCTGGCGCACAAAGTCGGGCTAGACCTTCCGCAGACAGACTTGTCTGGGGCGGAATGGTTCCAAGTCCGGGTGCTCACCTTCCACAGCCGCCCGATGCTCCTGGATGTTGCGGTGAAGGCCTTGGGTTTTAGGGGCTAAGTTCCGCCCAAACTGTTCTTTCTCAGTATGCAAAGTGCATGCCTTCGCCTGATGAACTTCAGAATCCAGTTATGAAATGAAATCCCAATCTATGCACTATCAAGGACGACGATCTCGCCGAGGTCGCCGCAAACGTTCAAGCTACGCAGCCAGCAGCCCCGTTGCTTCCCCGAAGCCAAAGCCGACTTTTTGGCAGCGAATCCTGGTCTTTTTCCGGGGCTCGCAACCATCTGTGCCGGTCAAATCGGCTGAAAAGCCGGTTCCAAAAGCCGCGCCGAAAGAGAGGATCAGCCGTAAGCCTGAACTCATTGAGGTAACTTCGCCGAAGCTTTATGTGGGCAATCTCTCCTTCGACGCTACCGAGAGCGACCTGTTCGAGCTATTTAAAGGCGTCGGTCAAGTTCGGAATGCGGAGATCGTCTCTCATAAGTATACCCAACGCTCGAAAGGTTTTGCCTTCGTCCAGATGACAACCATCGACGAGGCGCGTCGTGCGGTTGAGGAACTCCATGATAAGGAGTTTCTCGGCCGAAAGCTGGTCGTCAGCGGCGCGAAGACGCCTGATATGGAACGAGCGGCGTAGCAAGTTCGTTCCGAAGGTTTCAAAACCCGCGCTCACAAGTTGAGTGCGGGTTTTTGTTTTCGTATGACAACAGTCTCCGAAATACCACTTGCCGATCTCCGATTCGTGATTATTGCCGGACCGACGGTCGTCGGAAAATCAGCCTTTGCCGTAAGCCTGGCACAGGCCTGCCACACCGAGATTCTGAACGCCGATGTTTTCCAAATGTACAAGGGCTTTGATGTGCTCGCGGCCAAGCCGGCTTTGGAGGAACTCGCGACTGTTCCCCACCACCTGCTCAGTTTTGTCGAGGCCGCGGACAATTTCGACGCATTCCGTTTTGCCCGACTCGCTGGCAGCAAGATTCGCGATCTAAATCGAGCAGGCATCGTTCCGCTGGTTGTCGGAGGCGCCGGCTTTTATCTTCAGGCACTCACCCACTCGCTGCCCGTGCTCCCCCCGGCTGACTCGGCGTTGCGGGAACGGTTAGCCCGACGGCCGCTGGCCTCCCTGCTCGCGGAGCTGCAAATCCTCGATCCGGACTCTCTTGCCAATATCGACCGAAGTAATCCGCGCCGGATCGTCCGAGCGCTCGAGGTGTGTCTTTTGACCGGAAAGCGCTTCTCCAGTTTCCGGCGATCCAGCTCCGGCAACCGGTGGAAAGCCGTATTCCTTGACCGGCCCCGTTGGGCGCTGGATGAACGCATCAAGGAGCGGGTAAGCCAAATGTTAGCCCAGGGAGCCGTCGAGGAGGCGGCCGACCACTCAGGCTTGCGCACCGGCGCGGCTCGGATGATCGGTTTTCGATTCATCGGGGAATATCTCTGCGGAAAACTTTCGTTTGACGCCTGCCACGAAAATATTTGCGCGCAAACACGGCAGTACGCTCGTCGTCAGTTCACCTGGTTTCGTTCTCAAGGATACCAGGCAGTCGATCCGGCGAGCGCTTTCCCTCTGGCGGCCGATTTCTTCAATGAGCTGGCTGACGCGCGCGCCTCCGCCGGGCAGAGCCCGTGATATCAGTGCTTGCCGGACGAAAGTTTTTCAAAAGGCGGATCTCCTCTGATTTCAATTTCCGAAAATGGCCGGGCTTGAGCCCAGATCGAGTCAGGGGTCCGATCCGCACTCTGGCGAGTTCCCTGACTTTATAATTCAAAGAGGCAAATACGCGACGAATTTGGCGATTCCTACCCTGGGTAAGGATCACCCCAACCACCTTGCCTCCGCGATTGACGACTTTCTCAAAGCGAGCGCGGCCTTCGGAAAGGTAAACGCCGCGAAGCACGCGCGAAAGATCGGCAGGATCAAATGGCCGATCTAGCTTTACGAGATATTCTTTCTCGAGTTTGAATCGCGGATGCGAGATCCGTTGCGTGAGTTCGCCATCATTGGTCAAGAGCAGCAATCCTTCGGAGTCAACGTCCAGGCGGCCAACGTGGGCCAAATGGTGTAACGTTCGGGGTAAAAGACGATAAATCGTGTTTCCTGATGCCCGTCTTGCCGCGGGTCACTTCGTAACCGCGCGGCTTGTAAAAAAGGATGTAGGAGAAGGTTTCCGGCGAACGCTCGCCCATCAACCTTTACCTGGTCAGTTTCGGCGACATTTGTGCCGAGGTTCTCACACAACCGTCCATTTACCGACACGCGACCTTCCCGAATCAGCGCTTCGGTTGACCTGCGTGACCCCAACCCGGCGAGTGCGAGAAAACGGTTCAGTCGCACACGTGCAATTGCGAGTCCTGGCGCCGGCCCGGATGTGGCGCACCGGTAGTCAAGTTACGAAAAGTCACCCGATCAGGCATCAGGCTTGGTTTTCGGCAAGCCGATCACTTTGTCGCCCGATTTGAATTGTCCCCGTTTCTTCAGCAGCTCCACCCGTTCAAAGCGTTTTAGCACGTTACGCTTTGTCTGAATGGTACTCGCCCCTTTCAAACTCCGATGTTGTGACATAAATGTTTCCGTTGGAACGCACAAGATACCGCTGAAATCGTCAATGGAAAGTCGCCGAGCTGAAACCGGCAAACGCAATGACAAAGACCTCTTTTTTCAGTTCATCGGTTCATCATTCATCGAAGTTGTTAATCACACAAAGCCGAGTTTCATCTTTCCCGGCTTCGCTGATCATGTGCTGGTTCCAGGGCGGGTCCCAGACGAGCTCGACTTGTGCTTCATCAACTCCGGGTATCGTTAAAATCTTCGACGCGAGCATCTTGCGCGATCGCTGGACCCATCCCGCAGCCCGGAGCAGTCAAGGTCATCTTGACGTCGACCCGGGTACTCGCGTCTTCCGCTTTGGTGACCTGACAATCGTACACCAGCCCTAGGTCAACGATGTTTACCGGAATTTCCGGATCGTAAACCGTACGGAGTTGCTCCCAAACCTCGTCTTCGTCAACCTCTTCGGTGCTCTCGCTCCTTTTTACCTTCGAAACTTCGCGCCTCCAAACCTAAGGCATCCGCATGCTCTTCGTTGATGCGAAACAAGCCGTAATCGCAGGCAATGGTATAACTTCCGCCGAGACTTTGGGTAATAATAATCCTAGTGCCTGCTGGAATTGTCGTTTTCAAACCAGCGGGGATCTGGATCGCTTCGCAATCCCGTTTAAGCTCAATTTCCGTTTGTTCGTTCATCAGGAGTTTTCAAGACTATTTTCGATCCTGAGGGAATTCTCTCCCTTAAATTGCTCAAGCAGAGTCGGCGCGACGGTGTGAGCTGAGGTGGGGCGCTCTTTGTCGTCCGGAGCCAAAGCGGAACGGAGCGCGCTTTCGACCATCTGCGCACAATGGATTTTCACGGGAGGCAGTGGTCCCAGTGGGGCGGCCAGGTCCCGACCGGACATTGTCAGAGCCTCGTCTATCGTCTTACCGGCAATCATTTCAGTTGCCAAGCTTGCCACAGCGATCGCCGTCTCGCAGCCGAAGGTCTGGAACGTCGCCTTATCGATGACGCGTTGGCCATTCTCCTCGCGAAATTTTACCCACATCCTCAGCATATCACCGCAATCGGCGTTGCCGACCGTCCCAACAGCGTCAGCGTCAGCCAGCTCGCCCAGGTTTTTTGGGCTCTTTAAAGCGGTCTCGACACGTTTAGCAAAATCGTCAGTCATCAATCATTCAATATCGTAGCGAGGAAGCTTTTGATCAACCTCTACGCTCCATTGATCAATTCCGCCGGAAAGAGAGCGAGCATTCGTAAAGCCGTGACCTCGGAAGTAGGCCGCGGCGTCAAGGCTTCGCACACCGTGATGACAAACAAAAACCAATTCCTGGTCTTTCGGCCAGCTGGTGATCATCTCTTGCATTAGTTCCTGGCTGAGAAAGGTCGAATCCGGTATGTGAACGGCATCCCATTCTTCCCGGCTCCGCACATCGATCAAGCGAAGGGGCTCACCGCGACTCAGACGATCAGCTACTGCTGCTGGTGCAACCTGGAGCTGCCGGTCGGCTTCTTGCGCGTCTAAAATTGTGGCGATGACTTCATTCACCGGAAGATTGTCGTTCCTTTGGCAAACCTCGGCCAAAGTCTCGTTCGGCTGAAAACCGCAACTCGCGCAACCGCCGATATGATAGGCACGGAAAAGAGCTCTTTGGGCGCCGGGATATTCGGCCAGCAGCTCAGACATCGAGATATTTGGATCCAGCGTTTTGGTCAGACTCACGCTGAAACCGTGACATCACTCGCCACAAAAAGCAAAACGCGCGGCGTAAGCTAGGTTGATGTTTTCGCGGCAGCCTCTTCACTCACGCTGTTCACGGTTTTCGCTATCCGCGCGCGGACCTTTCGTCGCATCACCAGGATTTCGCGGAGCATGCGAAGACTATCGTTGACCACATGCACCTTCGAGTCCGGTGAATTGGACCAGTGCACCGGCATCTCGAGAATTTGCAAATCCAGGGCCTGAGCCAGCAGCAGCACCTCGACATCGAACGCAAAGCCATCAATCTTTTGATGCCGAAAGATTTCCTGTGCCGCATCCGCCCGAAACCCTTTAAAACCGCACTGCGTATCCTTGATTCGCAAGCCAGAGAGCAACTGGACAAACCGATTAAAGGTCTTCCCCAGCAGCTCACGCAGGATGCTCTGATGCAATAAAATCTGGCTATCCGGGTGTTGTCGATTCCCCACAATCACGTCGATCTCCGGCCGTTCGTGGAAAAGCGTGATCGCTCGATCGAGATCCACGAGAGGAGTGCTGAGATCAGCATCCGTAAAGGCAACAATCTCTCCCAGCGCAGCGAGCATACCGGTTCGCACTGCGTATCCCTTACCGCGGTGTACCTGGTTAGCAATGATTCGCAATTCCGGAAAGGCACACCGTCCTTTTTCGGCACATTCGAGCGTTCCATCAGTACTCGGTTCAACTACCACCAGAATCTCGAAATTGAAGGACCAGAACTGGCGATGGCGAATCAGTTCCTGCAATGTTGCCGGCAAACGATGCGCCTCATTATAGGCAGGAATAATCAGGGAAAGGTGAGGTCGAATCTGTTTGGACATCATGAATGAGATCGCATATATAACTGCGCCGGTTGGAGCCAATCGGACACAACCCATGCCACAACTGACTGGTGCGCACAAATTCGACGAGCTTCTACCGGGCACTTCAGACGCCGTGAGTAGCTAGTGCGCCGTCTCATATATAACGATGACGTCGCCGCGGGGTCAGTTGGCTGTTTTTCAAGGACTTTTCTCAGCTTATTCTTTTCTTCACCTTTCCAGGACTCTGTACAGCGAGGCCGCCAGACAAGGGGTTTGGCTCCAGGCCTCCTTTTTCCGGCAAAAACTCGTCGGTCTGAGGCGCGGCCTCGCTAGTCCTTTCCCGCCAAGGTGATTCTTTTTTCATGGGCAAACGACAAACTGTAATACCGGTCGCTATCGTGGTGCTTGCCGCGGCGTTGCGTCTGGCCTTTCTCGATCTTAAACCGCCTCATTTCGACGAGGGCATCAATGGTTGGTTCTGCGACCAGATGTCCAAGAATGGGTTCTATGCCTATGATCCCAGCAACTATCACGGACCTCTTCATTTTTATGTTCTGTTTGTTTCGCTGCATTTGCTCGGTCGAAACCTCTGGGCGCTGCGGCTGCCGGTTGTTCTGGTTGGTATCGCGACGGTCTGGCTCCTGACGGGGTTCCGCCGTTTTGTCGGCGCGCATATTGCTTATCTGGCTGCCTTGGCGATGGCGGTCTCTCCCGGATTTCTCTTCTATAACCGTTATTCCATTCACGAAAGCTGGCTGGTTTTTTTCCTGCTCACGATACTCTGGGCAGCGCTGGACCTCTACTCCGCTCCGAGAAAGCGTTCAGCTTGGGCGTTGGTGCTCGGCATCACCGGAGCAATTCTGACCAAAGAGACTTATTTGCTCCATTTCCTCGCCTTCGCCGCCGCGGTGCCGACTTTTTGGTATCTTAACAAGATCCGCCCATCCACCGGTTGGCTCCCACGAACTCCTCAGCCGCTTCTCACCGCTCATCTGTGGATCGCCTCAGGCATCGGTATATTGCTCCTGGTGTTTTTCTATTCCGGGAATTTTCTGCACTGGTCCGGGCTGAAAGGCTTGTTCCAGACCTTCACTCCCTGGGCCAAAACCGGCTTGGAATCGGCCGGTCACGGCAAACCGGATTATGACCTGGTGCCGCTGCTACCCCATTTCCTGACAAGTCACGGACCACTCTCCCATTTGGCTGCTCTCCGGCTTAACTGGTACTGGGTAAAACTTTTGACGGTATACGAATGGTTCTGTCTCGGTGGGCTAGTTCTTCAGTGTGCGGTACGTTTTCGGCGGGCATGCTGTGCTCCGTTACCTTGCGATTTACGCAGCCGGCGCGCTGCTGGTCTACAGTATCATTCCGTATAAGACTCCGTGGTGTATCATCTCGATCGCCTGGCCCTACCTACTCATCGGTGCCGACCTTGTCGATTTCGTTCGCACACGAGTAAACCCGCTGGCTGGCGGCTTCGTTGCCGCCGGCTTGCTTGCCCACGACGGTTGGCGCTCGTATCAAGTCAACTTTCTGCGGTTTGATAACCCGAAAGAACCGTACGTTTACGTACAGACCTTTCGTGACTACGAAAGGTTTACAAACCCGATCCTCGCGTTGGCGGAGCGCGATCCAGAGCGCGACTTCGCGAGTGCATGGCTTGATTTTACTATCGAGTTATTTTCCTATCCCATGGGTGCTGGGCGATTTCGTCAATGTTGGCTATTACAACAGTGACGACCGCTGGCCCGACGGATCCGAACGCCGACTTTATCGCGGTAGAAGAAACCAGCGCGGCGACTCTTGAGTCCAAGCTGAGGTACCCGCTATTTCACCGTAAATTTCCGGCTGCGAGACGGCATGGGCGAATGTCGTGGCTATTACCGCTACTCCACGTTTAAAGACATTTTCCCGGACCAAGAACCCGACTTCCGTCCGGCTGCCAGTTCCCCAATGAAAATTTCTCTGTGTTCTCTTGCCTGGGTCGCGCTAGCGACGCTCCTGGGCTTAGTCTTTGGTTTCACCCCGCTAGGCCTGACGCCTTTGACAGCCGGCCTGAGTCTTTCTCTGGGTCTGCTCGTGGCGGCTCTGGCCACTTTTCTCCGAAAGGAGCCCCCTCGCCTTTCTCAGCTGAACATTTCTTCGATCCATGTCCTCATGGCCGCGGCCTTTATTTTGTTTTCCGTGCGCGCGTTTTACCGCGTGATTTTTGTCCAGGACGGTCTCGTCAAGGTGCTCTCACCCAACAATCTCGGCGACATTTGTCTGCATCTCACCCATATCAACTACTTCGCCCACGGACCTCGCTTTTGGCCCGAAAATCCGATCTACGCTTTCGACCGTCTGCACTACCCTTTTGGGTTAAATCTATTCAATGCCCTACTCAAACTGGTCGGAATCGAGCCGAAACTCGGGATCATTCTGTGCGCGTTTGCTGGCGCGCTCCTGACCTTGCGTGCGCTTTTTTTGTTCAACGGACCCTTTGGCGTCGCGGCCTTCTTGTTTAACGGCGGTTTGGCCGGTTTCGCCGTCTTTCAGAGTTGGCAACTCGTCGACTATCAAGCGAATCTCGCCTGGAAATCAATACCGTTGGCGCTCTTTGTGACCCAACGCGGTTTGTTGTTTGCCATCCCGGCAGGTCTACTCCTGCTGGTGCACTGGTACCGCAAACTGTTTGAACGATCCGACGAGCCAGTTCTTCCTTTCTGGGCTGAGTGGCTTTTGTACGCCTCGATGCCGCTGTTCCATCTGCACACCTTTCTCTTCCTCTCTTTTCTTCTCCTCTGGTGGTTTGTGTTTGGAAATCCAAACTGGCGTCGGCATCTCCTACAGTTGGTTGGTGCCTCGTTCGTGCCCGCCTCCATCCTGGTCTATTTTGTGACCGGATTTGAAAGAACAAACGCGGTCGGCTGGCAACTGGGTTGGTTGCAGCCACCCGACCAAACCGCTTGGTTTTTCTGGCTCCAGAATTTTGGCTTCTTTTTGCCGCTTGTTTTGGCGTTGCTGGTTTACCTCTGTTTTCCGGCGTTGGCGATGGAACGTGCTCGCCGGCAGACCCTACGGCTTTTCTGTTTTCCGGCGGCCGTGGTTTTCCTGGCGTGCGCGTTTATCCGGTTCGCTCCGTGGGCCTGGGACAATACCAAATTGCTTTTGTGGGCCTACCTCGTCTTGATGTTCGGTCTGTGGAAAGCCTTTTTTTCCCGGTGGCCCTGGCTTGCCCGGGCGCCGGTCCTCTTCTTGCTTTTCTTTTCGGGTGCAATCAGCCTGGCGGGCGGCCTGGTCCCGATTCATACCAAAGAGGGCTATACGATCGGCGACCTGCGCGAGTGGCAAGAGGTGGCGGCCACGACGGCAAAGTTTCCACCGAGCGCCGTGTTTGCCGTTTATCCGACTTATAACCATCCGCTCCTGATCGCCGGGCACCGTGTCGTGTTGGGATTTCCTGGACATCTGTGGAGTCACGGTCTGGTCTATCGACCTTACGAAGTCGACTTGACCCGTTTGCTGCGCGGCGATCCGGCGTGGCCGGCTCTGTGTCAAAAGCTGAATGTCGATTATATTTTCTGGGGACGTTTTGAGCAGATGTATTACCCCGATTCCACTCAGCCTTGGGAAGACGTTTGTCCGGTGGTCGCCCAAGGCGATTGGGGAAAAATTTATGATGTTCGTAAACTGCCTGAAGTGCCAGACTCGGAGACAGATCAGCCGGCGATCGATGGACATCAGTAGTCCCGAAGGGGCCTAAGGACTCAGCCTGCCGATTTTTAATTCGGGGGAAACGCTTCCGTTTCGGGCGACTCTGCAAGGGCGTCAGCTGAACAGAGCGTCTCGGAACGCGGCTTCAGCCTGTGCCGGTAGCCTGTGCCGGTAGGGCGAAAACTTGTTTGAGCCGTCTCCGCCATAGCTTTAGCGACGGAGGAGCCGTCTTGAACGCGCCTACCCGGATGAAAAAAGCGTCTCCCAGCTTTGGCCCTGGGCCCGTACCCCGAGAATTTAGAGGCTGCCTCGCAACATGGCCTCGGCCCTGCGCGGTAGGGCGAGAATTTATTCGAGCCGTCTTGGGATGTGGCAATCTCTCCGTCCGGCTCAAATAAATTTTCGCCCTACCGGTCGTGGAAAGGGGGACGTTGCGAGACAATTTCAGAATTGTCGTCCGACCAATTACCACTAGCGTTTTTAGAGGCCCACGCTGAAGGACAGCCCGCCGCGTGACGGTTTCGTCGGGGTTAAAAAAAACCGCGGGCCCGGTCCTGAGGTCCTCCCTGTCCGGGCTCCGCGTTGACGCCGGTTTCGCTCGCGACGAGTCTAGCTGCCATGGAGTCTCTTGATCTGATCATTCTGGGCGGAGGACCGGCCGGATATACAGCCGCGTTGCGCGCCGCTCAGCTCGAACTGAAAACCGCGATTATCGATAAGCGCGAGGCGCTGGGAGGGACTTGTCTCAACATTGGATGTATCCCGAGCAAGGCTTTGTTGATGTCATCGGATCACGTCTTGTTTGCCCGTCACCAAGCCGAACACCATGGGATCAGTTTTCAAGGAGTAAGCTTTGATTTGGGTAAGATGATGAAGCGGAAGGAGAAGGTGGTTCGGCAACTGACCCAAGGGCTCGAATTCTTGATGAAGAAGAATCAGATCACCTGGGTACGGGGGACAGGCCAGCTCGTCTCTCCGGGCAAGGTCGTGGTAACCAAGCCAGATAACAGTCAGGCAGAGCTTCTGGCGCCTCACATTATTCTCGCGACTGGCAGCGTATCGGCGAGTCTCCCGGACATCGCTCTCGACCGGCAAGTGGTTGTCACCAGCGACGAAGCGCTCTCCTTTGATACTGTTCCCGCCGAGTTTCTCGTGGTGGGCGCCGGTGCCATCGGCCTGGAACTCGGTTCCGTTTGGAACCGGTTGGGAGCAAAGGTCACGGTACTGGAATTCCTCCCCAGAATCGCCGCCTTTTTCGATCCGGACGTGACGCAAACGCTGCAGAAATCTCTGGAGAGCGAAGGACTGACTTTTCATGTCGAGAACCAGGTAACCCAGATCAAAGTGGCTGATGGTCGCGCGACGGTGCAGGCCAGAAACAAAAGGCAGGAAAACCTTCAATTTTCTGCTGATAAGGTACTGGTCGCGATCGGGAGAATTCCTTATCTCGAGGGCGCGTTGGCCAAGGATCTCGGCCTTAAATTGACTGATCGGGGTCGCGTCGCGGTGGACGAACGATTTCGAACCAGTGTTCCGGGCCTCTACGCGATCGGGGATATCATCGACGGTCCCATGCTCGCTCACAAAGGCGAGGAGGACGGCGTCGCTTGTGTCGAACTCATCGCCGGTAAAGCCGGTCACGTGAACTACGACATCGTCCCCAACGTGATCTACACTGATCCGGAGGTCGCCGGCGTTGGCCTTACTGAAATAGACGCGAAGAAGACGGGATTAGCAGTGAAGATTGGCAAGTTCCCGTTTGTCGCCAATGGCCGCGCCCTCGCCAACGATTTAGCGACTGGATTTGTGAAGATCATCGCCGACGCGCGCACCGACCGTCTGCTGGGCGCACAGATTATTGGCGCAGGTGCCTCGGAGCTTATTCCGGAAATCGTCTCGGTCATGGAATTCGGCGGAAGCGCCGAAGATATCGGTCGGACGATTCATGCGCACCCCACGATGAGCGAGGCGGTGAAAGAGGCGGCTTTGGCGGTCGATAATAAGGCGTTCTCCATTCCGCCGAAAGAGGCCGGCAAAGCGCGCGTCACCGAGTAGCCGCGGCCGCGAGGATCGCAACGGAAACATGATCAGCGCGGTCGTTCTCCGCCGAACCCGTTTCTCTGACACAAGCCTTATCGTGACCTGGTTCAGCGATCGACATGGAAAGCTGAAGACCATCGCCAAGGGCGCGCTCCGGTCAGCCAGCCCTTTGGCGGGCAAACTCGATCTTTTCTTTCATTGCGATTTGACAGTCGCTTGGGCGCGTCGGTCCGATTTGCACACTTTGCGGGAAGCGGCTCTGCTTGAGGCCTTCAACGAGATCCGGACCGAATACGTCAAAACATTAGCTGCATCCTATTTTGCCGCTTTGGTCGAAGAAGTGACCGAACCCGAGCATCCGGTGCCCGAGATTTATGAACTCTTGCTCCGCTCCTTTCGGTATCTCCGGAATCATTCGCTCGACCTGCGCGGCCTGACCTTCTTTGAGTTTGAGCTTTGCCGGATTCTGGGAGTCGCAGCGGAAGATCGATCTAGCTCTGCTCAACATTTGCTCGAAGTATTCGGGCGGTTGCCGGATTTCCGACGCGATTTGCTCGCACGACTTTAGGGCCGTGGCAGTGCTAGTGTCAGTGCTAGTGCTAGTGAGTGCAAAGGTAGCATACATCAACGCGTCCATTAGCTCGCCAACGTTGCGCTGATTTCTTGCTGTCCCGAGGGATGATGGAGAATAGGCCGGCAATTTATTGTCGGTATTAGCATCATCGATTTGGACCGCGTTACGGCGCAAGCGGCCGGATGAATTGCCAGTCAAGCGCCAGCGCTGGCACGAGCACTAGCACTGACACTAACACTCACTCATATCGCAGCGCTTCGATTGGATCGAGCGACGCCGCCTTTTGAGCTGGATACAGACCAAAGGCGAGTCCGATGAAGGAGCAAACCAGAACCCCGGCAAGAGCCCACAACCAGGGGAAGACCAGACCGGCCCGGAGCCAGGCGGCGACTCCGTTTCCGACCGCCACGCCCGAGGCGATTCCGAAAACTGCGCCGATCAGGCAAAGAAAGAGCGCCTCCAACAAGAACTGGAGCCGGATGTCTTTCTTCCTCGCCCCTAAGGACTTACGCACGCCGATCTCCCTGGTCCTCTCAGTCACACTGACCAGCATGATGTTCATAATACCAACACCGGCCGCGATCAAAGCGATCGTACTGATCACAAACGCACCCACCCGAACCGATGCCGCAATGCTCCGGAACGCTGAGGCAAGGGAATCGTTGGCGAAAATCTCGAAATCATTCGGATCCTCGGGCTTAAGGTCGCGCACATTGCGGAATGCCCCGACGGCAAAGGCAAACGTGCGATCGTAGACCATCTGGTTCTTCGCCGTGACCGCCAGGCCGATGCTGCGCCCCTTGCTGCCGTAGTTCTCGAAGAATTTCGTGATCGGAATGATCACAAAGTTGTCATCATTTTGGCCGAAAGCGCCCCCTTTTTCAGCGAAAAGGCCGACCACCTCATAGGTTTTTGCGTCCAGTTTAATCGTTCGGCCGATCGCGTCTCCGCGAGGGAATAACCGCTCTTTGATTTGTTGACCGATGACACAAACACTGCGTGCGAGCGCCACATCCTCGGCTGACAGATTTCGTCCTTCACCGATCGCGAATTGGTTTACGGTAACAAAAGCCCGATTGGTTCCGCAGATCACCAGATTCGGGTTAGTCTTCCGATTCTCATAAACGGCTTGGACACCGACATCCCAGATCTTTGGACAAATCTGCTCCGCGGTATCACCCATCAAACGGGAAAACTCGAGGTAGGTCCGATAGCTTATGTTCGGTCGATTCTTAAATTTATCGTCGCTGAAGTTGAACCCGCTCGGGTACTTCGAAAATTGGAAGGTGTTCGAACCGAGAAAGGTTAAACCCGTTTCAATGGAAGATTGGAGAGCAGAAATGGTGGTCATGACGCTGATGACGGAGAAGATGCCGATGCTGATCCCCGAGAGCGTCAACGCGGAGCGCAGTTTGTTCGCCCCAAGCGACTGCCAAGCCATCCGAATGATCTCAAAAACTAACATGGGTCTGCTTAGTGCCAGTGCCTGTGCCTGTGCCAGTGTTGGTGCCAGTGCAATTGCTCATTCATAGCGCAGCGCTTCTACTGGATCTAATCGTGCCGCTTGCCAAGCTGGTGCGAATCCAGAAACGATTCCGGTCAATACAGAAGTAGCGATCGCTAAAATCACGAGCGCCGGCGAAAACTGGATAGGAAACGTGGGAGCAGCGAAGGCGATCAAAGCAAAAAGTGAGTAGGCTAGAGTCAGCCCAATCGCTCCGCCGACCAGGCAGATCGATACGGATTCCACCAGGAACTGCAGCAGGATCGTCCGCCGCCGCGCGCCGAGTGCTTTGCGGGTTCCGATCTCGCGGGTGCGCTCTTTGACACTTACAAACGTGACGTTCATGATGCCGATCGCGCCGACGAACAGCGCCAGCCCGGTAATGAAAAGCCCAGCCACCGCCAAGCCGGCTTTGATCGGACCCAGAGTCGAACGAAATGCCTGCTGCTCGTTGATCGAAAAATTGTCGGCTTGTTCCGGCATCAATCCTCGGATGCGGCGGAACGTGCCACGCAACTCCTCTTTGGCCTGTTCCAACTGTGCCTTGTCTTTTACTTTGACTCGGATGGAGGCGTTCTCCGCGCCGGCCTTGAAGTATTTGAGGTAGGACGCCAGCGGAATCACGACCTGGGAGTCCCAGCTAAAGAGTCCAAGGAAAGAGCCCTGCCTCTCAAAAACTCCGACCACGCGGTACTGCTGTTCGTCAATCCGCAGAACTTTATCGAGAGGATCTTCCGGACCGAACAAAGATTGGGCGATATCCAGACCAACCACGCACACATTCCAACCGCCGCGGCTTTCTTCTGAAGTGATAAAGCGACCTTCCTTGCAGTTGGTCGATCCGATCAAGGAATAGTCGCTGGTTGTGCCCATCGTGTAAACCTCAGTGACCTGCCGCTTGCCATACGTGACGGTCTGCATCGTGGAAGGGGCGGCCACGGCCAAAACCAAATGAGAGTTCGGGGTTTCCTGAATAATCCGGTTCAGTCGGTCCGCCATGACCGGCCTGATATCGGGACGGTTTCGATAGGTGGAAAAATCGTCGACGGGTGTCCAGGGCCATTGCTCGACGTAAAGCACGTCATCACCGAGTAGCGACATGCTGCGATCGAATCCGATATCGATCCCTTTGATGGCCGTGCCCATCAGCGTCACCGCAATCACTCCGATCACCACTCCGAGAGCCGTCAGGAATGATCGGGTACGATTCGCGTCGATCTGTTGTCCGGCAATCCGGCAGCTTTCGACTAGCTCGAACCAGAGGCGTCGCATTCCAAATCGCTTTCGATCAAACCGTCCCGGAGCCGCACGATCCGCCGAGCATGTTCCGCCACGTTCTCTTCGTGAGTTACCACGACGATCGTGTTCCCCAGCTCGTAGAGGTTCTCGAACAAAGCCAGTATTTCCTCGCCTGTTCGCGAATCCAGATTCCCGGTCGGTTCGTCTGCCAGGATAATCGAAGGTCTTGTCACCAAGGCACGGGCAATGGCCACTCTCTGCCGCTGGCCCCCGGAAAGTTCGTTCGGCTTGTGATGCAACCGGTCCGATAGCCCGACCTCAACCAAGGCTGCCGCAGCCCGTTCCCGTCTGCTTTCCGGTTCTACCCCAGCGTAGATCAAGGGCAACTCGACGTTTTGCAAACTGGTCGACCGCGGGAGAAGGTTAAATGTCTGAAAAACAAAGCCGATCTCCCGATTCCGGATCTCGGCCAATTCATCGTCCTCCATCACCGCGACGTCTTTGCCACTGAACTCGTAGTGACCGCTGCTCGGCGTATCGAGGCAACCCAGCATGTTCATCAAAGTTGATTTGCCGCTGCCGGAGGGACCCATGATGGCCAGGTACTCGTTTCGTCGAATCATCAGATCGATGCCCCGCAGCGCGTGGATGATTGCGTCTCCCATCGCGTACTCCTTAGTGATCCCCTGGATTCGGATGACCACCGCACCTTTTGGCCGAACCTGCCGTAAATCCAGCGATGACAACTCACTTCGCATTCTTCGGCGGTTCGATCCGGATCTGCGCTCCGTCTTTCAGATCTTTGCTGATAGCGTTGTACGGACCGCTGATCAGCTCGTCTCCCGGAGAAACGCCCGATACAATCTGCAGATAGGAATCGTCGGAAATACCGGTCCGCGCCGGCACCATTTTAGCGATATTTCCTTGTTTCAAAAAGACCACGCGCTCTTGTTTTTTGCGGTCGGCTTTGTCGGCGTCCGGCGATGCCACGCCGCCTTGATCTTTTCGGCGTTCTTCCTGCACCTGTTCAGCAGTTTTTCCTGTGTCCTTCATCCGCACGGTGACCGCCTGCACCGGCACGGAAACGACCTGCTGGACCCTTTGTGTCTCGATATCGACGCTTACGCTCATTCCCGGGCGAAGCTGCACCTCCGGCTTCACAATCAGGATGCGCACCTCAAAGTTCGTCACTTCCTGCTGTGTGCCTTCGTTCTTGACCGTCGCGGTGCTGGCAATCTGTTTCACCCGCCCGGCCAGTTCGCGGCCAGGGTAGGAGTCGATCAGGACATGAACCGGATCATTGAGTTTGACATTGACCACATCGTTCTCGTTGACGTCCACCCGGGCCTCCATCGAATCGAGATTCGCCACCCGCATGACCTCGGTGCCGGCAAAGCTCCCCGTGGCAACAACCCGTTCTCCCAGCTCGCTGTTCAGCGCGCTGATGGTGCCGTCGACCGGCGAATAAATAACACATTTGTTCAGCAAATCCTGGGCTTGATCGAGCGAGCTGCGGGCCACATCGATCTGGTGCAGCGAAGACTCGTATGAAGCTTCGGAGACCTCCGACTTGGTCTGCGCGCCTTTCAGCTCGCTCTCCGCGATCAGCTTCTTGCTGAAGAGCTCCTCACTGCGATGCTTGTCCAGCTCGTCGTTCAACATCTGAGCCTTTCGTTGCAGGCTATCGGCCTGCGCGGCGCTCAGAGCCGCCTGAGCTTGTTTGACTTGAGCGATGTAATTGTCCGGTTTGATCTTAACCAGCAGATCTCCTTTACGGACATGCTGGCCATCGATCACCGGGAGCTCGATGATTTCTCCGGCGACTTCAGGAGAAATCTTCACTTCCACTTCCGGCCGGATTTTGCCGGTAGCAGAGACGAGCTGCGCAATGTCCCGCACTGCCGCACGCTCCGTGGTCACCAAAATGGACTTGTTCTGTTGTCGGCTGATCAGCACTCCGGCGCCGACCGCGATCAAGGTCAACCCAAGAACAGTCCACCGCCGCCAGGGCCGCTTCTTTCGTCTCGCGGTTTTCGGTAACGCGACCTGTTGATGCATAAGAGTTCTAGCCGACGACGCCGGGGTCGCCCGGATGGATACACCAGTCTTTCATTCGAAAATACTCGCAATTAGCAAAAAATTTAGCGAAATCCGGGATTGCCCGCTTGCATCGTTCCTCGGTCGCCTCCTTCTCTCAAGCTTCAACTCGCTTTTTAGGCAACTCCAGTGAACCATTCCCATATGGAGGCCAAAGAGGAGGAAAGGAACGAGTGGCGTCAGGTCAGGACCCAGACAATTCTGGACCGGATTCTTCATGGCTCGGACCCGGAAGCAGTGCTTCGTCACGCGCCGTGTCCTGTCCTAATCGCGAAAGAGCCAAACCCTACCATAGTGCGATGACGTTTGGATTTCTCGGATTTGGGAAAATGGCTTCTGCCCTGGTTGAGGGCATGATTCAGGGAAACTGTTGCCAGCCAGAGCAAGTTCTGGTGGTGAACCGGCACCCGGACAATCTGGAGAAATCCATTCAGAAAGCCGGGGTACGCCCCGCCCCTTCGGCAAAGGTGCTCGTCGAACAATCCGACACGGTCATTCTCGCTACCAAACCAGCCGATGCCCTCTTCGCTTTGCGAGAGGTGCGCCAGTATTTCGATAGTAAACTGCTGATCTCTCTCGCGGCAGGAATCAATCTTGAGAGGTTGCAGGACGCGGCCGGACACCGAACTCGCATCGTTCGCGCGATGCCGAACACTCCTTCCTTGATTCGAAAAGGGGCAACAGCCTACGCGCTGGGAGACCATGCCACGCCGCAGGACGCTCAGGTGACGGAGCAGATATTTTCGGCCGTTGGTATTGTTTATCGCGTGAAGGAAGCCGGCTTGGACGCCGTGACCGGACTGAGTGGGAGCGGGCCGGCATATGTTTTTACTTTCATTGAGGCGCTCGCCGATGGTGGTGTCACGATGGGCCTCCCCCGTGACATTGCCTTAGACCTCGCCGTCCAGACTGTCATCGGCTCCGGTCAGATGATCCGGGAAACCAATCTCCATCCGGCGGAACTCCGTGAGATGGTTGCCAGCCCCGGCGGGACAACCATGGCCGCGCTGGAAACGCTCGAAGCCAAGGGATTCCGCTATACTGTGATGTCTGCGGTCCGCGCGGCAACCGAACGCGCCCAGGAACTCGGCAGGGGTTGAAGATGCGGCGATGCCAATCTCCAGCGCCGCCTCCTGTAGCGCGGAGCTTGTCGCGCCTCTCTGCTCTTGCTCTCATTTTTCTTCTGACAGTCGCCCGTGTTGTCTCTGCCGCCGACCAACCGTCTCTGCCAACGCTGACCGCCGATGCTAAGCAAGCGGCGGAACGCGGCTTGATCCTGTTTCGCGGCGAACAGTTTGCCGAAGCCAAAAAGGAATTTGAGAAAATGACGCAGCTTGCGCCGACCCATCCGATGGGTTGGGCCAATCTAGGTTCGGCCGAGTTTCGCCTCGGACAGATGCAGCTAGCGGAAGAGCATCTGAAAAAAGCGGTCCAACTCGATCCTACCGCCGCCCAAGCATGGCTCACCTTGGGGATCCTCGATTATCAGAGAAATGATCTCGACGCCGGCCTGGCCGCACTCAGTGAGGCAGTCTACCACGATCCTCATAACGCTCCGGCCCACCTTTATCTCGGCGTGCTCGTGCGCAAGCGCGGTTGGCTTGACGCCGCTGAGGACGAATTGCGCAAAGCCGTCGAGCTCGACGAGAATTATGCGGAAGCGCATTACAACCTCGCCGTTCTTTACCTGGAAGAGCACCCGCCTTCCATCGAACTCGCCCGCCGTCATTACTATCGGGCTTTGCGCTTGGGAGCTGTGCCCGACCCGGAACTGGAGAAGGCGCTGAGCCATCCGAATTAACACGCAAACCGAAGCGACAGCCTGCATTGCGGGCGGATTTCTAAATGCCCAAATCAAAAAATGCCACAAATGCCATAAATAAGGGACTGTGCCGTCGGACCTCCGGGCAGTCCCGAAGCACGACCTCATCATTTATGGCATTTGTTGATTTGTGGCATTTAGAAATCCGCCCGCCATGCAGGCTATGGATGAGTACGAATCGATCGTAAGTGAGCTCGAGCGGCAGTCTCTCCTCCGCCAGCTCGAGACAAGCGACGAAGCGCACGGATGCATTCTGACGCGAGGCGGTCGGCATTTCGTAAATTTCGCTTCGAACGATTATCTCGGTCTGTCGCAACATCCCGCGATTGTTCAAAGTGCCAAAGCCGCGATCGATCGATTTGGTGTGGGCGCCGGAGCGTCCCGGTTGGTGACTGGCTCGCTGGCGCCGCACCGCGCGCTGGAGGAGACGCTGGCTGGCTACAAAGGCACTGAGGCCGCCCTGGTTTTCAGCAGCGGTTTTGCCACGGCGCTCGGCGTGATTACGGCCCTGGTCGGGCGCGGTGATATCGTCGTTCTGGACAAACTGGCCCATGCTTGCCTGGTTGACGCCGCCAAGCTTTCCGGCGCCCTTCTCCGGATCTATCCGCATAATAATTTGGACCGCTTGGCCGCTCTGCTCGAGTGGGCCGAACGAAAGCAGCCCCGTGCTCGCGTGCTTGTGGTCACTGAGTCGGTCTTCAGCATGGACGGCGACATTCCCGATCTCGCCGAGATTGTTCGCTTGAAAAGCCGGGTCGGTGCGCGCCTTTTACTCGATGAAGCCCACGCCACCGGCGTTGTCGGACCCGGCGGACGAGGTTTGTCGGCCGCGACTGGACTGACCGATGCGGTTGATGTCCATCTAGGTACCCTCAGTAAGGCGTTGGGTGTCAGCGGCGGATTTGTCGTGGGCCGCCGCTCTCTGATCCAGGTCCTGATCAATCGAGCCAGGAGTTTTATCTTTTCGACTGCTCCCCCACCTGCCGTCGCGGCGGCAGCGTTGACCTCGCTCCAGCTGCTGCAGTCAGACACAGGTGACCAGCTTCGTCGAAAATTGCAGACAAACACCGAACAACTATTCCGCCGCTTGCCGGAAGCATCTCGCCCCCGTCGCCCACAACATATTGTACCCATCATTCTCGGCTCCGACGAGAGGGCTCTGGAAGCCGCACGCCGGCTCAAAGACGCCGGCTTCCTCGCCCCGGCTATTCGGTATCCAACGGTTGGCAGGGGTTCCGCCCGCCTCCGCTTGACGATGACGGCCGACCATACCTCTGAGCAGATCGAGGAACTGACTGCGTTGATCCAACGGAAGGTCTAGTGCACCGTCTCTCATATAATGATGCCATCGCCGCAGGTCAGTTGGCTGTTTTTCAAGGCGCGAGCGAAGCGCCCATATCTGAATCATACGGGTCGAGCGAGCAACGCTGAAAAACAGCCAACTGGCCGCGGCCCAAAGGGTTGCGTTGAAAATGGGCCGGCGGCTGCGTTGCTCGTCGGTTACGTATCGATTTAGAGATGCGCCCTCCTCGTGCCTTGCCGGCGGCCCATTTTGAACGCAACGATGACGCCATTATATGAGAGACGGTGCACTAGCCTCTCGGCGGGATCGAGCGAGTCTCAGGCGAAACCTTGACGATCAAAGGCGAAAAGAAGGAAGAGCACTAGAGCGAACACAATGGTCATTATCGGACTGAACGCTCCTATGGTGCGTTCCAGCGGGTGATCAGCTTGCCAGGTGTGGATCCAGACTCCCTAAGGTTGAGTTCAAGAGGGCGTTCTGAAAATCATGATGAAGAGAAACCGTGCAGGTTATCGAAGGAGGAAAGTACTCGCAACTCGAACTCGAACGAGTCGCTGACCGACTATACGCGATTCCAACGCTGTTATATAGGAGATGATATCCGGCAGTTCCGGCATCTCTATGAGCTTGCACCTTTCGGCGCGGGCTTGGCAAACAACTCGTTTCTTGCAGAACCTTCTTCGGCCGAGTCGCGAGAAAACGCAGCCGACCCTTGCCTTATTGACGTCTGTTGACGTTCACTGATCTTACCGATCGTCCTTATGCCCGCCCGCAAGCACGACTATGACGAGAGCAAGATCAAGACGCTCTCTTCCCTGGAACACATCCGGTTGCGCACCGGAATGTACATCGGCCGAATTGGAGACGGCGCGCATTACGACGACGGAATCTATGTGCTGGTCAAGGAGATCATCGATAATGCGGTTGACGAATTCATCATGGGCTATGGCCGCGAAATCGAGGTCAGCGTCACAGGAAGCCGGGTCAGAGTCCGCGATTACGGCCGGGGCATTCCTCTCGGCAAGGTGATCGAATGTGTGTCCCGCATCAACACCGGTGCGAAGTACAACGATGACGTTTTCCAGTTCAGCGTAGGCTTGAACGGCGTGGGTACCAAGGCCGTGAACGCGCTCTCCAACCGCTTCGTGGTGACCAGCTTTCGCGAGCGCGACTTTTTCCGGGCGGAATTTCAACGGGGAGAACTCAAGTCTCGGAAAACAGGCCGGCAAGCCGCGCCCAACGGCACAGAAATCGAGTTTGAGCCGGATCCCAGCATTTTTGGGGATTTTGATTTTCGGCAAGAACACCTGGTTCGAAGACTGCGTCTTTACACCTATCTGAATGCCGGACTGAAGATCCGGTTCAATGACGTGGTCTACAGCTCCGACGAGGGGCTCAAAGATTTGCTGGTCGACGAGATGGGCGAGGAACCGATTTATCCCATCCTTCATCATCGGGAGAAGACGCTGGAAATCGCTTTCAGCCACACCAACCGCCTGGCAGAAGACAATTACTCATTCGTAAACGGTCAATACACTCCGGATGGCGGATCCCATCTCAGCGCTTTTCGAGAAGGCGTTTTGAAGGCGGTGAATGATCATGCCAAAGCAAAGTTCGAAGGCGACGATGTTCGCGAGGGTCTGGTCGGGGCAATTGCGATCCGGCTCAGGGAGCCCGTGTTCGAGTCACAGACAAAAAATAAGCTGGGCAACACGGAGATTCGTTCGGGACTGGTGAATCGTGTGCGCGAAGCCGTGGCCGGTCTGCTCCATCGCAATCGGGATGCCGCCGAGAGGCTGGTGACGAAAATTCAAGAGACCCAACGGCTGCGCAAGGAACTCCAGGATGTCCGCAAGCTGGCGCGGGAACGTACCGCCGCGATCTCGTTGCGGATCCCGCAGCTCAAGGACTGCAAGCTCCATCTCAATCTCGCCAAAGGAACTGGAGCTGAGTCCATGATTTTCATTACCGAAGGTCAATCGGCGGCGGGCTCAATCACGAGTTGCCGGGACCCGAACGTCCAGGCGGTTTTCACGTTAAAAGGAAAACCGCTCAATGTCTGGGATCTCAACCGGACCATTGTTTACAAGAACGATGAGATCTTCAACTTGATGCGCACGCTAAATGTCGAGGAGGATGTGCAAAAGCTGCGCTACGGAAAGGTAATCATCGCGACGGACGCTGATGTCGACGGCTTGCACATCCGCAACCTTTTAATCACTTGTTTTCTTCGTTTCTTTCCTGGATTCGTGACCGCCGGATACGTTTATATTCTCGAGACACCACTCTTTCGTGTGCGCGACAAGAAAACCACTGTCTACTGCTACTCGGAGGATGAGCGGAACCGCGCCATGGAAGGTCTGCGGAATCCGGAGGTTACGCGCTTCAAAGGCCTGGGCGAGATTTCGCCCGGCGAATTCAAACATTTCGTCGGACCGGACATGCGTCTGACGCGGGTGACGGTTGACGATGGCCACGCGATTCAACCGCTGCTCCAGTTTTATATGGGCAAGAACACACCCCAACGACGCGAGTATATCATGGGGCATCTGGTGGTGGACGAAACCGCGGCGCGATAAGGCCTTGACGCATCGGCGGGAGTGAGGGCCTTTCCAACCGCGTGAACCCCTACCCTACGGCCCAGATCACTGTCGATCGATCAGGTCCATCATATCGGGCGCATATCGTTCGCCAACAATCGCGAGTCCTTTGACGCGCCGATCGATTTCTTCGAGGTCGCTTGCGCTGAGTTTCACGTTCAGCGCACCCATATTGTCTTCCAGATAGCGGACACGTTTTGTCCCAGGAATCGGAACAACATCATCCCCTTGAGCCAACACCCAGGCCAAGGCTAACTGCGCGGGCGTACAGCCCTTCTTCCCGGCCAACTCTTTGACGACATCCGCCAGCCTCAAATTCTGCCGCAACGCTTCTTCGCCAAATCGAGGATTGGTGCGCCGCCAGTCACTGGGATCAAGATCCGAGAGTTTCTGAATCGCGCCCGTCAAGAAGCCGCGACCCAATGGGCTATAGGGGACAAAGGCAATTCCAAGTTCTCGGCACGTCTCCAGTACTCCGTTACTTTCCACCTCGCGCGACCACAAGGAATATTCACTTTGCAGCGCAGCAATCGGATGAACGGTGCTCGCTCTTCGCAAGGTGCTTGGACCTGCTTCCGAAAGGCCTAACGTGCGCACCTTGCCTTCTTCGACCAGCTTCGCCATCGCGCCGACTGTCTCTTCGATTGGGACTGCCTGATCAACGCGATGCTGATAAAAAAGATCGATTACCTCAATCCCGAGCCGGCGCAGACTCCCCTCGCACGCTCGCCGAACATTGGCCGGCGAACCGTCCGTCCCTTCCAGTCTGGTTCCGTCCGCGGCGAAACGAAACCCAAACTTCGTGGCCACAACCACGCGTTCCCGGGGAACTCGGGCGAGAAATCGTCCGAGCAGTTCCTCGTTCTTGTATGGACCATAGGTCTCGGCCGTATCGAAAAAATTTCCGCCGAGATCCAGGTAACGCTGCAGGACACGCAACGACTCCTGCTCATCCGTTGGTCCATAGGCAAAGGACATGCCCATGCAGCCCAAGCCAAGAGCGGGAAACTCCGATATCGCAATGACCAAGCTCTCTGTAAGGTAGATCTCTCATAGTAGGGTGCCTCCTTTTCTGGCACGATCGGCCCAATGCGACCTATTCGTCCACCGGAAACAGCAGTTTTTGCCTGGCTGCCAATCGCCATAACTTGTGAAACTACCTCCCTCCGCTGAACCCGCTTCCATCGATTCCTCCGCTCGATTGACTGGCTACCTGTTCGTTGCTCGCTCCTTTCATTTCCTTTGGACCAAAAACACCCCTAGAATCACGAACCCGATTCCGGCAAGCCTGATTGGGTCGAAGGGCACCTTTGTGACTCCGAGCCATCCGTAAGTGTCTATCAGATAAGATCCAATCATTTGGCCGAGAATAGCGGCGCAGATGACAACAACGGCGCCGGCCTGCGGGATCGCGATGATCGCACCGAGAACAAAAGTGGTCCCGAGCGCGCCGCCGAGATAAGACCAGGCTGGCGCGTTCAACATGCCGCGGATACCGGCTCCGGCACCGCCGAAAGCGCCGACGACCATGAGCAGGAGGAGCAGAAGACCTCCGGAAAGAAACGATATGGCCGCGCTCAGGACCGGTGATTCAACCGCCAGACGCAAGCGGGCATTAATCGGCCCTTGTAAAGAGATGAGAAATCCAGCGAATACCATAGCGAGGACCGGCACAAAGCGCATAGTTCGAGAATACCGAAACGGCAGACAGAGCACCAGTGCGAGGGCATCGTGTCATGGAGAGTGCGCGCGACAAATCCTGCGGCGCTCTCCATTCCGGAGTTAATGCTTGGCCAAGACTGCGGCCAGGCTAGCGTTTACCCAGGCTTCTTATGGATCAATCCGACCGCATTCTCATGTGTCCGCCCGATCAGTTCCAGATCGAGTACGTCATCAATCCGTGGATGGAAGGGAACCTGGATCGGGCGAACCCCCGCCTGGCCTCCGAGCAATGGCACCGGCTCCATGCTCTTCTCAGTCAGGAGGCCGAGGTGGATCTGATCCCTCCACGACCGGGGGCCCCGGATATGGTGTTTACCGCTAACGCCGGCCTGGTGCTCGGCCAGGAGGTGGTACTCAGCTCCTTTTTTCACCGGGAACGACAGCCCGAAGAAGCATATTTTCGCGTTTTCTTCGAGGCCAACGGCTTTCGCGTCCGCGAGCTGCCAAGAGACCTGCCGTTTGAAGGCGCCGGCGACGCGCTGTTCGATCGTGAACACTTGCTGCTGTACGCCGGATACGGTTTCCGCACTGAACTGGACGCCCATCGGCAAATCGCGGAGTGGCTCGACGTCGAGGTATTAAGCCTGTGTCTGATCGACAAGCGGTTTTATCATCTTGACACGTGCCTGTGTCCCCTGCGCCAGGCTTTCTGCTGTATTATCCGGCCGCATTTGACGCGTTTTCCAACCGGCAAATCGAAAAGCGGGTGCCTACGGAAAAACGCATCGTCCTGGATGAGGCCGATGCCGTGCTCTTTGCCGCCAATGCGATCAATGTCGGAGATCTCGTTGTGCTCAACCGCTGCAGCGACTCACTGAAAACGCGTCTCGCGAAGCATCGTTTTCGGGTTGTCGAGATAGCTCTTTCTGAGTTTATGAAATCCGGCGGGGCGGCAAAATGTCTGACGCTGCGCTTGAACGAAGACGTGCGTCCCGGAGCCAAGGCGCTCAGCGGCATTGCGAGCCGCGTCTTGATCCTGGAAGGGCACCTGCTAGACAGCGGCTTGCTCGAAAAAGCTTTAGAGCTGACGGTACAAGGCGGCGGAAGTTTTCGGATACGCAGTTTCCAACTCGGTAAACAGCGTCAGAGCACTTCGCGAGCGGAGATTCAGATCTCGGCGCCGTCCTCCGAGGTGCTCACTGATTTGCTGGGGCACCTCATCGATCTCGGCGCTGCTACGCCGCCTTCGGAAGCAACCGATGACGTGCGGCTTGAAGCGGTGACGACCGAGGGTGTTGCTCCCGAGGACTTTTACGTTTCCACGATCTATCCCACCGAAGTGCGCCTCAATAGTGAGTGGGTACGCGTTAGCGGTCAACGGATGGACGGCTGTATCGTCGTAGATAATCAGACAACACCGCCCCGCGCGGCCATTCGTCTATTGCGTGAGTTGCGGCGCGGCGATCGGGTCGTCGTTGGCGTTGACGGCATTCAAACCTCTCGTAAGCCGGAAGCCCGGAACGATCGCACGGTCGCGGGAGGCACAGCCGAGGGAGAGTTCTCCTTTATGGCCGCAGGCGTCAGCAGCGAACGCAAGGTGGAACTGGTCGTTCGTCAGATTGCGTGGGAACTCGAGCGGATTCGGGAACGCGGCGGCAAAGTTGTCGTTGTCGCCGGGCCGGTAGTAATCCACACCGGGGGCGGAGAACATCTCGCCAGGTTGATTCGTGCAGGATATGTGCAGGTCCTGTTAGGCGGCAACGCGATCGCGGTCCATGATATCGAGCAGGCATTGCTCGGCACCTCACTCGGTGTGGATTTAAATCGCGGGGCGCCGGTCCAGGGCGGGCATCGTCACCATTTGCGCGCCATTAACGCCATCCGGCGAGCCGGCAGTATCGCCGCCGCCGTGAAACAAGGCATCCTGACCAAGGGCGTTTTCTACGAATGCGTAAAGGCCAGCGTGGCGTTCTCTTTGGCGGCCTCGATCCGCGACGACGGACCCTTGCCGGAGGTTTTTACCGACATACTGGAAGCGCAAAAGGATTACGCCCGGCTCATCGCGGGAGCGGAGATGATCCTGATGCTCAGCTCGATGCTCCATAGCATTGGAGTCGGTAATATGACTCCGGCCGGCGTCAAACTTGTTTGTGTCGATATCAATCCGGCGGTTGTTACCAAACTGGCGGACCGCGGTTCCGTGGAAAGTATCGGAGTGGTCACGGATGTCGGGCTATTCCTGAGCTTGCTCGCGCAACAGGTGACGCCTCCGCCAGAAGAGAAATCGGATGCGCCAACTTAACGCCTCGATGGATGTTGGAGAAGCTCTTTTACAGCGCCCCGGATACTGATTAACAACTAATCGAATGATATCAGCAAAGATGCGGTCTATATCGCCGCCGGCAATGGCGTTCCTCTGAGGCTTACGCCCCTTCCCCCCCTCGCTTTAACCCGGCTTCACAACGCGCATTGGATAGCACTCGAACCGGCAGAGCCCAGCTCTCACGGTGGGGTCGTTCTCGCCGAGGGTTCGCGCTTCCGCTTCATTGTCCACCTCCAGGATAGCAAGCCCAAAGGCTCCGGCCGGATCTCTCACCGGCCCAAAGAGAAGAACCTTCCCGTCCTTCATCTGTTCACCCACATAATGCGCATGCTCGTGCATCAACTTTTCCTCTTGCTGTGTCATATCCTCGATGAAAGTGACTCGAGGCGGGAGAAGTTTAAAAAAGTAGTTTTGCTTGGCCATCGGAAGAAGGAGTTCAAGGAAGTTCAGGGAAGTTCGAGGAACTTCAAGAAACCTCATAGTCGATAAATTTTACACCATCGCCGATCGATCTCGGATAGGCTTGTCATTCCCGAGACGCACAAACTTTCCTTCCTCGAACTTCCCTGAACTTCCTTGAACTTCCTTGAACTTCCTTGAACTTCCTGGAACTCCCCGAACATACTGTGCGATGCCGTCAGCTTCGCTTCATCTGCCTGAGGATCCCCTCCGCGATCTTATCAACGACAATTTCATACAGTATGCGTCGTATGTCATCCGGGATCGAGCAATTCCCCAGCTCGAGGATGGTCTGAAGCCGGTCCAACGGCGCATTCTTCACGCGCTCTACGAAAAGGACGATGGACGTTTCAATAAGGTCGCCAACATCGTGGGACATTGCATGCAGTATCATCCCCACGGCGACGTCTCGATTGAAGACGCGTTGGTCAATCTGGTTAATAAATCCTATCTGATTGAGGGCCAAGGTAACTTTGGCAATATCTTCACGGGCGATCCGGCAGCGGCTTCTCGCTACATCGAGTGCCGTTTAACTGAGCTGGCCCGCAACGAGTTGTTTAATCCCGCCCTGACTGAGTATGTGCCGAGCTATGATGGTCGCAACCGTGAACCGGTCGTCCTGCCAAGCAAACTACCTATTCTCTTGATGCTCGGGGCTGAAGGAATCGCAGTGGGACTCTCTACCAGGATTTTGCCGCATAACTTTACGGAACTCTTAAAGGCCCAGATCGCTGTTCTCGAAGGGCGTCGATTTAAACTCGTCCCGGATTTTCCTCAAGGCGGTCTGTTGGATGCCTCTGACTACAATCGTGGCAATGGCAAAGTCAGGCTGCGCGCGAAGATTGAGCAGCAGCAGGGCCGGCTGGTGATCCGCGAGATTCCGGCGGGGACTACGACAGAGTCGGTGATCGCTTCTATTGAAGAAGCCGTTCGCAAACGCAAACTGCGTGTTCGTTCGATCAACGATTTCACGGCGGCTCAGGTTGAAGTCGTTATTACCTTGGCTCCCGGTGAGGATCCCGAAAAGGCGATGGCTGCTCTCTATCATTTCTCGCAATGCGAATTGGCCGTTCAGGCGAATCTCGTTGTCATTCGCGGCGAGCGCCCGGTCCAGATGGATGTCGATGAGGTAATTCGCTTTAATACCGAGCAGCTCACCACCCTTCTTCGGCGCGAGCTTGAGTTGAAACGGGCTGCATTACAGGCGGAGCATTTTCGGAAGACCCTGATCCAGATCTTTATCGAAAATCGGGTTTACCTGAAGATTGAAAATAGCGTTACCGCCCAGGAAGTTCAGGAGAGCGTATTCCGCGGCCTGCGACCATTCGTCCGCCGATTGCCGCGCGAAATCACCAACGAGGATGTTGATCTGCTCCTTGATTTACCGATCAAACGCATCTCGCGCTTTGATCGCGCCAAGAACGAGAAGGAACTTGCTCAGCTATTAGGCGAGATCAAGTTAGTCGAGACAAATCTGAAGCGCCTCACCGCTTATACGATCGATTATTTGAAAAGGTTTATCGAGACTCATGGAAAGAAGCATCGGAGGAAAACTCAGCTCACCACGGCCGAGGAGATCGATGTCCGCGAACTCACCGCCGACGAGCTGGCGATCGTTTATGATCAGGACCGGGGACTCATCGGCTCGACCGTAAAGGGCGAAGCAGCTTTTCGCTGTTCGCCGCTCGACCGCCTCCTGATCATCTGGGAAAACGGACGGTATCAAGTCATGCCTCCGCCAGAGCGGCTTTTCGTTGATCGTAACTTGGTTTATCACGGGATTTACCGGAGAGATCTCTGTTTGACGATGATCTATTCCACCGCACGCGGGGGCTTTATCAAGCGTTTCGCCATTGGCGGAGCGATCATGAACCGGGATTACTCCTGCGTGCCGGAAGGAGGCAAGATTAAGTTGCTGACAGATCGTCCAGTGAACGAGGTGCGTCTGAAGTACCGCCATATTAAAGGCGCGCGCATCGACGGGCAGAGCTTTGATCCCGCCCAATTCGGGATGCGCGGTCCACGCAGCCGGGGCAACCAGCTCACCAAACGCACCGTGACCAGTGCCGTTGCGCGCTAAGCGCGCGAGCCGCACGGCTACGATGTAGCGCGGAACTTGTCTGCATTTGGAGGAGGTGACGCCCGAGGCCGTGTGTCTTACCCATACATCCTCGACAGTTCTGTCGTGATCGCAACCAGCTTTTCCGGAACGCCGCTTATCAGCTTCGGCTTCTCATGACTGACAATCAGGAAGGCATGATTTGCCTGAGTGACAGTGAGATGCTCCGCCCCGATCCGAAACGTCGCCAGTCGGGCGGAGGCTCGGCAGCTCTCCTCTACACGCTCAGGTAGCCGTTCAAAGAGCAGGTTGTAATTTCCGTGCGGTACTTTCAAGTGATCATAGAAACGTTCCGGCAACGCACTGGCAAGGACCGGTCCATAATTTCTGACGATCAATGAGCCCGTCAAACCGGGCAGGTTTTTCACCAGATCCGCGATTCGCGGAGCATCGAGCGGGTCGTCAGTGAAAAGCTCACTCTCCAATGGGTAAGAGTCCCAGCCTGCGGTTACCTTGGGCAACGGATGGTTCAGTAGCAATGGTACGATCTCGTCAGCCTCCGGCGGTCCCATTTGACTGGGCTGCGGATTCTCAACGCAAACTGCTTTCTCTTTGCCTTCCGTCTGAAGTTTTTTCTTTTCCTCGTTGAGCTGACTAATCTCGCCGAGCAGCCAGTCGCGCTCGTTCAGCAGACCAGTATGTTCGTCTCGCAAGGCGCGATGAGCCACGGACAATTTCTCAAACTCCTGCTGGTGTGATTGGGGTTGCTCGATTCCCGCTGTTGCCTCCCGGATGCGCTCTTGCTCGGCAAGCCGGTTCGCCAGTTCGTTTTCCGCCGAACGAACCTGATTTTTTACGCTCTGCAGCTCCTTTCGCGCCTCCTCAATGTCGAGCAAGAGCTGGGCAAGTCTGCGCCCCGCTTTCTCGGTTTCGACACGATTTCGCATCAGCGCGGCCAAGCCACCGAGCAACTCCTCTTCGGTTTTGGCCAGGACCGCGCGAGTAAGCTCGGGATCCATGCGCAACCAGGAAGAGTCCGGCGAAATCGCCGGGTCCACCGGACTGATTTCCGAGGTTCGGCTCGCGTTTCCGGGTGCGAGCTGCTCAGGCGGTTCCGCTGATTGCTCCATTGCTTGCTAGAAAGCTCCTAAAGAGGCTTAGGACAGGTTGGTATCTTTACTGTCCAGCTCGTCGTTCTTAAAGGTGATATTGATATACCTGTCACCTTCGGTATAACGCCAAACGGTTCGCTTATAAATTATTTTATCCTCAGTCTTGATCGCGGTTGGCGGTCCGAGGATCGCTTGGACTTGCTCCTTGGACATGCCCTCATGAATTTGATCGTAGTTTGAACGGTTCAGTTTGGAGACCGGGCTCTTGTTACACCCCTCCAGGAACAAGGCGCAGAACAGGAGCAGGATGGAACTGAGAGACAAACACCGTTTCATTTTGTGCCAACGCTATCTTCCAGAAGGAGTTTGAAAAGGTTCTTTTTGAAGCGTCTGCGTCATCCAAAAATCTTTAAAGATTTGCGGACGATGCAGACTACATGGAGCGCCTCAAACCTTGACGGCCGAAGCATTCCGAGGATAGTTCCCGGCTTCCCTCTTCGCCGGCGTAGCTCAGTGGTAGAGCACTCGATTCGTAATCGAGCGGTCATGGGTTCGAGTCCCATCGCCGGCTACTCTACGCGGATCACAACCTTTCCAAAGTGCTTGCCCGCGCGCAGATGATCGTAGGCCGCGCGGGCTTCTCCAAACGGAAAAACTCGATCGATGACTGGATGCAGGCGGGCCTGCCCGATCGCGCGGTTCATTTCCAGAAACATCTCCCGGTTCCCGACGTAAACGCCGAAAACAGTCAGTAGTTTTGGCACTATCTGAAAAATATCCGCCTGGGCTTCTCGACCCGACAAGATTCCGATTAGGCCAATCTTCGCTTCCGGGCGGCAGGCGCGCACGGATTGCGGGAAAGTTCCCCCACCGCCGACTTCGACGACATGATCGACTCCGCCATCAGTGAGCTGGTTAACCGCTTTGCCCCATTCCGGCGTTTTCCGATAATTTATCGTTTCAACCGCACCCAAAGCCTGTGCCTTAGCCAACTTGTCATCGCCGCTGGAGGTGATGACTACCCGCGCGCCCACGTTCTTCGCAAACTGCAGGCCAAAGATGGAAACGCCGCCTGTGCCGAGCAAAAGCACGATCTCCCCTTCCCTCAGCTTGCCCCGAGTCATCAAGCTCTGCCAGGCAGTCAGGGCGGCGCACGGCAGCGTCGAGGCTTCTTCGAAGGAAAGATGATCCGGAAAATGCACTAGTCCGTTTTCGGAAAAGACAACCTGTTCCGCGAGCACGCCGTCGATTGCTCCGCCCAGCGCGGTCCGGTGCATGCCGGCATCGAACCTCCCACCGGCCCACCCCTGAAAAAAACAACCCGCAACTCGGTCGCCAACCTTAAACTGGCTGACTCCGGAGCCAACCGCCACCACCTCACCGGCTCCATCGGAAAGCGGGACCCGTCCCGGCACCGGGTTTTGTTCATAGCTTCCACTTAAAACAACCAGATCACGGTAGTTGAGGGAAGCGGCCCGGATGCGCACCTGCACTTGATTTTCTCGCGGCCTTGGCTCAGGGCGATCGACCAGCTGAAGACCCTCGGAATCGTTGTAGGCGCGTATCACGTAAGCTTTCATCGATGCCCAAAATCGTTTCAAATTCTCCTCCGAATTCTTCGCAAGAAAACAATATTTTCACGAGCAGCAGGACAAAGAGCAAAATTTGTCTAACAGGATTCCGCGGAGGAAGCCGCTGAGCTTGTACCGCCTCGAGTTCGTGCCATCTTCTATTATGGCAGCAAAAAAAATCCTCTGTTTAGTGGGAGACTTCGTTGAGGACTACGAAGTAATGGTGCCGTTCCAGGCCTTACTGGCGGTCGGACACCGGGTAGACACGGTATGTCCGGGAAAGAAGGTTGGCGATAAGGTGCGCACTGCGATCCACGACTTCGAGGGCGACCAGACTTATACTGAAAAACCCGGACACAATTTTTCCTTGAACGCGACCTTTTCGGAGGTGCGTCCGGAGGACTACGATGCCCTATTGATTCCGGGTGGCCGCGCGCCGGAATATCTGCGCTTGGATAAAGGCGTTTTGAACATCGTTCGTCATTTTTTTGAGCACCAGAAACCGGTGGCCGCGCTCTGCCATGGGCCGCAAATCCTGGCGGCGGCGGGCGTGCTCAAAGGCCGCACCTGTTCGGCTTATCCGGCCTGCGGACCGGAGGTGGGATTGTCCGGCGGAGAATACGTAGAGATTCCGGTCACGGATGCATACACTGACGGAAATCTTGTTACGGGACCTGCTTGGCCGGCGCACCCGGCATTCGTTGCCCAATTCTTGAAGCTTCTGGGCACCAGGATTGAGCTTTAAGAAGCGGAGGGAGCGGGAGGAAAGCGGAGGGAGCGGGTTCAGCGGCGGGCGGTAGCTGAAATCTTTTCAGTTCACCGCTAGCTCCCGCTGCTGAACCCGCTCCCGCCGCTTTCCTCATCTCGTCAGGAATTTTGTCCGCGCCTCGCTAAATCGATCGATGGCGAATTGCAAATCCTCTCGTGTGTGTGCCGCCGAGACCTGGGTCCGGATCCGGGCCGAGCCTTGCGGGACGACGGGAAAGAAAAAGCCGATCACGTAGAGGCCTTCTTCAAGCAGGTAATCGGCTACCTGCTGAGAGAGGGCGGCATTTCCGATCATCACGGGTACAATCGGGTGGACGCCGGGTTTTATCGTGAGTCCCGCATGAGCGAGTCCTTCGCGAAAAAACTTTGTCTGACTCTCCAGACGGTCGCGCAGTTCGGTCGAGCGGGTGGCGATTTCAAGCGCCTTCAGTGAAGCCGCCGCGATGCTCGGGGTCAAGCCGTTCGAGAAGAGATACGGCCGGGACCGCTGCCGAAGCAGCTCAACGATCTTTTTGCGTCCAGTCGTATAGCCGCCAGTGCCGCCGCCTAATGCTTTTCCCAGAGTGCCGGTAATGATATCGATCCGATCCATCACCCGGCACAGTTCTGGAGTACCCCGTCCGGTCGGGCCAAGAAAGCCGGCCGCATGGCATTCATCCACCATGACAAGGGCTCCATGGCGATCGCCCAGATCGCAGATCGAGCGGAGATCGGCGATCGTGCCATCCATCGAAAAAACACCATCCGTAGCGATCACGCGGAAGCGCGCTTGGGAAGCCGCTTTCAGCTTTGCTTCCAGATCATTCATATCGCTATGCCGGAAGCGGTAGCGAGCGGCTTTACAAAGGCGGATGCCGTCGATGATTGAAGCATGGTTAAGTTCGTCGCTGATAACCGCATCTTCCGGCCCAAGCAGCGTCTCAAAAAGGCCGCCGTTCGCGTCGAAACAGCTGCTGTAAAGGATCGTGTCGTCAGTGCGGTGGAATTGCGCCAGCGCATCCTCCAACTGCTTGTGTATTTTCTGCGTGCCACAGATGAACCGCACGGAAGCAAGTCCGAATCCCCAGCGTTCAAGCGCCTCGCGCGCTGCGGCGATAACCTCGGGGTGATCTGCTAAACCCAGGTAATTGTTGGCACACAGATTGAGTACGGCTCGCCCGCCGGTTGTCTTGATGTGTGCGCTTTGCGGCGTGTCGATGACCCGCTCCGATTTGAAGAGACCCTGTTGCCTGATTCCGTTGAGTTGCTGTTCGAGGTGATCGGCAAACGCGGTATTCACGGTTGTAAATGCCACAAATCAAAAAATGCCACAAATGCCACAAATGATTAAGTCGTGCTTCCTGCGGCCCACGGGTTCGAAGGAACAATCCTTTATTATAGCATTTGTGGCATTTTTTGACTTGTGGCATTTATCTACCAGCGCAAGACTACCTTGCCTGATTCACCGCTACGCATGAGCGCGAAAGCTTTCTCATACTCGGCAAACACGAAATGATCGGTGATCACCGGGGCGATATCCAAGCCCGACTGTATCATCGATGTCATTTTGTACCACGTCTCGTACATCTCGCGTCCGTAAATCCCTTTGATGGTGAGCCCGTTGAAGACGACCAAATCCCAATTAATCGGCGCTGTCTTCGCTTGGATTCCGAGCAAAGCAATTTTTCCCCCGTGGCACATCGCGTCGAGCATGTCGTTGAGCGCCTGAGCGTTGCCGGACATCTCCAGCCCGACATCAAAACCTTCTTTCATCCCCAGTTCACGCTGCACAACCACTAAACTCCGGGAGCGTACATCCACAGCAAGCGTCGCGCCCATTTTTCGGGCTAATGCCAAGCGATACGGATTGACATCGGTAACGACAACGTACCGCGCCCCTGCATGGCGAGCGATCGCCGTGGACATAATGCCAATCGGACCCGCGCCGGTGATGAGCACGTCTTCACCAAGAACATCGAAAGAGAGGGCCGTGTGAACCGCGTTGCCCAGCGGATCGAAGCAGGAAAGAACGTCGAGCGGGATCTTCGGATCGGCCAGCCAAACGTTTGTTTCCGGGATGGCGAGAAACTCGGCAAACGCGCCTGGCCGATTCACGCCGACTCCGCTGGTGCGATTGCAAAGATGCCGCCGCCCGGCCAGACAATTGCGGCACCGGCCGCAGACCAGATGACCCTCCCCGGTTACCAGCATGCCCGGTGCGAAATCGTGGACGTGATTTCCGACGGCCTCAATCACGCCGGCAAATTCATGCCCGATGACCATTGGGGTCGGAATGGTCTTCTGAGCCCACGCATCCCATTCGTAAATATGGACGTCGGTCCCGCAGATCGAAGCGCGCAAAATGCGGATGAGCACATCGAACTCGCCCACGTCCGGCACCGGCACCTCTTCCAGCCAAAGTCCGGGAGCGCGTTCTTTCTTCAGGAGTGCTTTCATTGTCTGCATAGGCCGGCCGATTCAGTGCGAAATAATAAGATCGGGAGATTTACTCTGAGTTCAAGAGGGCAGGAGTCCGGAAGACAGGAGTCCAAGGAGTCCAAGGAGTTCAAGGAGTTGCAGGAGTTCGAAAACGTCGTCGGAGAGCTGGGCTCGAGTATTCCTAGCGGTCAGCGACTGCTCCTCGACAACACTCAAGATACGTCGAAACACTTTCTGCCGCACCGCCATTGCCGAGTGCTGAGTTCTGACTCCTGAACTCCTTGAACTCCTTGAACTCCTTTGAACTCCTTTGAACTCCTTGAACTTCTCTCCCCGCCTCCCCTACAATCATCCATGCTTCTTCTCGCCCTTGATCCTGCGCTCAGGACTTCGGGGTACGCTCTGCTGGAGAAGAATGGTTCGAAGATTGTCACGCGGTGTTACGGGGTGATCCGGAACAATCCGAAGCTCTCGATGACGGGATGTCTCGTCGAGATTCATCAGCAGATCACTGACCTGATCCGGCAGCATCAGCCGCAGGTTTGCGCGGTGGAAAGCATTATTTACGCACAGAATACACGGACCGCGATTGTCCTGGGGGCGGCCCGCGGCTCCGCTATACTGGCCGCCGCCCAGCACGGACTTGCCATCTTTGAATATCCACCAAAACGGGTCAAACAGGCCATTGTTGGGCGCGGCAGCGCGCAAAAAGCGCAGGTCGGTTTCATGGTCCGAGTCATTCTCGGTTTGGACGAGACTCCCTCTCCGGATGCTGCTGACGCCCTGGCAATTGGACTCACTCATTTCCAGATGCAAGATTCCTCGGTACCAACAGTGCAGCTGTTCCGTGCGTTATGATCATCCGATGGTTGGACCGAATTCCTTTTGCCGAAGGCCTGCGGCTTCAGGAAGAGAGCCTGGAGCATTGTGTCGCGCTGGGTGAAGAGACGATTCTTTTGTTGGAGCATGATCCGGTTTACACGATCGGACGAACCTCTGATCGAACCAGCCTCGGAAATATAGCCCAACTCGCCTATCCACTATTCGAGATCAACCGAGGGGGGAAGGCTACCTTTCACGGGCCAGGTCAACTGGTCGGATACCCGATCCTGGATTTGCGGAGGCGGCGACGCGACCTGCACTGCTACCTGCGCTCGCTGGAAGCTGTCCTGATCGAGCTACTGTACGATTTCGGAATTGCCGCATCGCGGATAGCTGGCAAAACGGGAGTTTGGGTTGGCGACCGGAAAATCGCGTCGATCGGCGTAGGGGTGCGAAAATGGATCACGATGCACGGATTCGCACTCAACGTTTCGAGCAATCTGATCGGTTTCGATTCGATCACCCCCTGCGGGTTGTCCGGAGTGGCAATGACTTCGATGAGCCGTGAGTTGGATGGTGAGATCGATCTGGCGGAAGTCGCATCCCGGATTGTCCCTTATCTGGAGCGGCACCTTTCGGATTGTAGCGCGTGCGGATCCTGCCGATTAGCGGCACGGTCGTGATGGAACACGCTCGCCTGCCGCCCGAATTTCATCGCGATCCGGCTGACCGGATCATCGTCGCGACCGCGAGATCCCTTGGCTTGCCCCTGCTCACGCAGGACCCGCAGATTCTCGTTGCGAGACTCACGAAGCGTTGGCTCCCGTAAACTGTCACTCCCCTAAATTCCGCTCCGCCGGAAGCCGAGGACGTTTCGCAAGCCAAGTATCCACCGCAACGGGCTGCCCGGAAAAAGACAAAGAATGGCTATTCACCTTTTACGACTTTCCGGCCCAACATTGGCCACATCTGCGGACCACGAATCCGATCGAATCAACCTTCGCCACCGTCCGGCTGCGAACACATCGAACCAAGGAACGGCAATGATCGCTGGCCTGTTTTCTCAGGGTGATTTCTCTTTACCGATGTTCATCCATGCCACCACGCCGCCCGGTATCGAAACGATGAAACGGTTGAAAACCGAGATCACTTACCATGCTGAAGATACACCACGTGGCGCCCAGGTGCGAATAACGACGAAGAACCCTGAAGCTCTCAGAGCCATTCACAGATTCCTCCGCTTTCAAATTAAAGATCACAGAACGAACGACCCGTTGGCCGTGCAAGAGTAAGCGGCATGAGATCCTGCAGAACTCCGGTGGAAGACCAGTGTTTTATAACCTCTGACGCAGCCAATTCGATAAGAGACCGTGTTTTGACAGCCGAGGTAAGGTTAATTTTTGCCAAGCAGTGAGCAGGCGCTTTTTGGCAAACGCTTAACTTCGGTTTGAAGGTGCAAGCGATGGCATTACTCGAAGCTTAAGCAAGGCGGTGCGAAGCTCGGTCGTATGTGTGGAGAGATGAGCAATACTACCATCAGCGAGCGCATGGATTGAGCTGGGCGCCGCGCACCCCACGGCACGAATATTCGCTGGCCCCTTATAAAGCGTCCAGGTGTATTTTGAGCCAGATTATTATGGAAGCACACGACGACGATCTTAAGAATTTCGAAGCGCATGGTGCCCCGCCGCTGCCGGTAACAAGCAATCAAGGATACGTGGACCACGATGGCGCGCGAATCTGGTACGCGAAATACGGGTCCGGCTCTCCCGTGATCCTGCTGCACGGCGGCCTCGGCCATAGTGGTAATTGGGGATATCAAGTTCCAACGCTGATCGACTCTGGTTATGGCGCCGTCCTGATTGACAGTCGCGGCCATGGCCATAGTACGCGCGATGCGCGGCCCTTTATGTATGAGTTGATGGCATCCGATGTTCTTGCCGTGATGGACAAATTGCTCCTGGAAAAAGCGGCCGTTGTCGGCTGGAGCGACGGAGCGTGCATCGGTTTGATCCTCGCCAGGCAAGCCCCGGAGCGCATTGCCGGTGTGTTTTTCTTTGGCTGCAACATGGATCCCAGCGGCACCAAGGAAATCCAGCCGAGTCCGCTCCTCGACCGGTGTTTGAGCCGGCACAGCAAGGACTATGCTCAGCTGTCGGCGACGCCGGACCAATTCGAGGCATTTGCCGAAGCAGTCGGCCAGATGATGCGGACGCAACCCAGCTATTCGGCGCGCGATCTGGCTGGGATCCATGTGCCTGTCGCGATCGTCCAAAGCGAGCATGACGAGTTTATCAAACCGGAACATGCCGAGTATCTCGCTCGGAATATTCCCGGGGCGGAATTCATCCTTCTGCCCGGCGTGAGTCATTTCGCGCCGCTGCAAAGGCCGGAGCAATTCAACAGCGTAATGCTTGCTTTCCTCGATAAGCTTCGTTCTTGAAGAAAATGACGCTCCGCCGCGCCTCGTCAGTCCGCTTTGGGTCATTCTTCCCCTTCACACTCGAGCTGGCGCCCCGTCGAGGCCGGGTGGCCCAAGGCGCTGCCCGCGATTGGCAAATGGCCGCGCTAGCAATGAGAAATGGTGGTGACGGCTTGCTACTCAATTTCGATCAAAGTCAAAATAGTCGGCAGTTACACAACCGGGAGCGGGACCCCGCCGTCACCAAGGTGACCTCTTCGATGTGGGCGTTCAGATATTTGCGTGTCGGGTCATTCCAAGAAGGTGCCGAAGGTGCCGAACGTCCCAAATCAGGCTCCAAAAAACGGCGCTTTTATTTAGGTTTCTGACTCCATAAGAAAACGGACTTGCACACAGACCGTCACCAAGACACTATTCGAACTCCCGCTCTGTATGGCGAATTCCCCTGCTATAGAGATTGATTGCGTCCCTGGCAAAGCTGTCAAATCCGAGCGTTTAAACGAGCGCCCGTGTAAGCTCCGCCTGGCACTCACCTTGTTTGACCGCGCGTCTTGGCTCGGGCTGGTTCTACTGGCGCTGTCGTGCGGAACAGCGTCGAGCCAAATTAACATCACCACGAATCAGACCGCTCGCGTCGGCACCGGCCCGCACCCGCCACTAACCGACAACACCACGCTGAACGTTTCTAACGGCGCCAGCATAAGGGTTACCAACGACAACTCTATTTCTCTTCACGACAATAACACGATTAACATCAATGCAGGCTCGATCATCGAAACCACGACCACCATTCAAGATGGCGGCTTGGGGCAGTATGGTAAAGGCGATAACACGATCGAATTCAATGCCGGCAACACCCTCCAAATCGCAGCGGGCGCATCGGTCATCGCATCTGGAGTCGGGCATTCTTCGGAAGCCGTAAACCCGATCGAGGCGGGGAACACGATCACGAATCATGGGCTGATAGAAGGCGGCCCCAGCTCGGCGATTTTCTTTGAAAACGTTAACACAACCGCAGGCAGTCCACGGAACGTGGTGGACAATTTTGGCGAGATTCTTGCGCCCAGTGGAACGGGGAATCCAGGGTTGATCGGCGAGGCCATCGGCAGCTTTGGGAACGTAGGTATCAATTTTACTAATGAGACCGGTGCCAGTGTCGAGGGCAACCTCGATTTTCAAGGAGGTGATGACAACGTAACGCTTGATCCGAACTCGATGATCACTGGATCGTTTGACGGTGGCGGCGGAACTAACACACTGACCCTTAACGCTGTGGGCGGGTCTTCTGACTCGCTTTCCGGGAATGTCACCAATTTTTCGACTCTCACGAAAACTGGTGCCGGGACATGGACACTAACCGGCTCAATCGGTGCGAACAGTAGCACCTCGCCTCTGGCCGTGACAGTTCAAGCCGGCACGTTGGCTTTGACCGGAAACAATACCAGCTTCAATGGCAGCCTTCTAGTCGATTCGGGGGGGATCCTGGAAGCGCGGGCGCAAAGTCTGCCTCCGGCCATCACTGACAATGGCACCGTCCTCTTCGCGCAGACGCCGGACAACGGAACCTACGCAGGTATCATCACGGGTTCAGGTCTTGTCATAAAGGACGGCCTCGGAACTACCCTGACGCTCACTGGCGTGAACACCTATTCCGGGGGCACGTTTCTCAACGAAGGCACTGTCGCGGTTAGTGCGAACACCGCCCTTGGCGCGGCAGCCGGCGGTCTCACCTTCAATGGCGGGACGCTACAGTTGCTCAGCAGTTTCAACCTGACGAGCACGCGTCCCATCACGCTCAACGGCCCGAACGGTTCGTTTGCGGGCGGCGGAACAATCGACACAAACGGCTTTCAAACTACGATCAGCCAAGCGATCGGCGGCGCCGGAGGGTTGACGAAAGCCGGGACTGGAATTCTTACGCTTACCGGGACCAACACCTATGCCGGTGGCACGACCATCTTGGCTGGCACGCTTCAGTTGGGCGCCGGCGGCACGACCGGCAGCATTGTAGGCAATGTCACCGACAATGGAACCTTGAGTTTTAATCACAGCAATCCGGTGACCTTCCCCGGCCTGATTTCAGGTACCGGCGCTGTAACCCAGGCTGGTACCGGCACGACAATCTTTACTAACGATAACACCTACACCGGTGGCACAACCATCTCGGCCGGCACGCTTGAGCTGGGCAACGGGGGCACGACCGGCAGCATTGTGAGTAACATTGTCGACAACGCCGCTTTAGTGGTCAATCGCAGCAACGCCATCACCCTGCCCGGAGTAATCTCGGGCACCGGCACCCTGGCTCAAATCGGGACCGGCATCACAACCCTTACGGGCGATAACACCTACACCGGTAGCACAACCATCTCGGCCGGCACGCTGCAATTGGGCAACGGGGGCACGACCGGCAGCATTGTGGGCAACATTACCGACAACGCCGCTTTGGTGGTCAACCACAGCAACGCGGTCACCCTGCCTGGAGTAATCTCGGGCACCGGCAGCCTCACCCAAGTCGGGACCGGCACCACAGTCCTCACGGGAGCTAACACCTACGCCGGCGGCACGACCATCTCGGCCGGCACGCTGCAATTGGGCAACGGGGGCGCAACCGGCAGCATTGTTGGCAATGTCATAGACAACGAGAACTTGAGCTTTAATCGCAGCGATTCGGTGACCTTCCCAGGCGTGATTTCAGGTACTGGCGCGGTAACCCAGACTGGAACCGGCACCACAATCTTTACTAACGCCAACACCTATGGCGGTGGCACGACCATCTCGGCCGGCACGCTTCAATTGGGCGCCGGCGGCACGACCGGCAGCATTGTCGGCAACGTAATTGACAATGGAAACCTGAGTTTTAATCGCAGCGATGTGGTGACGTTCCCCGGCTTGATTTCAGGGATTGGTTCCGCAACCAAGACTGGGACCGGCACCACAATTTTGACAGATGACAACACCTACGGCGGTGGCACGACCATCTCGGCCGGCACGCTTCAGTTGGGCAACGCCGGCGCGACCGGCAGCATTGTCGGTCCCATTATCGACAACGCCGCTTTGGTGGTCGATCGCAACAACGCCATCACCCTGCCCGGAGTAATCTCGGGCACCGGCACCCTGGCTCAGATCGGATCCGGCACGACAACCCTCACCGGCGATAGCACCTACGCCGGTGGCACAACTATCTCGGCCGGCACGCTTCAATTAGGCAACGGCGGTACTTCCGGGAGCATTATCGGCAATGTCACCGATAACGCCGCCTTAGTGGTCGATCGCAGCAATGCAGTCACTCTGCCTGGAGTAATCTCGGGCACCGGCAGCCTGACTCAAGCCGGGACCGGCACAACGACCCTCACGGGCAATAACACCTACACCGGCGGCACGACCATCTTAGCCGGCACGCTCCAATTGGGCAATGGGGGGACGACCGGCAGCATTGTCGGCAATGTCACCGACACTGGGACCTTGAGTTTTGACCACAGCGATCTGGTGACCTTCCCAGGCGTGATTTCAGGTACTGGGGCGGTAACCCAGACTGGGACTGGCACCACAATCTTTACTAATGCCAACACCTACAGTGGTGGCACAACCATCTCGGCCGGCACGCTTCAATTGGGCGCCGGCGGCACGACCGGCAGCATTGTCGGCAACGTCACCGACGATGGGACCTTGAGTTTTGATCGCAGCGATGAGGTGATCTTCCCCGGCGTGATTTCAGGTAATGGCGCCGTAACTCAGATTGGGTCCGGCACCACAATCTTTACTGCCGATAACACCTACACCGGTGGCACAACCATCTCGCATGGTACGCTCCAGTTGGGAAATGGGGGCACCACCGGCAGCATTGTCGGGGACATTACCGATGATGCCGCCTTAGTGGTCAATCGCAGCGACGCGGTCACCCTGGCCGGAGTAATCTCGGGCACCGGCACCCTGGCTCAAGTCGGTCCCGGAACGACGACTCTCACGGGCGATAATACCTATACCGGTAACACAACCATCTCGGCCGGCATACTCCGGTTGGGCAACGGCGGCACGACCGGCGGCATTGTCGGCAATGTCATAGACAACACAGCCCTAGTGGTCGACCGCAGCAACGAAATTACCCTGCCCGGAGTAATCTCGGGCGCCGGCAGCCTGACTCAAGTCGGTTCCGGCACCACAACCCTCACCGGCGACAACACCTACAGTGGGGGGACAAACATCGACGGCGGAACCCTTGCCATCGATTCGGATCAGAACCTGGGTGCGAGCGGCGCCCGATTAGCTTTTAACGGAGGCACCCTACAGACGCTTGGTTCTATCACCACGAATCGCCCGATTCTGCTGAACCCGCTGGGCGGCACGATCGATACGAACGGGTTCGACTCAACGGCTATGGGCGCAATTACCGGCCCTGGTTCGCTCACAAAAACCGGCAATGGCGTTTTGAATCTGTCAGGAGCGAACACCTACAGCGGTGGCACGCTCATCGAGCAAGGGGCCCTTGCCGGTAATACTACCAGCCTTCGGGGTAACATCATCGACAACGCATCGCTGGTTTTTAATCAGGCGAATGACGGCACTTTTGCCGGCAATATCAGCGGAACCGGGAACGTCACCAAACTCGGGGCCGGCGCGCTCACTGTCCTGGCGCATAATAGTTACAGCGGCAGTACCTTTATCAACGAAGGGACCTTTATCGCCGGAACAAATGTGCCGCCGGGCAGCGGTTCCGAATCGGCTGAGTCGGACCAGACCTCGTTCGCGTTTGGAACAAGCAATGTCTTTCTCAACAACAGCGCCGTCCTTCGTACCACCAGCCTTGAGACCGGCATTCCGCTCGCCGTCAACATCGGGGGCAACTACACGCAAGGCCCTCATGCAATACTCTCGTTGCTCATCGGCGGGCTCAACGGAGAACAGTTCGATCACCTCAATGTGCACGGCAGCGTTGCTGTCAACGGGAACTTGAATGTGGGTTCACTGGGCGGCTTCCGGCCGGTCAGTGGCAACGCCTTCGAGATCATCCACAGTGATCGCAACGATCGCAGCGGCACATTCGCCCGGGTGAATGATACGCTTAATAATAACCCGGAACTCACCCGGGTGAATATCTATGCGCCGAACGCCGTGGTTCTGGCTTACGTCGGACCGACCGTCCAGCCCAGTCCGAGCCCGACTCCACAGCCGAGCCCGACTCCACAGCCGAGCCCGACTCCACAGCCGAGCCCAACTCCGCAGCCAAGCCCGACTCCACCTCCGAAACCACCGATCGATATCATAACTCCTGAGCCTCTTCCGCCCATTGATCCGGAAAAACCATTTTCCGGGCTGATTGCGATCCTCGATCCGACCGTGACGCAATTAACTTCTCTCTACGAGATCAGTTTTACAGGGGCGAACGTGCAGAGGTTTAATCTGTTCGATCGCTTCGCCGCGATCCAGCAGGGTGCTACTGGATTCACCTCAAACGTCACTTACAATCAGGCTCCGATCGCGCCCAGCGGGAAGAATGTGATCAGCGAAGGCAAGGGGGGAAAAGAAGCGGTCCAACCTATACTGCAGCC
Source organism: uncultured Verrucomicrobiae bacterium (assembly GCA_963813025.1). Taxonomy (GTDB): domain Bacteria; phylum Verrucomicrobiota; class Verrucomicrobiia; order Chthoniobacterales; family JAFAMB01; genus CAVSUL01. Next base: position 61,648 of record CAWEXO010000004.1, on the reverse strand, counting down.
AACCCCGGAGAATCGCTGGGGTGTCTGGGTCAACGGCGGTGGAACCTTCGCTACGGTCGAGGACGACGCAGCGGTTTTTGCCCGCGGCTATAATTTTACCACGGGCAGCGTGACCGTCGGACTCGACTACCGAATCACCGAGCATTTCGCTCTTGGGGTGGTAGGCGGCTATGCGCATACTTGGACCCACCTGAATCCAACCGGGCACGCCGATGTCGACAGCGGCTTTGGCGGCTTGTATGGAATCTATTTTGACCGAAATTTCTATTTCGGGTTCGGGGCGACTGGGGGCTATAACTCCTACGACACGCGCAGACAGGCGATTCTGGGTGATGCGAGCGGATCTTCGGACGGGGAGCAATACAGTTTATTTGCGTCCACCGGATATAACTTCCATTGGGGGGCTATTACCTTCGGCCCGCTGGCCTCGGTGCAATACACCAATGTCAACATCCGGGGGTATACGGAGCGAGGCTCCCTGATACCGCTCCAGATTCACGAAGATTCGGAAGAATCCCTACGCAGCGACTTAGGGCTGCAACTTACCCACACGGTCAAGCTGGGGCATTTTACCTTCTATCCGACAATCAGCGCCGCGTGGGAACACGAGTATAAGTATACCGCGCTGCCGATCACGGTTACGGCGCCGAACTTTGGTGGAGCAACCACAACCCTCTTTGGCCCGCGCGTAGGGCATGATAGCGCGATTCTCAACAGCGGCGTTGGGGTGCAGTGGACGCAGAGGATTTCGACCTACATTGGCTACCAGGGCCAACTCGGGCGCGACCATTTTTATTCCAATGGCGTGACCGGCACCTTGAGCTTCAGTTTCTGAGTAGGCGGCGACGTTTGTCGCTATCGGATATTCTCCTACGGAAGGGAACTACTCCCATGCGTTAAGATACGCTCTCGATTTTCTCAAAAGGAGCACACTCGGTTCGGAGCGTTTGTCCCGAAGAAAACGGCAGAATTCAGCGGATTGCCCGCTGATTCGTGCTCACGACGAAATTAAACTGCATCGCCTTAAAAGCGCGGGTGCGCGCATATTCCAGAGAATGCGCACACATGGCGCGCCCTACTCCGCGCCCCGTCGCCGCGGTGGATGTCATATATCCACAGTTCGCCACATGGGAGCCTCCTCCGAGCTGGTTTGCTAGTATGTAGTAAGAGCCTAAGACCGCACCTTCTTCTTCGGCGACAAAGACTAGATGATCTTCTGAAAACCAGTAGGAAAGCGCGTGCTCTTTGTTCCAGTCTTTCGGCAAGGCGTATGTGTCGGCGGCCCGAATTACAGGTTCGAGAATGGACCAAATGGCGTCGCGATCCCCGTTTTGAGCGGGACGAATATTCAACGTGCCTCCTATTGGTCAGTCTGCGTTCATTTCCTGGTCTTCCCGACCTGCTTGCACATCATGGATCGATCAACTCGCGGGTGCCGCCGAAAGTGAACCCCTGCACCATCGGCTTGTCCAGGAAATCGTGGGGGAACCCCAGTTCAATCGCACTGGCCTCCTCAAGCCGCCTGAGATGTTCGGCGTCGAGCTGCAATTCCGTGGCGGCCAGGTTGGTTTGGAGTTGTTCGAGCTTGCGCGCGCCCACAATAGGGATGACGGGATGCGCCCGGTGCCGCAGCCACGCCAGAGCGACTTGGGCCGGAGAATGGCCTGACTCGGCGGCGACTTTTTTCAGGGCATCAATGACTCGATTGACCCGCTCCCGGTTCCCGACGAATTGCTGCATCTCGGGGCTGTCCAACCGGCTATGGCCGTCCTCGCTCTGCACCCCTTCCTCTGTTACGCGGTATTTGCCCGAGAGCAGCCCGCTGCCCAGGGGACTCCACGCGGTGATCGTCAACCCGAGGGCGTCGGCCATCGGCACCAGCTCTCTTTCCGGTGTGCGCTCCAGAAGGTTGTACTCGATCTGCAGGCCGACAAAGGGCGTCCAGCCTCGGAAATGAGCCAATGTGTTGGCCCGCGCTATCCACCAGGCTGCCGCGTCGGAGACTCCGACATACAGCACCTTGCCTTGGCGCACGAGATCGTCCAGCGCTCGCATGATCTCCTCCACCGGGGTGATCCGGTCCCAGATGTGCATCCAGAGAAGATCCAGACGATCGGTTTGCAATCGTTCGAGACTGGCTTCCACCGCCTGAACCATACTCTTGCGATGGTTACCGGCGGCGTTGGGATCCTTTCCCGGCATGGCGTTGGTGTATTTAGTCGCCAAAACGACCTCGTCGCGGTGGCCCACCATGAACTCGCCGAGGAACTTTTCACTCGTCCCACCAGTATAGACATTGGCCGTGTCCACGAAGTTGCCTCCCGCCTCGCGAAAAGTGTCGTAGAGGCGGCGCGCTTCGTCCTTGGAGGCACCCCAGCCCCAGTCTTCGCCAAAGGTCATGGTGCCCAGACAGGCCTGTGAAACCCGCAGACCACTGCGGCCGAGAAGTTGGTAGCGCATCGTATTTTGCATCAGTTTTTGAGAAAGCCATAGCCTGCATCGCTTGCAAAGTCCGTCAGCGATTTTTGCGAGTGACACAGGCTGTTCACTCAATCCAAGAACAGAATTTGACGTTATTGTCATGTGCATTAACATGTTAATATGCAGACAGAACGTGTCACTCTGCTGGTGACTAGAGAGTTCAAGGCGCAGCTCCATCGTGAGGCTCGGCGCAACGGAGTGAGTGTATCACAATTGATTCGCAGCCGCTGCGACGAGAAACCGGCCCCGGACGAGGCCGTTCTCGCTGCGCTTACGGCCGAGGTCGCCAAGTCGATTGCTGAAGCGCGATCCACTCTCCAGAGAGGCATCCGAAAGGCAGACGAGGTGCTGGCCGAACTGCAGGCGAAACGTTCGCGGACAGATCGAAAACTAGCCGTACGTCAATCGTGAGCAATCTCACCGATGCGGTTGCCGCTCTCCGGCAAGTCCTCAATATTACCGAAGATGTGAAGAAAGCCGGAGAAAGGCTGGAAAAGCTCGCCGAAGAGCTTCGATCGCATGACCACCGGATTACAAAGTTAGAAACGCAGTGGGAAACCGTCTGGCAAATGTCTAACCGGCCTAAGCTTCCACGGTGAGCGCGCTTCTTGGCATTGACCTCGGCACATCGAGCGTAAAAGTCGCGGTCTGTTCGAGCGACGACGGGACCATTCTTGGCACCGGGACCACCGAGTATCCCATCTTAACACCTCTTGCGGGTCAGGCGGAACAGGAACCGGACGATTGGTGGAAAGCCACGATTGCCGCCGGGAGAGAAGCCATGCAGAAGGCAGGCACCGTGGAGATACGAGCAATCGGTCTCAGCGGTCAGATGCACGGGTTTGTCGCCATGGGGTCAAACCGCAGACCGCTCCGTCCGGCGATCATCTGGGCGGATCAGCGAAGCGCTCCTTTGTTGCCGCAAATCCGAGAACTGGTCGGACCGGAGCTGCTGGCGAGCACCTGCGGAACCGCTCCGGCCGCGGGGTTTTTAGTTTCCACCCTGTTCTGGCTCCAGGAATATGAACCGGCAACGATTGAGCAAGCAGAGATCCTCTTGATGCCCAAGGACTATTTGCGTTTCAAACTGACTGACCAATTTGGCACCGATCAAAGTGATGCCGCCGCCACGGGAGTTTTTGATGTCGGCAGACGCGTTTGGTCCGATGAAACGATTAGCCGACTGAAGTTTCCCCGGGCGATTTTTCCGCCGGTACATTCATCGGCCGAGATCGTTGGCGGACTGAGTCGGAAACCTGCCGAGGAGCTTGGGCTAACCGCGGGAATCCCCGTAGCGGCAGGATGCGCCGACCAGCCCGCGCAGGCCGTCGGAAACGGCCTGATTGATCCCCCGCTTGGTTCGGTAACCATCGGTACCGGCGGTCAGGTCTTTGTCCCGCTGAGCAAACCAGTTTTCGATGCGCAGCTCCGGCTGCACACATTTTGTCATGCACCTGAAACGAGATGGTATTTGCTGGGTGCGATGTTGTCGGCCGGAATGGCTCTGCGCTGGTTGCGCGCAACTTTGGGAATCGAAAAATGCTCCTACGCGGAACTGGACCGGCTCGCTTCGAGTGTCGAACCCGGCTCGGAGGGGTTGTTTTTCTTGCCTTACCTCGTCGGCGAAAGGTCGCCGCTAATGGATCCGCGGGCGAAAGGTGGATTTGTTGGAATGACCTTAAGACACGGCCCGGGGCATCTGGTTCGCGCTCTTCTCGAAGGTGTAGCGTGCGCCCTGCGCCAAATCGTTGAAGTCATGGTGAGTTGCGGGGCGGCTCCGGACTACCTGGTTGCGTCCGGAAACGGATTGAGCAGCCCGGTGTGGCGGCAGATTCTTACGGACGTTCTGGGTAGGTCCCTTTACCAGGGCAAGGACAAACATGCTACTGAACGCGCTAGTGTCGGGGCCGCTTTGATTGGGGGTATTGGAGCTGGATTGTTGAAAGACTACGAGGACGCCCGGCGATTTGCTCCAACGTTTTCCGAGGTGAGCGCGCCCGAGATGAAGCAAAGCTCGCTCTACGAATCCCATTATCACCGATTTCTTGACCTGTACCCCCGGCTGAAAAGTTGGTTCCAGGAAAGTGCCTAGTGCCAGTGCAAGTGCAAGTAACTGAGACTGACATCGGCACTGTTGAAGTCCGAGAAGACTATCAAGGGTCGAGAAAAGCAGTGAAATTCTCGCGCTTGTCATTATCCTCTTTTGCCACCCCAGATTGCCGCCGCCCATGAATGAATCGGAACATAAAACGCGCGCGGAAGACCGGGTGCGCTCGACCGCCTCGGTGTGTTCCCTTTGCGGGGCCACATTGGCAGCGGACGATCCGCCGGGCCTTTGTTCAGTCTGCCTTCTACGCACCGATCTTGATCCGGAAAACGCGGAAAATCGAATCCGCGACGAGGCCACGGCCCCACTGCCGGAAACTGATCCGCGCCGATTCGCGCATTACGAAATTCTGCGCCGGGCGGATGGTCATCTTTATGAGCTGGGGCACGGCGCGATGGGCATCACTTTCAAAGCCGTCGACCTGAACTTGCGGATTCCGATTGCCCTAAAGGTACTCAATTTACGATTGTTTCAGGAAGAAGCCGCTCGTCGCCGATTTTTCCGCGAGGCTCGGGCGGCCGCGAGTGTCCGCCATCCGAACGTCGCTTCGGTCTATCATCTCGGTTTCCGGGGGCGCGACATCTTCTATGCCATGGAATTTGTCGAAGGTGAGACACTGGAAAATTTGATCCTGCGCACCGGCCACCTGGAACCGCGAGAGGCCTTGGAGATCGCCGGGCAGATTGCGGCCGGTCTGGCTGCCATTCACCGGCAGCACTTGGTGCACCGCGACATTAAGCCAAGCAACGTGATGGTTGGGGTCGACGACGAGGGCGCCGCAAACGCGAAGATCATTGATCTGGGTTTGGCTAAAGCCGCTACGGACGAGTCGTTGGCCGGCGACATTTCCGTGCCGGGTGTTTTCGCCGGGACGCCGGCCTACGCCAGCCCGGAGCAGTTCGCCGGAGTCGGGGTCGACATAAGATCTGATCTTTATTCTCTCGGGGTAACCCTCTGGAAGATGTTGAGCGGACAACCGCCTTTCCTGGGTACTCCGGCCGAAATCATGCACCAGCACCAGCATGCTTCTTTGCCCATCGCCCGTCTCCCACGCCCTCGATCCGACCGAGGTCCGTGGGTACGAGCAGCTTGGCCGCGTTTATTATGCCAAAGGCTGGTATGCTCAATGTGACAAGGCGTTACAAAAAGCGCTGGAGCTAGGCCCCCATGACGGCCGGGCCAACGCGCTTGCCGCCATGCGTCAAGTGGCGAAGCACGAGTTTGGCGAGGCTTACCAATTTTTCCGCAAAGCTTGCTCTACGGATAGCGAGCCAAGATTTGTCTATTATGCGGCAAAGATCCTCTTTGGCGCAGATCTCAAAGACGTGGCGGACCGCTGGATCGAGCAAGCGCTCGATCGGGAAAGTAATCCGCAACGTCATCACATGTTGGAGTGCTACCGCGCGATGTGGCGCGGGCAGTTCGAGGTCGCGGCGGCGGGCTTTGCGCAGTTGCCAGCGGACCTGAAAAACTACGACTATTCTGTCCAGGACGGGCTGTTTTTCTGTGCGATCGGCACCGAAAATGGGCGGCGGTCATCAAGCAATGTAACGTTCGGCCGCATTCTGAGAACGTTTGGACAAGAACCTATTTGGCGATCGCGATGCGCGAAAGCGGCCGGCAGACCGAGGCGCGCGAATTGGCGAGAGAAATTGTGCAGGCTGGCGCGGCACGGCTGGAACGCCCAGGACAGCCGGACGTTCCGTGGGATATTCCGATATGCGTCGCCTGGGGCTACCGCTGCCTCAAGAACAGCGTGGAAGCCTATCGTTATCTGCAGCGTTATCTGGCTAATCGAACCTTGTTACACTTGCCGCTCGGGTTGAAGGATCCAATGCTTCACGTCTTCCGCGATGACATGGAGTTCCAGACAATCCTTGCTCAAATGGATGCCAAATTTGACGTGGTTCGACGGGCCATCCGGGAAAGCGAAGCGGGGACGGCGGGTGACAGTTCCTACGTGTTCTGAAAGTGCTGCAGGGGTCGAGCGCTGAGGTCAGGCCTTAGCGCACGAAACCGGAATAAGCGTGCGCTTGGCCGGCCGCCGAGGCCGAGGTCTCGTTGGTCCCTCAGGAGAGGTCGTAGGGATCGAGCGTGACGCTCGCTCGATCAATCGCGCGCAGACCCGCGCGCGAATCAGGCCGGGGGTACGAGTTGCCTATTCGATGAAAGTCTCGGCGTGGTCGAGCGCGGCGAGTAAAGACTGGAGCGCCTGGGGATAGTCCCCTTCATTCCGGCATCACCATGCGCGCACGAAACGGAAAATAAACCACGCTAAAGCTCTAGTTTGGGTGCGCTACACGGTTTCCCGCGTCAAGACTCGAGCCTTCTTGCAAAGCATTTCGAGCAAGAACGTCGATGGTGATTGTCGTTTTGCACGGCTTGCTACGCCAGAGTGGAAGCTTTTGGACCGGGTCACACTGAAGACGGCTCAAACAAGTTCTCGCTAAGGCTCGAATAAATTTTCGCCCTACCGGCGCAGGGCCAAAGACGCTTTGGGACATGTCTCGAACCTTAGCTCGATTGCGCGAGCTACAGATTGACCAAAGTCCGACAGACCCGGCGTCGTCCGTACTTTGAACGGCTTGAGCGCATGGCGTAGTGCGGACGGCCTCGACCGTACTCTGAACGGCTTGAACGTACGGAAGGCCATGCAGGTGAATCGCCGACGAGGCTCGCCTATTGTTCCTCCGGACGCAGGTACTGGAAGCTTCCGCTGCTTCAGCATCTGCCCTGTGCCGGTTCGGCGAAAATTAGAGATTGTCTCGCAACACGGCCTTGTGCCTGCTTCGTTAGGGCGAAAATTCATTCGAGCGTCAGCGAGAACTTGTTTGAGCCGTCTTGGCTATGGCAACTCGATCGACCGGCTCGAACGAGTCTTCGCCGAAGGCTGCTCCTTCGCTAAACCTCCGCCTGCGTGTTCTGCGGACATTGACTTGCTTGGCGGAACCTGATGTACTCGGCACGGTCAGAGCTGGTCGGATCGGCCTTGCTAACAGGACGCGGAGACGATACCACTCTGGTTCTCCCCCCTTACCCGATTGCGAACTCCATGCTTTCTTTTTCTCACCAGGTCTCAGCTTCCCGGCCTGAAGCGGGAATTTCCCGGCGGCGCTTTATCACAGGGCTTTCGGTCGGAGCAACCGCCGCAGTTTTCTGGCGTAGCGGCCTTAGCCGGGCTCTGGCTAGCGCGCCACCCCTACCAAAATCGCCGGTTTCGCTAAATATCTATGACGTCGCAGGTAACCTGCGGCTGACCCAGCAGAGCATCGAGAACTACCGCAAACAGAACCCCAAGCTGGTCGATCGAATTCATTTCACCCAGGCTCCGGCTCCGGAGCTGCCCAGCAAAATCAAAGCCCAGCAAAACGCCGGGCGCTTGGATATCGACTTGGTGCTGACCGGCCTCGACGGACTTGCCGCGGGAATCGATCAGGACCTTTGGCTGAAACTCATTCCGGACTACGAGGAAAAATTTCCGGGCCTGAAAACAAATTACTTGCCTCCGGCCCTGAAGATGTACGAACTGGGAAGCGGCTACGGAATTACCGTTACCTATTATCCTTCCGGACCACTGCTCGAGTACGCGCCCGAGCGGGTTAAAGATCCGCCTACCAGCACTGCTGAGTTGTTGGCCTGGGCAAAAGCCCACCCTAACCGCTTTATGTATGCGCGACCGGCTAATTCAGGGCCGGGTCGTACGTTCCTGATGGGATTGCCTTATCTCTTGGGCGATCCCAACCCGAAGGATCCGGTCGAGGGCTGGACAAAAACCTGGGCGTACCTCAAAGAGCTGGACGGCTCCATCGAATACTATCCGTCGGGTACCACCGCCACGATGAAGGAACTCGGGGAGGGCTCACGGGACTTGATTGTCACAACGACAGGCTGGGACATCAACCCGCGGGTTTTAGGAATTGTGCCAAAGTCGGCGGAGATCTCCATCCTGAAGGGATTTCATTGGGTTACCGATGCGCATTACATGGCGATTCCGAAAGGAGCGGCACCGGACAAAGTGGCTGTCCTCCTCGACCTGATGCCATTTCTGTTGCGGCCGGAACAGCAAGCCAATATCTACGATGAAGGATATTTCTATCCGGGACCGGCGATCAAGGATGTCCCGCTGTCGATGGCGCCGGAACCGAGCCAGCAAGCAATCAGAGATTTCGGCCGGCCTCAATATGAGAAGCTCATCGCCGAAAACCCGACAGAAACACCGCTCGAACCAAAGGCGATGGTTACGGCTTTCCATCGGTGGGATGAGGAAATCGGAGCAGCCAAGCTGAGGTGAACTCTTCCTTGCCGGCCAGCCCGAGGCGGATGCGCTGCGGTGAAGCGGGTCAGGTCTTTCAGCAACTGCGTCTCGATGGGGTAACGCGACGTTTTGGGAAGACAACCGCGGTGAGGCAACTGAATCTGACGATTTCCGCGGGAGAATTTATTGCTTTCCTTGGACCGTCCGGCTGCGGAAAGTCGACCGCCCTGAACTGCTTAGCAGGACTTCTCCCCTTATCCGAAGGAAGCATTTGGCTGGACGAACGCAGAATCGACCATCTGCCTCCGGAGCGGCGTGGCTTCGGGATGGTTTTCCAGAGCTATGCGCTTTTTCCACACCTGAACGTGCGGAGAAATATCGGCTTCGGCTTGGCGATGCGCGGAGTCGGCCCGAAAGGAGATACATCGACGCGTGGAGGCCGCGCTCGAGTTGGTTCAATTGCGAGCGCACGGCGATAAACTGCCGGCGCGGCTCTCGGGTGGGCAGCAGCAGCGTGTCGCAATCGCGCGGGCGATCGTGATAGAACCGCCGTTAATTCTCATGGATGAGCCGCTCTCCAATCTCGACGCAAAACTGCGCATCGAGATGCGTTCGGAAATCAAGCGCATCCATAGAGATCTTCGGCGCACAACCGTCTACGTTACCCACGACCAGGATGAGGCCCTGTCCCTGGCCGATCGGATCGTTGTGCTTCATGACGGATGTATTCAACAGATCGGGGAGCCGGAAGCTTTGTATCAAAGTCCGGCAAACCTGCGCGTGGCTCGTTTTATGGGTTTTCGCAACGTTGTTGAGTTCGATCTGGAGCGGCAAGATGGCAGTCGCGTTTCCTTGTTTCGCACGGGCCTTCGCCTGGAAGGCGTCGCTCGGGAAACGTTATCCTCCCGAAAAGTAATTGTGGCGATTCGTCCGGACGATATTCGTGTGCAGGAAGCCGCGGATCGACCGGCCTCATCGTGCCCGGCCAATGTTCTTCCCGCCCGGGTCGGGCTGGTCGAGTACTGCGGCCGCGATTATCTGGTCACGGTTTTGGCTGAACCGGACCTGGTCTTGCAGGCCCGGACAAGCAAACGATTCACCCCAGGGGATCAATTAACCCTGTTCGTTGATCCGTCTAGAGTCCTGGTCTTTTCCACGTGAATAAGACCGACCGTAGCGCCGACGGCCTCGTCGGTATTTCCGATCGACAGAGAAGGATGCAGATACCCCTGTTGGCTGTTCCAGGAGCGCTGGTGGTAGTGTTCCTCTTTGTCTATCCTTGTTTGTACGGATTTTTGCTTTCGTTTTCTAGCCAGACGGGATTCGGACCAGGTAATTATCTCAAATTTTTCTCGACACCCTTTCTGAGCAGAACAATCGCCACCACGCTCTGGATTTCCGTTCCGGCTACTTTGGTGAATATCGGCCTCGCCTTACCGATCGCTTTTGTGACTCGCCGCCATCGTTGCCAACGGCTTTTGGCAGCGATTCTGGTAATTCCGATCAGCCTCGGCACGGTGTTAATCGCGGAAGGCATGCTGAACTACCTGGGGCCTCAAGGTTGGTTCAATCGAGCATTGTTGGCGATGCATTTAGTGTCCGGCCCGGTCCATTTAACGCATAATTTCTGGGGTGTTTTCCTGTCTCTGGTCGTCAGCGGTTTCCCATTCGCTTATCTCCTGCTCCTCAGCTACCTCACTGGGATCGACCCAACCCTGGCGCAGGCCGCGGCTACGCTCGGTGCGGATAGTGGGCAGCAATTCACGCACATTTATCTACCTCTCATGCTCCCCGGACTGTTGATTGCTTTTTGCCTGTCGTTTGTTCAGGCGTTTTCCGTGTTCCCTTCGGCAGTCCTGCTCGGAGCGCCGGCCGGCCCGACCCGGGTCATATCCATCGCGGCTTACCAGGCGGCTTTTGAAGATTACAATTACCCGATGGCATCGGCGATCGCCATGATCATGGCCACTGTGCAGTTCCTGATTGTTGCCTTGATCCTCACCAGTCGCCTCTTTCTTTATCGCGGCCCGATGGGCGCGGACAAATGAAACCGCGTGTCCCGAGTTTGGCCGCTTTTGGCGTTGGTCTGGTTTGGCTGGTAGCCGGCTTTTTTGTTCTTAACATTTTTGCGCTGATCTCCGCCGTCGCGGTTAATTCATTCGCGACGCGCTGGCTGGGGACCTGGCTGCCTGCCGGCTTTACCTTTCGGTGGTACGCTTCCGCCTGGAGTGAGTTCCAGCTCGACTCTGTCCTGTTGGTCACAGTTCAGGTAGTGGCTGCGGTCGTTGCTATTTCCTTACTCCTGGGTGTGCCGGCCGCTTACGCTTTAGCGCGCCGAAATTTTCGGCTGCGACGAGCGCTGCTTTTCTTGTTTCTCTTGCCGCTGCTTGTTCCGCCGATGACTTACGGCATCCCGCTCGCCACCGTCCTTTACCAATTACATCTTGCTGGAACAATCTTCGGAGTTATCCTGGCGAACCTGGTGCCTTCCGTGCCTTTTGTCGTGTTAGTCATGACTCCTTTTGTTGAGCAAATCGATCCTCGGCTGGAGGCGGCCGCTCGCGTTTTTGGCGCAAACACTTTTCGTCTCTTCGTCCATGTACTGCTACCGCTTCTGACGCCTGGAATGCTAACTGCCGGGCTTTTGGTGCTAATCCGAACGATGGCGATGTTTGAGCTCACTTTTCTGACCGCCGGGTCGGATAGTCAGACCTTGGTTGTCGCGCTCTACTATACGGTTTTTGCGGCGGGGGTGCGGGCCGGACAATCGGTAGATGCAATGGCGGTGATCTATATGGTCACGAGTCTGGTTTGCCTGCTGTTTGCACTGCGTTTGGTCAACCCCGCACAGTTAGTGGGCCGGGTCAAAGGTTAGACTGGACCGTGCGCCGGTAGTGGCGAGAATTTATTCGAGCGGTAGGCGAGGACTTGTTTGAGCGATCTGGAGCGGGTGGCTCACCCAAGGGTCCGACTCAAATAAATTTTCGCCCTACCGGTGCAGGGCAAAAGCTATCTGCGGTAGGGATGAGCTCCGGCTCGTCCAGATCGAGAGGTGGCCCCACCGCGCTGCGGTCAAGCCGGAGCTTGCCCAAGGAGCTCATCCCTACCGAGCAGGCCGCCTCCGCAAGGCTACGGCGCCCAACCTGATTTGCAGCGCATTCGTGCCCGTGATCAGACCCGAGTTCTGAATTGAAGCCGTCGCGGAATAGGTGGCAAACTCGCCGCCGAAAAGCGTGCCGCGCAGCTGTTACAGAAGATCGACCCTTGACCCGGAAACAAGCTGTATCGATTCCGGCTTCGAAGGGCAAGCGGAAAGCCTCTGTAAAAAAGGCTGCAGAGATCCCAGCCGTGGAAAAGTGGCACAGGCTTCCAGCCTGTCACTGGAGTCTGCGCGGCCGCTTTGGTTCCAGCTGCGCCGCGCTGTGACATCGGCGATCTTTAAATCTTCGAATTTCTCGGCAGGAAAATAAGACTACCAAAGACATTTAACAGAAGCGCCCAAAGGTCGCAGAGAGGGGCGTTGTTCTCGCTCTCGCGAGCGAATGAACAAAAATCCTGCCGGAAAAACAAGATTTTGATCGGCCGCAGTACGAAGAAGAGAAAACAATGTTGGTGTAGAGTGAACCATATCTTTGAGACCTTTGTGGCCTGGTGTGTCAGGTGCCGGTGCCAGTGTCGGTTCGAAATCGCAGATCGCAGATCGCAAACAACTGACACTGCTGCGACACCTGCCGCGCTTCGCGCGATTCCCCTTTTTCGGAAACGCGGGTTGCTCAACGCCGCAGCATTCCTTATCTATCTCGGACTTTCCTTCTGGTTTTTTCTCGGACCTGTCCCTCTCGATCGCGCGTACTTCGGCCAGGGCACGGATCCGACGGCATATATCTGGTTCCTCCACTGGTGGCCCTGGGCGATTCAGCATCACCTGAACCCGTTCATCAGCTATTACGTCTGGTATCCGCACGGATTCAATATGATGTGGGCAGCCTCGATGCCCGTCGCCGCGCTCGCGTTGACCCCCATTACGCTGTCGGCGGGACCGGGGGTCGCCTTTAATCTGCTGGCGCTCGTCGCGCCGGCGTTGTCCGCCTGGACCGCCTATCTTCTTGCGTTCGCAATAGCCGATGGACGATCGCCAATGGCCAATGGCACCGGCATCCTGCCGGTTAACCTCCGCGAAACGCGAAACGTGAAACGTGAAACGCTCCGCCGTTTCCTGGCGTCTTTGATCGCTGGCTATTTATTCGGGTTTTCATCCTATGAGCTGGCCCATTTGCTCGGGCACCTGAATCTAGTTCTGGTTTTTCTGCTCCCGCTCTTTTCGCTGCTTGTCGTCAAACGCTACGAGGGAAAGCTTTCGCGCTGGACATTCATTCTCTTGCTGGGGTTGGGACTGGCGTTGCAGTTCGGGCTCGCTACCGAAATTCTGGCGACGACTTGCCTGATTGGCGCCCTGACCTGGCTGGTCTTTTACGGGTTCGGCGATGCGCCAGCGCGGCGGCAGCTCCGGGCTCTTGCCTGGGAAATCGGTCTGGCCCTGTTTGTGATGCTGGTATTGGCCGCTCCACTTTTGTTTTACGTTTTGCGAGATCTTTCCGACATCAAGCTGCAACTAAACGATCCGGAGTTCTATTCTGCGGATCTGCTGAACTACTTTGTGCCCACTTCGGTTACGCAGCTTGGACACCGAGAGTCAACTTCCATTACGGCCAGGTTCACCGCCAACTTGCTTGAGCAAGGCTCTTACCTGGGCTTCCCGCTGATTCTCCTTTTGGCGGTCCAGTTCTGGCAGGCAAAAGACCGGCCGGCGGTCCGGGCGTTGATCACTACCCTGGGTATTGTCGTCGTGCTGAGTTTGGGGCCGGCGCTGCATGTCGCTGGGGTCGATCTCGGCTGGTGGTTGCCATGGAGACTTGTCCTTCCGGTGCCGTTCATTCATCAAGCTTTACCGATAAGACTTTCACTCCATGTCGCTTTGTTTGCCTCCATCGCGGTTGCGATCTGGCTCGAAACTCCAGGAGCAAGGAGTCAGGAGTCAGGAATCAGGAATCGGGAATCAGGAGGTGAAGCTCTCGGTTGGCTCCGATTGGGAGTGGCCGTCGTGGCCTGTGTTTTCCTGTTTCCCAATCGCGACCTGACCCGCTGGACAATGCTTCCACTGGAGCCTTTCTTCGAACCGGCGCACATCGATTCCGTCCTAGAAAAAAAGAACGCGAATGTCGTCATGCTCCCGTACGGGTGGACCGGGCCCAGCATGCTATGGCAACTGCAAGCGCGGATGCGATTCACCCAGTCCGGTGGTTACCTCGGGACAGTGCCGGAGGCCGAGGCAGGTCTACCGAGCGTTCAAGACTTCTTCCATGGACAGCCCAGCCCGAACTTCGCGGAAAACCTCCGGTCGTTTTGCGCGACCCATCGAGTGACCGCTATTCTGATCGGTCCGGGTACGCCCGCGCCGCTCCGCGTTGCTCTGGAGCAACTGGGCTGGCCGGCAGTGGTGGATCGGGGAATAACGGTGTTGAAGGTGCCGGAGGGGAGTTAGTGCCACTATTAGTGCCAGTGGCAGTGTGAGTGCTAGTGCCAGTGGCTCTCAAGTAACACCGGAATCCTGAGCGTGTCGGACTTTGGGAATCTGCGGTACGCCATCGAGCGATTGGCCGCGTGAAAGTTAGAGATCGTCTCAGAATGCCGCACTGCCCTGTGCCGGCAGGGCGAAAATTTATTCGAGCATTAGCGAGAACTTGTTTGAGCCGGACGCTGGGTGAGCCACCGAGGGTGTCTTAAATTTTGTGTGTGGGTCACACAACTTGAGATAAGAAGATGGAAGTGACCAAGAAAAAAGAGCAAGCAGAGCAGGGAAAGCAAAGCAGGAAGCCGGAGATCGATCCGGCGATCATTGAAGAGCTGATGAAGGGCTACGAGCGGCCGGAAGATTTGACCGGTCCGGGAGGGATCATGGAAGCAACTTACCAAGCGCCTGTACGAACGGGTGCTTGGAGCCGAGACTGACCCATTATCTGGGTTATGGGAAGGGCCAAGCCCCCAAGCGGGAAGCCGACCAGCTGCGGGAAAACCATCGGAACGGAACCAGCAAAAAGACTCTGCTCAGTGAGGATGGAAAGCTAGAGATTGAGTATCGCGGGATCGGCTCTCGGAGGTTTGAACCGCAGTTCATCCGCAAAGGGCAGAAGCGCTTTGGTGGCTGCGATTCCAAGATCATCGCGATGTACGCCCAAGGTATGACGGTGCGGGAGATCAAGGCGCTTCTGGAAGAGCAATACAAAGTGGAGGTCTCGGCCGATCTGATCAGCACGGTAACTGATTCGGTCCTGGAGGATGTGCTGGAGTGGCAGAACCGGCCCCTGGAGACGATGTATCCGGTGATCTTCTTTGACGCTTTAGGGTCAAAATCCGCGACGAAGGAACGGTGAAAAACAAAGCGGTTTACCTCGCCTTGGGTATCCAGCGGGACGGGACCAAAGAGGTGCTGGGTCTGTGGATCCAGCAAACCGAGGGAGCCAAGTTCTGGCTAGCGGTCATGAACGAACTTCAACATCGCGGGGTGGAGGATATTTTGGTCGCGGTCATCGATGGGCTTAAAGGTTTTCCGGAAGCCATTACCGCGGTTTTTCCGAGACCCAAATCCAGACCTGTATTGTGCATCTGATTCGCAACTCACTATCCTTCTGCAACTGGAAACAGCATCAGCCCGTGGCTCGGGAACTGAAGCGATTTACAACGCCGAGACGGCGGAGCTAGCCGCCAAACGGTTGGAGGAATTTGCGCAAGCGAGTTGGGTAAAAAACTACCAGCTGTGGTCCAGGGCTGGCGAAGAGTATGGGACCAAGTCGTTCCTTTTTTGCTTATCCAACGGAAATTCGCCGGATCATTTACACGACCAACGCGATTCGAAAGTTTGCACATGCAATTGCGCAAGGTGCTCAAAACCAGAGGTCATTTTCCCAATGATGAAGCTGCCACTAAGTTGATTTATTTCGCCCTACGCAACATCACTAAAAAATGGAAAAATCCGCCGATCACCTGGAAATTGGCGGCCACCCAGTTTGCCATCCAATTTGGCGAGCGCTTTCTGGCAACGGAAGCCGGCCTGTGATGGAGAAAGAAAAGAGAAAAGTGGCAAGTTGTTGCCGAGGACTTGAACAACACCAAGGCGTGTTGCTCACTGCTCGCCCGGCGCTGGACCGACCGCCTGGAGGGCGGTCTCGCCGGCTCGAGCTGACGTCCTCAGAACAACTTGCCCGGAGTTAAACAGCAAAGCACCAATCGACCCGCACACAAAAAAGCGGACACTACCGAGCCACCCGCTCCAGACGGCTCAAACAAGTTTTCGCCCTTGTACCTTGCCCCACCAAATTTTTTTCCCTTTTAAAGCCGCCCGCAAGGGCGGAACTCTGGAGGTGAAGAACTTGGCCGAGGAGGGTGGGAAACTGCCTCGCCCAAAGGTCGGTAGAACCTGTCCGGTAGATTAGTCCACCCTTCCTCGTGCCGCACCTGCATAAGACCGTACCGTATCTTAGGCCGTTCCAAACAGGGTTGGAACATAAGCCGTGTTCACAAGGCTCTGTCAGCAGGCGCGCGCCCAAGCGCTTCATCAAACAAAGAACCAATTCAACGCGAATTCCTGTCTGATGAAAAAACGCTACTGCATGGGTATTGATATGGCAAAAGCAAGCTTTGACTTTTGCCTGCTCTCCAAGAATGGCACTCGCCTGTGGCGGGGAAAGTTCAGCAATGATGCGACCGGCATTGGAGCATTTTTAGCCCAACTCCAGGCCCGCTCTTGGCCGCTCTCCCAGATCCACTTCGCCCTGGAAGCCACCGGGGTCTACGGGAAGAGATTGATCGCCGCTCTGCACCAAGCAGGCTTGGCGGTCAGCGTGCTCAATCCCGCCCAAGTCAAATACTTTGCTTTCTCGGTCCTGCGCCGCACCAAAAATGATCGGGTTGATGCGGCCATCATTGCCCAGTTTTGTCTGGAGCGAAAACCACTGGCCACTCGGCCGCTGCGCCCCCTTGAGGAAGAATTCAAACTGCTGGTGCGGGAGCGCGAAAGCCGGGTTGGCGAGCTCATCCGGGAACAGAACCGGGTGAAAAAAGACCCTTACCCAATTGCGCTGCCCGAGCTTGTCAGCCAACAGCGTGGCCAACGACTCGCCCAGCTCAAGAAAGAAATCGCTCAGCTGGAGTCGGCCATCTTCGGCTTAGTCGCGGCTGATCAGGCTTTAAGCCGCCAAAGCCAACTGCTGTGCTCTATTCCCGGCATTGCCCAGCTCACGGCCGCCAAGCTGCTGGCCGAGCTGGCCGGTAAAGAGTTCCAATCGGCTCGGCAGTTGGCGGCCTATGCTGGGCTGACTCCTTCTGAATTCCGTTCCGGTGTCTCGCTCTACGGCAAAACCACCCTGTGCAAAATCGGCAACCCTTTCCTGCGCAAAGCACTCTATTTGCCGGCCGCCGTTGCTCGCCGCTGGTGTAAACCCATCCAGCAATGGGCCGCAGGTCTCGAGTCACGCAAGCTCCACTCCCTGGCTATCCGCGGTGCCGTCATGCGAAAACTCCTGCACATCGCCTTCGGTGTTCTCTCTCACCAACAACCCTACAACCCTAATCTGGCCCGCCATTCCTTAAAGCAATGCCCTTGACATCCAAGACCGTATCTACCGGCACAGAATCAAAGACGTGTTGGGACAAGTCTCTAACCTCCCTTCCGAACCATAGCTCCAGCGCGTGGGCCACAGATAACTCAAAAGTCTGGCAGATCCATCCTGCCGGTCCTGAAACCTGACAACCTGGAAGCTTGTCCTACCCGCACAACGCGAACCAGAAAGGTGAACTACCGATTAACACAGATTTTCACCGATTCGAAAGCTTTAGCGAAGGACGAGCGGTTCGCCAGAATTCGCGGCGCTCCTCTAACGCCTCTCTTATCTTCTTATTTTGGCGAAAGCGCAGCTTACGAGTGGCATCAAAGCCCGATCAACGGCTAAGGCGCCCTCTGTGTGCTCCGTTACCTCTGTGCGCAAAGAAATCGCTAAGACACGCGACCTAGTCCGCCACCCTTCTCCCGCACAAACGCGAAACCGGACGCAAAGAGTCTTCAACTCACACTGGCACTAGCACTGGCAGCGCTGATAATCTTCTCGACCAAAGCCGGCGGTAACAACAAGATTAAGGGCTACTTTGACCCGAAATGAGCCATGTCGAGCAAACGCATCTATCAGGCATTTGCCCTTTTGTTAACATGCCATCTCGTCGTGATTTTGCTCAGCTTTGGTGATTACGGCATGAGCTGGGACCAACCGGTTCAACATGAGTACGGTAAAGCGGTTCTGGATTTCTATGAGAGCCTTGGCCGCAACGCGGCTGCGCGAACGCACGAACTTCGGCTTTACGGAGGTTTGTTCGAACTTCTGTCGGCAGCCGTGACACGCTTAACACACCTGGGTTGGCTCGAAGGCCGCAATCTAACAAGTGCTCTCTTCGGATTGCTCGGCGTCTGGGCAACATTTCAGCTCGGAACACTAGCTTTCGGTCCGATGGTTGGGCTTATTTCCGCACTGTTTCTGACGCTGACACCTGTCTACTACGGCCACGAATTCATTAACCCAAAAGATATCCCATTTGCCGCGCTTTACGTCCTAAGCCTTTGCCACATTGTTCGAATCGCGATCGATTTTCCCGAGTTGAAATGGAGCCATACGACCAAAACTGGTGTGTTTCTGGGTGCCGCGCTAGGAATGCGCGTTGCTGCTCTCGCGTTATTTCCTGTTCTAATTGGCAGCCTTTTTTGTTCCGTGCTCTGGAATATTAAAAGCAAGGATCGCCGAGTGTTGGCTAGGTATCTCGTAACAGCGGGTGCGACGCATGTGGTCGCGATCATCTTTCTGGCGTGGTTAGTTATGCTATTCTGCTGGCCCTTTGCTTGGAAGCGGCATCTCACAGCACCATTCTTCGGACTCCCGTTTATCGGCGCTCCCTTTGTCGCGCTAAAGGAGTTTTCCAGCTTTCCGTGGAACAGCACGGTCTTTTTTGGAGGTCATTTAATTAAGTGGACACAACTTCCCTACGGTTATTTGCCAGTACTGTTAACCAATTGCCTTCCCGAGTTCATTCTGCTAAGTTGGCTATTGGGCCTGGTCTCAGGGCTGCGCGCAGTCCTGTCAAGGCGGGTTGTGCTTGACCGCCACTCCCTCGCGGTAAGCATAATTTTGGCGGCAGCTGCCGGTCCGCTGATGGTTATCGTCTTAAAGCATGTGCCGCTCTACGACAATTTCAGACATGTGCTTTTCACGATTCCCCCACTAATAATCCTTGCGGCGTTTGGTCTATGCACGTTTTTGGAAGTGGTTAGGAACAGGACAGTTCAGACGGTAACGTTGGGGCTCTATCTGTTTCTGGTCCTAGTAACGATAATGGATATGCGCGCGCTGCATCCTTATGAGTATATTTACTTCAATCGGCTGGTTGCAGGAGGATTAGCACAAGCAAATAGACAATTTGAGCTGGAATATTGGGGTACTGCCTTTCGCGAGGCAGCAATCTGGGTGCGCGAATATTACCGACCCTCCGGAGTGTCGGAAATCATTTATTCTTCGAATGCGTTGCCAGAGCTAACCGATTATTTCATGTTGGCACCACCCCAGCCGGCCGTGAGATTGCGGCGGGCGATAGCAGGAGAAGCGCCAAGAATCTATTTAAGCTTACGCCGTCAAAGACAGCAGACGGAGCCTGACTGGGGGCATACATTGCATACAATCAGTCGATCCGGAGTCGTGCTCTTGGACATCGTTGAACTGTAAGATTTCCTGGAAAATGTCTTGCAACGCTTGACACGTTAGAGGGAGGTCCCAACGCGTCCTTGGTCCTGCGCCGGTAGGGCAGAGCGGCGTTCTGAGACGGTCTCTAACTCTCGCGCGATCAATCGCTTGATGGCGTACTACAGATTTCCAATGTCCGACACGCCCACTCTGCCAGTGAATCTTCAAATCAAACTGTTCAGCTCCTCGTAGATTAATCACAGGAAAACCCTTCTCCCGTCACAAACGCGAAACCGGAAACGTGAAAACGCTTACAAGATAAAACCGGCCTCGCGAGCGTCTCGCGCGAACATCCGGACGGTGTCAACAGAGAGCGCGTCCAAGTCTTGTCCAATCAGCTTTTGTGCCTTGTTCAAAATATCGTGTGGAACCGTGACAATGTCACTGCCGCACTCGTCGGCCTGCACGATGTTCAAAACTTCGCGCACGCTCGCCCAAAGAAGCTCGGCCCGCGGCAAGTCTGCGAGCAGCGCCTTGCTCGCCCGCATGATTGGAGCCGGGTCGCGTCCGGTATCAGCGACGCGACCTGCGAAGACCGACACCACCGCTGCTACCTCGGAAGCGAGGACGGTGGTTACCTCCTTCACCTGGCGCAAAGTCAGGATTGCCGTGATATTCAGTTGCACACCTTCCCGCGCCAACTCTTGGATCAGCGGAATGGAGGAATCGCCGTGGGAATTCGTCACCGGGATCTTTACGAAAACATTCCGTTGCCAATCCCGAATCTTCAGCGCCTGCCTCTTCATCTCCGCGAAGTCATCCGAAAAGACCTCAAAGGAAATCGGTTTGTCCCGAACAGTCTCGAGAATTTGTCGGGCAAACCGCTCAAAATCCTGAACGCCTGCCTTGCGCATCAAGGTAGGATTAGTTGTCAGACCTTTGATCAACGGATTGCGATAGAGGCTGATCATTCCAGCTCGATCCGCGCCGTCCGCAAAGATCTTTACCGCGAGATTTTCAATCGTTTTCACTGTTGGGCCGAGTTCGAAACGACGATCTCTGCCGCTTCCATCAGATTTGACACTCGATAATTCGGCTCCTCAGCGCAGACCTCCCGATAATCCCAGTCTACGAAAATGGTTCGGCAGCCGGCGCGACGTCCGCACTCCATATCGCGCCATCGATCACCAATCATGAAAGATTGCGCGAGGTCAATCCCAAATGCTTTGGCCGCGCTCAAGAGCATACCGGGTTTCGGTTTGCGACAATTGCAGCTCTCCCCGAAAGCTTCGCCTGCGTGATAGCATACGAGCACCTGATCGATCGGTACCGACTTGAGCATCGCCGCATGGATCTCCTCCACCCTTGAACGCTCCAAGTTGCCTCGTCCAACATCCGGCTGGTTGGTCGCAACGATCAACAAAAAGCCTGCATCGTGCAATCTCTGGCAGCCTTCCGGCACCCCTGGCAAGATCTCAAACTGCTCCACCGTCGTAGGAGGATATGGCTTTCCTTCGCGCACGATCGGTCGGTTGATCACGCCATCGCGATCCAGGAAAACCGCTCTCCGCTCAGTTCTCGATCTAGAGTCCTTGACACTGAAGTTCGGCGTAGATGAATCACGTTTCTTCACGCGGATCTTTTCCCCTTATTCTATTCTTCGCCTTTCAAGGACTCTGTACAGCGAGGGCCGCTGACCAAGTGTTAGGCCATATCTCCAACGCGCCTTTTTCCTGTAAATCTCGTCATGCTGAGGCGCGGCCTCGCTGATCATATCTCTCTCGTTCGCAGGTGATTGAGGAGGTTCGCGCATCTTTGCTTTCTGCATCCTATCAGCTGCGCACTCTCCAGCTACCTCCCTCCGCTGAGGCCGCTCCCGCCGCTTTCCGCGCTCCCACAGCTCCCTCCGCTTTCCGCCCTTTCCCATTTGGTTTGTTGCAGCTTGAGTTTCGGATGAGAGACCAGCAAATGCCAGATCACCGCCTGAAACGCCTCCGCGTGAGGCGTGACATTTTGGGGATTCACCGTCGGAACAATGCAACAAACATCGGCGACTTTCGCGGTGTAGCCACCGTCCCGGCCGACAATGCCGAAAACGGTAGCACCGACTTCCTTAGCAAACTCCAGGGCGGAGACCAGATTGGGGCTAACGTTCTTTTCCAGGCTGCCGCCGCCAACGGAAAAGACGAACAGGCCATCTTCTCTTCTTAAGCGACTGCCTCGGAGCCATTCGACAAACACGGACTGCCATCCTTCGTCATTTGTCCGCGCGGTCAGCTCCGAGACATTGTCAGTCGGAGCATAGGCTTCAAAGCCAGCGATCTTGCGGAAATCATTAACGGCGTGCGATGCATTCGCCGCACTCCCTCCGACACCGAGAAAGAAGAGGCGCCCACCCTGGTCCCGGATCCGTAAAAGGTGCTCGACCATCTTTTCGAGAGTGGCCGGATCGAGCCGGACGATGATGTCGCCGGCCTCGGCCAAATGTTGAGCGGAATAGGACATTTCAGGATTTGCGGCCGAAAGTTGGATCAGGTGGAGATCCTGCGATCGCGGAGAAGCTCGTCGAGCTCGGCTAATCCAGAGAGAGAGCCGATTTCATAGAACCGGTGAAAAACTTCATGTCCGGCAAGCTCGCCCTGTTCCGACAGTGACTCCAGGATCGAGGCGAGATCGAAAGCACTTGAGGACGGGTAGTCCTCGAAAATTTCCCGACGGCAAACACTTAATCCATAATCGATGTATTGCATTTGGGGCATCCGCCGTTCCTTGCTGTAAAGACGCACGCGGGAATCGGCGAACCAGACATTACTTGCTTCCCAGCTGTCGCGGTTCTGGAAAACAGTCATGAGAGCGGACTTTTCCGAAACGTAAAACGCGTTAGCGACCGCTTGATAATCGATCGGCAGATAAGAGTCGCCGTAAAGCACAAAAAAGCTCTCCGGCAAAAGAGGGATCGCTTTTTTAATCGCTCCGCCAGTTCCGAGCAACTGGTCCCCATCATAGGAGTACAGCAGGTCCACCCCGATCGCGGCTCCTGAACCATATTTATCCTGAATCATCTCGCCTAGATAACCGACACAGAGGACAACGCGCCGGATGCCCTGTCGCCGGAGCATCTCAAGCTGATGTTCAAGAAACGGCTTTCCGGCAACCTCAATGAGAGCTTTCGGGACTTTTTCGGTTTTCGGACGCAATCGGGTAGCGTATCCCCCGGCGAGAATGACCGCTGTCAGCGACTCTGGCTCTGGCAGCGGCTCCGGTTCAATCATTCCAAGAGAGCACCTCCCATACAGTCTCCCATGTTGCAAGCCGCCTCGGCGCCAGGGCTGACCGGCAGCATGCGGAGTCACGGGCGTTCTCGGGTCTATCGGACCTTGGGCAATCTGTAGCGCGCAATCGAGCCATGGTTCGGAAGGGAGGGTTCGAGGGATGTCCCAAGGCGTCTTTGGCCGTGCGCCGGTAGGGCGAAAACTTGTGTTTGAGCCATCTGGAGGGGTGGCTCACCCAAGCGTCCGGCTCAAACAAGTTCTCGCTAAGGCTCGAATAAATTTTCGCCCTACCGCCACAGGACAGTGGGGCATTCTGAGACGATCTCTAGCTCTCGCGGTTTCGGGAAAAATCAGGATTGAATCACGACCTTGGTACCCTCGAAATCGAAACGAAAACGGACCTCAGTCAGACCTTTTTCGCGCATCGCGCGCCGGAGCTTTGTTTTGTCCGCAGCATAAAACATGAGAAATCCACCTCCCCCGGCACCGATCAGCTTTCCCCCGAGCGCTCCGCTGGCCATCGCGTGGTCGTACCATTCGTTAATCTGCTGATTGGACATGTCATTGGAACGCTCTTTCTTGCGCTGCCAATGCACATCCATCAACCGGGCAAACTCTTCCAAGTTACCGGCCTCGAGCGCTCGCTGGCTCTGTTTCCCCAGATCCTTGACGAAATGCAGGTTTTCAATCATCGCCTTTTCCGAGGCTAAGGACTTTTGTTTCTGCTCTTTCAGGATGGTGGCAGCAGCCCGTGAGTAGCCGGTAAAAAAAAGGAGCAGATTGTCCTCTAAATTGTAAAGCGTTTCCTGGTCTATCTTGAGCGGCCAGGCGTCAACGCGTCCATCCGGCATAAACGTAAAGCACGTAATCCCGCCATAAGCCGCAATGTACTGGTCCTGTTTTCCAACTGGTTCGCCTAACCGATTGATCTCAATATCGCAGGCCTGTTCAGCGAGCGCGGCCGGATGAACCAGGTTCATTTTCCAAGCGTGCAGCGCTTTCAGCAGCGCCGTGGTAAAACTTCCGGAAGAACCGAGCCCGGTCCCGGCTGGGATATCGGCCAAAGAGGAAACCTCCAGAAAAGGCGCGGAAACGCCAACCACCTTGAGCGCTTCGCGGATGATTGGGTGTTCGACTTCCTCCACTGTTTTGACCCGTTCCATCTTCGAGTACTTGATAATCAGTTCCTGGACGAACGTACGATGCAGCGTGATGTAGACGTACTTGTCGATCGCGGCGGCAATCAAAAATCCGGAGTACTCTTCGTAGTAGGAAGGCAGGTCAGTACCTCCGCCTCCGAGAGAAATCCGTAACGGGGAACGGGTGATGATCATACTAGTCGCGAGTTGCGTGTCCCGCGTTGCGCGTTGCGTGTTGTGTGTCCCGAGTTGCGCGTCGCGCGTCTGGGCCCGCAGGCAACATCAAAACGGACCTTGCACAGAAGGATACGAAGATCACGGCAGGAATCGAGAACACCGAAGAGATCTAACAGAAGCGCGCAAAGATCACAAAGAAGAGAAATCCTTGAGAATAATTCGGTCGATGCCGTCTCTGAGCACTAGCGAGGAATAGTTCAGGCAGGCGCTCCTCACATCAATTTTGCAGCCTGATTCGGGGCTGTGTTAATAGGGCGTCATCATCAAATGAGATCGGGTGGATCCCTGATCGAGGTATCAGGCACCTTTTACTAGGATTTCCACTAGATTTCCCCTGCGACGCCGATACGATGGACATTGTGTTGAATGCGCTTGCCGCGTTTAAGTCCCGTAATTTTTCGGTCAGGCTGCAGGAAGCTGTCGGACGCAGCCATGCCACCGAGTTCCGGGTCCATCTGGTAAAGCCGGTGTCGCCTCAGCAACTTGAGGCAACAATCGGGTCAGCTTAGAAACAAACAGCCTAGT
The DNA here is from genome assembly GCA_963813025.1 of uncultured Verrucomicrobiae bacterium. GTDB lineage: Bacteria > Verrucomicrobiota > Verrucomicrobiia > Chthoniobacterales > JAFAMB01 > CAVSUL01. The sequence continues at coordinate 36,857 of CAWEXO010000004.1, read as the reverse complement.
CCACCTTTCGTCCAATGCTCGCATCCGCAGCTTGGCTCAAACACACATTGTCAAAAGAGCGAGCATCGCCGAGATCCTCGCAGAGATGCTGCGCGCCATCGACCTTGTAAAAGGCGCGCTCCGGCCGCCGTCGGATCCGGCCTAATCTCGAATATCCTGTCATCTACCGCTGCGCATGGATGGAAGAGGCGCAGGTGATCTGAAACCAATCGGGCGCGGCCCTGGCCGAGCGTACAGCATCATAGATTTTAATGCCTGAAGCCAAACAAAAAGTCAGCAGTGCATGGGGAGATCGCGTGCGCGCCTTGCGCAATCTTCCTCCCCTCCTACGAATCTTGTGGGACTCCGGTCCCTCAGTCGTTACCTGGGGCATTCTTCTTCGCATCATCGTGGCTTTTGCGCCCCTGGGAATCGCCGCGGTTGCTGCCTGGATCGTCAACGGCGTGCAAGGTCGCATTATGGGTCAGGAACTCCGCCCGCATTTCTGGTGGATGGTAGCGCTGGAAGTGGTTCTAGCTGTGACCATGGCAGCCTTACTGCGCATCATCGACTATCTCGATTCCGTGCTTGCGGATCGCTACACGCACTATGTCAGCATCCGGGTCATGGATCAGGCCTCGAAGCTCGATCTGACTACCTACGAGGACCCCATTTTTTATGACCGCCTGGAGCGCGCCCGCGTGCAAGCCACCGACAGGCTGGCGATGATCCAGCAGATGGGCCGCCTGTTGCAGCAATCGGTCACTACTCTGGCCTTTACTGGCTTGCTACTGCGATCCTCGCCGTGGCTCTTACTGCTGATGGCAGCGGGCGTCCTTCCATCCTTTCTCGGCGAAACCCATTATGCCTTCCTTGGCTATGCCAAGAATTTCCGTCAGACACCATCCAAGCGACAGATGGACTACCTGCGGCAGGTTGCTGGCAGCCGCGAAGGAGCGAAAGAACTCAAGGTGTTTGGTCTGAGCGGCTTCCTGACAGGACGCTTCCGTGAGATCTCCCAAAGGATTTGTGAAGAAAATGTCGCGCTTTCCCGGCGCAAGCTCTTTTGGGGAGGCTCGCTCGCCCTGGTGGGCACTTTGGGTTACTACGGCTCATACGCCTTCGTGATCTGGCGGGCGTTGCATGGTGACTATAACATCGGCATCTTCACCCTTTTGACCACGGCAATTCAGCAAGCCAGTTCGAATTTGCAGCAGGCATTCTCCACCGCTTCAGGCATCGCCGACCAGGCATTGTTTCTGACCGATTTGATCGCCTTTTTCGAAATGAAGCCGACGTTGCGATCCAAGCCGGACGCACTTCCGGCACCTCGTCCGATTCGGGCAGGCTTTGAGTTTCGCAATGTCTCATTTACCTATCCAGGAACCGATCGCTATATACTAAGGAATTTCAACTTTGTCTTCGCGCCGGGTGAGCGGATTGCGCTGATCGGAGAGAATGGGGAGGGAAAGACCACGGTCGTCAAGCTCATTACCCGCCTCTACGATGTCACCGAGGGTCAAATCCTGCTCGACGGTGTCGATTTGCGCGATTATTCCATCGAGGATCTGCATCACGAAATTGGCGTGATATTTCAGGACTTCATGCGGTACGAGATGACAGCGCGAGAAAACATTGTCGTCGGACGTGTGGACGGCAACGCATCCCTTGAGTCCATCCGGTTTGCATCCATCGAGGAAGCTGCCCGAAAAAGCCAGGCCTCGCAGGTGATTCGGAAGCTTCCGGAACGCTACGACCAGATGTTGGGCCGACGGTTTGAAGGCGGCGTCGATCTCTCTGCGGGCGAATGGCAACGCCTGGCGCTGGCGCGAGCCTATCTCCGGGACGCGCAGCTTCTGATTCTGGATGAGCCCACAGCAGCACTCGATGCCAAAAGCGAACTTCAAGTCTTCGAGCGTTTTGCAGAACTCACCGCTGGTAAGATGGCGCTTCTGATCTCACATCGTTTTTCAACAGTGCGCATGGCGGATCGAATAGTCGTACTCGAAGGTGGAAAACTCGTGGAAGAAGGAACACATGCGCAACTCCTAGCTAGCGGCGGACGATACGCCACCATGTTTGAAATGCAGGCGGCAAGTTATCGATAAGACGGCCGCTCCGTCACGATCAAACGCAATGATTAACTCTACATTCGATGTTGGGCGTCCGGCCGCCGCGCGAGCCGAAAAGAAATCTGAAGCGCAGCTTCAGATTAATGAAATCGATGTGCGGCAGAAAGCCTCCAAGGCCGCGAACACCTGTCAGGCGCTTCGCCAACCACAAAATCCAGAGTCCTGGAAGTCAGAGTGGGCCAGAACGCAAGCGATGATAGTTCAGCTATTGAGCGATCTGGAACAGGGGGCTGCAGGCCAGCCGGCCAAGGAAAATAGCCAAGCGGATAAATTAACCATCGCCGGGCTTTGGTTAAAGGAAAATCCTGGCCTTTTACGTGGAGCCATGCTGGAAATAACCGGCTCAGAACGAGAATTGAATCGCGTCCCCTGCGTGCGCACTGGCGCTCGGGAGCATCCCCGTGTCGTAGCTCTCTCCCGTAACTTGCTCGGAGCACTCCATGACCAGTGGTCGGAACCCGGATTCACCGCCTACATCGAAGAATTCCAGAAGCTGCAACCGCTCGCATTGCGGGAGCTGTTCGTGTTTCCGCCGGCTTTAAAGCAAGCCATTCTCGAAAAGCTTGTGCCAGCGGCTAACGCGCTGATTCAAGGCAAGGCCACTGATGAACAGATTGTGCGCATCCCTTGCCTGATGCGCAGCCTGCAGGCTCTCTCGATTACCGGCTGGCGCGACCTGCTCGAGCCTCTGATTGTAATCGACCAGATCCTCCGCAAGGACGCTGTCTATCGCCGGATGGACTATGCCAGTCGTGAAGAGTATCGTCGCGCAGTCGCCGAAATTGCCCAGCGTTCCGAACTCTCCGAGGCCGATATTGCAGCAACAGCAGCGGATCTCGCCACAAAGGCAAAAGCCGAACCAATCACCCAGGACCGCACTCACGCGCGCCGAGCGCATGTCGGCTATTACTTGATCGCCGAGGGCCGCGAAGCACTGTTCGCTCGCGTTGGATACTATCCCTCGTGGATCGATTGGATTCGCGGTCTCGTAAAAGGGCACGCCGACGGCTTCTTCATCGGCGCCATTTTAGTGGTCTCGATCGTTTTCATCGGGATCATCCTGGTCCCGGGCTTGGCCGATGACTATCCGGTGCTCGGGCTTGGGCTGGCGTTTCTGTTCACTCTGATCCCGGCTTCGCAAGGCGCTGTCGAGCTCGTTAACCATCTCGTGACCGCGCTCTTTAACGCGGTGCCGCTGCCGAAGCTCGACTACAGCGACGGCCTACCTCTTGGGGCCACAACTCTTGTTGCGGTTCCGGCACTGCTGCTCAACGAAAAGCAGACGCGGAAGCTGGTCAACGATATCGAGGTCCGCTACCTGGGGAATCGTGACAACAATCTCCACTTTGCGCTTTTGACCGATCTGCCTGATTCGGTTGAAGAGCCGCGCGAGCCCGATGCGCATCCCCTGGTCGAGCTTGCTGCACAGCTCATTCTCGATCTGAATCGTAAGTACCCGGATTCCGGATCATTTCTTTTGCTGCACCGGCATCGCATTTTCAATCCGAAGCAAGGAGTGTGGATGGGCTGGGAGCGCAAACGCGGCAAGCTGCTTGATCTAGACAAGCTGCTGCGAGGCCACAATGATAGTTTTCCCGTCCGAGTAGGCGATCTATCGATACTGCCAAAAGTAAAGTACGTCCTGACACTCGATTCGGATACTCAATTACCGCCCGGCGTCGCTGCGCAGTTGGTCGGCACAATTTGTCACCCTCTGAATCGCGCCATCATTGACCCTGTTCGCCGTATCGTTCGTGCCGGTTATGGCATTCTCCAGCCGCGCGTGGGCGTAAGCGTCCAATCTGCCTCCCGCTCACGGTTGGCCAACTTGTATTCCGGGCAGACCGGGCTTGATGTCTACTCGAACGCTGTCTCTGATGTTTACCAGGATCTATACGGTGAAGGGATTTTTACCGGCAAAGGTCTCTACGAAGTCGATGTATTGCATCAGGTGCTCGACCGACGTTTCCCGCGCAATTTCCTGCTCAGCCACGACCTGATCGAAGGCTTCTATGCCCGCGCCGGGCTGGTGACCGATGTCCAAGTGATTGATGATTATCCTTCGCACGTCAGCGCCTACAGTCGCCGCAAGCATCGCTGGGTGCGCGGCGATTGGCAAATTGTACGGTGGCTGTTTGGGCGAGTACCAGACGAGTCGGGTCATCTCGTCTCTAACCCGATCTCCACTGCCTCGCGATGGAAAATACTCGACAATCTGCGCCGCAGCCTGGTTGAGCCGGCAACGTTTGCCCTCTTTCTAGCCGGTTGGTTTGGCCTGCCGCGCGGTCCGGTATTCTGGACGCTGGCCACGTTGGTACTTCTCTTCCTGCCGAGCTATGTCCAGTTACTGTTCTCGCTCATTCGAGCCGCATTTGCCGCGTCGAGAAGTGCCGTCCTCGTAGACGGACTTGAAAGGTTCTATTCCAGTCAGGCCATAGGCTTGCTCACGTTGGCTTTCCTCCCGCAGCAGGCCTTGCTTTCGATCGACGCAATTGTCCGCACGCTGGTCCGCAGTTTTGTCACACGCAAACGCCTGCTGGAATGGGAGACCGCAGCCGAAGCCGAAGCCGGCCACAAAATTACCGCCGTAGATCGCTATCTCAGTGTAGTGCCGGCCGTCTCTATCTTTATCGGACTGCTACTTGCCTGGCTCTATCCGCATTCTTTCCTTATCGCCTCTCCCATTCTCCTGCTTTGGGCTTTCAGCCCGCGGCTGTCGCTTTGGATCAATCGCCCGCCCCGCGAAGAGCTAATGCCGACCAGTGCCAAGGATGAACTGTTTTTGCGTGACATTCTGCTGCGCACTTGGCGCTACTTCACTCATTTCTGCAATGAGACCAACCACTGGCTCATCCCCGACAACGTCGAAGAAGATAATTGGCAAGTTGCTCAGCGGGTGTCGCCGACAAATCTTGGGTTGCTGTTTAACTCACGCGACGTGGCACTGGAAGCCGGTCATCTTACCCTTGTTGAATATCTCGATCTGACGCAGCGCACTCTCGATTCGCTCGATCGGATGGAGAAGTGCCACGGACACATAAAGAATTGGTACAACATCATCACCATGGAGGCCTTCGTACCCGGCCTCATCTCAAGTGTAGATAGTGGTAACCTCGTCGCCTCCCTATGGACGCTGCGTATGCACTGCTTGGAGCTGGTCGACAAGCCGTTGCTCCTAAACCGCCTGTTCCGCAGTGCGACTGATCACCTGCGGTTGCTCCAGCAGCTGCGCATCATCACTGGCAAGGACGCCGGTACCTTTCAATCAACCTCGCTCGAGGGGGAAGACTGGGTCCAGATGCTGCTGGCTTTTGCACGAAGTCTGCGTGGTGATTCGCGATCGCATGACGGGAAAAGCTCTCCGGCTTCATTTCTTACGCAGGCCGCGGCGCACACTCCTGAGGATGAATATTGGATTGCGGCCACTCAACAACGCTTCAGTGCAGTCGCCCATCTCATCGGCAACTACCTCCCCTGGTTGCTGCCGGAGTTCGCTCCCTTGCGCCGTATAGAGGACCTTAATCTGTCGGCTCCAACTGCCCGCGATCTTTCTCCGCGTAACGCACCTGCGTTTATCGATGAATTGAATACCGCTTTACAGCGCATTTGTCCGCTTGCAGAGCAAGACTCGGACCTCCACCTGCTCGCGGAGCAGCTCCGTAGTCGGCTGGCGGAAACACGTAAGAACTTCATCAAGCTGAGAGAAAACCTCCAGCGGATCGCAGTGCGCACTGAACAACTGACCAAGGTTATGGATTTCGGCCGCCTTCTGCATCGTGGGCGGAATCTGCTCAGCGTTGCGTTGCGCGCCAATAACGACAAGGTAGATGACGCCTGCTACGATCTTCTGGCATCCGAGGCACGTACGGCAGGGTTCTTGGCCATCGCCAAGGGCGATATTCCGCCCAGCACCTGGTTTTCAATGGGTCGTTCACACACGCTCGCCACCGGCAGCCCCGTGCTTAGCTCGTGGACCGGCACTATGTTCGAATACCTAATGCCGGCGTTATGGATGCGCACCTACCGCGACACCATGCTCGATGGCTCGTTGCGCGGCGCGGTCGCTGCCCAGCGCGCTCACGTGAGTTCGCTCCATATTCCCTGGGGAATCTCGGAGGCGGCTTATAGCACCCTGGACAAGGACGGACATTACCAATACCACCCCTTCGGCATTCCGGCTCTGGCTCTTTCCCTGAGCGCTGACGACGGCCCAGTCATTTCTCCCTATTCCAGCTTTCTAGCAATGCCTCTCGATCGAGAAGCAGCGCTGGCCAATCTGCAACACATCGCTGACCTGGGCTGGATCGGCGAATACGGATTCTATGAGGGTGGCGACTATCGAGCGTCCAAAAACGCGCCCAAGCGAAAGTCTGAGCCAGTTATCGTCCGATCGTGGATGGCGCACCATCAGGGAATCACCTTACTGGCGCTGGCCAATGTGCTTTTCGACGGCGCCATACATCGCTGGTTTCACGCCGACCCCCGCGTTCAAGCCTGCGAGCTGCTCCTCCATGAAAAACCGCTGCGCCCGTCGGCAATCATAGCAATCCAGAACGCCAGCAACCACTGTCGCCCCCGTAAGCAGGATGTAGTCTGGAAGGCACCGATCACCAATTGACTCCAGACGTTGGCGCGCGCAAGAAAGTTCGAAGGATGTCCCAAGGCGTCTTTGGTCCTGTGGCGGTAGGGCGAAAATTTATTTGAGCCTCAATTAGCCTTGGCGAAAGCGGAGCCATCTGGAGCGGGTGGCTCACCCAAGCGTCCGGCTCAAATAAATTTTCGCCCTACCAGGACAGTGCGGCATTCTGAGACGATCTCTAGCCCGGATATTTCATCATGAAGGCAAAAAAGTAGCGAAGTTTTTTATAGAACCTGTTAGCAATGAATCGCTTACAAACAAAGCAACAGGAAACTTCGCTAATGACAGAATGTAGAGAGTTCGATTTTGAATTGCCAGGACTAAAAGGGAGAAAGATTGAAGGCAATTTCGACGGTGGGGAAGTGAGCAGCGATGGCGGCTTGGTACTGCTACCGCAGGCTTAGCGAGAACTTGTTTGAGCCGGACGCTGGGGTGAGCCACCCACTCCAGACGGCTCAAACAAGTTTTCGCCTTAGTACTGACCGGTTCGGTATCCGCTGGATCGATAGATCTTTTCCACCACTTCAAGGGTTCTTTTCGCTTCGGCGATTCCCGGCACCGGGGTGCGGGACAACCGGATATCTTCCACAAAAGCCTCAAGCTCGAGTTGCCAGGAAGAGTCGCCGCGGGGAAATTCGTAAATCGTCGTCTCGGGCGGCCCCATCTCCGGAAGCATCCGATAATGGTAAAGCTTCTCTACCCCGTAGCTTCCGCCCAGACCGCTGATCTCAAACTTGGCCGAGCGAGTGTAGATTTCGAACGAAAAAAGATTCTTCCACTCGGTACAGCTCACCTGAAGCCAAGCGGTTTTGCCGGCCGCATTCCTGAGACTGATGAAAGCATTATCATCCACCGGCATATCCCAGAAGTAGGTGACAGCATGTCCCTGAACTTCCGTAAAGCTGCCCAAAAAGGTTCCAGCCAGATCGATCAGGTGCACTCCCTGGTCGATCAACTCTCCGCCTCCACTCAGCCGGGGATCGGCGCGCCATTCCCGGTCATAACCAATCCGGCCGCCATGGCCGTAACGGCCGCGCACAAACAGTAATTCTCCCCCGCTCTCTTTTTTCATGATCTCAAAAACCTTCAAAAAAGCGGGATGAAACCGGTGATTGTACCCGACCCGCACGAGTGATCCGCTCTTTACCGCTGCGGCTTTGATCTCATCGAGGTCCCGGGACTCCACGGCACCCGGCTTTTCCACCAGGACATGTTTGCCTGCTCGAACGGCCGCCAACGTCAATGGTGCCAGCGCGGCGTTTGCCGCGGACACAATCATGACATTGACGTTCTGCTCTCGCAGCAGCGCCGGAAAGTCGTCAGTCGCGATCCCCGAGCCAACCATTTGCACGAGCTGCTGAGCTCGTTCCGGTTGAACATCGCAGGCATAGCGCAGAGTACCGGAGGGCAAAGCCGCGGCGCGTTTGCGGCCCATTAATCCGCAACCGACAATTGCAAATCCTAAAACTTGCTGGTAGTCGCCTGTCATTTCTGTCTGAACAAATTCTGGGTCTTTCGCTGCCGCCGCAGCGATTACCTTCTTCAACTGCTCCAATACTCGGTCGTTGTGATTACCAGCTGGCTCATCACCATCAGCGTTGTGCGGTTCTCGCTCTCCACTTTTACCTCAAATGTGTCGGTGGCACTGGCACTGGCACCGACGCGAGCGCTGGCCCTATTGCTTCTGTCGGACTTTGGAAATCTGTAGTACGCCACCAAGCGATTGATCGCGCGAGAGCTAGTGCTGTGGCGGTAGGGCGAAAATTTATTTGAGCCTTAGCGAGAACTTGTTTGACGTGTCCGCCATAGTCTTGGCGAAGGCGGAGCCGTCTGGAACGGATGGCTCGAACCAGCGTCCGGCTCAAATAAATTTTCGCCCTACCGGTGCAGGACCAAAGACGGTGTGGGGCAGTCTCTAACCTCCTCTCCGAACCATAGCTCGATTGCGCGCACCACAGATTACCCAAAGCCCGACACGTCCACTATTACCACTTCAACCCGCGATCTTTTGGGGTGATTCGGCGCAAGGCGTAAATGTCGGAGTTATTGAGCTGGGTCCGCAACTCGTGCAGTTTTGGCCACGGATCCCAGAGCGCACTGATCAATTTCCCGGTAATTCCATCGCTTAGCGATGACGCGAGATAGACGCAAAGGTCTGCCGCTTTTTCTAACGGCGCCCCTCCTGAACTTTGTTGTTTCAAAGCTTTCTCATAGAACTCGCCTCCGACAACCTCCGGACCAGCTGCCAGCACCTCACCAAGCAGTCTCGTATTCAGAGGGCCGGGAGCAATCGCGTTCACATCGATCGAGTGAGGCCGAAGTTCTTCGGCCAAGGTTTCAGTGAGCCGGACCACGGCTGCTTTGGACGCGGCGTAGGCACTAAACCTCGGCAACGGACTCGTCGCGCCGCCGCCCGAAAGGTTAATAATTTTTCCATGGCCTTTAGCTTTCATCTGCCGGACTGCATGGCGGATCGGCACAAACGTTCCCAGAAGGTTGATCTCGATTGCACGCTTCCAGCTCTCCAGCGGTACTTCCTCGCTCGGTCCCATGGGACCATAGACGCCCGCATTGTTCACCAGCACATCAACGGACCCGAAATGTTGTTCAATCTCGCTGAATAAGGCAGAAACTGCTTTATCATCGGAGACGTCACAGGACACGGCGAGGATTTCTCGGCCTGAGTCGGCGCCACCATTCAGCTCGGCTTTCGCCGCGTCCAGTAACGCGCGATCGCGTCCGCAAATGGCAACATGCGCACCCTCGTCCAGAAACGCCTTGGCAGTTGCTTTTCCCAAGCCTTGGCTTCCTCCAGTCACCAGGGTCACCAGATTGCTGAGTCTCATATCTTCTGTCCGACGCGGCGGTAAATCAGCCCAGGACTATTTGCCAGAGTGCACGCGAGAAATCCATTCGCGTCAACCACCACAGTTCCCGGCCGCAGTAGACGATCCCAGTCTACCGAAAGGAACTCTGGCCATTCCGTGCAGACCACCACACCGTCGGCGCCGTCCACTGCTTCGGCGAGACTCCCGGTTAAAATAACTCCGGCAAAGTCTTGCGGCAAAAGCTTCACGGCCGGGTCAAAAACTCGCACAACTGCGCCGGCACGAGCAATCCTCCGGCAGATTTCGACGGCGAAACTTCGCCGTAACGTATCTGTATCCGGCTTGTAAGTGAGTCCCAGCACAGCGATTTGTTTGCCGGCGAGCGGGCCTAGTTCCTCTTCCAGGCGTCGCTCCGTCCAGTTCTTGTGCTCATCGTTGCTCCGCTTAATCGCCGGAATGAGAACGAGGTTCTCGTTTTTTTCTCTTCCAAGATTCGCCAGAGCCACCACATCCCGCGCGAGTGTTCCCCCCGCAAACGGCCCGCCCGGGGCAAGATAAGCGCGCGGTCCGATCCGGCTCTCGGTTTTGAGCCCTTTTTCGACTTCCTTGGCGTCTGCTCCGACCGCTTCACAGAGCCGGGCGATCTCGTTCATGAAGCTGACGGAAAGCGCCAGAAAGGAATTGATCGCGTGCTTGATCATTTCAGCCGATTCGGTTCGGACAACCAAGATTTCTGGTGAAAAATTTTGCAGTACGGGAATCAACTCTACCGCATCCGCTTCGGAGCAAACGCCAACAACAATTCGATCCTGGTTCTGAAAGATGTCGATTGCCTTTCCGAGGCGCAGGTTTTCAGGAGAATAGGCAAACCGATGCCGCGGGGCCAGCTTCTCAAGCTTGCGGCAGGTTCCAACGGGCACCTGGGATGAAACGAGAATCAACGTGCCCGGCGCGAGGAAAGGAAGACATCGCTGAATACCTTCAATAACCGGACGTGGATCGGCAACATCATCGTCATCGACGGGCGTATCATAACAGACCCAAAGCAAGTCTGCTTCCTGGCAAGTTCTCGCCGGATCGATCGTGAACTCGAGTTGACCGCTGGCCAGGCCCTTTTGTACTAATTCAACCAAACCGGGCTCAGAAACTGGCGGCCGGGCAACGGCAAGTTGTTCCACGGTGTCCTTTGAGAAGTCCAGCCCAGTCACCCGATAGAATTTTGCGACACACGCTGCTGTCACGCAGCCCAGGTGCCAGAGACCGAGGACAACAATCTTCATGCGCGTTCGGTAAACACCCAGGGATTTTGGGTGAGCCAATCGACCGTTCGTTCGATCGCCGCGCGGATGTTCAGCGTCGGCTGCCAGCCACTTGTTCGGATTTTCTTTGTATCAAGGAATATAAACGGATTATCGCCCGCCCAGCCTCTTTCGCCGCCGGTGTACTCAATTTCGGGTTTGACTCCCAGCCGAGCACAGATCCAGCCGATCGACTCTTTAACTGTGCAATACTCATCAACGCCCAAGTTATAAATCGCGCACCGATGCTTTGCAGTTTGAGCGCTTTTTTGCCCGATCACATGCAACATCGCAGTGATACAATCCTGCACGTACAAATAAGATTTTCGCTGCCTGCCGTTACCGAGCGCCCGCAAATGCCCCGGATCGTTCCTCAATTGTCCTAGAAAATCGAAGACATGTCCATGGGTGTACCGTTCCCCCAGGATCGACACGAAACGGAAGATGTAGCTTTCCATCCCGAACCCCTCGCAGTACGCCTGAATCAAAGCCTCGCCGGCAATTTTCGAAGCGCCGTAAAGCGAAGTCTGCACCGGGAAAGGCGCGTCTTCTGGCGTAGGAATTATTTCAGCCTCGCCATAGACAGATCCAGTGGAAGAAAAAGCAATCCGATCAATTTGGTTAGTTAGCATCGCTGAAAGGACGTTGAACGTGGCGATCGTGTTTTGTTCGAGGTCTTTCGCCGGATGTTCCAGGCCCAGCCGGACGTCAGCGTTCGCCGCCAAATGAAACACGAGATCGCAGCCGCCCATGGCCTTGGTCAACGCTGACAAATCCAGGTTATCACCTTCTATCAACCGAAAGCGAGCCGCCTTGGCCGCCTTCTCAAGGAAGTTCGGCTGACCCGTGGAGAAATTATCCCAGCCGGTAACTTCCCAATCCTCTTGTAATAGACGGTCACAGAGGCTGCTACCTATAAATCCTGCAGCGCCTGTTACGAAGGCCCTTTGCATCAGCACTCCTTGGAAGCGGGAACAATGGCAACGGGCAGCGTGCTGCTAAAGTTTGCTTCGAAAGACAAACGAATAATCATAACGCGGTTAGCCGCAACCAAAATCGTGCAAGTGCTCATCGTCGTTCTGCAACGAGAACACCAAAGAAATTGAACAGAAGATCGCCAAGGTCACAAAGAAGATTCTCCGCAGAGCCGCGCTATTAATAAACATCAGTCCGCCATAGCCTTGGCGAAGGCGGAGCCATCTGGAGCGGGTGGCTCACCTAAGCGTCCGGCTCAAATAAATTTTCGTCCTACCGGCGCAGGACAGTGCGGCATTCTGAGACGATCCTAGCGCTGGCGCGACCAGATGCTTGATGGCGTCCTACAGATTTCCAGAGTCCGACAGACCGAAAATGCCGGTGTAACGGTGGAAATGTGGCACAGGCTTCCAGGGAGCGTCGGACTTTGGGGTAATTCGTAGCGCGCCATCAAGCGATTGGCGGTAGGGACGAGCTCCAGCTCGTCCGGATCCAGATTGATCCAACACCCTTCCAGCCTGTCACCGGACTTTGCGCGACCGCTTGGTTGCGGCTACGCCGCGCTGTGGCCTTCTGTTAAAAACACTCTCTGAGAATCGACAGGGGAACGAGAAGACCGAAGAAATCGAGCAGAAGATGGCCAAGATCGCGAGATCGACCTATTCAGGACCCCGCCTCAGGCCCTCTGCGCGTTCGACAATATACCTGGGCCGCTGCCGTACCTCTTCGTATATTCGCCCGATGTATTCTCCCAAAATGCCTATGCTGATCAACTGAATCCCTCCCAAAAACAGTACGAGAATAACGATAGTAGGATTTCCCAACGGAAACGGGAATCCGAAGATTCTGAGAGCGGCGTACAAGATACCAAGGCTGAACGCCGTCAGTGCGACAACAAATCCTGCCGAAGTGCTGAGAGTTAGGGCATAGTTGGAAAAGCAGAAAATACCGTTGAATCCTATACGGAGAGAACCAAAGAACCGGTTGTAGTTGCCTCTACCGGAAAATCTGGGAGGTCGGTCAAAAAGAATCGAGGTTTGCCGGAATCCCACCAACGCCACCATCCCCCGCAAAAATCCGTGACATTCTTTCAAGCGGTTGATCTCATTAACCACTCGCCTGCTCATTAGCCGAAAATCACCCGTGTTCTTTGGAATCTCGACGTCGGCAATTCGATTGATGACCTTGTACCCGATTTCGGAAACAGCCCTTTTAATCCAAGTTTCTCCTTCACGCCGGCGTCGCTGCGCATACACCACATCATATCCTTCACGCCACTTTTCGACCATCGTCGTAATCAACTCGGGCGGATCCTGCAGGTCTACGTCGATTACGATGACCGCTCTTCCAGAGGAATATTGTAAGCCTGCTAAAGTCGAAAAGGGCTGACCAAATCTTCGCGAGAATTTGAGCAGCTTGACCCGGCAATCATTGATCCGAGCCGCCAGAATCTTCTCTTCCGTTCGATCGGGCGAGGGATCCATCGCGAAAATGATCTCGAATGCATTGGTGATGCTTTCCAGTACTGGAAGTATGCGTCTCAAAAATTCTTCAATGTTATCCGCCTCTTTATAGACTGGAACGATGACCGACAGCAGGATCAGGGCTCTACTATTTGCCTGGGAAGGTTCGCTGTCATTAGCACTCCGTATTTCGTTCGAGAGAATCCGTCCAGGCTGTTCACGTTCAGATGTCGTGTTCTCAAACTCGCCATTCATTATCATTTGAAGGTGCTAGTGCACCAGGTGCCAAGCAAACCAAATCAAATCAGCGCTTGCCAAAGACCTTCATCATCCAATCGACTGTCTGGCACACAGCGACGCGAGCAGGACGCCAAGAGTACGAAAGTTCGCTTTCAGCCTTTGCGCTGCTATACCAGGCAAAACGGCCCACCGTGTGGCGAGCACTAGTGAAACTCAATGGCGGGTGGGTTCTAGTGAGTGCCCCTAACGTACTAAACCCGAGACCGGCGGCCATCACGGCCCACCGCGGAAGCCAAAGGCGTGTCGACGGCCGGCCGCACGCTTCTGCAGCCATCTGCACGTACTCTGCGATATGCACCGGCTCGCCACCCAGAATGTATCGCTGGCCCGGAGTACCCCGGCGCATTGCCAGAATGTGACCTCGGGCAACATCCTGAGCATGGACAAGGGTGAGGCCGCCGGGGAACGTGAAGAGCACGCGACCCTGAACGCAGCGACGGATCGGTTCGGTACTGGCAGTTCCGCGATAATCCAGCGGACCGATTATATGCGACGGGTTCACCACCACAATTGGCAATCCGGTCTGGGCCCAAAAAGCAAGAACGAGTTTTTCCGCGTGCCACTTTGCAATGTGATAGTCGGAAGCCGGCGTCAAGTCGTTGGAAGATTCGTCGAGCAGCTGCTGCGGGTTAGCCGAATAACCGACTGTCACAGTGGAGCTAGTGTATACGAGCCGCTCTACGCCGGCGGCACGTGCGCTCTCGAGTACGTATCGCGCCCCTGCCACCACGGTTCGAAAAAGACCCGGTTCTATCCGGGTTGGCGCCCCGAGATGATAAACTTGACGACACCCCTGCACGGCCGTCGCGAGGGACTGCGGGTCGCGGATGTCGCCATGCTTAATCTCAACGTCGAGGGATGCAAGCCCCCTTAAATCGGTGGCAGGACGAACAAGTACTCGCACAGCTTCGCCATCAGCCGCCAGTTCCCGAACGAGGTGTGCGCCCAAATGACCCGAAGCGCCGATCACCAGTGATTTCACGTCGTCAAAACCGTTCAGGGTGCGTCTGGTATTCGTCCAGCATACGGCTTAGGCCGACTCGATAACTAGTCATCCGGATTTGGGACAGAAGGGGATGGTCAAGCGCTTGGGACAAATCGTAACCCATCGAGTATTGGCGAACCCTCGCTGCCGCCAGAGCGGCTAATTGGCCGATTTTTAGCGATTTCGGAATCAGTTCAGAGATCACGCTGCTCACGGCAAACGGCCAATAGGGAACGTAATGCGGATGCGGTGCGTCCAGGTAATCGGCTATAAACCTGAAAACATCGGCGATCGTTGTCGGCTCGGGATTTGCGAACACGTGTATATCATATGGAGGGGCATAACGAGGCGCCCGGAGCAACGCCGCAACGTAAGCCGCAATGTCGTCGGCATAAGCGAGTGGGAGACCGACCTGACCACCTCCGATCAGGACCATTCGTCCTCTGGATGCAAAACGCAACGGGCGGCGCCAAACTCCGGTCGCCCCCTCTCCGTAAACGAAGGCCGGTCGAATTACCGCCAAGTGCCCCGGAAAAGCGTCCCGTGCTGCAAGCACGCATCGCTCCGCGGCGATCTTCGATGCGAGATAAGCGTCGCCTGGAGCGGCCACATATTCACAAAGACGGCTCCGATCTATTTTTCTGCTGTTA
This sequence comes from uncultured Verrucomicrobiae bacterium, assembly GCA_963813025.1. GTDB lineage: Bacteria > Verrucomicrobiota > Verrucomicrobiia > Chthoniobacterales > JAFAMB01 > CAVSUL01. Next base: position 21,608 of record CAWEXO010000004.1, on the reverse strand, counting down.
TGATCGACAACGCTGATCGTTGAGAAAAATACGGCAGTCTTGATTTGATAACGCAAAGCAGCTTTCAGCACGGTTTCTGTTCCACCAAAGTTGACGGCGAGGTATTTTGCTGCCGTTACGCCCGGAGCGTTCGGCAGTAGGGCAGCGCAATGGACAACAGCGTCTGCGCCATCGATTGCCCGGCTGACGCACGCGCGGTCCTGAACAGACCCCAAAAAAATGGAGTCAGTATTCAAGCAAGTGGCTTTGCAATCATCCTCCGGTCGAATAAGTGCGCGCACCGTGAATCCCTCGCGGAGCAGCGTTTTACAGATGGATCGCCCCACTCCACCCGCAGCCCCGGTTACCAGAACACAACCCGCACTGGACATGACGCCCTAGTTTCCAACAACCATGCTCCTGTGCAAGCTAGTGCACCAGGCTGCGCTTGACTCGATCGGAGTAAAGACGCAAAGGAGATAATACAGTCGACAGTGCGGCAGCTAAGATCATGACGCCGGAGGCAGGTCAAAACCGGGAAGCTCTGCAGAAAAACGCTGAATTTTTTGCAGAGAATGACTGGTACAAATCAAACCAACTCCGGCTGGAAACTTACCGCTTAATTGCCCAATCGGCAGCTCACGAGGTAGAACGGGCAGAACACCTGCTTGATATCGGAAATGGCGGTGTTTTCCTTTTCCCGATCGACCACATTCCGCACGTTGAAGCTGTCGATGTCTTTATCGAGCCAGCTTTTAAGCAACGTTATCCAAAAGTGCTATGGCGGGCAATGAACATTCTCAACCTCACTGACCGGGAACGGTTCGACACGATCATCGCAATTAACTGCTTGCATCACGTGGTTGGGGATAACGTTGCGCAATGCTATCGCAATTTGCACCGCATTCTGGCAATTATTTTTCAGGCATTGCAGGTCGAAGGAAAATTGGTGCTTATCGAGAGTACCGTACCTGCCTGGTTTGCCTCAATTTACAAGCCGCTTTATCCCTTTCTTCTAAAGATTTGGCCGTTAAAGCACCCCCCCACTTTTCAGTACTACTTTCGTGAGATTCAACGAGCGGCTCTCGAGGCTGGTTTCAAGCAGGTGGAAATGGCGTGGATACCGAAGGTTGGCAACATTATGACCCTCGGCTTTGAAGTGCCGGGATGGGTATCGCCAATTCGAATCGGGAAATTCGTGTATCAAAAGCCGCAAACCGTACCTCTTGCCGACCGTGCAATTTGAGGATTTTCCGTGGCCGGCTGTCGGTGACGGCAAAGAGATACCGATCTGGCGCGGCACCCATTTTGAGGTTGGCTCAAACCGGCTCAAAATCCTGTCGTTTACGCAAAGCGACAGTGCTTGGAGTCCGGAATTGACCGAAATGCACGAGAGGGAAGCGGCATCGTCGCATCCGATCGACTTGGCCTCGCGGGCGATGGCAGTCGAATCGATGAAACTCCTTAACGGTCGGCTGCGGCCGACCATCCTGGATGTAGGGTGTTCAAGTGGTTTTCTCGTAGAAGATCTGATGCGATGCATACCTGAGGCGGAGGTTATCGGAGCGGACAACCTCCAGGAACTTGTGTTAAAGGCGGCGACGCGCCTGCCGAGTAACCCATTCCTCCAGTTTGATTTACGCGAGTGTCCCCTACCAGAAGCCTGTATCGACGGCGTGACCGCACTCAATGTGCTCGAGCATATAGCCGACGATCGCAAGGCTCTGGCGGAGATCTTTCGTATTCTAAAGCCTCGCGGAATCGCTCACATCGAAGTGCCGGCTGATCCGGCCAGCTTCGATCTGTACGACCAGGTACTTTTACATTTTCGCAGATATCAGCTTGAGGATCTCGTAACGATAGTCCGGCAGGCGGGGTTCACGATTCGCAAGGCCACTCATCTCGGTTTTTTTCTCTACCCGATCTTCAAGCAAGTGAAAAGGCGGAATCAAACACTGGGAACGGGGTTGAGCCTGGCTGAGAAAAAACTCTTGGTCGCTAAACAGATCCGAACGACCAAAAATTTCCAGATTCTGTCTGCAGTATTCGGTTTTGAGCGGTTGCTCGGAGCGTTTGTTTCCTACCCTGTCGGCATCCGGGTCGTTGCCCGCCTGGAAAAAAGTTAGTCAAACTGAGGTTTTAGCTTTGGCCCATTACGTAGCGAAAGGTGAGATGACCCGATTTGCTGATTGGTGTGACGGCTCTAAGCACTCCGCACCTTATCGGTCCTGTTTCGGTAGGGCGAAAATTTATTCGAGCCCCTTGGGCGAGAACTTGTTTGAGCCGCCTGAGCGGCTGGCTCACCTCAGCGTCCGGCTCAAACAAGTTCTCGCTAAGGCTCGAATAAATTTTCGCCCTACCGGCACAGGACAGTGCGGCATTCTGAGACGAGCTCTAACTCTCGCGCGGTCAACTTTTTCACAGATTGCCGACAGACAGGCCTTGGCCATTGCTACTTTGCTCCGAGTTTCTCATTTGGACTCCAGAGTCAAGCCCTTCAAACCAATCAGCAGGCGTCGGGGATCACCGTTGCTATTTGTTGCACCATTATCTTCGGCCAGGCACTGAAGCGAAATTTGGTTTAATCCGGCTCTGAGATCTACCACGCCAAGCTCTCGTTGATCCGGACTAAGCGTCTTGATGTGGCTACCTAGCTGGAACCGAACCGAGGTCTGCCCCTGTTGCGCGATATCTGGGCCAGGCGACCAACCAGAGACGGTTAGTCGCGCGCGCTCTGGCCGAAGACAATAAACGGAAATTGTGACGGGTCGCTTGTCCATCCAAAAGCACGTCTCATCGCCTTGGTTTTCCAGACCGCAAGGAGCTTGCACATTGACAATGGTGCCCCCCTCGGAGACTTGCCGGAGAAATAGAATGCCGTTGTTCCAGCGACTGGTCCCGCTTGCAAACTCGCTTAGCACAAGATCGACAGGGCCGCGCACCGGTTCCATTCGAGCGGCCAGAGCCATATACCCAGGTGCAGCCAGATACCAAGGTTTAGTCGGGACCACGAGAGAAGAGCCATTCAGAAAAATCAGGCCCCAAGCCAGCTTGGCTTCATCGTCTGCTAGAAAAAGAATCGGACGCTTTTGGGCGATCCGAACAACTTGGACCAGATCCGCGTACTTGTGGAGACTGCGTGTATTGTAGGGGTCGAGCGCGATGGCCGGTTGTTTTGCGAAGAGCCACGAATGTGACACCCTGCCGACCCATGGCGGCAGAAATAGAATCGCGGCCGATAGGAATATGCGCGTGCGCTTATCCGAGAAGATGCTGCTGAGATTCATGGCTCCCTGGCACAGCGCAATTCCATAAGCCGGCAAGGCAATCAAGAGCAGCTTGAAGGCGGCATAGTCCCACTTCTCGCGCAACTCGAACCAAAGAAGCAGCCCACCCAGCGGGAGAAGGGACCAAGTGAGGCTTTTCACAATTTTGTTGGCGCCGACGAATCCGGCAGCCAAGGTGACAAAGGCCGCAACTGCCAGAATGTGGTCCGATAGACCGACCTTGACTGTGCCGAACTCAGTCCCGAATCCGAGCAGAGAAGGCAACAAGTCAGGATTGATGGCCAAAAGCCTCGGAAAAGTACCCTCACCTGGGCGCGGATGATGAGCTCCGGTAGCGAGCTGCTGGACGATGAAAGGCGAAAAGATCGGCAAATAGGGTAACGCCACGATTATCGCACCGCAGATGAGCAGCAGAAATTGCCATATGCGCTGCGGCGCACCTCTCAATAGCCTCAAGGTCAGCAAAAACAATAAAGGAGAAAAGAGAACAGCCGAAATGAGGACGCCTTCCGGATAGACATAGAACAACGCGCCCAGTGGCACCGCCACCAGAATAAGGAATCGCCTCGAGAATGATCTTTTGCTTAGAAGAATACTACTGGCAATTACTCCGGGCAGAAAACACACGAAGAGCAGGTTATCCCAACTCCCGATAAGCAGAGCGTCCAAGGCCGAGCCACTCGTCACGCAGAACAGAGCGAAGAAAATCGCGCCAAAAGTCTTGAATTTGCATGCCCTGGCCAACAGGTAGCTGCCGAGATAAAGCGTAATCGTGACGAAACACCAAAAAAAGACAGCGCAGGTGACAACGTTGACTCTTGTCAAGTTGTTGAAGAGGGCGAGCAGAGCCGGTGTTCCAAAACGAGTTCCCGACAAGCCCGCGGCCATCGCGGTCATTGGATTGGATCCAGGAAGTAGACCACGCGAATATTTTTCCAGGTACTGGGCGAAACCACAGTAGGACCATGCATCGGGATACCAACTGAGAAAGCCGGTATAGAGGAATCGGGTGGACAGAAAGGCTGCACTCAGTCCAGCAGCAAGCGCAATCCCAGAGTGAACGAGACACCTCACGATGACTTGGACCCGCAAATGCGAAGCCAGGTAAAGTCCGAGACACAGTGAAGCTCCTAGCAAGAACCAGGAAGATCGTCTGATCGGAACCCTGAAGACCGCAGAAGCGCAACTCAGAACAACGAGTGTTGCGAAAAAAGTGTTCCAATAAACGCAGGCCTTCAAAGGAATCGAAACGCTCTGTTGAAGGCGAGAACCGCGGCTCGAAGGGGTGAGCCCGACGGGTTCGTCAATTGATAGTGGTTCCAATTTCTCTCTGATAAAATTATTGGTTGCGCTCAACGGCTTAATGCGGCATCTGGCACCCGTCAACAGCTTCGTCAGTTGCTGGTTGAGCCACATCCAGGAAATCTATTCGCAACGTCGTGCAACGCACAGAGGCCACGGTGTGCACAGCGCGGCGTGGCCGCAACCAAAGCGGCCGCGCAGTCCACTGACAGGCTGAAAGCCTGTGCCACTTTTCCACCCGGACACCGGCATCTTGCCGGTCAATCTTCAAACTGTTCAGCTCCTCGTAACCTCGCGCCAAGCCCTGCGGCGCAGTTTCAAGAACCTGGAAAAGGAAAAAGGAGATATCCGACCGCTTGAAGGCGAACTCGAGGGTTTTTATCGGCTGCGCGTACTGCGGTATCGGAGCATTTTTTTCTATCACGTTCGAAGCGAAAGTAGGATTATCCGGTGCGTGTACGCTGCTCCGCGCAGCATCGTTTACGAGGTCTTTGCTCAGCGCGTTCGCGAATTGCTCCCTTGAGGCTGGAACGGCGGAGTAATCCGAGTGCTCGGGCCAAGGAAGATGTGCAGCTAGTGCACCGTCTCTCATATAATGATGCCATCGCGGGCCCAAGCACAGCCGGAAACGGATCGATCGGATTCACCCCGGCGGAGTTCGAAAACCTGGCAAACTAACCTTGTGATAACGTACCAAAACGCTGCTTTGGAGAAGCACTTTTTCAACGGAAAAGTGACAGTAACCCTCTTCAGAACGTGGAGCGAAGGATTGCCGGCTCTCGAGAACGATCCATGGCTGGCAGACAGAGTGCGTGGTTATCCAAGCACGCGCTTGCGGCCTTCCAGCGCCAGTCGGTAAAGCCGCTCGGCCCCGGCCAAATCTCCTTCCGCTTGCAGCATCTGGGCCAAGTTGAGCATCGACGTCAGTGTGTTTGGGTGCTCCTTACCCAGCAGCCGAGCCATGGCCTCGAGCACCTGCTCCTGGAGCTTGCGTGCCCCGGCCGGATCTCCTTCTGCATATAACGTTTGGGCCAGGTTGTTCATCGACGTCAGTGTGTGCGGGTGCTCCTTACCCAGCAGCCGAGTCCTGGCCTCGAGGACCTGCTCCTGGAGCTCGCGTGCCCGGGCCAGATCTCCTTGCGCGTAAAGCGTCTGGGCCAGGTTGTTCATGGACGTCAGCGTGTTCGGGTGCTCCTTACCCAGCAGCCGAGCCATGGCCTCAAGCACCTGCTCCTGGAGCTTGCGTGCCCCGGCCGGATCTCCTTGCGCGTAAAGCGTCTGGGCCAGGTTGTTCATCGACGTCAGTGTGTCCGGATGCTCCTTACCCAGCAGCCGAGCCCTGGCCTCAAGCACCTGCTCCTGGAGCTTGTGCGCCCTGGCCAGATCTCCTTGCGCTTTCAGCGTCTGGGCCAGGTTGTTCATCGACGTCAGTGTGTCCGGGTGCTCCTTACCCAGCAGCCGAGCCATGGCCTCAAGCACCTCCTCCTGGAGCTTGCGTGCCCCGGTCAGATCTCCTTGTGCATATAACGTTTGGGCCAGGTTGTTCATCGACGTCAGTGTGTCCGGGTGCTCCTTACCCAGCAGCCGAGCCATGGCTTCGACCACCTGCTCCTGGAGCTCGTGTGCCTTGGCCAGGTCTCCTTGCGCTTTCAGCGTCTGGGCCAGGTTGTTCATCGACGACAGTGTGTTCGGGTGGTCGGACCCAAGCACGCGCTCAGAGCTTTGAAGGATCTGACGTTCCACATCTTCTGCCTCTCCATATTGGCCTTGCGCATGCAGCATTGCAGCAAGACCAGACAAGGTGTCTAATGAACGCTCATCCTCTGGCTGATGGCGCTTCCACAGATGAGCCAGCTTGCGCCACCAATCGATTCGCGCACCGACAAACGCTGTGAAATCAAATGGCTCTTCCAGTGCGAGGAAGAACGCATCCAAAGACGGAAAGTCTAATAAACCGTCATGATGCCTGTCGAACGCTATCGTCATCCCTTTCTGGTATGCACTGAGATGCCATTGGGAACAGTCGGCGAGTTTCGAAAACTCCGCCTTGTTTTTGAAATAGTCCAAGATCGCATCAATACGCTCGCGAGCCACGGGCCGGTCCTCTGCCTTTGCTGACTGATCTTTAATGAGGGCTAGTTCCATCAATCGATGGAACCGGAATGTTCCGGGAAGATCGCGAATTTCCTCCACGTAAGAGTAATCCTCTCCGGTGAGGGCCGCGAAATGGAAGCCAGCTGGAATCAAGCGTAACGCAACAAGATGATCGAAAAGCGCTTCATCGAAGGTGCCAGCTAGTGCCAGGCAACGAAAGGTTTCGAACACCCCTCGCTGCCCTGTTTGTAGATAGCGAAGAAAGCGGATTTGCAGTTCAGCCGGCGTTTGGCCTAAGTCAGCGGGTCGGAAGTGAACTCCCTGCTCATAGACAATGCCATAGGCGAGGTCGAGGTAATAAGGGTGGAATGACGACGGTTTGTCCTGGCTACGCTGCTCCCGAGTGACCGCAAGGATCGCGTCCGCGTGTTTTCGCAAATTGTCGGCCGTAGTCAGGTCTCCGTGTTCTTTATGATAAGTCCCTGCCGATTCTAGAAATCTCAGCGCGTCTTCTTTTCCGAGTCCGCCAACGGAGTGTTCACTGATTCGCGTCTGCCATTCCGTGTCGTAAAGCTCATCCCAACGGTTCTTATTTCGCCCAAGCAACACGCAGCCAAAGCGTCCGGAGAACGCCCCGTCGGGATCCGTCAGTATCCCGCACCAGTCGGCCAAATATTTCTGGATGTCCTCTGCTAGAGTGGTTGATTGAATACGTTCAAACCCATCGATCGCGACGCAAAGCGCGTCATTGGGATGGTCCTCCAGCCATTGCTCCACATCCGCGGCTAGCACGGGCGCCAACTCCGCCTCCATGTCCTTTTCAGTCATGGACTCAGGGTTTAGCCCGCGTTTATTCAACAAGCCCTTGCGATCTCGGTTGCGCAAGTAAGTCAGCGCTTTACCGAGCAACTGAAACAGACCACCCACGGCAGAACCTGCAGTAGCGACATCGTAAACTCCCGCGGCCAGCTTCCCGGATGCTTCCGCGAGAATCGTGGTGCCTAGCGTGGAAGTGTTTAGGAGGTCCTTTAACACGCTGTCATTCAAAGCAAAATTCTCACCCGGATGCTGCGCTCGCCAGAGAGCGAAATAGAGATAATCGAAAAGCGGTGTTTCAATGCGGGCTCCGCCTCCGATGCCGCGCGGTTTTGCCTCCCATAGCCGAGAACGCAAATGCCAGAAGAACTCGGCCACAGAGGAAGATGGTGTCCACCGGTCATGATCCAGATCGAGAGAAATCAACCGTAGCCCGGCAAGCCTCTGGCCAAGTTCTTCTATGGCTTTCTCCAACAGTTTAGTTTTGCCGATCCCACCGACTCCCCAAATACTCAGGAGTGGCTTTTCGGACCGTACGTCGTGCACCCCGTGGACCCTAGCCAATCGTTCGAAGAAATGGCGCAGAAGCTCGCGCTCATGGTTTCGATCAGTAAAGAGTTTTAGGGCGGATTGTCGTGCTACACGCTGGCCGGCGGCACTAACGGATTTGCGGATTGGCATAGACGGTAAAACGTACCACTTTGGCTTAAGCGGACAATTCTGTCCGCCAGTTGGCATAACTGACCCAGTGCATGTGCCTTCTCCACGATCGCACAAGTTCGAGACGTGGACGATCAACGGGTGACTAGAACGGTACGCGAAAACGGGCTGGGCTCGCTTGACGCCGGCCGATATCAGGGCGTAACCAGACAATCATGAGCGAGCAGCCTCCTACAGCCGAATATCTAGCAATCTGCAGGGGACAGTGGGACAAGACCCTCTCCCCAAATGAAATACAGAGCGCAACGGAGAAATTTTACATCTGGTATGATCGATTGATTAGCGAAGGAAAAATGAAGGCCGGGCAACGGCTCATGTTTGAAGGTAAAACTGTCGCGCGGAAGAATGTGATAACAGACGGCCCCTTTGGTGAATCCAAAGAAGCGATTGGCGGCTACTGGTTCATTGTCGCTCAGAGTCTCGACGAAGCCGTACAGATCGCCAAAGGCGACCCGTGTTTGGACTGCGGCCTTTTGCTCGAAATCAGGCCCATTGATCCGCAGCGTGCACTAGCGCATGGTTGACCCACGAGCCGTGCACATTCACCACGACCCGGGCGTTGGTGTAGCCTTTGATGTTGTCGAACTGCACAGCCGGGCTGGCACCGCCGAGCTGCGTGAGTGCGCAGCCTGCCGCGGCCAGATCGGGCTCGAGACTCATCTGCTCGCTGATCCGGAGAAGCTGCTTCTCCGTCTCCAAAAGTTGGAGAATTCCTAGCGCGGCGGAGCTGCAACCAAAGCGGCCGTGCAGAGTCCAGTGACAGGCTGGAAGCCTGTGCCACTTTCCCGCCGTGACACCGGCATCTTTGCCGGTGAATCTTCAAACTGTTCAGCTCCTCGTAAATCCTCGCAGGAAAAAAAGATTTTCACGGACAAGCGATCACCCGCGTTTTCTTAACGATGGCGGCTACCTGGAAAAATGTTGCGACTTCGAGCACGACGGCCTTACGGTTCGCGCAAGTCTGCTTGGCTACCGGATCACCAGACGTTTCGTCGCCGCCTTTTTCGGTTGCGTCTTTAATCATCCCGGCGTCCTCTTCACCGATGCGATGCTTCGGCCCGAGCTGCAGGAGGTGGACCTCTTCGCGAGGGAATGGACAACATCGTCGCCGCGCAACAATGCGTCGACAGAATTGACATGAAACGCATTGGCATCCTCACCGCCGGTGGCGACACGCCGGCATTGAATGCCACGATTCACGGGGCGGTCGTGCGAGCGAACCAGCTCAAGGTCGAGATCATCGGCCTGATTAAAGGTTTCAACAGCCTCTTTAATCCACGCGTCCCGCATGTCCACCTCAACCCGCTTTACCACCCTATCCCAGAGCTCGACCCGACCAAGGGTGGCACGCTCATCGGCTCCTCCCGCGACTTTGTCGATCCCGATAAAAAGGAAAGCCTCGACCTCATTGCATCGCGTTTGATTAAGCTGGGCATCGAGGGCCTCATCTGCGTCGGCGGTGACGGCACCCTCAATGGACTCCAACCGCTCGCTGAACGGTTTCCTGCTGTGCTCGCGCCGAAGACAATCGATAACGATCTCGGGCTCAATTACCCGGGCGAGCCGGACGAAATCGTGCGTGTCCGGGACCCGGGTGGCGCGGACCGATTTCACTACAGCCGCAGCGAATCCCGCGCCGTGTTCGCGCTCGACCAGATTGTGAATTACGTAACCCCCGGCTACGCGACAGCGGTTTTCGTTTCCGCCAATGGGATCGAGCGATTGCGCACAACCGCCGAAAGCCATCGGCGCATCGCGATTGTCGAAGTCATGGGTCGGCACTCCGGCTACATCGCACTTGGAACCGCGTACGGCCGCCCGGACATCATCCTCGTGCCGGAGCATCCCCTGGACTTCGATCATCTCGTGGCGCGAGTGAAAAACATTTACGACCTCCAAAAGAATGTCGTCATCGTCTGCGGAGAAGGCGTCGTCGATGAGCAGGGGCGTGAGCTCGGTGCCGAATCCAGATCGACCGATCCCGCCGGAAACATTGTTCTGACCGGCGCGGCCGAAGCGTTGCGAACCAAGCTCATCCAACTCATCGGCGATAGGTATTTCCAGCTCTATCGGCGCGGGAACTCCGCGCGCGAAGCGATCTTCACGCGAAAAGTCGGCCACACTCAGCGCGGCGGACGGCCGATATTATTCGACCGTTTTTATGCCGCACAGCTCGGTGCCAAAGCCGTCGAGCTGCTGCTGGAAGGTCGCAACAACGCCGTCTCCATTTTGCAATACGACACCAATCGAGGGTTCCACGTAGACGGCTATGATGCCAACCGTCTACGCGACCGTTGGGGCCTTATTCACGCGCGCCGCATGCACGCCGAACTCTACGATCCGAAGCTGATGAAACCATCACGACTGGGCATCGATTACCTCGTGCCGATTTTCACCGACGCCATCGGTGGGGATGACATGGAGTATCAACGCACGACACTTTTTGCGCAGGCCAATCTCGCCCAGCCGTATCATTCGATTAACACCGACGTGAACAAGCGCATCCGCTACCTCGCGCCCGACGTGGTATAAGCGTCGGCCGATTGGCGCGGTGGCGCACGTCCGACTCGGCCTCCGATGTGATCCGCTCCAGGGTTGCGATGGGAATCGCGGCAACCAACGCTTCGCGGATCCCCGGACAAGAGTATCGTACTGCGATACAATGAGAGCTCAAACTATTCGCTTCCAGCACAAAAAGTATTGAGCGAAGATCAAAACATGGAAATCAGAACCTCCGATGGAGTCGAGCTATCTTTTGATATCGCAGGTACGGATTCACCGTCGTTTCTTTTCGTTCACGGTGGTGGGGCTGATCGCTCCCATTTAGCCCCTCAATTCGATTTTTTCTCTCAGCGGAATCGTTCGATTAACCTCGACCTCAGGGGATACGGGAAAAGCGGTCGATTGGAGAAATACGGCACCATCGAACAATATGCGGAAGATCTGGCCGATCTTTGCAACCAGCTTAATATCCAAAAGGCAATCATCATTGGGCATAGCATGGGTGGAATGGTAGCCGTAGAGTTCGCGGCAAAATACCCATCTCTTTCAACAGCAGCTGTCTTAATCAGTTCAGGCGTTTTGTTTCCCCGTGCGGCCCTTGCTGATGAGGCAAATGTTCTTGAGAGACTCCGAAGTCCAGCATATAAAGACGCGCTTTGCGGATTGATTAACCAGATCTGCTTGCCAAGTGATCGTTGTAAAACCTACGCTAAGGAAAGCTTTTTGGCGGTTCCTCAACAACAATGGATTGCGCACTTTGAGACGATGTTCGCTTGGAATGATAACGCCGTCGACCGTCTCAAGGCCTGTAAGTTACCGATTCTATATATCGAAGACAACGGCGGCCGTTATAGTGACCTGGCGCGCTTTTCGGAGGTGTGTCCACAACTCGTTGTCGGCAAGGTAGTTGGTTCAGGCCATTTTCCAACCTTGGAGGTACCGGACCAAGTTAACGCCATGATGCAGCGTTTTATAGACGTTTACGTCAAACTTTAGAACGGTTATCCATAGCACTTCGCCGAAGGTCCTTCACTTCCCTATTCGGCGTGTCGCCTCCCATTCAATGCGAACTTTTGCGATTCGATCTCGTCTCTCTTTCCAAATCTGCCGACGTAGTTGACGCACGGAAATGTTTAACCTTTTGGCACACTTCTCGATCGGCTAAATCATCCGACCAGACCGCTGCGCAGCCCTCAGCCGGAAGGAAGGGAGTGATGACCGTGCTGTTTTTGGTCGTATTTGGTGTCGGTCTTGCCATCGCCTGGACATTTGGCGGGCTCAGCGGCTAGTGCACCGTCTCATATATACCGATGATGTCGTTGCGTTCAAAATGGGCCGCCGGCAAGGCGCGAGGAGGGAGCATATCTGAAACGATACGTGACCGAGGTGCAACGCCGCCGCCGGCCCATTTTCAACGCAACCCTTCGGGCCGCGGCCAGTTGGCTGTTTTTCGGCGTTGCTACTGCCAGTCCGGCTTGGACCTCGATCCGTATGAATCCAGATATGGACGCTTCTACTGCCAGTCCGGCTCGGACCGCCTTGAAAAACAGCCAACTGACCTGCGGCGACGTCATCGTTATATATGAGACGGCGCACTAGATACCACAAAACAATGACTGCTGTCCCTGACCAACCCGAGCGGCCGCCAAATCTCCTTTATGCTGTCAATGAATGGCCGCCACCGCTGCGCCTTGCCTTGCTTGGCTGTCAATATGCGGTGATGGCCGCGATTTATCTGATTCTGGTCACCATCATCTTACACCACGCTCGCGCAACACAGACCATGAGTGTTGACGCAATGGGCATTGCCTGCGTTGGGCTCGCGATTGGTACGGTACTCCAGGCCCTGCCGCGTGGACCCGTTGGTTCGGGCTTTCTCGCGCCGCCCCTTTTTTCCGCTGTCTACCTGGCTCCCTCGGTTTTAGCGGCCGAGATCGGCGGTATGCCCCTGGTCTTCGGGCTGACTCTCCTTGCGGGAGCGGTCGAGGTCCTGGTCGCCCTCGCCCTCCGCCGGCTCCAGGTAGTGATCACACCTGTTCTCACTGGCCTCACCGTTTTTGTGGTCGGCCTGCAGCTTGGTGTGGTTGGAATCGGGGAAACGCTCGACGTCCGCCATGAAGCGTTGCCTGCCTTTCCCTTGCACCTTAGCGTTACGACGCTCACCCTTGCGGTTTGCGTCGGTCTCAGTATCTGGGGTCGCGGAACGCTAAAGCTTCTGTGTACTTCGTTTGGACTTATTGCAGGGATGGCGGGCGGTTCGGTTATCGGGCTCATCGATCCCGCTGGGCTGGCGGCGATCGGGCATGCCGCCTGGGTCGCGTTGCCCCGTCCAACCTTTCTGCAGGTCAGCTTCGATGTCGGGCTGGTACCTGCTTTTCTGGCCGCCGGCGTCGCAGCGTCTTTGCGCGCTGTGGGCGTCATAACGACGTGCCAGCGAATTAACAACGCTGCCTGGCGACGGCCAGACAAGACTAACATCCGCAAAGGGGTGCTGGCCGACGGGCTTTCTAATGTGGTGGGCAGCGCTCTCGGGGTGCCTGGGATGAGTATCGGGCCCAGCTTGGTCGGTGTGTCTGGTGCTACAGGTGCCACGAGTCGCGTGATCGGTTTTGCTGCGGCGGTTGTTCTGCTGATATTCGCCTTCTCGCCGAAGCTCTCCGGTTTTTTCCTGTTGGTGCCGCAGGAAGTGGCGGGCTCGCTGCTCGTCTTTACCGCCTCATTCATGATCTCTGGCGGCATGCAAGTCATGCTGTCACGACCCATAGACACCCGCGCCATCTATGTGATCGGTATCTCCACCCTACTGGCACTCAGTGAGAATGTCTACCCAGGCTACTTTCGCGACTTGCCTCCCGCAGTTCGGAGCTTCACTGCTAGTCCTCTAGCGCTTTGCCTTACCGCCGCGATCGCGCTCACGCTACTGTTCCGTTTGGGCACGCAGCAAGCAGCCGAGGCTGCGTGGAACGATGCGGAGGGCTCGGTCGGGGTTGCGGTGGCGTTCCTGCGCGACAAGGCGCAGGGCTGGAAGGTCGCTACGGATCTGATTGAAACGTGTGCGGTCCATTCCCGCGATGTCATCACCTACATCCTGCAAAATCACTCGCGCCACCCCGAGGGCATCCTGCGCACCGTCTACAATGGCGTCGAACTCCGCGTGGACATCTCTTACCGGGGCACTCCAATGGCACGCCTGCCGACGGTGCGCGAGGACCAGGCCCCCCTGGAGGGTAAACTCGACAACGAGGAAGCCGCCGCCATCGTCGGACTGCGTAATTTCCTGCGCGGCTTGGCCGTGGACCGTCAACAGGTCAAGGTGCAGAAGGGCCAGGTGACAGTACGCCTTTGCTACCCAGTTTGACCTTCTGCCCGATGAGCGGTCGAAGTGCAGGGACGAGCGCTTCTCGGTTCGATTTCGGAGAGTGTGACCTTACAATGGACTCGCAGTCCGTGTAGAAAGATGCTATACACCGTCATGAAAGCGATCGTTTCCCTCCTCGGTTTGTGCGCCGTACTGACCGGCGCTCCGGCGCTTGCTTGGGAGCGCGTACTGCTCGATACTGATAAGGCCGCAGAGAATTGGCAGATCACCAGCCAGGATCTCGGTTTGAAACCTGACAAACCGTTCTCCGTCAGGATGCGCGTTCTGCATGGTGGACGTCAGGAAGGCGTAAGTATCGTCGACATCGACACTGGCGCGATGAGAATTTCGGTGGTCCCCACGCGGGGCATGAACGTTTTGGAAGCTGTTTCCGGAGACGTTCGGATCGGTTGGCATTCGCCCGTGAGCGAAGTAGTTAATCCGGCGTTCATTCAACTAAACGGACGTGGCGGTCTAGGATGGCTTGAAGGTTTTAATGAGATGGTCACTCGTTGCGGTTATGAATGGGTTGGCCACCCCGGTATGGATAAAGGCGTAATGCTCCCCTTGCATGGCCTCGCAGCCAACATTCCGGCTTCGAAAGTCGTGCTGAGCATCGACGAGGATCCACCCTACACCATCCGACTGAAAGGCGATTTGAAGGAACAGGCGTTCAAATTAGTAAATTTTGTTATCGCGACAGAGTTGAGCACCGAACCCGGCGCTCGACAGTTTAGCTTGCACGACACGCTGACAAACCAGGGCGACTACCCCAAGGAATACGAGGCGCTCTACCACAGCAACTTTGGTCCGCCCTTGTTGGACCCGGGGGCCGGCTTCAGCGCCCCTGTGCAGCAGGTTTCCCCCTTCAATGATAGGGCGGCGCCTGAACTCAGTGATTACCAGACCTACAAACCACCGACGCGCGACTACGACGAAACTGTGTTCAACGTAGTGCCGTACGGGGATGAGCAGGGCCAGACGCTAGCCGTGCTGCATAACACAGCGGGTAACCTTGGGATCAGCCTCGGTTTTAACATTCAACAGTTGCCCGTGCTCTCGCTATGGAAAAACACAGATACGCTCGCTCAGGGATATGTCACTGGCCTTGAACCGGGCACTAGCTTTGCCTATAACCGCAGCTATCAACGCGCGTTGAATCGCGTGCCGACCATTGGTCCGAAAGAGCAACGCCGCTTCGACATCACTTACACCTTTTTGCCAGACAAAGCGGCAGTCGATCAGGCGCTGCAAAGGGTACAGAGCATCCAGCACCAGCGTCCAACCGAGATGCGCGAGACCCCCTTGGTCGCACTTCCCAAGGACTAAGGACTATCGAACGCCGGGCGTTTGTCGGGGCGAAGTGGAAACCTTTTTCAAGGCGGTCGAGACGGGACAACGCGGAGCTGGTGGCCGTGGCGGGGCGCATCATTGGCCAACGGTAGCCCAAAACGAAAGGGTCTGCCTGCAAGGCCTTTTTGGGTCTGTCGGACTTTGGTCAATCTGTAGCTCGCGCAATCGAGCTAAGGTTCGAGACATGTCCCAAAGCGTCTTTGGTCCTGCGCCGGTAGGGCGAAAATTTATTCGAGCCTTAGCGAGAACTTGTTTGAGCCGTCTTCAGTGTGACCTGCCGCAGCGCCCGGCTCGAACGAGTCTTCGCCCAAAGGTCGGTAGAACCTGTCCGCTAGATTAGTCCCCCCTCCTCGTGCCGCACCTTGCAAAAGACCGAACCGTATCTTAGGCCGTTCCAAACAGGGTTGGAACATGAGCCCGTGTTCACAAGGCTCCGTCAGCAGGTAGGCACCTGCGACTAAACCCACACGGTCTTTCATTGGACGGCCTCGATGTTTGATTTAGCTCAACTTTAGCACGTTACGTGCAGGATCGCGTTGGTCTTATCAGGATTCTCCTGAAACGTCTTGATCGCGTCTGCCGTCGGAAGAATGACCAATTCGATTTCGCGGCGATCGGCTTCACGCTTAACCTCGTCCATGATCGGCAAGGCTCCGGTACCCGTACCGACGACCAGCCGCCGGCACTTCCAGGGTATGTCCTCCTCGATTGAGAGCGGCGTGTGTCCAAGGGAGGAGCGGAACTTTTTTGATGGTTTCTTATTCCGCTTGCTTACGTGGCAGCGATCGATCACCACGTCGTAATCATAGGTCGTTCCATTAATGCGGATCGATCCAAAGGAAAATGCCTCGAAACCCAGACTCGCTTTCCTCGATCGCTTCTCTTTACCGCCCCGCTTGCTCATAAATCCAGTGCATTTCAAATAGCAAAAATATCGGCTTTGATCGTGTGGAACCAAATCATCACTCCAACGCCCACGAAAATGCTGCTCAAACCTTGGGCGGTGGCAACTCCGGCGCCCGGCTCAAACGAGTCCTCGCCTCGCAGGAAAACAACATTTTTCACCGACAGTAGTACGGAGTAATCGACTTATATTACAATTTGTTTTCTTGTTTCATGCCTTCGGTGTTCTCTTTCCGAAGCCGATAATGTCGAGGATTTTAAACAGAAGCTCGCTAAGATCGCGAAGAAGACAAATTCGTTAGAATCATTCGCCCGACTCAAAAAAAGATTGGCGCGTTCTGGTCCGGCCCGGTTGGTCTTCGCCAACTGGTTCTTCCAGCCATCCGACCCGGGGGTCAGCTCGGAATTGACGATAAACATTAACGGCCGCCCGGTTGTTTATTGCGTCCTCTTAGGTCCAACAGAGTTTCCAGTTCAGCAATCGCCTCGCTTGTCAGAGCGAGTGTTCCTGGCTTCTTGGACTTCACCACCGGCAATTGGATTCGCTTGCGTCGACGGAGCGCCGGCTTTTCATCCGTCAAAAGGGAGCGAACCGCCTCGGCGACCAAATCCTTGACCTTGCGTCCCTCCAGGGCGGCGGTTGCTTTCAATCGGCGGTAAAGCTCATCCTCAAAGTCGATCGTAGCTTTCATGGAAACAAGTTAACCATAAAACCCGCTAAACAGCAAGCGAAGTAGATTCCCCCTGCGAACCACCGACCGGAAATAATCAGCGCACGGCCCGATGAATGGAAAGGTTGGCCTCGCAAGGTTGCTTCCGACCCTGCTTCGGTAGGGTAGTATCTGAGCAGGTCTGGCAAGGGAAAAAGTTAAAGTTTTTCACCGATTGGTGAGTGGCGTTTTTTGAGGACTTGGAGGTAGCGCTCTTCGTCATAAGGGGTGCGGTCCTGCCAGAGCCGGAAGATGACGCGGATCCATTTAAAGGCCAAGGCGCGCACGGCAGTGTGGTGGGACTTACCGCGGGCCATTTGCTCTTGATAATAGAGCTTGGCCCATTGGGAATAAGGAATGGAATGAGCCGCGAATTCGTGGAAGCTCTGGCACAGGAATTTGGAGCGAAAGCGCCGCCGCTGGACGCTTTTGGTTTGGCCGCTGCGCACTTGGACCGGAGCGATTCCGCTTTTTTTCTGTACCTCCAGGGCTTGGGCAAAAGCCTGCCGATTGGAGCCAAAAGCCACCAACAAGCGCGGGGCTAATTGCGGGCCGGCTCCGGGCAGACTTTCAAAAATGTGCCGATCGGGATGTTTGGCAAACAGAGTGTGGATGGCTTTGTCAAAAGCCTTGATGGAATCTCGCAGCGGCAACAATTGACTGACCAAACACTTGCAACTCAGCACGGAGGGCTCCAGCAGAGAACGATCCTCGGTGACGGTTTGGGCCCGAGCAATCTTTTCCAAGCGCTCCTCGATCAAGCTCTGGCTGCGGCTGTGGTGCTGATAAAAAAAAGAGCGCAGGGTCTGGGGCTTGGCTTTTTTTAAACTCTGCAGGGTCGGCCAGCGTTTCAAAAAATGCAGCGCCAGAGTGGTGCCCAAATCATCGAGGAGCTCGAGGGCCAGCGGATAGTAGACTTTGAGTAAGCTGGTGAGTTGGTTTTCGCACACCACGGAGGCCTCGACGGCTTTGCGTCGGTGCTGACCGAGCAAATCCAGTTCCCGCACTACCGGCTCCGGGGGTTGATAAAGCCGGAGCCGATCCCGATGGTGATCAACGAGCTCTTCGATCAATTGGCTGTCGCGAGGGTCATCCTTGGCGCCACTAGTAAAGAAGACCTTGCGGTATTCGCTTAAACTCAAAGGATTGAGCGGATAGAGGTCGATCCAGTCTCCCTGGGTGCGGAGCATTTCAAAGAGTGCTCCCCGATTTTGTTCAAAACCAATGGCCACCCGCCCCTGCGGACCAGCCAAGCTTTTGAGCTCTTCGAGCCAGGTCCGAACCGAAACGGGATCGGCGCCCAGCTGGAATGTCCGGCATCCTCCCTCCGGACCAGAGCGTTGACAGACAGCGTGTTCTTTATCAGCCCAATCGATTCCCACGCTGACCATATAATGGGGATCTGGGACCGGAAACGGATTTGATCGGTTCATGCTTGCTCCTTTTTTCTGGTTTTACCCAGCGCGAAAAAAGCCGCTTGGCTTTGGCCGTCCGAAATCCGTATAGTTAAGTCGTCGAAGTGTGAAGTGCTCGACCTCAACTAGAGTATTCGTTGTGACGAATCAAAGCGCGACCGGCTGGCTCGAAACTCTGCCCTAAAGATCTCGCGGACCCGAAAATCCTATTCGTAGCCAGCCGGCGCGTCCTTCTTCGCGTGGGCAGCGCGGGATTTTGCCCGACTGCCCTTGGCAAAGAAAACCCTTTCTTTTTTCCAAAGCTTTCTTTTCTCCGGGCGGAGTTATTCACAAGCTGGAGCTTCGACCGGTAGGGCCTCCGACCACAGCTTGCTGAATAACTCCGGACTTGCTATACGAAAATTTCATTTGAGCCTTCGGCGAGGACTCGTTTGAGCCGGACGATGGAGTTGCCATAGCCAAGACGGCTCAAACAAGTTCTCGCTAAGGCTCGAATGAATTTTCGCCCTACCGAAGCAGGTCCTGGCCAAATCATTCGTCTTCATGTCGCCAGAGCCTATCGCATTTGCAAACACGGATCACGATTTCTGAGCAAGCGGAAACACGCAGTACGCTCATGCTGTTCCTCAGGGAAACCGAGTACCGACGGGGCCGTCGGCGCTACTAGCAAGCCCTGAATTTTCCTGGCGAATCTGATTTTCGGTGAGACAGTTAAACTGTGAGAAATGTCACAGTTTCACTGACGGATGAGGTTTATCGGAATGCCAAGATAAAGGCGGCGGAACGAAACACCTCGCTGAGCGCGTTGGTGAGGCAGTTCCTCCAGATATTGGGTGATGAAGAAGATGAATTTCGGAAGCTGGAGCGTCTCCAGGAACAAGCCTATTCGGAAATCAAGAGCTTTCGCGCCTCGACCAGACTAAAGCGCGACCAATTGCATCGGCGTGGCAAGCTTCGTTGATACCAATATTCTGCTCTACGCGATCAGCAGCGACGGCGCCGAGGCAACAAAAAAGCGAGTGGCTCGTCGGATTCTGACCCGCAGCGGCCTTGCACTCTCCACCCAGGTCTTACAAGAGTTCTATGTGCAAGCCACGCGGGCTAGAGGAAGCGGCGTGGGATTCTTAACGACGGCCCGGCTTATCCGCTCCTGGACTCGATTTCCGGTCCAGCCAGCCACGGTCGAAATTGTGTTCGCCGCGATTCGGACTCAGCAACGGTTCGGTTTGTCGTATTGGGACTCAGCGATCGTCGAGGCGGCACGAAGCATGGGATGCCCCGAGGTTCTCACCGAAGATCTCCAACACCATCAGGATTTTGACGGCGTAGTCGCCATTAATCCTTTCCGCTAGGTGAAGCCTCCCGCTTTCACATCTGAGCATTTAATAGAAACAGAGGCCCTACGCCTGGAGAAATCTCTGCCAGAACCTTCTGTCTTTGTATTCTCTGCGGCATTAACAAGTGCCAAGATAATCAGCGCGCGGCCCGGTAAATTGAAAGGATTACCTCGCAACGTTGTTCCGGCCCTGATCTGGTAGGGCGAAAATTTCATTTGAGCCTTCGGCGAAGACTCGTTCGAGCCGGACGATGGGGTTGCCATAGCCAAGACGGCTCAAACAAGTTCTCGCTAACGCTCGAATGAATTTTCGCCCTACCGAAGCAGGCCAAGGCCATGTTGCGCGCGCTTTTCTGCATGGTTCGAGGAATTCATGGCTGATCGATGGGATCGTCAGATCGAAGAGAACGTCAAGGCGGGTCGACTGGATCCTGGCAGGTAAACGAGCCGACGAGGATTTCGCAGCCGGACGCTGCACCCCGTCAAAAGAGAGCGAACAATGAGTGGGGGTACTCCCAGCCGACGCTATGTCGCTCGAAACATGGAGGAAGCGAACGGGATTCCGCCTTTCCGCCCTTAAGCCGCTCCATAATGCCGAGCACACTCTAAAAGCGTGTAGATACCCAGGATATTAGTCGCGATAAAGTTGCGCGATCCAGTGATCCAACCTCGAATGGAAAATCGTTATTCGCCATCGCGGAAAATGATGGGCAAGTCTCGAAACCGGGATAGTTGTTAGTCTTTGTCAGAAGCACAACGCACCGGAATCCCTGGTCGCGGGCTTTTCGTTTATCAACCGTTGCTCCTGCCCGCCTGCGGCGCGGCAGTGGCGATAGATACTCCTCTGGCACAAGGGAGGAAGAGCTCTCGCTGGCGCTCGGGTGATTAGTAGAAAACGTATTCAATCGAGTTCGAGTTCGGTTTTCACGTGTTCCCAAGGGATCCCAGGTTTCCCGGCATTGCGGGCGACAGCTTCCCGGAGTTCGTAAAGATCTTCGAGATCTTCAATGCGCTGTTGCAACGCTTTGACTTGCCGTTGCAAGCTTTGCAGACTTGGTCCTTCTTCCGGGGCTTTTCCAACGATTTACTCATAAGCCTGTTTACGATCTCTCACAGCGTAAACGCTGATCAGGTCTGCTTCCAGCATGAACAGCACCCGGTAGCGACCAATCCAAGCCGATATTCGTGATGCCTGCCGCTCAGCTTTTTGACGTCTCCTTTTAAATCCTGTTGCAGTAGATCTAGTCGTTTACCGATCACGCGCCGTTTCTCTTTACTCAATGCCCGCAATTGTCGACGCGCCTCTTCTTTGATTTCAATTCGGTAACGCAAGGGTCAGCATCCTTCAGAGTTACAGTTCATGCGACAAGCGCGCAGCGTTCGATTCGAGCCTCGCGCGCCGAGCCGGAGTCCACAACCAATCGGTTTTTTGCCGCCGAGGAGCCAAACGAAAATAGGCGGCCGAGCAGGAGGAGGGTCAAGGTTTTCAACTTGAAGAAATGCCAACCACAGATTCACACGGATTTCAACGATTCAGAAACGGAATGCGTAAGACGCACCGCCCCGTTGCGCCACCCGGCTTTCCCCGACAAACGCGAAACGTGAAACCAGAAACGCGCTTCGATCGTGGTCGAAATGGCCGGTTTTGCGGGGCAACTCTCCTCAAAGCCGGTGGTCAAATGGCTGGTTTTGCCAAGCGCAAATACCGGCCGACCGTCTCGCGATTGAGTCCAAGCTCGCGTGCGATTCGCCCCCGGGACCAACCTCTGTCGTGTAAACTGTATATTGCCGCTAGCAGGCTCACTTTGAGGACGTTCGACATGCTCCATTGGT
>CAWEXO010000003.1:0-86606 GCA_963813025.1 uncultured Verrucomicrobiae bacterium | reverse complement strand
AAAAGCCATCCCTGTGACATCGTAAGCGTACGTAATTTCCCTTTCCTGAGCTGATCCGTTGTTGTCCGGCAAATGCGCGCTGCAGACCTTCGATATCTAGCTTCTTCATCTGCATCATGGGCCTGAAAGGCCTGCTGGATTTTGCGGTGTCGGAGTCGGTGAGCAGCGAACGACTTGGCCGTCGAATCAAAGGGTCGAAAGCCATAGAAGTCGAGGATGAGCCTTTCGTGTCGAAGGCGGGTCGTTGCAGAATAGCTGTTCACATCGATCGACTCGGGCTGAAACCCAAGCTGTTGCGCGACGTAGTCGAGGTCTCGTCGCGAGCACCGGCGGTTCGGGAAGAAGCGCTTGGCGGCCTTGAAGTAGCCGCAACTCACCAGAAAGCAGACTTGATTCGTGGGTGTTTGAAGGTCCTGGGCGAGAGTCAGCAGCTCTGAGGAGAAATCAAAATACTGTTTCCGCTGGACGCTATTGAAGACCGGCGGGGACTCAAACTGTTCCTGTTCGACGGCATTTAAAATCTTCATTCTGGACATAGTGGTGCTCCAAATTGTATGAGGGCTTTTTCACGAGTTCGCCTGACCGGGCGTATTGGACAGAGCCTTATCTTTAACTGAGTACCCGGAACGTTGAAACCGAAAACGAGCACAGGGATTAGCGCATTTGCCAGGATAATCGAACGAAAGGCTCACGGATATCTGGAGCCGCGCCGGCGGCAATACTCCGCAGCTCCAAGGGCTTTTGGGCGTTGGGACCCGCGATCGAAACCGGACGGCTCCCGGCGTGCTCCGGCGTGGTTGATGCCATGGACGATATTAAGGGTCTAACGCCTCACCGCTTCTCGTGTGAACAGGACTGTGTCAGTGGCGACAATTCCGTGGCGTTTTACGTACCTTTGTTGGAATATCCCCAAACCATGAAAACGTTGTTTCATCAACGGTCGGCGATAGTTTCTGAACCCCGCTGGCGGATTTCTTGAGACGCGTCGGCTACCTGTAAATTCCAGACCTGTCCGTATCACATCGCTGTGCCGGTCGCCGGGCAAAGGCTCAAGCCAGCTTAGTAGCAAATTCGTCAGCGAGGTACTGCTCTGCTTCGGTGAGATCGAATTGGTCGATCAGGAAAAATTGATGCCGGCCGCCGTGCTTGAGCTCGCCGATCAAAAGCGGGTCTAAGGCGCGCATCCTTGGATCAGGCAAGAAAGCACTTTCCCAACGGTGTTGCTGATCGACGATGAGGTAGAGGTTGTCGAAGCGGTCTCTGGCCGCGCGTGCTTTTTCCCGGACTTCTTTCGGAAGGATACCGTTAAATTCTGCGGTGATGACCAATTTCTTCCAGGGGCAAAGCCGATCGAGCACGCACAAACTTAGTACGTACGCGAGGAATGCGCCAAGGGCCCATCCGCCCGCAAAAATGAAGGGGGCTCTGGGGCTGGCCAATACCGCGATGTGGGAGAAGAGATAAGCCAGTACAGGGAAGCTACCCAGGATCACAGAGATTCGAGCCGCTGGCCGTTCGACCTTCATCCGCCCTTCGTTGATTTTCCTTACGAACGCTTGAGTTCTATGAAATGGAATGTAGGCGGGAAGGCTGCCAGACTCAGCGGTTATGGGGACGGAGTCTGTGGTGATTTCGAAAGCGGATCGGTGGTCGCCTTCGAGGTTGAAGACCGCGAAGACCGGTAGTTCCGCGCCGGTAGTTTCGTCTCGATAGGTTTGTTGAAGGCCGTATGGATTGAACTTTTGCAGGTGAAGTAACGTTTTTGGTGCTTTTGCGAGGAGGGCTTTCCCCTGCTCGCACTCTTTCTCTAACGGAAAGAGGTAAGAGACTTCCTTGCCAGTCACGATGGCAGGCCGGCAATAATTCTGCCGGAGCAGATTGAGGTTCTGGCTCATCGGGTTTCCGGTGGTTTGTGATTGTGTTTTCCCTTCCGATCCTTGCTCTGACAAGGTTTTTAGAAAGGGAGATTATTTCACCTTAAACTGTCGCCGAAGTCTTCCTGGGAGGCAAATGGCCCTCCACAATCTTTGACGCTGAGCTGAGGCTCTACACAGAACGAGATATTGTCAAAAGATGTTCTCTGTGTTCTCAAGCGCTTGTTTATCAAGTTATTGACCTAATGAGTTGGGGCTCTGGGTAAGAAGTTTGAGGACCCAAGAACCATGTTCGAGTTGGTTCTTAGTGTGGAAATCAGGATTGTAAGACGTGTTTGAGACCCACATTTTCCAAAGGATTTTCAGCCAACGTTGGCCCAAGGCGCGGATGGCACAGGCATGGCTTCTGCCGCGACTACGTTGTTGCTGGTAATAAATTTGGGCCCAGGGCGAGCGAGCGCGACTTAGGTCAGCCCACAGGTGAACGGTATGGCGCAGAAACTTGTTGCAGTGACGGCGAAGATAAACCTTGTGGATCTGGCCGGATTGGTAGCTCACGGGGGCCGTTCCTGCCACGCATTGCAAGGCTTGTGAGCTGGAAAACATTGAGCGGTCCGAACCAATTTCTCCAAGCAGGCGTGGGCCGAGTTTCTTGCCCACTCCTGGCAACGAGCGATAAAGATCGCAGTCGGAATGTTGGGCGAACAAGCGCTCGATCTCATCACGATAAGCATCGAGCTGGCTTTCCAAGGCCCGCAGCAGCCGAATAAGAGTCAATACCTGTCGACTTTTGGCTCGGCTGATCTCGCTACGAACCAAGAACCGGTCGGCTTTGGCAAAGACGTCCAATCGCTTGGCGAAGGTCTTTGGATGAGCGAGTCGATGAGTGTGGAGAAATTTCTGCCACATGCGCTTGCCGGCAGCGATCAGAAGCTCGGGGGTGGGAAAACGCTCCACGAACGCCCAAGCGCTGGGAAGGGTCCATTCCTCGAAAGCATCCAGCGCGGTTTGATAATACTCGTAGAGGGCTTGCTGGAGTTGGTTAACCAAAGCCGTCCTCTGTTCGATGAAGCTCTCCTCATCGCGGCACAGCAGACGCAGTTCATTGATCAGTGGATCGCTCGGTCCCAGCGCCCGCCAGCTATAGCCGTCCATGCGCAACGCATCCGCCAAGGCCCACGCGTCAAGAAAATCGGTCTTGTTTCCACTGGAGATCTTGCGTTGGCGGTATTGCTTGGCTCGGGGTGGATGAACCGGATAAACGCGGCAATCACTTTGAAGCAGTCGTTCGATCACGGCACCTTGATTCGTTTCTACGCAAACGGCCAGATTCCCGCGGTAGCTAACAATCGATTGATTCCAGTTCTGCCAGCCGGCCGCGTCATGGGTGAGCGTAGACCGAGCGACGATTTTTCCGGATTGATCCAGAATGACGACCTCGTGCTTGTTCTTGGCCCAGTCGATGTCGGCGAAATGGGTGAATTCATTCCAGTTTTTCATGTCTTTGCCTTTCTTACGGTTGATTGTGCCCAGCGCTCGCGCGTCACTAGTCGAACTGATACTGGAATCCTCGTGGGATGGTGTTCTCTCAGACTTCTCGACGCCGCGCCTTCCAGCCAGTCGGTGCTCTTTTGAAAGCCCTCTCAGGGCGGGTTGTGTAAGACCGTGCTGGCCCAAAGTTGCCTGAGCCCATCGGATTGTGTTTTGAAACGGCGGCATTCACAATCGTCCCCTTGGCTGCGGCAAAGTTATTCACATCGGCGGCGGTTATGACGCTCTCGTCAGCGGCGTTCTTTCCGCCGACGTGAACAACTTTGAGACTGGTATCAGTTGTGTATCGGGTTACTGGCGCATCCTTCGAAAACGATCGCGTTAATTAAATGATGGTTAGGCTGCCTGTTGGGTTTGTTCTTCGCCATCGACGCAGAACAAAACCACCCCAGCCAGAACGCTAGTGATCACTGCAAACAGAACAACGAAGCGGCTATTCCACAGGACCTTCTCAAATGCGCTCTTTAACGAATACATTCGGATCCGACCGGTTTGGCTTGGTCTTAAGGGTTTCCAGCATTGCCGGCGGGTGTAGACTCTGGAATTTGCTATGAGGTCCGCCGCTTTGCCAGGATAAGAGCCGTGGGAGAGCGGTCACGGCCTCCTGGTGCACTAGACGGTGCCACTAGTAGCCACCGTGACTTCTGTCAGCTCACCGCTCGCCGGGGCTACACCCTCCTCGCTAGCGCAAGAGTTCAAAACGAGCGTCGCGGCTGCGAGTGCCAAAAACCAGGGCAACAATTTCCGATTCATCGTTGCAGACAA
This sequence comes from uncultured Verrucomicrobiae bacterium, assembly GCA_963813025.1. Lineage (GTDB taxonomy): Bacteria > Verrucomicrobiota > Verrucomicrobiia > Chthoniobacterales > JAFAMB01 > CAVSUL01. The sequence continues at coordinate 82,416 of CAWEXO010000003.1, read as the reverse complement.
TATTGCGTCGAGCCCCACCTTGAACAAGACTCTTCTCAACTAAGCCGGGCTCTAGTGCACCAAGTCAGAGGAATGGATAGCAGCGTTGGGCGCAAATGGCCGCCGGCAAGGCGGTCCGAGCCGGACTGGCGGTAAGAAGGGAGCATATCTGAAGCGAGACGTGACCGACGAGCAACGCAGCCGCCGCCAATTTTTCAGCCCAACCCCTTTGGAGAGTGCAAACGGTCTACGATTTCGCGGAAAAAAGCGGGGTTAGTCTACGATTTCACTGAAATCGACGCCCTCACCCATTTGCGCCCTAGACCGCTGCTACAGCCTCACGGTGAGGCCTCAACCTGAGTCTCCCACCGTGCACGCTGCGAGCGGTTCGTCGTGGATTGCCGGGGTGCTGGACGTGACCACTCACACTGAGATCTCTTCTTCTTGAGCTACAAAATGCGCTACATCTTTCAATGACTTTCATAAGTTGCTTATTAACAATATGTTATAAATAACATGCTGCGCCCTTTCACGGCGGTAACACGGGTTCGAATCCCGTTAGGGTCGCTTAAAACTGCAACAAGCTGGATCGCAGGGACTTACATGAGAAAAAATCAGCAGGTGAACTTTGCTTGTGGTAACAGTGTATGGTAACGCTTTTGCCGAGTTCCAAGGATTGCCGATTTTCCAGAAAAATGCGCTATTGGCTCTATGACACCAAGTTCCCTTATCGTGAATTTGCGCCACAATGGCTTACGCTAATAAAAGAGCAAGAACGAGAGCATTTGGAGTATTTCCTCCGTGCACGACAGTCCGCTATTGGCGAGCAATTAACCCTAGTCTGCGATAGCGAAGCACCTGATTTCATCTGCCGCCACTCAAACGGTGAGATGGTTGGCGTCGGACCTACCAAGATCATTTATCAACCGGAGCAGGAAGAGCTTCTAAATCTTTGCCGTGCTCGAAATGGCGCGCAGCCCTGACTGGGTCAAATTCATCCTCGACAGACCGATGTCGAGTGCTCCAGGGGAGATCTTCTACTATAACAGCGGCAATCCTCACCTCCTTTCCGCGATTTTCACTAAACTCACCGGAATGAGTGCCTTGGAATAAGCAAACCAAGCTTTTTGGCCCTCTAGGAATCAACGATGTGTACTGGCGGCACGATCCTCAAGGCATCTCGATTGGGGGATACGGATTGTCCCTTGCAGCCTCGCGATATGGCGAAGATTAGTTATCTCTACCTGCGCAATGGCGTGTGGGAAGGTAAGCAACTGCTGCCGGCCGCCTGGATCAATAAAGTGAGCAACGCCACAGTGGATATGCGTGCCTCTTGGGAGCCAAAACTCCGGTATTCCAACCTTTTTTGGGCTCTCCCAGAAAAGAATGTCTACATGGCGGCCGGCCATCATCGCCAGGTGATCATGGTCTCTCCCGATTTAGATGTTGTGACGGTGACCACGGGCAAGCGCCAATGATTACTCAATGAGCAAATTCGCCGACACTATTTCCAGGGCAGTAAAATCGGATACGTCGCTCCCGGCTGACGCCGCGGGCGCGAAGCTGCTGGCAAACAAGATACTCGATGTCTCAACCGAGAAGCCCACCGATGTCGGCCCGATCCCGAACACGACGGCTCTCATCTCAGGAAAGGTGTATAGGTTTCCCCCTAACGAAATAAATGTGAAGTCGTTGTCGCTAATCTTGACTGGTCAGCAGCCGCATTACGACATCGTGACTTACGCCCGTGACGAAACCAAATCCGGGCCGAGATTTACCGGCCCGATCGGACTGGACGGACTGTATCGAAGGGGAGAGCTAACCTACCATGATTTTGATGATCGATTTGAAGGCTCCCCTCGGGTCAATGCGGTCAAGGGGACTTGCAAGGCGACAATACGTTTGCGATTGACCGGCTGGTCCTCGGGCTAGGGCAACCACCGGAGCGATGGACGCTCATGTTTCTTCGGAGAAAAGCTCAACGTCCTCGGTAAACTTGCAGAGGGCCGCGAAATTCTTATCGACGGCGAGACGGGTGAATAAGAAATCAAACAACAGCCAATGCGTGATAACATCGCTTCTTTTTTCAGGTAAGTACCCAGTCAAGTGACGAGACATTTCAGTGAGCATGGCTAACCGTCAGTCAACATTTTTTCTTCAATGAGAGTTCTTAGCCTCTCAGTACGCAAGGTAGGATCCGCCTTTCTGTGTGTGGACCGAGCGGATCGTCTTGGAAGACACGTCGATGACGAAGTGCTAATCAAAGCGAACGAGGCTTTCTTTGAAGCCTTTTACCTTTGGTATTTTCCCTTCTGTGTCGATGGTGAAACCCTCTTCTTCCAATAGTGCTGCCTGACCGGCTGCGCCGCCAGGAAACCGAGCGATTAGCCCTCCGTTCGCATTTATCACCCGCCAGTAAGCGATATTTTTGCTTGAGTCACAAGCGATCGCTTGGAGAGCCTTTTGGGTCGTAACAGGACAAGTCCCTCGCACCTTGAATTGATCAGCGAGTTCCTTACAAAGCAGCTTGGTCGTAATGAGTTTGCTCTCAGGGATTTTCTTTATCAGGGCTGCCACGGTCGCACGACTTGGTAACAGCATTTTTCCGGTACCACCAAAGAATTTTACGCGGTCTTTGGGGATATCAACGATAGCATCTTCTTGGGGTTCCATAAGGCTTTTTCGCACCGTCTTGCCATCCAGCAAGTGCAGCACAAACAATTCAGGCGATGATCAGGTGCGGTTGCTTAGACGCTTACATCCGATTGGCCGGGAAGTTAGCTAAGCCCGGAAGAACAGAGCCTAGCCTAGTTGCGCCAGTCGGGTCTCAATTACAACGTCTGCAACTATTTTTGACGTGCGTTGGTTTGACGGTGCTCGGTTGCGTCGACAGCGGCGCATACCGGAAGGCGCCGGCGACACCGAATGGCCAACGAGGGCCGCTGCACTCCGGACGCCATTTCTGGTAGCGTTCATCGTGATACACGCGTTCAATTGCTGCTGTGAAGACCCCCGACCGAACGACCGCGGCGGCATTTCCTCGGTATGCGGCTGGCGAGGTGCTGGCCGACAGCGCCTCTCTCCAATGGCCGGGACTTTATGTGCGGCGCTATCGGTTTCCACGCGTGGTGGATCGATTCCTCGTGCCCGCCACTCCCGAGCCGTTGATCTCCTGCGGCCTCGCGGGCTCAGCGGAGTTCCGGGAGCGCGAGCTTGGCGAGACCTGGGTGAAGCGACAGATCGGGCGCGGTGACATCTTTGTCACCCGCTCGAAGACGCCCTACGAAGTGCGCCACAGTTCGCGTGTCGGCGAAGAGCTTGAAATCATCCAAGTCCACGTTGCGGTCGATCACTGGCTTGCGTCTTTGGAAGCGGTGTATCCAGGCAAGGCTTACGAGGTGGACGTGATCGACTTTTTCGGACGCGATCAAGCGCTCGCTTACCTCTGCTTTGCGTGCGCCGAGATGCTTTCCGCAGGGACGCTCGGTAAGTCCAAACGCGTAGCTGATCTTACGAGGCTTATCGCTTCATTTCTCGTGGAGAAATACACGGACGTCACCTCAGAGAAGCCCGACTTCCGTGGTGGCTTGCCGATTCGGCAGCTCCGTAAGGTAGAGGACTACGTGCATGAGCGGTTCGCTGAGGATATTTCCGTTGAAGCCTTGGCCGAGCTGGTGGACTTGAGTCCCTTCCACTTTTCCCGCGTGTTCAAGCATGCAACGGGGATGTCGCCGCTACAGTTTGTGACGCGAGAGCGGATTACCCACGCGCAGCAGCTCATCCGCGAAACCCGCCGCAGCCTTATCGATATTGGCCTGGAGGTCGGCTACACGAGTCCAAGCTATTTCACGAAAGTCTTTCGGCGCGTCACGGGCGTGACGCCCACCGAATTCCGTAGCTCCCTCTGAAAAGGCCGACACTTCTTTTTCCGCAAGATCGGGCTAAGCCAAGCACGATCGGGCGAGAAACACTGCGTGGGATGCGCAATGATAACGTCGCGCCGGAAACTGGTTCTGGCGCTCGACCACCGCATCACACAGACACGTATGAACGATCAATTCAATGAACCCAATGTCGATCACGGCCCCGCCATGCCGGACCGCCGTAAATTCCTTGTCGCGGGGATGGGGTTGGTTGCAGCGCCGTGGCTGACGCGTGCGGCCGCCGGCGCACCCGCCGCACGGACGGATACGCCCGTCGGCAAAAATCCGTTTTCGGTCCGCGCCTGGGGTGCGGGCAGCGCCACCAGCCCTCTGGGAGCGATGGAGATCGAGCGCCGTGCCATCGGTGCAAACGACGTGCTGCTCGATGTGCTCTACTGCGGCATTTGCAACTCCGATATCCATCAGGCGCGCGATGAATGGGCATCGTGGAATCCGACCCGGTATCCGTGTGTCCCGGGCCACGAGTTCATCGGTCAGGTGCAGGCGGTGGGCAGCGCGGTAACTAAGTTTAGAGTTGGCGATATCGGCGGCGTGGGCTGCATGGTCAATTCCTGCGGCACCTGCGAGAACTGCCTAGGTGGATTTCTCATGTTTTATGCTGCGGACAAAACAAAGCTCCGGCGCGCGCTGATCGCGAGCAGAATTGCCTCAAAGAAGCCACCTTTACCTACAATTCGCCCGACCCTGCAACAGGCGGGCACACCTTCGGCGGTTATTCGGATAAGATCGTCGTCCCCGAGCATTTCGTGATCCGTATTCCGCCAGGCGTCGATCTTGCGGCGACAGCGCCACTGCTATGCGCTGGCATCACGACCTTCTCGCCGATGCAGCACTGGAAGCTCGCGAGGGGCCAGCGCGTGGGCGTGATCGGGCTCGGCGGCTTGGGTCACATGGCGGTGAAATTGGCTGTGGCGCGCAAAGCGGATGTCACCGTCTTCACCACCTCCCCCGGTAAAGTTGCGGATGCACAACGGTTGGGCGCGCGGGAAGCAGTTCTGTGGAGCGACGTGGCGGCGATGAAGCGACTCGTCAACCAATTCGATCTGCTGATCTCCACCGTGCCCCAGGCCTACCCGATGCAGCAATTCGTGAACGTCCTGAAACTTGACGCGACCCTGGTCAACGTCGGTGCCATGGAGCAGTTTCAGGGCGTCAACGGCATTGATCTGGTGCTCGGCCGGAAGAGTCTTGCGGGATCAATGATCGGAGGCATTGCCGAGACTCAAGAGGTCATAGACTACTGCGCGGCCCGCAACATCAAGGCAGAGATTGAATTGATCCGCCCCGAGGAGATCAACCGAGCATACGAACGCGTCGTGAGCAAGGACGTGCGTTACCGCTTTGTCATCGACATGGCTTCCACGAAGGCCGCCGGCTGACATTCTATGCCACTCCTCTGCCGCACATTCCTGAAAGCCACCGGAGCTGCCGCGCTCGTTCCTCCCGGCGATCCTCCTCGCCCAAGCGACCGCATCGGCAATTCAACCGAAGGAGTTAGAGATGGAAATCAAAAGAGTTGGGACACAACCGTCCAGCAAAGGTCCCGCCGATTGGTTCACCGGAACGGTTCGAATCGACCCGCTTTTCCAGGCAAATGCTCTAGCACGCGCCGCCGGCGCGAGTGTGACGTTCGAGCCGGGCGCTCGCACAGCGTGGCACACGCATCCGCTTGGTCAGACCCTCATTGTCACATCAGACGTGGGTTGGGTGCAGCGCGAGGGCGGCCGATCGAAGAAATCAGGCCCGGTGATGTGGTCTGGTTTCCGCCAGGATTGAAACATTGGCATGGCGCTGCACTAACGACAGCCATGACACACATCGCTACTCAAGAGGCGCTCGAACGGCAAGGTCGTGGACTGGATGGAAAAGGTCAGCGACCAGCAATACCGCAAGTAACAACAAACAGCATCATACTCTGAAACAACAATTCGAAATGAACTTATCTTTTCAAAACAAAGTCGCATTCGTTACCGGCGCTTCGAGCGGCATTGGTCGCGCGACAGCAATGGCGTTCGCGCGCGAGGGCGCTAGCGTAGTGGTCGCCGACATTGCCGAAGCGGGCAACCAAGAGACGGCTCGTCTGATCGAGGACCTCGGTGGTCGCGCACTCGCCGTCAAGTGTGATGTGACACGCAGTGAGGACGTGAAGGCAGCTCTGGACCGGACGGTCGAAGCGTTTGGGCGACTCGACGTCGCGTTCAACAACGCGGGGATCGAACAACCTATTGGGGCCACAACCGACATCGCTGAGGATGAGTGGGATCGGATCGTCGCAATCAATCTGCGTGGCGTCTTCTTGTGCATCAAATACGAGATTCCGCTGTTGTTCAAGTACGGGGGCGGCGCAATCGTGAACACCTCCTCGGGCGCCGGTGTCATCGGCGTCAAGGGGCAGGCCGCCTACACCGCGGCCAAGCACGGAGTTATTGGTCTCACCAAGGTTGCGGCACTGGACTACGCCGAATCAAACATCCGAGTTAACGCGGTCTGCCCCGGGATCATCGAGACCCCGATGATGGAGCGGTTCACCGGGGCTACCCCGGAGGGACGGGCACGAGTCATCGCGCAGGAGCCGATCGGGCGGATGGGGAATCCCGAAGAGATCGCTGCGGCCGTGCTCTGGCTGTGTTCCGACGCGGCCTCCTTCGTTGTGGGGCATGCCATGGTCGTGGACGGCGGGCAGACCGTGCCGTAGCCCGACGATCATATCAAACCACATCACACATATGAACTCATCTTTTGAAAACAAAGTCGCCCTCATCACTGGCGCGGGCTCTGGCATGGGTCTGGTGACCGCTAGAGCCTTCGCGAAGGCGGGAGCTGCGGTGGCGCTGGCAGACGTCAACGAGAATGCGGTTCGCTCTGCAGCAGAAGAACTCGTCTCCGCCGGACACAAGGCGATTGCCATCCGGTGCAATGTCGCCGACGAGGCTGAAGTAGCAGCGATGGTCGCGCAGACTGTATCCGCCTTTGGTCGCCTCGATGCGGCGTTCAACAACGCCGGCATTCAGTCTCCTGCCGTGGAAATGGCTGACGTTAGCGGCGAAGAATTCGACCGCGTGAATGGGATCAATCTGCGAGGCGTCTGGAACTGCATGAAATACGAGCTCCGCCAGATGCGCGAGCAAGGAAGCGGCGCGATCGTCAACAACTCTTCGATTGGCGGTCTGATCGGTATCGCCGGCCGCGCAGCCTACCATGCATCCAAGCACGGAGTGATAGGGCTGACGAAGAGCGCTGCGCTCGAATATGCCTCCCGAGGAATTTGCATCAATGCGGTGTGCCCGGGAACGATCGATACGCCGATGGTTACGAACATGTTGGCTAAGGAACCAGACGTCATGAAAGATATCTTAAAAGACCAGCCAATCGGGCGACTCGGTCGGCCGGAGGAGATCGCCTCTGCCGTTCTTTGGCTGTGTAGCCCTGGCGCAAGCTTCGTGATCGGCCACGCGCTCGTTGTCGATGGCGGATACACCGCACGGTGATGACGAAAGCTGAAGGGAGACAAACGATGACGAGACATATTCTTTTGGCCCTCGTGTCGGCTATGGCCCTTAGTCAGGCGGCGTGTGGCGGGGATAACACTACGACAACGCACGGAGACAATATGAAGATCAGACTAAGAATCGGAAACAGGGCACTTACAGGCACTTTGATCGGCAGCAAAACCGCGCAGGACTTCGTTTCCCTGTTGCCTTTGACGCTGACGATGAACGATCTGTTCGGCAGGGAAAAGTTCGCTCACCTGCCGCGAGCGATCTCGACTGAAGGGAAGCGGACGGACACATACGAAGTCGGAGACATCGCCTACTGGTCTCCCGGCCCTGACGTAGCCATCTACTATCAGCATGACGGCGAGAAGATTCCCAAGCCGGGCATCATCGTCATCGGCAAATTGGATTCCGGCGTGGATGCTTTCAACGTGCCCAGCTCTGCGGAGGTCAAGATCGAGGTAATGCATGAGTAGAACAAAAACATTCAACCGCTCAGGAGCCGCGATCACTTAACCCAACAGAATTATGAACAATAACATCGAAGCAAAAGTCATCGTCATCAGCGGGGCTGCCGAGTCCGGCGAAAACCGGAGGTAAATCACCATGCGCGCAACTGTCATGTTCGGCGCCGGCGACATTCGTATCGAAAACGTCCCCGACGCCCGCCTTATCGAGCCAACCGACGCGGTCGTCACCGTCACCCGCGCCTGCATCTGCGGCAGCGATCTCTGGCCATACAAGACGATGGAACATACCGATAGCGGTCGTGTCATGGGACACGAGGCGATCGGCATCGTCGAAGCCGTCGGAGCCGACGTTGGCACGATCAAAGCCGGTGATCTCGTTGTCATGCCGTTCGCCTACTCCGACGGCAATTGCATCTTCTGCCATGAAGGATTGCAGACCTCGTGCATCCACGGCGGGTTCTTCGGCACGACTGAGCTCGCCGGAGCACAGGCCGAAGCAGTGCGTATCCCGCAGGCGGACGGAACACTCTTCGTCCTGCCGGTCGGCAAGGACGACGCGCTGATGCCCTCGCTTCTCACGCTATCGGACGTAATGGGCACTGGCCATCATGCCGCGATTGCCGCGAAGGTAGCGCCGGGCGAGACAGTGGCCGTTGTCGGGGACGGCGCCGTCGGTTTGTGTGGCGTGATCGCCGCACGGCGTCTCGGGGCCGAGCAGATCATCATGCTCGGACGGCATGCCGATCGGATCGCGCTCGCCAGGGAATTCGGCGCAACAGACGTCGTGAGCGAGCGAGGCGCCGAGGCAGTCGAGCGCGTGCGCGAGTTGACCGGCGGGTTTGGCGTCCACTCTGTTCTCGAGTGCGTCGGCCTCGACGAGTCGATGCTCACCGCGATCAGTATCGCCCGTCCGGGCGGCGCAGTCGGCCGCGTTGGCGTTCCCCAGCACGAGCTGATGCCCGCATCCCAGCCGGCATTCTACAACAATGTCACCGTGAGCGGCGGCCCTGCCCCGGTCCGCGCCTACATCGAGGAGCTTTTGCCGGATGTCCTTGAGGGAAGGATCGAGCCTGGCCGCGTCTTCGACCGCGTCATCGGGCTCGACGAAGTGCCAGCCGGCTACCGGGCGATGAACGACCGGGAAGCGATCAAGGTCATGGTCAAGCCCTGAGCCACGCGGAGTACAATTTTATTCCTGCTTCTTGCGGGACGTTAGTGAAAGCCGGTGGTGTCATTGTGCTCGCCTGGCCCGCAATTCTCCGCGCCCAAGACGGCGTCGCCGAGAAACAGGAGTCGCGTATTGAAATCAACGACGTGGTTCGCAGCCGCCCACGGAAGCACCGGCCGACCACTTTACCGGCAGAGTTCGCATTGAACCGCTGTTTCATACCGAGACCTTAGCGGAGTTTTGGATGTCCGATCAAAGCGAGAATGACGAAAAGCCTGAAGCGGAGAGCCGCTTCGAATTTGGAAAATCCTCTCGCCGCACCTTTCTGTCACGGTTAGGGATGGCGAGCTTAATCGCATCAGCAGGCCCGATCACTCCCGCGTTCGGAGAGCGTCCACCGGGATATCGGTCAGTTTTTGAAGGGTACCACCGCTTGGCCGTGTGCTGCGCGCCGCCGCGCGGGCACGCTCGGAAAGCGCTGCGCCCGGAACCGGTCCGCTTGCCGCTCAAATTTTGCCAGTTGTGTGCGTCAAGTTCAACAAAAGGGAAATTCGGTAGGGCTGGAATGATCGGGTTGATTTAGGGCTTTGAGTTTTCCATCTGGCGCTAGCTGACTGTTCCCCCCGAACCGGGGGTTTGGGGGCAGCGCCCCCAAGAGCACCCGGCCGTCAGGCCGCACTTTCCAAATGCCTTGGGGTTTCATGGCTTTAGTTAGGCGGCGGCTAAATCCAAACCGCGGAGCTGGCTCTTTTTCTGTTCGGCTAAAGGCTCCATGTTGAGGTAGCGGGGACTTTCGAGCCAAGCCTCGTGGATTTCGACCGCCAAGGCTCGGACCAGCCGCAGACAGCTCTCGGGATGAGGAAAGATGCGGATGACCTGGGTCCGGCGTTTGAGCTCCTGGTTAAGCCGTTCGAGCACGTTGGTGCTCTTGAGGTGTTTATGGTGTTCTTTAGGCAGCCGGTAAAAGGTTGTAACGGAGCACGTTATTTCCGGAACTTTTCTCAAATTAAAAGCGACGGATTTTTGACAGTGTTTGGAAGGAACGGTGTGGTGATCAAGAAGCTCTAGGAGCCGCGCCGGAGCTGGCACCGAAGGTCTCGGAGTTGGTTGAGGATTTGATTGGGTTGTGGTTGTGGTAGGTCGGTCGGCGGGGGCAGGTTTGCTGCGGCTGGTGGAAGGGAGCGTGTGACTGGGATACGGAGTCGCGCGCGACTGATATTGAGGTCTTCCTCAAAGCGATCGAGCTGCAGGAGATTGGACAGTTTAAGTGCGCCGATGTTGCGGCGGGCGGCGCAGATCTCTTTTTGTAGATAAGTCAGGACGCGCTGCAAGTCCGCCGCATTAAAGCCGGCCTGGAGGAACTCGTACCAGAGCCGCTCGCGGTCGAGGCGCAGAATAAGATTTTGCCCGGTCGTTCGACAGTAGAGCTGATGGAGTTGACGGATTGCCGGCAAGCGGATTTTAGGGCTGGGTTCTGTCATGGTGCTGCAACAAGTTAACAAGCCACGGGAGCCGATCGATTGCGGCCTGGACGTGAGCGGCGCTGACTTCGAGACTGCCGCTGCTGGCCGCGGCTTCCATCGCACGTTGGGCCAAGTGATTGATGGTACGGGCCAGTCCGCCGCTGGCCTGGATCAAGAGTTCGAGCGCATCGGGCTGGAAGGGGTTGAGGTGAATGCTGGCACTGCGCAAGGAGTGTTCGATGTATTGACGAGCGAGTTGGGCATCGAAGGGTGTGAGTTCCAGACAGTAGCCGAGCCGGCTGCGCAGGGGAGCGTGGACGCCTAGTTTGAGTTTAGGCAACAGCGAACTGTCACCGATTAAAATGAGGCTAAAAGGAACCGTGTCGAGCCGGGCAACAGGAGAGTAATCGCAGCTCTTCGAGAGCAACGGCCGAGAGATTTTGAGCTTCTTCGAGGATCACCACCGGCCAGCGATTTCCCAGTTCTTTCCAGGCTTGGGTAATGGCGGCGACATTGTCGCTACGCCGGAACTTGGGTTGGATTTCGAGCAGTAAACAGAGCGCTCGTAACAGATCGCTCCCCGTGAGCGAGGAATGGGTTAAGACCAAGATCTTGAACTGTTTTTCCGATAATCGTACGCTTAGTAGATGATTGATCAGATAGCTTTTGCCGCTGCCGTTGGAGCCGTGCAGCACTCCGCTGGAACCGAGCGCACAGAGTTGAGCAAGTCGAGCGCAGAGGGCCTCAAAGTGTGGAGGTTCAAAGGCGGGTTTGGCGCCAGCGCAAAAAGGGATCGCGCTGGCTCCCCATAAGCTCTTGAAGGCCAGGGGAAGATTATCGGCGGCGCTGGCGGGCTTCATAGTTATTACTGGAGAAGTGATTGTTGAGTATCTTGTCACAGCGGGTAGCTCGTCCGCACAGAGCGCCCTGGCACCAGACTTCGATCCGCTCAGGATCGAACGGATCACGCAATAATTGGATCGCTTGGCCACGCAAGTGGACCGGCACCTCCCAGAGCTGGCCTTCCAGTGAGACGGTTGCATCCAAGCGCACCCGGCGGCTGATGCGCTCGTAAAAGAGCGTCTGCCAGTTTTCCGGTAAAAGACGCATCCGCACCGGGCCAAAACGTTCCCGCGGCGTTTTACCCCCAAGGCCCGCGTGTGCTCGGTTGTGATAGTGGTTCTCGATCCAATGGCAAAGTCGGCGGTTGAGTTGCTCCAGATCGCTGGCCGGCTCAAATTTCAATTGTGGCAAAAACGATTCCTGGAGGGTGCGGAAGAAGCGTTCGATTTTTCCTTTGCTCCAGGCCGCATAAGGCCGGGGCGTGCAGCAATCGGATCCCCAAATTGGCACAGACTAATTTGAGCTGGCTGCCGGTGAAGATCTTGCCTTGATCAGTATAGAGGGCCTCCGGTAGTCCCCGGCGCTCAAAACCTCGCCGCAGACAGTCCAGTAACTGCGTAATTTTGGGCTGAGCGTAAAACTGCGCATGAGGGATCAAGCGACTGTGATCGTCCAATGTGGCAATCAACCAAGTACGCTGGGCGCCACCTTTGGCATTGCTTTTGAGACTGGGTCCGTCCATGACATCGGCCATCCACAACGCATTGGGTGCTTCGCTTTCCCAGGCTTTGCTCGGACCTCCCGCTTCGTTGACGATCGCCCGCAGACGTTGTCGATCCAGCCCCTGGCGTTGCAAGAAGCGGTAAACGGTCGAGCGGCTGCACCCATTACCCGGTTCGATGAGACCTTGGCCTGTTAGTCGTTCCAAAATCGCCGTCACCGTTAAGCGCGGCTGGTTTTGGCGTAACTCCAGGATGGCCTTGTGCTACTTGGGGGTCCAATGCGCGCAGGGTCCCAGCGTCGTTGCGGCGCTGCCCTTGCAGTCGGCGAAAACCACCGTGGCGATGGGCGTAATACCAATCCTCCAAGGTCCGCGGCGAAAAAAACCGTCCTGCCCAGTCCAATTCCGCGGCTTTTTTGACGCACTCGCCAAAGCCGTGTCCCTGGTTCCGGCACTGTTCAATCCAACTGACCGCGCTGTGTCGCAGCAAGGCTCGCCGGCTCGTTCCCGATAAGTCGTCATTTTGCTTCGCGCACCGACAGCTAGCGCACCCTCCCAAGTCGAGCCATTATTTGGTTGTGTGGGCAAAGCTCTTCTTGCCAAAGACGCTCTTTTTCCGGAGTTTTTAGCTGTCAGCCATCCGCTGGTGACAACGATTGAGACCGAAGAGGGTTACCGCCCATCGGTTGACCAATTGCTCTGTGGCGGGACCTAATCCGCCACAGAGTCTGGTAAGCCAATCGGTCAGCTTACCCACTTCGCCTGGCGGCGGCGGCGCCAGGCCAAAGCCCAGGCCAACCAGGGCCAGTAGTTTCGGGCTGAACTGTTGCACTCGCTGCCGGTAACGCTTCAAAAGCTCCTCCCACCGCCGTTCAGCTGGCGTGAGCTCTTGACCCGCAAAAAAACGTTCCACCAGGCCCGTGTGCAGCAGCCGATAGGAGAGCGCAAAACTCGGCAACAGACTCACGGTGCGCCGGCAGCCGTGGCAAAAAAACGCCGCACCCGAATCTGCATTAATTTCCCAACTTCACCCATCGCGCTGATCCAGCGTTGATAGTAACCATGTGCTTCCAGCTGGCTCTTCGTGCAATTGGGACACTCTGCCGGCCGGCCAATGGTCCGTTCCAGTCCTTTTTCGGCGTACTGTTCCGGACTCCACCCAAGCTTCACTATCCTCTGCATGCCCCGGGGTTGTAGCTCCACTCTCTCCTTACAGCCACGACAAAACTATCGGCCGCGATAACCTCGTCGCTGTACTCACGCTCAAACCGGAAACTTTCTCACCCCTTCCGGGCTCAATCTGCTTCCCGTTTCCGGAAATAGCGCGCATCGCTACACTATTACCGCCACGGTACCGTCACGCTGTTTGCAGCTCTCGATTATCTCCAAGGCAAGATCATCGCGCGCACCGATCGGCGTCACACTCATCGAGAGTGGTTGCGCTTTCTTAAACACATCGATGAGCAGACTCCGCCCCAGGTTGGGTTACATCTCCTTGTCGATAACTACTCCGCCCACAAGCATCCCAAGGTGAAAGCCTGGCTGGCACGCCATCGACGCTTTCACCTGCATTTTACTCCAACCAGCGCTTCTTGGCTCAACTTGGTCGAGCGTTTTTTCCGGGACCTTACCCAGCAAGCTATTGTAGGAGGAAGCTTTGAGAACGTTCGGGTCCTGATCGAGGCGATCGACGCTTACCTCGCCCAACATAATCTAAGGGCCAAACGCTACGTGTGGCGAGCGGACGGCGCAGAAGTGCTCCGTAAGATCAATAAAGCCTGGGCAGTCGCGACTGACGGATAATATATGTATTTAGCGGACAGGTGACTAGTTCTCTCCAAACTGGATCGCCAGGTTGGCCTAATAACTCGCATGGGACAGGCGCATCCTCGTGGAAATGACTTGGTTGCGGCTTGTCGGGTTTGTTCTTCGCCCATCGACGAAACGGGCGCCAATAACTACCTTTCGGATGAGTTCAAAACGCTAGGAGCGGCGCCAATGCTTTGGGCTTCCCTGGCCAGTTTAAAGACGATTGTCAGTGCCGATTCTACGTAGACGAAGGGCTTTTCTGCTTCGATATTCGGATCGGAGTCAGCAGCGTGAATCGAGCGCCCTGAGCGGGTGCGCTGTCGATTCGCAGTTCTCCTCCGAGAGCCGCCACGCGATCCTGCAGATTGGCCAAACCGAAGCCGCCGGCACCGGGGTGCCGCGCAGCCAACGCCGAGGGACAGAACCCTGGGCCTTTATCCGCAACCACCAGCCGAACCGTCTCGTCGGTTACGCGCGCAAGACTCAGGTCGACCGCGCTGCCGCTGGCGTGTTTGACAGCATTGAGCAACAGTTCCCGCACAGCTCTGAACAAAAAAATCCGCAACTGCGCCGTTTCGGGCTCAGCCGCGACATCGGCTTCGACGGTGACCTTGAGCCCGTGTTGTTGATGGAACTGAGCGGCTAATTGAACCAGCGCCGCCCCCAAGCCTTCTTGGTGTAGCGACGGAGGGCTGAGCTCGAGAGTCAGGGAGCGGGCCGCCTCCGCACAGCGGCCGAGCACGCGTTCGAGTTCCTCCAAGGTTTTACCCTGTTCGGATACGGTTCCCGCGCGACCCAGAAGCGTGAGCTGGAACTGAGCGGCCACCAGCATCTGCTGCAGGTCATCGTGGAGCAGCTCCGCCAATCTGCGGCGCTCCTGCTCCTCGGCTAACACTAGCTCGCCCGCTAGCATGCGCAACTGTTCGGCTTGGTGGCGCGCCACGGCAGTGCGCTCGGTCACACGTCGGTCCAGATCCTGGTTTATGGCCTGTAGCTGGGCCAGCAGGTCACGCACTTGGTATTGGTGGCGGCGAGCGGCAAGTGCGGCTTGCACCACCGAGACCACAGTGGCGACTGGCAGTGGCCGCTGGAGCACAATTATACGCCGGCACGGGCCGAGCCAATGTACAAGGGCCTCTACACTTAGCGGACCCTGGCGGCGGCGGGATGCATCGAGCAGCAGGATCACCGGCAGGTTGGACCATGGCGGCTGGACCTGCAGCGCCGAGCGAAGGTGTTCCAGCGTCCGTATCGAGAGCGCTTCTTCGGTCAGCATCGCGGCCCCCGCGTCTTTCGCGAGGTTCACAGCTAAGGCGCCGGCGTCCGAACAAGTCTCGGTGAGGATCCCGGCTCGACCCAGTACCTGGGCAAGGAGGGCAGCGTCGCGGCCCCATGGGGCTAAGATCAGCACTCGGTCCGGCGCCCAGGACCCCTGATTCTGGCTGCTCATGGCTCTTTGTTCGGCGGTTCGCCCGTCAAAAGCGTGGCCAGCTCTCCGTGAAAATGCGGCGTGCCGGTCAGCAAACCATCGAACTGTCGCAGCGGCTGGCCGACCAGAATGCCACCGGAGTCAAAGCGCAGCTCGCGGATCGTGCTCTCGTGTGGTCCAGAGCGCTTTTTGATGACGGCGATGGTCTTCCGGATCTCGCCGCCGGCGTCGGCGTGCCGCAACAAGAGCAGCGTGTCGCACATGTAGCTGATGTCCAGCGGCCCTGCGACGCCCTGACCCGCAATGCCGTGTTGGCCAGCGATCAATAAGGCGAGCACGGCGTTGGCGGACAGAAAGCCCAAGAGTTCGTGCATTTGGGTCAGCAGTTGCTCTTCTTGTGGCATCGCGTGGAAATAACCTGACAAGCTGTCTATGAGCACCAGGCGCGCGCCGTCCTGGTCCACGGCACGTCGCACTACATCGCTAAATTCGCCTGCCGACAAATCGCCCGCGATGACCTCCTGCGCGGTGAGAAGTCCGCGCTCGGCGAAGGACCGCAGGTCCATGCCTAAGCCGGTGGCGCGCGCAAAAAATGTCTCGAACCGTTCCTCAAATAAGAAGATCGACACCCGGTCGCCCCGCTGGGCCGCGGCCCTCGCGTAAAGGCTCGCCAGGGAAGTCTTGCCCGTGCCGGTCGCACCCAAAATGAGTGTCGTGCTGCCGGCCTCCAGTCCGCCGCCCAGAAGCATGTCGAGGGATTCTAGGCCGCTTGAGATCGGGGCTGCCCTCTGGCGGTCGCGTCGCGTGCCCGCCACTAGCCGGGGGTAAACCTCGAGTCCGCCAGTGCGAACGGTAAAATTGTGGTAACCGCCGTGCACCGCCAAGCCGCGCATTTTCGCGATCAGGAGTCGCCTGCGCACGTTGCCATAGTCGGGTGCCCAGCGCTCCAACCGCACGACGCCATGTGTGAGGTCCTGGACATCTTCGCTGGCACGTTCGTCGACGGCAACGTCGATGAGCATTGCTGTGCAGCGGCGGCTCGCTGAATACTGTCGCAATGCGAAGAGCTGCCTTTGAAAGCGAAGCGAGTCATTGGCCAGAAGGCGCAACTGAACCAGGGAATCGAAGACTAGCCGCTCAGGTTGTACGCGCTCAAGGGCCGCAAAGAACTCGGTCGTGACTTCGCCCAGCTCGACCTCGGCACTACGAAAAATCGTCTGTTCGCCAAGGCCTTGCTCGGTTACGCCAAAGGAGGTTATTTCGTAAATGTCTGCCCCCTCGAGCGACCAACCGTGTGAGTGCGCTAGCTTGTGCAGAGCCTCGGTGGTCTGCGACAAGGTGACGTAAAGCACTCGCTGACCGAGGTCGATGCCTGAGCGCAAAAACTGGAGAGCCAGAGTGGTCTTGCCCGTGCCGGCTTTGCCTGTCACCAGGTAAAGTTCGTAGGCGGGCAGGCCCCCGTGAAGAATGCGGTCGAGCCCAGCAACGCCGGTCGGGACTTGGGCAGGAGACGTTGGATCCATTTTCTGTTAATTGGCTAAGGCGGGTGACCAGGGAAGCCTCTCTGGGCCAGCGGCGGTGCAAAACTCAACCCAGAGTGCTGTAGCCGTTGATAATGACTGACAAACAATCTATTTAAACATTTTTGCGTTGAGCTAAAAAGCCGGTAATGAACTGAAGTGCTCCAGGCAGTGCTTAGCAAGCCTTTTCGTTGTCGACCGGATTATTCCTTGGTCCTTAGTCCCCAAAGCTTGATAGCCTAAAGCGTGTCCTCCGCGCTCACGGGCTCGTACGTGATGCCGACCGCCTTTGTTTGCCTGGAGATTGGCCCGTTCGAAAGTGCGTTACCAACCGGCTTTGATGCTTTCGATTCATAGCTCTATGTTTCCCGCGCGACTTCAACGGCATTCTTATCATCGCGCAACGCGATGAACGTGCAGTGGCGCAGGTGGCCGGCATCGGTCCAGCGCACGAAGGCGACTCGACAGACGAGCTCGGCGCTTATTCGTCCTCACTCCCAGACCGTGACGAGAGCATACTTCTTCGCGGTTTAGCTAAGGTGCATCGTGCCGGAAGCGGGCAGGCAGAGCGGTCTTACGTATCGAGTCGTCATTGATACGGTGGTCAGCAAATATGCTGACCACTTACCGATCTACAGGCAAAGTGCGATTTT
Source organism: uncultured Verrucomicrobiae bacterium (assembly GCA_963813025.1). Lineage (GTDB taxonomy): Bacteria > Verrucomicrobiota > Verrucomicrobiia > Chthoniobacterales > JAFAMB01 > CAVSUL01. The sequence continues at coordinate 64,923 of CAWEXO010000003.1, read as the reverse complement.
AGAGAGGAACTGGCATTGAACTGTCCCGAGCGACTCTGGATGGCTGGGTGATGCGAGTGGGCGAGTTACTGCGGCCGATCACCGCCGCGATGGGCCAGGAATTATTGCGCGGTTCCTATATCCAAGCCGATGAAACCACCGTGGGAGTCCAGATGCACGATGGTCGGGGCAAAATCACCAGGCTTACCTCTGGCAATACAGCCATCCGACCGGACCGGTGGTCTTTGACTTCCGGCTTGGTAGGGAGCGGGAAGGTCCCAAGCGGTTCCTGGGCAACTTCGAAGGCCTACTGCAAAGCGACGGTTACGGGCGCTTACGATCATATCGGTGGCCCAAAGCTCGTGCACGCCGCGTGCTGGGCGCACGCCAGACGAAAGTTCTTCGATGCGGTCATGCTCAATCCCAAAGATACAACCTCGATTCAGATCGTGGCACAGATGGATGAGCTTTTTGCTATCGACGCCCAGGCCCGTTACGAAGGCATGAGCCAAATCGATCGTCACGTTCTGCGCCTGAAGAAAAGCAAGCCGTTGCTCGAGCAGATCAAGGCGTCAATCCAAGCGGGCCGCATAGGCGCACTGCCCAAGAGTGCTCTAGCCAAGGCCTGCGATTACACGCTGACGCTTTGGAGTCGCCTCAGTCGCTTCCTGGAATATCCGGAGTTGGAATTGAGCAACAACCTGGCTGAGAACGCGATGCGTCCGGTAGTTCTTGGACGCCGAAATTGGATACACGTCGGAAGTAAAGAGGCTGGACCAAGAATAGCCGCCATCATTTCGATCGTCGAAACTTGTCGCCGCCTGAGCCTGCCGGTCCGCGACTACCTCGGCTCTGTCCTCCCGGGCTTGGCCGACTTTCCGATCAGTCGAGTTCCTGAACTCACGCCCAGCGCTTGGGCGGCCAGGATCTAACAGTCGAAGTCCGGCGTCGCCGGGATTACCGTGCAGTTAGAAAGACGGATACCGATGACCTCCGCTTTAGTAATCTGTCAGCTGCTCACCGCACCCCTGTTCGCCTGGTTTTTGGAATTGCGGTCGGTCGCTATGCAATCGGCTCGCCCAGTACCTCCGGCGCTGGGCGCTAACCATTACATCTCGCTCGCGGAGACACGCCTGAAAAGGCATCCATTGCCTTCTCGCACCGTCAGGCAACCAGTTTTACACCCTCTGTAGAAGATGAGCCTCAAGGCTGGCAACCATTTACGATTCGCTGAGGGCCTGTTGGCAATCTCGATTTATGCCAACGCGTTTACGGCAGACGCTCAGGTCGCCCCCGACATTGCTTCTACGTCCGGTTCTGCCTCAGCAACTCCAACTCTCAACCTGCGCGTGCGGGTGATGCCCGGTGGCACTCCTTCACTGGCGTCCCACGCTCCTTCCGTTGGTCCGTTTGAGCAGGAAGTCATCCTACTCGAAAACCGGCGAATTGAGTTTTCGCAACGGCCGATTATATTTTATGGAAGTTCGTCCATTCGCCGCTGGAAGACTCTGAGCCAGGATTTTATCGGGTACCCGGTCGTCAACTGCGGGTTCGGCGGTTCGCGCCTGAGCGATTGCGTTCGGTATGTGTCCCGCCTGGTCTTACGCCTTAAGCCTGCGGCGGTGGTGGTCTACGCAGGTGATAACGACTTGGCGCAAGGCGCCCTGCCAGAGCAGGCGTTTGCCTCGTTCCGGGATCTTTACCGTGCACTACGCGGCTATTCGGAGCAGATGCCAATTGCCTATATCTCGGTTAAACCGTCCCCGGCTCGACTCCGCTACCTCGACAACATCCTTCGCTTGAATCAGATGGTGCAGACGTTCCTGCAGAACCAGCCGGCGACCCAATACATCGATATTTACACGGCGATGCTCGGATCAGACCAAAAACCTAATCCTGCCCTTTTCGTTCAGGACCAAATTCACCTTAGCGGCCTTGGCTACCAGATGTTGCGTCGGGACGTGTCGACATTCTTGTCAAGTGAGTTGCACCCCTAGCCTGATTGCTCACAAATCCTTTAGAGATTTGTGGGCAATCCAGGCTCACCAGTATCTGTGGTTGGCAATTCTGGCTATTTAGTTGACGCAGTTATCGATCCTTGTTCAATTGAATTTAGTATCGTTCGGCGTAGGCTTCGTCTCCCGTCGCAAAGCAGTAGCGTAGGTCTCGCCGCTAGTCATCAAAAGAGGCTTGGTGCATTAGTGAGTCCGTGGTCTTTTCTTGTTGGTCTTCGCAGATTTCTCACGAGAGCGCGGTAGTGTCACGCAAATTACGATCTGTGAAGCCGCCATAATGCACCCACCGATGAGCGGAACCATAACGAGATAGGAGATACTCAGTAGGTCCTTGCTCGAATGAATAGATTGATCGGTCCAAATTAAGGCGGGATCGCCTGCAGCGTCCTTGATTAGCTCTCTAACTAAGGGCTTCGAAATAGTCGATCCGTAAACCTTTTGTATTTCTGATCGTAGCTCCGTTCCACAAACGAAAGTATGTTCCTGCCACATCACTGTTAGGCTATCGGTCAAATTGGCATACCAAAAATACGCCACAACGGTCAGCGCCAGCAGGATAGCTGCAACTGCAGCCCACAACCGTGTGTCTTCTTGTCTTCTGAACCGTCTTAGTGCGAGGAAAAAGATTCCGGCCAGAATAGCCACGACAAAACTAGCGAAGGGCCGAATTCCCTGCGTGCCTGCAGGTGTCGGGGGTGGAGTAACAATCGTTGCCACGACTGTCATTACCCCAGTTGCGACCTGCGTCAAAGTAGTCCAATTCCTACCAATCGCGGACCAACCAATGTGCTCAGTAGCGGTCATCAGGAGCCTGATTTCCTTATGGGACGGCAAGGTCACATTCCTGATTTCGATCTACAGGAATTTCTTGCTGCGAGGATTTCCTTCCAGTCTCCGGATCCTCCGCCCACATAATATAATTCCCTGGAGCAAGCTCCCATTTCGTAGGACTGCTCAACTGAGGAAATGCCGTGGGTGAAAAATTAGTGAAAAATCGGAGAATTTTTGCCATGCAGACCACTCGCCAATTGGACACTTCGATGCCCGCTTTTTTCGTGTGCACTTTCACGGGAACTGACCCCACAGCATATCCATTATTGAGAAGGCAAGCATTGGCTTTCAAGTACAAGTCATCAAGGGCAGGACCAAGCGGGTCATAAGAGTCTATATCCTTTTTATCATGGATTAAAGCGTAAGCGGTCTTGAGCACTAAAGCGTCATGATTCAGTTGCGAAAGATAGTCTTCCGCCAAGGTGATTTGATTCCACTCACCAGAATCTCTGCTAATAGGGTGATACTTTAATAAGACAGCATCTAGCCTTGATGCCTTTTTCTTCAATATTGGGCTCTTTACGCCGTTCTCGATAATAACGATGTCACTATTAATTGTAAGAAACACACTCCATGCGTCCGTTGGGCTTTGTCCCAGACATGTATGGGCTAAGACGATAAAGAAACACCACAGCTTGAATTTCATTCTTCCGGAGCGCGAATCTTAATCTCCCCAAAAGATGATTGCAAGACTCCCCTAAGCTGGAACCTGGGCCACCCTTGTCACCCTTAACGAGTCGCTCTTCCATCCCCCGCGAGGTCCTTGGGTCCCCCCTGGTTGCTCACTGAATGGTTGGTGCGATAGCTTTTGATGGCCGAAAACTTTACCGTGTAGCTTTATCTCCCGAAACGAGCACAGGAGACATTATTGACAACTGTCCTTGATCGCGGCTCGCATCCAAGATACTGATGGATCTGCAAATGTCCTGCAGGCCGCTCGATGGCGACTCTGCTGTGATTGGTCGCGTTTATGAGTTTGAACACTTCCCGACCCTATCTCAGTAGAAGTGAGTGAATTGCTCCCCAAAATCTGGACAGGTCGCTAAGATAGAAAAAAGACCTGGAGATCTGGTGCTGATGAGCGCCCTGGACCGACTCTATACCCGCTGGCCCTTTTACGGGGTACGCCGGATGACCCTTGCGTTGCACGACCAGGGTTGGTCCGTCAACCACAAGCGAACCCGCCTGGCGGAGTATCGGTCGCTACTTCTCCTTCTACAACGATCAGCGGCCGCACAGCAGTCTTGCCAATCGGTCGCCTGCTGCCGTATATAACAGAATCCCTACAAAACTCCGACAAAAGGTCGCGCGGAAGAATCGGCTGGTTTTCCCCGCTCCTTTTGAAGGAAATTTATAGCTAACAAACCCATCGAACCTGTCCAGACGATGGGGAGCACCTGAGTATCTAACGACCGGCTATACGGGATAATATGCATCGAACCATATTGTGCTAGAAGAACAGTTCTCAATAGGGACGTTCGGTTTCGACGCCAATGTCAGAATCTGCGTTGGTGCTTCACGAGGGCGAACCGCCTCAAATTCGGGCGATTCCCTTCTTCAAGCGATGCCTATTTCGCCTTGGCTCATTCTCTTAGCTAAGCGCGACGGCCTCTCCAAGCAACAAGGAGGTGTCCGGCGACGCGTACAACGAATACATCCCAGCCAACGATTCTCCGTCACCAGGCACTCATCCAAACCTAGCAATCGCTCGCAGAGCGAGCACGACAAATCCGATCAACCCGAAGGCAGCGGCTACAATTTCCGCAATTCCACTGTAGACTCGCTCCACCGCCAAACTTTCCGGCCAATCGAACTTCAATTCCTCGTCTATTTCGGCAAACGCTGTGTCTAGATTTGCTGGCCTGGCTGAATCCTTCAAGGATTGGTCCGGCTTGTTCGACTGATGTGGCGGCCATAGTTTTGGTGACGCCGGAGCTAAAGTAGATTCGCGACTTTGCATGGGCGGAAGATTCGAAGGATCTGTTTTTGCGAGCGGCCGCGCCTGCGCGGATAATGCACGTACCATGGACTCATCGGCCATCTGCTTTGGCTGCGGATTGAGATCGGTCATGCTTCGATCTGCCTACTATTTGATATTCGAGACAACGAAGACGGCAGCTGGAGCAGAAAGCGGACGGATATAGCCAAATGCGGTTCAAACCGATAGCCAGGAGCCGGAAAGCTAAAGTCGACGTGCCAAACAGTTGTGCAGGCGGCAAACTTTCCTTATAAGAACAACGGAGTACAATACTGCAAAATGGGACAAACACTTTTTGAGAAAGTATGGGAGGCGCACTCAGTGCGCGAATTGCGAAATGGCCAAACCCAGTTGCTCATCGGAACTCATCTCATCCACGAGGTCACCAGCCCACAGGCGTTCGCAATGCTTCGGGAAATGAGGCTTCCCGTCGCCTTTCCTCATCGGACATTTGCGACGGTCGATCACATTATTCCGACTGATCAACGGACCGAGCCGTTTTCAGATCCGCTGGCCGACGCGATGATTAAGGAACTGCGCAAGAATTGCGCGGAATTTGGAATCACCTACTTTGACGTTTTTTCTGGTAAGCAAGGCATCGTTCATGTGGTGGGTCCGGAGCAGGGTATCACGCAACCAGGGACGACGATCGCTTGCGGAGATTCTCACACCTCGACCCACGGTGCTTTTGGCGCGATTGCTTTTGGGATTGGTACAAGCCAAGTGCGTGACGTGCTGGCAACCCAGACAATGGCAATCGGCAAATTGAAAGCCCGGCGGATCAATGTCGATGGGAAGCTGCCGGCGGGAACCTATGCTAAGGATGTGATCCTTCACATTATTCGGAAATTGGGGGTAAACGGAGGCAATGGATTTGCTTACGAATACGGCGGAGAAGTCTTCGACAGATTTACAATGGAAGAGCGGATGACCGTCTGCAACATGTCGATCGAGGGCGGCGCCCGTGCCGGGTACGTCAACCCGGACGAGACAACATACGCTTATCTTGAGGGCCGTCCCTACAGCCCAAAAGGTGACGAATGGAAGAAGGCGATCAACCGATGGGAGTCATACGTCTCGGATTCCGACTGTGTTTACGACGATGTGGCCGATTTCGATGCCGCAGAGATTGAGCCGACGGTGACGTGGGGTATCAATCCCGGCCAGGCAGTTTTCATTTCAGAGAAATTACCCACCCCAGAAACGACCTCCGCGGATGAGCGCGGATCGCTCGCGGAAGCCCTCGAACATATGAACTTGCGACCGGGGCAACCAATTAAAGGAACTCCAATCCAAGTCGCATTTCTTGGGAGTTGCACCAACGGCCGGCTGTCGGACTTCAAAGAAGTCGCTAAATATATAGAAGGCCGGCATGTCGCACGAGGCATTAGAGCCATCGCGGTTCCTGGCTCGCAGGCCGTCGGAGCTGCTTGCAAGGAACTAGGGATTGATCGGATCTTCACCGCGGCTGGGTTTGAATGGCGCGAGGCTGGTTGCTCGATGTGCCTCGCGATGAATCCAGATAAGCTGGTCGGCGATCAGCTTTGCGCCAGTTCCAGCAACCGGAACTTCAAGGGCCGGCAAGGGAGCGCCACCGGCCGGACCGTACTAATGAGCCCGGTCATGGTCGCAGCGGCGGCAATTGCGGGTGAGATTACGGATGCCCGGGAATTGTTTAGCCGATGATCATGAAGACTTTGAATTCAAAACTAACGTCATGGCCTTAAGAAAGATTCTCGAAGTAAGCGGTCGTTGCGTCTCGGTCCCAGGGGATGACGTGGATACGGACCGGATCATTCCGGCCAGATACTTGAAATGCGTCACCTTTGAAGGTTTGGGCGAGTTCTTGTTTTACGACGTGCGCTTCGACCAGAATGGACAGCCCACAACCTGCTCCCTGAATGATCCCCGATTCAAAGGAGCAGCGATCTTGATCGGCAGCAGAAATTTCGGGTGCGGTAGTTCCCGTGAGCACGCTCCCCAAGCGATCTACCGTTATGGTTTTCGCGCGGTCGTTGCGGAGAGTTTTGCTGAAATTTTCTTCGGAAATTCGACGACGTTAGGGCTCCCCTGTGTGAGCGCTTCACGACACGACCTCAACCAGATCCGCCAAATGGTCGAGTCCGAACCAAACCACGAGATGAGCATCGATTTGGTCGCCGAGAAGATTCGTTTTGGAGATGATTGTTTTCCGGCCTCTATTCGGTCCAGCGCGCGTGATGCACTGATTAACGGTCGTTGGGACCCAATTGGCGAACTCCTGGAGGGTAGCGCTTTAGTTACGGAACGGATAGCGGAATTGCCATACATGCCAAGGCCATAATTGCTGTGCACGCGAAAAAGCCCTCGCGCAAAGCAGACTTAACAAGGTCTCCGCCGTCGCCAAAGTTTTGGCGGACACATTGTCGGCCAAGGACGCAAAGGTGTCTACCTGGGCAGAAAAGTCACTCGCTTTCACGATTCTCCGCCTCACGGCAGTTGTCTTTCGCCGACCCCTTCGTGGGCCAAAAAGACGAGTCCGGTCAATGCTCCAAGTCTGTAGTGGCGGTCCACAACCAAGTCGCGAACCTGAACGGCCGCGCCCTGACTTAGCCGGTCCGGACTAGGCACCCGTGCTCACTGAGCGATAAACTCCCTGACCTTCGGAGCAGCCTCGGCTTTGTCGCAGCCCGGCTCAAGGTGGCCGCAGTCGCCCGTCAGCTGCACAACTGTGGCATGGAGAATCCCGGCAAGCTCCATGGCCGGTGTGGGATTCACCATATGGTCCTGCGTTGCTGCCACCACCATCACCTTCGCCTTGACTTGCTTAGCGGCGCTCTCGAGGGAATCGCCGAAAGGTGCGGCAATGTTGTGGGTCATCATCGCTTGGAGCTGACGCAGCCAATCGTTGGCGTCCATGCGCCCGAGACCGTCCTTATCGATTCCATCAAGAAACTCCGGAAACTTGGCCGCCGCGGTTTCGCGAACGCGATAAGAAGGGGTGGTGAGAGCCAGGTTGTGGATCTCTGCGACAGTGTCGAGACGTGGCTCGGTGGTATAATTGCCGCCGTTCCAGTCCTTGTCCTCTTCGATTGCGCTCTGCTCGCTGCGCCAAAGCAGCAGATCGTAGGCGGTGAGCCGCGGTGAGCCGACAATTGCCACGGCTTTGTCCATAAATTCGGGGTGAGAAACAATCCACTGGAATGTCTGCATGCCTCCCATCGAGATGCCCATCACCGCGCGAATATGATTGATCCCGAGGTTCTCCGTAAGCAGGCGGTACTGAGAATTGACCATGTCGCCGATCGTGAAGACGGGAAAGGCCATGCGAGGCTGGACGGAGCTGTTGGATGGAGAGGAAGAGACCCCGTTGCCGAGAGCGTCAACGAAAATTACGAAGAAGCGCGAAGGGTCAACATACCCGTCGGGACCCACGAGGGGAATGAGCTGCTTTGAGCTGCCGGTGAACCAGGTCGGCCACAGCACCACGTTCGACTTATCATCATTTAACTTCCCCAACGTGTGGTAGCCGATGCGGCACTCCCGTATGACCGCGCCACTTTCGAGCTTGAAGTCCCCAAGATCTCCAAATTTTAGCTCCGGAGCGGACGAAGACTCGCCTTGCGCCATAGCGTAGGCGACTGTGGAGAGGAAAACAAGTGCGGCAAATTTCATAAGGTTCCCTCTTGCAATGCACGCTGTTTGTCAATCGTGGAACATCTACTCGCGCAACATTCACGAGAAGTGCCGCCTGCTCGCCCCGGCAGAGACAATACATTGCACTAAGGTCGAATAGCGGAAGTGACACCTATCGGGCAATTTTGGGAGAAGGACGTACGCGTGCGCGGAAAAGGCCGAGATGAACCGGCGCATGTAGGCATGTAGGTTCTACTGTGATCAAATCCCGTTTAAGCAAACCCGATGGTAAAAAGCTTCTTCACCCCCCGCTTAACGGAAACAATGAATTGGATTACCAACAGCAGCTAGATCTTTATTGGCCAACTAACCAAAAGAATATGCCGCTGATTGTTTACGTTCACTGCGGCGGGATCTGCTCACGGAGATAAGTTTGGCGATAGTTTGAATCCAAATGATTTACAACTTTTAGGGGATGGTTACGCTTTGGCCTCCATCAATTAGAGCTATAACCGAATTTTGTGGATGAGGAGATGAAGAAAGCCGCATCCTTTCAGTGAGAAAAAGAAACACGGCAGCCTTACTCGAGGACGCCTCGTGACAGGGGTCGATTTTCCAGTGCGATTCTGCCCAAGTACATGCGTCGCGCTCCCAGCATTGATGCGCTGATTCCAGCCCTGGCGCCGACCCGCAAAGCAGCTCTGGCAGCCTATGATCAGTTCATCTCCAGTTACCGGGCTAAATTCCCTCAAGCCTGCGAGTGCCTGCAGAAAGATCAAGAAGTCCTGTTTACCTTTTACGACTTCCCGGCCCAACATTGGCCGCATTTACGGACCACCAATCCCATCGAATCCACCTTCGCTACCGTTCGGCTGCGAACTCACCGAACCAAGGGTTCCGGTTCACGAATCGCGACACTGACCATGGTCTTTAAACTCGGCCTGGAAGCCCAAAAGCATTGGCGCCGGCTCCAGGGCTTCGAACTGCTCCCAAAGGTAGTTACTTGCGTCCGATTCGTCGATTTATAAGCGAATGCGCCAACTCATCGACGAGTTGACTCTCGCAGAACGGGCAGATTCAGAGCATCAACCGGAGTCAGAAAAGCTCAGAGGAATTGAAGCCGGTGGATAGGCACGCGCTTGTCCCAGACTTTGTTGTAGCGCTAGTCCAGAATTGGTTTTGGCTGCACGTTTGGCTAATGCTGGCGATGGAGATAGCGATCCGCGACGATTGCAGGTTGCTCGAGTAAGCGGCCGGCCGCGATGTCGAAGGCAAGCCGAATGAACTGGGCGTGCGTCCAGGCCAGGGGAGTGGCCGAGAAAGTGCCGGTGCCTGACGCGAAGCCAGGCTGGCCAATCGGCGGCTGGTTATCCCAGACCTGCTCGGGCAGCAAATCACCATCGTTCGAGGTACGGCTTATAGCAATAAGGTGCGCCTCCGCTCCAAACACGTTGTAAGCCGCCAAGTCGTATTCACCGCGTTCTCCGGCGAAAATGGGCCAGAGCCGGCCATGGGTCGTGAAAGTGTCAGGTGAAGTCACGCCCCACGGGGCACCGGTGGCCGTCTCGCCGTATCCGTCGAAGTTGTAGCGGTGCCAAAAGGTGCCGTTGGGGGTCGTCGTGGCGATCTGCGCATCGACTACCTGGAGGCTGTTGATAATCACCACGTCGTAGGCGGGCTTGATTCCAAGGCGCACCAACTCAAGGAAACCGGCGTCAGCTACCTTGCGTTGGTCGATGACACTCGGACCGCCGTCCCCGAGGCCGTAGGTGGTGCCGACGTTGGGCATGCCGTCCTTGGTCAGGCGCAGGTAGTACGGCAACGGGCTGAAGGGCCCGTTTGTGGTCACCATCCATATTTCCAACTGCGACTGCCAGGAGTCGGCCGTGTTAAGGTAAAGCTGCGCGGATACCGCGTCGCCGTTGGCTTGGGCAATGTGGGCCGCGCACACCAGGCCGGCGATCTCGCTGGCGGTGGACGAGGGGGAATAGCCGCTCTGGTTTTCCCACCGCTCGCCCGGGGTGTAGGGGGCGTGGTGCGTGCCGAACGTGTCGGTCGTCATGAAGTTCACCAGGAAGTCAGCTGCCCGTTTGACGTGCGACCAAGTGGCGGCGTCCGTGTGGCCGAGCTGGTAAGCGAGAATGATCGGGTCGCCCACTTCGTCAAGCTGCAAGCCGCCGAAAACCGGCGTGCTGTCGAGCTTGGAGTTTTGGGGGAAGGAGCCATCGGGCTTTTGCTGGACATTAAAGAGGTAGTCCAAGGCGCGGCCCGCGCCGGCCAGGTCCCCGTCGACGAGAAGCGCCGTTACGATTTCGTACAGGTCGCGGGACCACACCGCGTGGTAGGGGGCGGAGGGATTAAACAAGCCGGTTCCCCACGCCCACGGCATCGTCGGGGAGGCGACGAAGCCACCCCGGAAGGTCTTGTCCTCGCTGGCGGCGAGCACCATCGCAGAAACGGCGTACAGCTGGCGTTGGTGCTTGGTAAAAAGGCTCGGCGGAGCATCGTGCAAAGAGTTCAGGTATTGGTCCCAACCCTCGGCGTATTCCTCAGAGATTTGGTGGAACCCGGCCCCCAGCGAGGCGTTTGCCGTATCGAGCGCAGCGGACTCGGCGGCGGCAAAGCCGAGCGCGAGCGTGAGGTGGCGACTGCCCCAGAGCCCCGTCAGGGGTAACCGGCCGGTCTGCACCACGGTTCCGTTCGGCGCGGAGCTGTAGTGGGCGGTTAGCCGGTAGTGCTGGCTCAAGTCCGTCCCGCCGTCACTCGTACCCAGGTAGCCGTTGGAGGTCTCCGTAAAGGCGGGCGACGCGACAAACGCGCTCGCGACCTTGCCCTGCGCGTCAGAGGCCAGTAGCGCGTTGCCCTGCGTCATCCCTGACTCGTTAAGGGGTGCCTCCACCGTCGGGTTGTTAAGCTGCGGATGGAAGATTGCGTAGAGCTGGTAAGGCTGGCCGTTCAAAGAGGTAAACTCAACCTCGATGAGCAGGGTTGTCCGAGAGGGATCCGTAACGAAGGTGGTGGTGAGGCGCCACCGATTGGCGGTGTCAGTGTTGACAATCTGGTAGGTCAGGCTGTTGGGATCGTCTCCGTCCATACGCCACCCGTGATCCTCTTCACGCCGCCCTTGATTCGGGTTCACAAGCCGCGTGGAAGTGGACGCGTCCTGGGCCTTGACCGCAAAGCTCTGCCCATCGGTGACGACAAAATCGAGGTTACGGACGCTGGGCGTGTCGAGGAGAGGGTAGTAGACCTCGCTTAGACGGCCGCCCTCCAGAGTGAACCATACGTTGCTCGCGGTGGTGTAGCTCGTGCCGAAACCGGTTTTGTTCGATGGCAACCAATCTGCGTTACCGCCGGGGCCGCCGGGAGCGACGCCTTGAGCTTTGATCGATTGCTGACCAACGTAAACTGCCGCGCAGGCGACTATTGCCTGCATAAATAGAACGAGGGTTTTTCTTTTCATGGAGGGAAAACGACTTCCTGTCGATCCATCAATTAATCACATTGCGCTGCATGCACATACGACTTCTTTGGTCCCATAGCGGAACTAAAAACGCACCAGTTACGTATCCGGGTAGCAAACACACGATTGGCGGGGCCACCGGATTTAGTTCGTCAGTTTCGGTCCGCCCATTCTGTTGGAGTGAGCTCGGCGATTCGGCCGATTGGAAAATCGCCTAACCCGGGCAGCACTGAGCACCCGTGCCGCTTCGATTGCCTCTTTAATCTGCTCCAGCAGCGGCCGCGCTTTTTGCTGTCGTGAAGGTGACGATCACTCTGGGTTAATTTCTGAGCCCGAGCCTTTTCATCGATGGCAGAAAGCAAATCCATCTGCGCCACGATCCGGATCGAAGTTTGATCTTTGGGATTGAGTTTGACCGTTTCGAAGAACTTGCGCCTGGCATGCGCCCAACACGCTGTAAGCACGATCTTGGGTCCACCGACATGATCGTACGCCCCGTAACCATCACACTGCAGAATGCCTTCGAAATTACCCAGGAACCGTTTGGGTCCTTCTTGCTCGCGACCCATTCGAAAGTCGAAGACCGCCGCCCCGGCCGGCCGACTGTATTGCCAAAGGTCGGCTTGGTGGTTTTTTCCTCTGCCATCGTGCATCTGGACCGCTGGTAGTTCCTGCCGGCCCGGATGCTTGCGCGCAGCTTTAAGCGGCGTTGCGTTTAGTCTCGTTGACTCTCGGCCTCTACTTCGGCCCTGCTGACCCCGGGCTCCAATTCGAGCAATTCCAGTTGCGCGTCGGAGAGCTTCTCGCTTTCGGGCCCGTACTTCTCGATCCGTACCAGACGCAGTCTCTCTGCCAATACCCGGACCTTATACTCTGCGAACCTCAGTCCCTTGCGCAGGTCGATGGCTCCAAGAGCGACATAGATCCTGGTTGTCGGTCCAAGCCCAAACACCGATCAGATCTCCTCGAGGGTTCGGATCAAGCGCGCTGAAGTTTCAGCATCAAAGTCCCGCCTGACTTCAATGCGCCGGCCTTCGGCCAACCCTACTTCCAAAGAGCAGGTTCCCGGTCCGCTGCTGTTGCGCTGGATCCCAGCCAATTTCACCTCAACCAATCGCTTACCTTCGCATTGTCCGTCGACTTCCATCCGACGCCTTCCGAGCCCACGTTTCTCAACCGGCCCTTTATAGAATTCGTCGGAGAAACTGGCGAAGAACTAAAAGGCGAATTTCTTTAAGAATGCCTCCCACCCCAATTCTAGCCTCTCACGTTGGATCTGAGGTCGCAAAGAGCCACCCCTGCATTTTGGCGAAGTTTGGATCCCTAAGATCGATGTAAAAGTCTCCCAGGCAGACATCACCTAGGTAGCCAGATGAGATTGACCGCGAACGCGCAGCGACAACGCGCTTAGAAACGCACCGAAAACCAGCGCGTAAGCGCCAATCCAGAATACTATCGCCAACGCGGCAGCTACCGGAAACAGAAAAACCAGCACTCCAAATAATACTGATAAAATACCATTCCGATCAACAGCCACTCACGATGGATTTCTTTTGCGCAAACGGATGCCCGCCACGATCTCAAGAACGCCGGTAACGATCGCCCAAAAAACCGATGAGGCAGACCAGCACTCCCGCCGTAATGCCCGGCCAGAAAAACGTCAGAAGTCCAGCGGCTATCCCACAATCCCTTCCAGGAAGAGCGGCCAATGCCGGGCAGGAGCGCGGAAAGCCGAGATCAAGCTGAGGATGCCGTCGACCAGGGCGTAGACCCCGAAAAGCATCACGAGAAAGAACAGGGTAATTCCCGGCAGGAAGAACGTTATCAAACCGAAGACCACCGCTACCGCTCCGCGCAGGGCGAGGTTCAACCAATCATAGCCAGCCACTTCGCGTAGAAGTGGCGCGTTCATATCCAATTTATCCACGGTATAGCTCTTTGTATTTTGACTTTCTTTATCGCACTCCTCGGGAGCGCTGATTCACTGTCTACCTTATGGCTCTACATCAATGTGGTTCTCCACGTTTACCGTTCCAGGAACTGACCAAGCCGCTCTTTCTGCCTCGTCTTTCTCCGCCCAGGATCGCACAAGGCCATAAAGTTTTACCGTTCCGCCATCCACTTGCACCGTAATCTGATTAGCATCCAACTCCGCACTCCGGCGCAGGGCATCTTCGATCTTGTTTTTGATTTCCGTCGGAGAGACCTTCGACTTAACCTGGATGCTGTTGGTAATCCCGACCACTCCACGCAGCTTCTTCACCGCCGACTCGGCCAAGGTCCGCTGAAATTGCCAGTCCACGGTTCCTTCCAGCGTTACCCATCCATCTTTTACGGTTACTTGAATTCGATCGGCGGGGATACTGACGTGGCTCTCCAGTTCGGGTACCGCGTCCCGCGCAACTTCGGGGTCAGTTCGGCTAAAAAGCGGCTTCACGCGGATATCGTTCGCAACTCCACGGACTCCGTAGACGCGTTTCGCCGCCTTTTCGGCTTCCAGTCTTCCCAATAACTCGACGCAAACCCACTTAGCGTCGCCACCCCGTTTTTGACGGCTACAGCGATATCGCTGGAGTTAATTTTCGGGTCCCATTTCAATTCAAAAAGGACATCGTCTCGAATCGAATCATCGCTTCGTGTCTGCTTGTTCGTTGTCATAATGATGTTCGTGATTCTGCGGCTCGTCCATTGAAGAACAGAGAACTTTCTCGAGCTTATCAGTGGACGACGAAGCCGCTTTGCGAATTTTGGTGAAGTATCCTCCAAACTTGTGCTCGGCAACCGGCTACGAAGAAAAAAATAGTTTCGCAAAAAATTAGTTTCGCCCTCCTATGGTGTGCGTTTCCGATTCCTGCAAGTCTTCTGGTCTTTCACGTGCATGAGATTTTCAACGGCAACGTCACTCCGAATAATGCAGCTTACGAAAAGTGGGCTCTTGATTTCTATGGAGATCCTTGTCAGCGAAGGACCAAAGAATGACGACGAAGTACGTTAGCGTCGTCAGCTTACCGATTTCGGAGAGTCCCTAGATTCCGAGTTGTCCGACGTTGGAGTTATTTTTGGAATGGCGACCATTAACGTACCAGCAACACGCGTAATCTCCCATAGCCGAAGCCGGCATCTTCGCTCGTTACCGCCAAGTGTCGCTAGGTCCGCCGGGCTGGAACAGATCCTCCGAAGCCAATTCGCCGAGCTCGACAGTGAAAGTTTGCTGTTTGCCGTCACGAAAGACTTTGACGCTTACCTCAGACCCAGGCGGTTTCTCGGCCACCATGAGTCGAAAATGGCAGCTGTCGGTCACGCTCTTGCCGTCAAATTCGATAATAACGGAAGCCCTTGGTAATGTCTCCCTTCCGTGATCATCGAGTTTCATCTACAGATCTAAATCATGTACAAAGGCGCCAACCTCGCTGGGCCAATCTTGGCGAACCCTCTTCTCAATTTGGCAGTACTTGGCTGCGGTGGGCGCAGGACGAGAATGGACAAATGGACGTCATCACCCCTCCTTTTTGAAATCGACTTCATGCATTCTAGCCTTTCCAACAGTTGTGTCATGAGGGGCCATTTGGCGCTCCCCGGAAGCGCGGAACTTTTTTCTTGCCAACAGCGCCACTCACAACGTGCAGCTCTAGCAAAGAGCGATGAACACCCGGGGAATCAACTACGCTCGCGGAGTTAGTGGCGACGACCCCAACGAGTTCTCTCCCAATGTAACGGAAAATCACGGGTCGATGGTGAACACCTCACCAGCAAACGAATCCGCCATCGACAACCAGATCAATGCCCGTGCAGAAGGACGCCGCTGGGCTTGACAAGAACACAGCCGGCCCGACCAACTCATCGACGGTGGCCATGCGTCCCAGCGGTGTGTCGGCCTCGAACTGCTTGACTTGTTCCGCCACCTCCGGGCGCAGGTTCATCGGCGTGGCCGTGTAGCCGGGGCTGATCGAGTTAACGCGAACGCCGCGATTGCTCCATTCCATAGCCAAGCTTTTGGACAAGTGAATGACCCCGGCTTTGGAAGTGTTGTAATGGGCTTGCAAGAGCCCGCGGTTCACGATGATGCCTGACATGGAAGCGATGTTAACGATCGAACCCTGTTTGCGCGGCAGCATAACTTTCCCCTCCGCCTGGCACGAAAGGAAGGTGCCCGTGAGGTTAATGTCGATCACCCGCTGCCATTGCTCCGGCGGCATTTCTTCGGCGGGCGCGGCGTTGGCGATGCCGGCGCAATTGACTGCGACCGTGAGCGGCCCAAGCTCCTTTTCCACGGCGTCGATGGCTTGGCGCAGATCAGTGGCTTGCGTGACGTCGCCCATTAATGCGATGGCTTGACGGCCAAGACCTTTAATCTGTTCGGCCGTGCCTTCCAGGCCCTTACTCGACCTCAAGTCGAAGCATCCGACGGAGGCGCCCGCTTCGGCCAACCCTAGGGCGATGCGTTGGCCGATGCCGCTGCCCGCTCCGGTAACAAACGAAATCTTTCCTTCAAGGCTGAATAAATCCATCATTCCAATAGTTTAGTTAGGCTTTTGTGCAACGCGCATGCTGCTTTAGCGTGTTGCTAATTCCATGATTGCGACGTTGGTTACTTCACTATGTTTTAAAGTGCCCTGTAATCGGCCGCGGGCGAGCACAAGCACCCGGTGAGACAGGCCGATAACCTCCTCAAGGTCCGAGCTGACGACGATGACCGCCATTCCCTCTCTGGCTAGTCCGGCGATGGTCTCATAGATTGCAGCCCGCGCGCCCATGTCGATCCCGCGGGTGGGTTCATCGAGCATGAAGACCTTTGGCGAACGGGAAATCCACCGGGCTATGATCGCTTTCTGCTGATTACCGCCGGAAAGAAAACGCATCAACTGATTGGCCTGACCCTTGACTCCGAGGCGCTTAATAGCGTTTGCAGCAAAGGAGGCGACTTCCGCCGGCATCAGCCAGCCAGCGGGAGCCAGTCGATCAAAGTTGCCGAGCGCGAGGTTGGTGGCGACCGTATGATTCAGCACTACCCCTTGCGCTTTGCGGTCTTCCGGTACCAGCACTACTCCTGCTTTGATCGCATCCTCAGGCGCCTTGAGTTGAACCTCTTTTCCATCGACGAAGACCGAACCGGCCACGAGCGGATCCGCGCCCGCGATCGCGCGAACCAGCTCCGTGCGCCCAGCCCCGACGATACCGGCAATGCCAAAAATCTCACCGGCCTTCACCGAAAAGCTGACGTCCCGAAACGCGCTATTGGCTCCCGTCAATCCCTCCACGCGGAAGACTTCCTTGCCGGTGGGCTCCTCAAGCTTTGGAAAAATTCGGTCGACATTTCGCCCCACCATGTTTTCGAGCAACACGTTTACAGGCACCTGCGCCGAAGAATGCGTGGCCACCAGCCGGCCGTCGCGCAACACCACGATACGGTTCGCGATACGCGCTATCTCCTCAAGGCGATGACTGATGTAGATGAAGCTTACTCCTTGTTTGCGCAGCTGGTCGATTTGCGCAAAAAGCCGTTCCGTTTCCTCTCCGCCCAGTGCCGCGGTAGGTTCATCCAGAATCAAGAGCCTCGCTTTGAGCGTGAGGGCTTTGGCGATTTCGACCTGTTGCTGCGCGGCGACCCTTAAGGTCCGAACGAGGGTCGTTGGCGAGACGTCCAGGCCGAGCCGTGCGGAGTTGCTCGGCCGCGCGCTGATTCATGGTCTCGCGGTCGATCCTGCCTCCTTTCATTAAAAGCCGGCCGACGAAGACGTTTTCGGCTATCGACAAATCGGGCAAGAGCCGCATTTCCTGGTGAATCAGCCCGATGCCGGTTTCGATGGCCTCCCCCGGCCGGGTGGGCGCGTAGGGCTTACCCTCCCACGTCATCGTGCCAGCAGATGGGCGGAAAAATCCCCGCGATGATCGACGACATTGTAGACTTGCCTGCCCCGTTTTCTCCAAGCAAGGCAACGAGCTCCCCTTCATAAACGTCCAAGTCGATACCGGACAGAACCACGTTGGTGTCGAAGCTTTTCTCGATGCCGCGCAAGGATAGCCTCGGCTCGGCTTCCCGTTGAGAGGCGTCCTGCGCCCCGTCGGCGACCGCATTGGCACTGCGTGAACTCATCCGGCTGTGTTCCTGTTGTTGTCTAGGGATGTTTATCGATAAAGGTACCCACGTTTTCCTTAGTCGTCAGGACCGCCTCTTGCAGCTGTTCCTTCGGCAGCTGCTTGCCGCCGATGAGGTCCAGGGCCGAATCCAGCGCCAGCCTACCCATATACTGCGTCTTCTGAGTCATGGTCGCATCCAGCGTTCCATCACGAACGGCTTTGAGTCCGGCCACGTCACCGTCAAAGCCGAAGATCCAAACCTTGTGGCCCACGTTGGCCACCTTCACGGCATGAGCCGCCCCGAGGGCCAGTGCGTCCGCCCGGCCGAAAAAGGTATCTGATGTTGGGGTAGCGCTGCAGCATGTCCTGGGCTATCGCAAAGCCCTCATCTTGCATCCACGCCTTGCTGGGTTGCTTTGCCACCACCTTGATGCCGGGGCAGTTGGCCACCGCCTCGTTAAAGCCTTTATCGCGATCCATTTCAGGCGTGGTGCCCAGTTGGCCTTGAATGATGGCGATATTGGCTTTACCGCCGGTGACCTTGCAAACGTGTTCCCCGAGCGTTTTGGCCGCCGCAACGCTGTCTGTCGCAATGAAGGTATCGCCCGGCGCGTCGGGGGCGTTTCGATCCACGTTGACGACGGGAATATTGGCCTTTCTGGCCGCTTTTACTGGGACCCCCGCGGCCGTGGCGCCCGCCGGGATGTAGATTATCGCTTTGATCCCGCGGGTGATCAGGTCTTGTATCTGGTCGACTTGGGTGGCCGCGTCGCCTTTCGCATCCGACCACGATGAGGTTAACGCCTTTGGCCTTGGCTTCGGCGTCCACGGATTGCTTGATCTGATTGAAAAAATCCGCCTGCAAGTTGGCAACGGCCAAGCCGACCAATTTTTTCTCCTGGGCTGAGCCGGTTGCAGGGCTAAGCAACAGACTCGAAGCGGTGAGGGCAGTGGCAAAGAATGCTTTTCGGAGGAACATATTAGTATAATGGAAATGCTAAGGTTAGGTTTTTTTAGGGTTTGTTTTTCTTTAGGATGAGAATTTAGAGACTGGCGGCCCAACGCACACGTATTGGTTTTTTGTCATGATCAAGCTGCTCGGCGGCGCAGCGTATCGGAGCTGACCGCCAGCGCGATCACTACGCCGATGACCACCTGCTGGATGAAGGGGGAAACGCCCGTCAAGTTCAGGCCGTTGTGCAGCACGCCGATGATCAGGACGCCCACCACCGTGCCGCCGATTCCGCCAACGCCGCCGCTCAAACTGGCGCCGCCGATGACCACGGCCGCGATTGCGTCAAGTTCGTAACCCAGGCCGGCACTGGGCTGGGAAGAATCCAACCGGCTTGCCAGAACGATGCCCGCCAGGCCCGAAAGGAGTCCGGACGCCACGTAGACCCACGTCGTCATTTGTCGAACGCGTATACCCCGCCAGGCGCGCCACCTCGGCGCTGCCGCCGATGGCGTAAAGGCCCGCGGCCCGCCGCGCGGTAACGCAAGAAAATCCAACTTGCGATGACCAACACGACGGCCAACGTGACCGTTAGAGAGAGAAATCCAAAATAACGGAGGGTAGCAAAGCTGTCGAACCAATCGGGATAACCTACGATCTGGCGTCCGTCAGTGATGATGTTCGCCAGGCCGCGAGCGATGGTCATCATGCTTAAGGTGGCGATGAAGGCTGGCAGCTTGGCCCTGGTAACAAGCAAACCATTGACCCAACCGCACAGAGCACCCACCAGGAGAGCCACTACGATCGCAACGATCAGCGGCAGATTACAATCGTGACTCAGCCATCCCAGGATCATCATGGAAAAGGCCAGGATCGATCCTACGGATAGATCGATGCCGCCGATCACGATCACCGCCGTCATGCCGATCGACAGGATCCCTAGCACCGTGACCTGATCCAGAACATTCAGTAGGTTTCGAAACGAAAGGAACGCGCTGGTCGCGAAGGAAAATACGATGCAAAGCACCACCAGCCCGATTAGGGGGCCTTGCACGCCAATGAGCTTACTAGCCCATGAGGCTCCGGGCCGGGCGGCTGGGGCGGCCGCTGTCTGCGTTGCGGCGGCGTCTTTGTTTGTCTGGGGAGTGGCCATGTCGATTCTCAGTTAACGTTTTGCTAAAAGATTACGAGCGGCGACCGCGAGCCCCGGGCCATCGATGCCGTAGTGGCGGAAGATTTCCTCCTGGCTCCCCGTTACGGTGTGGTCATCCGGGAAACCTGCGATTTTGAACCGCGTAGGGATGATGCCTTCTTGGAGCAGCAATCCGGCGCAGGCTTCGCCTAAGCCGCCGTTGACGCTGTGCTCCTCCACCGTGATTAAGCCCCCTGTTTCGACCGCGGCTCGCCGCACCGCGGCTTGGTCCAGCGGCTTAATCGTATGCAGGCTTAAGACCCGGCACTGAATACTCTCCTTTGCCAGCAATTCCGCCGCGTCAAAGGCGAGAGCCACCGTCTCGCCGCAGGCCAGAAAACTCAAGTCTGTGCCTTCGCCGGATCAATGAGGCTTTGCCCAGTTCAAAATCAGGCTCTACCCGCGGCAAGTGCGGCATCCGTTTCTTACCAAAGCGCAGGTAAGCTGGTTTCGGCAATTGAGCGGCCGCCCGAACCGCTTCCCGGGTCTCAAAATTGTCGGCCGGCGCAACAATCACAATGTTGTGGATCGCGCGCAGCGCAGCGTAATCGTGCAACGAATGGTGGGTGGTGCCCAGGGCGCCGTAACTAACTCCCGCGCTAATGCCTACCGCTCTAACCGGCCGATCGGAATAGCAAAGGTCATTCTTAATCTGCTCCAGGGATCGAGCCGTGAGAAAGCATGCCGGGGATACCGCAAAAACCTTTTTGCCGGCCGCAGCGAGGCCCGCCGCCACCCCCACCAGGTTTTGTTCGGCGATGCCCACTTCCACGATCTGGCCCGGCGCGGCTTTAGCGAATGAGGCCAGCTTGGCCGAGCCCCGCGAATCGCTGGTGACCACCAAAAGATCAGAATCCTGACGCGCCAGTTCCAGGAGCGCGGCCGCGAAAATCTCTAAATTTGCTTGCGCTTGTTCCATCATGCAACAGCGGCTTCCGCTGCCTCCAGTTCGGCCATGGCCCGGCTAAACTCATCATCATTGGGCACCCCGTGATGCCACTTGGCGACGTTCTCCATGAAGCTGACGCCTTTGCCCTTGCGGGTTTTGGCCAACACCAAACTCGGTTTGCCCGGCCGAAAGGGCACCGCTTCAAAGCGCGCGAACTAACTCCCCGACGTCGTTGCCGTCGCAGCGCTGTACCGCAAAACCGAAGGCTTCAAACTTCTCATCCAGCGGCGATAGTTGGCAGACGTCCTCGGTCGAACCGGTAATCTGCAGCCCGTTGCGGTCAACGATGGCAATGAGGTTATCCAGTCGATAGTGGGCCGCCATCATAGCCGCCTCCCAATTGGAGCCTTCGGCCAATTCGCCGTCGCCCAAGCAGTGTAAAGACCCGGTAATCTTTACGATCCATTTTCCCGGCCAAGGCAATCCCGACGGCCACCGCCAGTCCGTGGCCCGAGCGCACCGGTATTTTGCTCGACCCCGTTGACGTCGCGCGTGGGGTGGCCGATGTAATGCGAGCCGTAGCGATTTAAGGTTTCAAGGTCTTTTTCGGGAAAGAAGCCGCGATCGGCCAGCACCACAAAGAGCGCCTCGGCGCAGTGACCCTTGCTCTGGATGTAGTAGTCGCGGTCGGGGCTCTTAAAGGTCTCCGGGCTGACCCGCAGGACGCGGTTGTAGAGCACGTTGAGGATGTCGAGGCAGGAGAGATCGCCGCCGGTATGGCCGGCCCCGCATGCTTTAATGAGCCGGAGCAGGGCTTTGCGGTATTGGACCGACTTTCGCTGAAGCTCGCGTTCAGTCAGCATAAAATTTTTTTTGAGGGATCGAGTTGCGACAAGCTGAACAAAAGTTACGTTGAATAAAAATTCACTACGTTATTATATAATCCAGATTAAGGTGAGATCTGGTTTCCCTGTCAAGTGGGACGCGTAAAAAACTTAAAAAACGTTGTGGACACGTGCGCTCCGCTTTCGTTGGAAGTTACCCAGGCGAAACGAGGGTATGCGCTCACGACATGATCAACCCGCCATCGACGTTGATCGTTTGGCCCGTGATGTACGCGGCATCATCCGAGGCCAGAAAGGCCACTAGCCCCGCCACGTCCTCGGCTTTGCCCGCTCGCTTCATTGGGATGTTGTTGACCCATTCCTTCATTAGCTCCCCGGGGCGGTAATTCCCGAGCAGCTTTGCCCCAAGCTGCATCGTTGTAGGCCCACATATCCGTTTCGATGATCCCGGGGCAGAAAGCGTTCACAGTGATTCCGTCCGGGGCAAGCTCTTTGGCGAGGCTTTGGGTGATGCCCACCACCCCGAACTTGCTCGCCGCGTAGTGGGGTGTGTAAATGAAGCCCTGGCGAGCCTGACCCGAAGCGGTGTTGATGATGCGACCGTAGCGGCGCGGCTTCATCCGGAGGGCGGCCGCCTGGCAACACAAAAAAACGCCCTTTGTGTTAACAGCCATGACGCGGTCCCAGTCGTTTTCCGATAGTTCTTCGATGCGCGCGATGGTGATGACACCGGCGTTTTGAATCGACACGTCAACTTTCCCGAACTCCGCCAGCGCTCGATCGTACAAACGTTCGACCTCAGCCTTTTCCGCCACGTCGCAGACGACAGAAGTTGCTTTTATACCCGAGGCTTTGAAGTCCTCTGCCAGTTTGTGGATGCTCGCCTCATTGGCAGCAAGGACTAAACTCGCTCCTTCGTCAGCGAACCGCTTGGCGATGCCCTTGCCGATGCCGCGGCTGGCGCCCGTAATCAGCACGCTCTTTTCTTCGAAGCGTTTTAGCATAGGGGGGGAGTGTTGATTTAGCTTTAGTCGGGTAGCCGCGGTGAATCGGGGACTCGATCTTGCACCTCGCCCCCTCTCCGACTTCGGCTAACTTGTCCAGATCAGGTTTCGCCTCATCGTGCGTGAGGTTCATTTTCCAGTTGGCGTCCACCATTTTTCTTATCACGATGGCTTGGGTACCGCCGATACACCGGCGATAGTTTTGGCAGGTTGTGCTTTGACCAACCGTTGCGCCGTGTATTGGTCCGTGATCAGGGTATTGACCCATTTGCCGCGCAATGCGCCAAGGATCGCCGGGAACTTCTTTTTGCCGCCGCAGAGCGCGACCGACCGCTGCACCCGGCGTAAGCTTTCCAGCTCCATCCCGATTACGCGGCCATCCAGAGTGCCCCTCACCTCATGGCCATTGGTGTCATAGAAGCGCAAGCAGATGTCTCCGACAGCGCCATTCTTTTGCAGCGCTTCCAGTTCCACCCTGGGAAAAGGTGTTCCCGCTGCTGGCGACAAATTCCGAGGGTTCAAGGGCGCCGACGCCCACCAGCGCCAAGGTGACTTTTTCAAAGAGTGCCACGGTCTCGCGCACGTAAGGATCTTGCACACAGAACCTTGGCCGCTCTGGCAGAGCCCACCACACCCGGGGCCGGCAAAAACCGCACGTCGCCGTGTACCAACCCGCCCAAACGAACGGCTAGGCGATTGGCGTGTTGTTCGGCAGCCGGGTTGCCCACCCCACCCAATATTTGCACCACTAGGCAGTTTGCGGATTTCCTCGGGGGATGCATGTGCTCCACCATCGACAAGAGCGACGCGCTCCACGACGAGATCCCGATTACCTCTCCGGCTTTGAGGGTGGATTCAAGAAACTGCGCCGCGGCGGAGCCGATCGCGGCACGAACTGCATCCTCCGAATCGCTTGTGGCTTCGCCGATAATTACCTGGCCAAGCTCAAACCTGCGCTCAATTAACTCTTCCAGTTCGGCAAACGCTCCCGGTGGCGTGACTACCGTTGTTCGCACGATTCCGTGCTCCTGCGCTTTTTTTAGCAAGCGAGACACCGCCACCTGCGTGATCCCGAGTCGGCGGGCCACCTCGATTTGGTTTAGCCCTTCCTCATAGTAGAGTCGAGCGACACGGGTTATGAGCCTGAGATCTGGGCCGTGGTTAATCATGGTAGCACAGTTGCTCCGATCCCTTCTGTCACCAACCGCGGTTACGCAAGGGCTTGGCCTGAGCGGCCGGGCGAAACGGAGTGCCTTGGCGAATAGTTGGCATCCCATCCATCAGGTTAACCCGTACGACTTAACCGAAGCCACCGCCCCATTCCAACGGCGCACGAGGCGCTTTCGATCGCTCTCCTCAAGCCTTGGATTAAACTCGTCGTGCGAGGCCACCACCTTTGCGACTTCCTCGGTCGAGGACCAAAACCCGCAACCCAGCCCGGCGGCAAACGCCGCCCCCAGCCCAGAGAGCTCAGCCGTTTGGCTGCGCAGGACCGGCCGGTCAATCACGTCGGCTTGGAATTGCATCAGCCAATCGTTTTTGCTTGCCCCGCCATCGGTCAAGAGCGCTTCCAGCCGTGCGCCAGCCGCCTGCTGCATCGCGTCAAACACGTCCTTTACCTGAAAAGCGATCGCCTCCAGGGCGGCGCGCACCACGTGTTCCTTTCGCGCGCCAAATGATAAACCCACGATCGCACCGCGCGCCCTTTCGTCCCAGTGGGGCGCGCCCAAGCCGGCCAGGGCGGGCACAAAATAGACGCTCTCCGTTGCCATCCAGTTCGGTCGCAAGCTTAACCGCCGGCTCTAAATCCTTGAAGCCAGTAAGCGCCAATGCCCAAGACAGCCCGGAGCCAGTCACGGTAATATTTCCTTCGTAGGCGTATTGAATTCGGTCAAATTTCCAAGCGATGGTGCTCGAGATGCCCTTGTCGTCGCCCTGCGGGCTATCGCAGAGAGTCATAAGCGATGAACCGGTGCCGTAAGTGGCCTTCACTTTGCCCCGCGCGAGCACGCCGTGACCGAGCAACGCGGCGTGGGAATCGCCCAAAATGCCGCAGATCGGGATCGCTTTGTCCCCACCTAAAGTGGCGTCGCCCAGCGCCTCGTTGGAGGCAACCACTTCTGGGAGGGCGGACATCGGCACCCCAAAAAGCGTAAGCAACTCTGGATCCCACGCGCCCTTTGCAAGATTGAAAGAGCTGCGTTCGGGAAGCATTGCTGAAATCAGTCACAAACCGTTTACCGCCGGTGAGGTTCCACACGAGCCACGCGTCCACGGTGCCCAGGCAAAGATCGCCCGCTTCCGCAAGCTTGCGGACGTCAGAACGATTCTCCAGTAGCCACTGAACTTTACTCGCGGGAAACAGGGGATCGACCTGCAGGCCGGTCTTGGCTCGAATGGTTTCCTCTAAGCCTTTTTGGCGCAGCGACTGACAGATTTCCGCGCTGCGACGGCACTGCCAGACGATGCACGGGGCCACAGGCTCGCCCGTCCCTCGGTTCCAGGCCACAAGGGTTTCCCTCTGGTTGGAAATCCCTAGCGCGACCACCTCATGTCCGCCGCCCTGGGCCAAACAGTCTTCCAACGCTTGTCGTGCGGCGCGCCAAACTTCTTGGGCCGACTGTTCGACCCAGCCGCTTTTGGGAAAGTCGATCGCTAGAGGTACCGAACTCGGGCTAGCACGTTGGCCTGGCGATCAACCAAAATCGCCTTTACGTTGGTAGTCCCGGCGTCCAGCGCAAGAATGACTTTCATAAAGAATGGGCTCCTTTTCAAAGCGCCTCTCTCAAATCAGTTGGCAAGAGATCGCTCTATTCGGCGCGTAAATTAAGTGTGATGTATAAACATACGGGTGAATAACAATCTTCTGAATAAATATGCACTTTGTGTTATATCATCGCTAAGTCACTGAAAGACGAACGCCGCTTGGTTGTCAATGGCAACCGTTTAAGTGATCGAACTTTTGTAGGCTCTCGGAAAGCTCGTCCTAACGCCTAGTTCCGCCTCAAACCAGCCAACTCCCAAGTTCCCGGCGAGGACGGAACCAGCAGCTTGACTAAAACGAACCCAAGATTTGGCGCACTGCAGCCCCTCATGCCCTGACGAGTGCTTCTGCACTAAATTCGTCGGTGATCAACACATTGACCCAGCGTCCCCCGCAACGCCCCTAGAATGGCTTGGCGTTTCCGCTTCCCGCCGGCAATTCCCACTGTTCGAGGAATACTTTTTAATTGGGCCAATTCCAGTCCGAAGACCCGGGCGCCCAGCGAGTTATCTATCTGTTCTCCGTCGGTTTTCGTAAAAACGAAGGCAAATGTTACCCACCGCCCCTTTCGCTTCGGGGCTTTTTGGGGTTTTTTGGTCAAGAAATGTCTCCCGAGGCCGACGAACAACGGCGAGGGCTCGACGGAGTCAATCCCGACCTAGTTAGCGCCATGGTAATCCGATCGAACAGCGCCATCGTTTTGCTAAGGTGCGGGTCCTGCGCGAGGACGTCGGCCGCATCTTTAGACTCTACCAGGCAAGGTGCCGGAAAAAATGCGGTTCCCCGTGGACCAAATTCGCCAATTGCGTCATCAGATAATTGTGGTGTTGTTCGACTGAAGGATCGCCCACTCCGCCAAAAGCTGGACTACCTGGCAATCGGCAACTTTCCAAATCGGGCGCATCTGCTCGACCATCGACCGCAACGTGGCGCTCCAAGAGGCCACACCAATGACCTCCAGCGGCCTCAAGGTTGTCTCCAAAAAATGCGCTCTTCGTAATACAGCCGGGACACCTGGGCGACTAAGCGGACTTGGCCCCGGAACGCAGAGCGCAACCTTCTGCGAGTTTTCCTGCTGCCGGAAGGTCACTCGCTGGCGGACCCAGCGACAACTCACTCCCGCTTAGATGCAACCCTGGAATACATCCTAGACGTGCTACTGGACGCCTAGCGTGAATATCAGGCGTTGCTCCAATCCAAACCGGCAGCTGTCTAACGATCGCTGAGCTTTGCACCACATCGGATTTAGGAAACGGCACCTGCTTCCCATCTTGATCCTCCTCGATTTCCTTGCGCAGATCTTTGAAGAACTGCCCGATTGGCTTTCCTTTATAGGTCTCGACGAGATGATCGACCAGTTCCAGGGCGACGACGGATCCGGCCAGATGGTCGTTTAAATAGATAGAGAGTTTTTTTTGCTCATGTTCCTGTTTCCCAATTTAACCTCCCACTCTAACCTGGCTTTGACGAAGGTCGATCTGGGCGGCTGTGGTGAGCTTAGGCTACAACGGCGGCCAGCAATGGTTGACGGGTGATGCCGGGGCGCTGTACGGCGGTCGCCACGACCTGATCGCGATGCTGAAGTCGGCCAACGCGCCAGGGCGGCCCTACGTGCTGCTGACCTGTGACGAGCTCGCGCCGGGCTACTACAACTTCAATAATGCGCCTGGCCACGTGATCGGGTCGAGGACCGACGCCGCCAAGCTGGGAACCTATGCCAAATGGGTGCCGCTGACCGACCGCATCCGGCCGGAGACCATCGAGTCCGAATTTTATTCCTACGCCACGCCGGGGGCTTCGGCGGAGCTGAATAAACTGGTGGACGATGCGCGGATCGGGCCCGCGCTGGAGGCGCTGTTGGGCCCAATCATCAACGGGGAGCTGCGTGCCGCGATGCCGGCCAGTTTGCGGCTGGCGCAGGCCCTTTCGAAGCGGACGTATCTGGCTCACGAAGCGTTGCTGGCTGACCTGCCGGCGCCGAACTCGACTCCGGGGTTCCGACCGGATTTGGCCGCGTACGGCTGCCCAAACCACTACTCTCTCGAGGTGCTCCCCTCTGGCCCAAGACGACCAGCAGCTCGAGGAGGAGTTCAGATCCGACAGCCTGAAGACTTCTGTTCCAGAGAACGAATCGATCACCAGGCCAGATTGGCAATCACTCGCGGTAAGCCGACCGATTAGGAGCTCAAGAGCGATCAGGCAGTGGCATGAGACGGTCTCCCCACAGCTCCTAAGAAACTAAATCCGTGGCTGGGTCTAGAGGCGTGAGTTGGAGTCCGAATTCTTTGGCTCGTCGGCTGAGATTGTGAAGTAGGCGGTCTTTGTATTTTTTCTCGTAGTAGAGTTGCCCTTGCTCGACATAGGCAGCTCCGAACTTGAGCATGCGATAGAACAAGCGTGCCAGTTTATGAGCTCCGGCGTTGATGGCGGTGGGTGCCCCCAATCGGGCTTTGATGCGGCGGATAAAAGCGCCGATGGCCGTCTTACTTTGCATGGCTCCTTGGGCCGCCAGCCGGAACATGGCCGCCGCGCGATTCTTGGTTTTTCTGGGGCTGGAACTGAGCAGTTTGCCGCCGCTGATGCGATTGTTCGGACAGAGTTTAAGCCAGGAGCAAAAGTGTTTTTCGCTTTTCCAACAGGTCATGTCTAAACCCGTTTCCGAAATGATGACTTCCACCGCCAAGGTGCTCAAGCCAGGCAACTGACTCAGATCGACACCACAAACGCTGGCCAGATGCGCTCGGCGCTGCAGGGCTAGGCGAACTTGGGCCGACCGTGCTTGGGCCGCCCCGCTTTGCTCGAGGGCTTGCTCCAAATCTAGTCTCAAAATAAGCGAGTTCCGAATGCGACGCGACGAACTTCCCGTTCGGCCAGGCAAATTCTTAGAAAATGGTGCAAATCCGGTTGGTTCTGGCGACCGAAGGCCCAGGTTTGCTTTTCTCAGGCCAAAACAATGAAAGTTTTTGGAGTTAGTGCGATTTTGGGCGCCGATACATGCCTCGCCAGGGCATAGCTCTGCCTTGGAAATTTGAGCGTTCCGCCTAGAGTATCGTCAATAGGCCTGCTTCAGGCAGGTGCCATCCGCCGAAGATTTTCCCAGGCAGCGAAGAAGTCTTTTAGCCAACTGTTGTAACCCATGATCCGATAAATGATCCTCCGACCGCTGCGCACGATCTGTGCCGGCAACAACACAATGGCATGCAGGAAGCGCCGGAACTCCATCTGGACTAGCTCCAGCCCCCTTTGCCGATTGGGCATAAGCAGTCCATACCAGGATTTGAGATTCCAGGCCAGGGCACTGATGACCATGTAAGCCCAATTACTGAGGAGATCGTCTACCGGCATGCGCATGGCGTTAACCCCATTTTTGAGTTGCTCGATCACATTCTCCTGGTCACACCGCTGGTTGGCCAGCGCCACGATCTCTTGGGCCCGATAATTGGTGTGGTTGGTGAGATAGAAGAAGTATCTAATCTCTTCCAAGAGCACCGTTTCCCCTTTCTGGAGGCTGATGTTTTTGCGCATCACCACCAGCCGATAGCTGCGTCCGCATTTGAGTGGCTGATAATTAAACTCGGCCACGCTTTCGCCCACCAACTTTTTGTTCAAGTACCCCTTAAACCGCACAATTGCCTCCTTGACCCGAAGGGGCTTACGTCGCGGCTCAGTGGCAATTTCATAGCGAGCCAAGCGTTCCAGCGGCTGCCAGCCTGCTTCCGGCAAGGCTTCGGCCAGTTGCACTACTTTCTGATGAGCATCCATGCCAAAGAGAAATTTGATCCCTTGGCTATCCCAGCGATCTAACTCGGCGCTGAGCGTAAAATCGCTGTCCCCGCGCAGCGTGATCTCACCGGCATGGGGGCGCACCAACTCGATGGCCCGCTCAATCCATGGCACACATCCTTCATGGCTGACGACGTTGCCCGGCCGATTAACCAGATAAAGCACTTCTCGGGTGTTTGCCAACGAGACAATCAAGGGCGCATAACCCCAGATGCCTTTGTAGGAAAGCCCTACTCCGCCTTTGCACGCCCCTAAAGTCGGAGCCATTGTGCCATCGATATCAAGAAAGGCTTGGGCAAGAAAAGCCCGAGGCTGCTTTTTCCACACCCGCTGCCGAGTCGTGTTGATGGCTTCCAGCAAATCCAGAATCGAGCCTTGGTCAAAGCGCCGGGTGAAATCTCCGCTGGTAGTCGGATCAGGGATACGTTGCGCGCCCAGACCCTCCAGGAAAGCTTCATCGTTGCGCCGCAACTCGATATCTTCCAGCCGTTGGCCATCCAACAGTGCATTGTAGGCCAGGTTCAACACATGATCGCTTTCGTGATAGGGCAAATGCCGTTTGAGAAGCTGCACCCGCCCATCGATCTCCTCGGCTAATCCTAGCCGCTGCCCCATTAGATGGATCGCGCCAATACCGCCGTAGTTTACCGCCCGGTTACGTTCAGCCATCTCAAAATGGATGTTGCTGGCACTCAGCATCGGTGTCGGCTGTTCACTCCATCGCCGCTCAGGATCCAAACGACGTTCGATTCGGCGCTTGCGATTACGCAGGATCTTCGGATAACTTCTACTCACTCGAAATGCCTTTCTTCCTTGGTCTGGTTAGCTTTGCACTTCCCAGCAAACCAAGCATCGAAGCGCATTTCGAGCTTTTTTGTCCCCTCATGCGGTTAAATCACGCTTCCTTAAGGTCTAGTTTAGTGTCGAATTGCTCAAGTTGTTGCTCAATCTTGCTTTCGCAGGCGGTGATCTTGAGCTGGTAGGTGTCATAGAGTTCCAGGGCCGTTTGCAAGGCGAAGAGATGCTCGGCTCGGTAATCTCCCTGTAAGGCTTTGACGATCTGATCAGGAGCTATAACCGAATTTTGTGGATGAGGAGATAAAGAAAGGCGCATCCTTTCAGTGAGAAAAAGAAACACGGCAGCCTCACTCGAGGACGCCAAAAAGAAAGGATGCACCAATGCCAGAGAATAAAGTGGTCTCGCTTGATGAGCGAGCAAAAGATGAAGAGAAGCCCTTCCTGGAACAGTTACTGCAGGAAGGGGCCAGGAAGCTGTTACAGGCGGCAATCGAGAATGAGGTGATCGACTATATCCAATTCCACAAAGATCAGCGGGATGAGAATGGGCAGCGGCTGGTGGTACGCAATGGACATCTGCCGGAGCGGGAGGTGGTCAGTGGAGTGGGTCCGATCCGGGTTCGTCAGCCACGGATCCGGCATCGCGACCAAGGTCGATTTTCCAGCGCGATTCTGCCCAAGTATATGCGTCGGGCTCCCAGCGTCGATGCTTTGATTCCAGCCCTTTACCTCAAAGGGATCTCAACCGGAGATTTCAGCGAAGCGTTGACAGCGATTTTGGGCGAAGGAGCCAGTGGGCTTTCAGCCACCAACATCGTCAGACTCAAGAGCAGTTGGGAAGCCGATTACAAGGCATGGACTCAGCGTGACTTGAGGCAGAAGCGTTACGTTTATTGGTGGGCCGACGGCGTCTATTTCAACGTCCGACTCGACGAAGAGCGAACCTGCGTGCTGGTCTTGATCGGAGCCACCGAGGATGGCACCAAAGAACTCTTAGCTGTTGTCGACGGTTATCGCGAAAGCACCCAATCCTGGCGTGAACTGCTTGGGCAGCTCAAACGCCTAGGCCTGTCCGCCGCGCCGAAGTTGGCCATCGGTGACGGTTCGCTCGGCTTCTGGATCGCTCTGCAGGAAGAATATGGCCCGATCGCCCAGCAACGTTGTTGGGTGCATAAGACAGCCAACATCCTGGATAAAATGCCCAAGAGTGTGCAAGGTAAAGCTAAGCAACTCATCCATGAAATGTACCTGGCGCCGACCCGCAAAGCAGCTCTGGCGGCCTACGATCAGTTCATCTCCAGTTACCAAATCAAGTTCCCAAAAGCCTGCGAATGCTTGGACAAAGATAAAGAAGTCCTGTTTACCTTTTACGACTTCCCAGCCCAACATTGGCCGCATTTACGGACCACCAACCCCATCGAATCCACCTTTGCTACCGTCCGATTACGAACTCACCGAACAAAGGGTTGCGGTTCACGAATCGCGACACTGACAATGGTCTTTAAACTCGGTCTGGAAGCCCAAAAGCATTGGCGCCGGCTTCAGGGCTTCGAACTGATCCCAAAGGTAGTTACTGGTGTCCGGTTCGTCGATGGCGAAGAACAAACCCAACAGGCCGCTTAATCGATCATTTCAAAGGATGCGCCCGTTCCCAATACACAACTTTTGACAATATCTCTCTTCTGATCAGTGGATGCTTTCACTTGGGGGTGTTTCATCTGGGCAAGCTTGAGCGGATTGCGTTCTCCGGCCAAAATCGCCCGAATCATCGCCATGCCACTATAACCGGTGATGTCGCTCAACACGCGGTGCACTTGGATATTCATTTCGGTTAAGGCCTTCTGCATGCGTAACACATGGCTGCTGCAGTCCTTAACCAAGGTGTCGCGCAGGCGCAGGAAGCTGCGCAAGACGCAGACCTCGTCCTTGGGTCGGAACGAGCCGTTTAAAAGACCAAAGGTGTGGAGTTGTTGAAGCCATTGGCAGTCCGAGACGTCGCTTTTGCGTCCAGGCAGATTCTTGACATGAGCTGCGTTGACCAATTTTACCTCCAACCCTCTCTGCTCCAGAATCTGGAACACCGGTATCCAATAAACCCCCGTTGATTCCATCACTACGGTCTCAATGTGGTGTTCGCTCAGCCAGTCAGCCATCCGCTGCAGATCGCTCGTAAAAGGGCCAAACTTGCGCACCGTTTCTGAGCCGCGGTCTTCGGGAATGGCCACCAGGTGAAAATTCGCCCCGATATCGATTCCTGCGGCCTTGAGATTGATCCGTTCCAGAACACTCCGGTGAGTTTTTGATTTGTTCTTTCGCTTGGTCGTGGTTTTCTTTGCCATACCTCTCTTGGGTTAGATGTTGTTCTTGCTTTCACACTGCAGCGCATCGGCCCGAGTTGGTAGATAGAGAGAAATCTCCTAAACAGGATAGCTCCAGATCGGCAAACAACCCGATCTGGAGCTTCGCTAATGCAACAACCAAAACGCTCGGAACCAAACTAGCTATCGGGCATAAAGCTCCAATGCCACACCGGTCTTAACTGCCGACCCACTGCTGCCTACTTTCTACGTCGAGATGCCCAAGGCAATCAATCCAGTGTTTCTTGCCGCAAAAAGAACGCGCAGAGTTCTGGGGAACTTGCTAGAAGGCGCTTTGAGCGACATTAACGCATCGTCGAGCAATGTTCCGCCGCAGACTGCTAATTCATCAACGGCACACCCGTTCAAGCGATGGCTAATCGCCGACTTACCAGTCAAAGGCACCCAAGGGCCACACACCAAAGGGGAGATTGAACAGCCCTGGTGGAAGGTGATGTGTCTGACGGGCGTCGATTACTTTTCGACGCTCGGCTATCAGCCCGGCATTGCCTTTTTAGCTGCGGGCGCGCTTTCACCTGTGGCTACCTTCGTCCTCGTGCTACTGACGCTCTTTGGTGCGTTGCCCATTTACCGTCACGTGGCCAGGGAAAGCCCGCACGGAGAAGGGTCGATTGCTATGCTGGAGCACCTGCTGACGTGGTGGAAAGGGAAGCTCTTTGTGCTGACACTCTTGGGCTTCGCTGCAACTGATTTCATTATCACCATTACCTTGTCGGCGGCCGACGCGAGTGCGCATTTGATCGAAAATCCGTTTGTTTCTCGCCTTCTCCATGGTCAACAGGTGCCAGTCACACTCTTTCTTGTTGGGCTACTGGGCGCGGTGTTCCTGAAAGGATTTAAGGAAGCCATCGGTATTGCGGTCACCCTGGTGGGCGTTTATTTAACGCTCAATCTGATTGTCGTTAGCGTCGGCCTCGAGCATCTTGCGACTAATCCTCACGTGTTCGTGGATTGGAAAAGTGCACTTTTTGCCGCCCATGGCAACCCGCTCGTGATGGTTGGTGTCAGTCTGCTCCTGTTCCCAAAGTTAGCCCTGGGATTGTCTGGCTTTGAAACTGGTGTGGCGATGATGCCATTAGTCAAAGGATCGCTCGACGATCAGGAGCCCCGCCCTGCCGGTAAGATACGTCACACCCATCATCTTCTGTTTACAGCCGCGCTGATTATGAGCCTTTTTCTTTTGAGCACAGCGCTCGTTACAACGTTACTTATCCCCTCGGAGGCTTTCCGTTCCGCGGGTGCTGACGGGGAGCCCGCCGGCCCCGCCAACGGGCGTGCGCTCGCCTATTTAGCGCATCAATTCCTGGGTGACGGATTCGGAACTGCCTATGATCTTTCCACAATCGCGATTCTTTGGTTCGCCGGAGCATCCGCTATGGCAGGACTTCTGAATATCGTGCCGCGCTATTTGCCGCGCTACGGGATGGCCCCGGAATGGACTCGGGCGAGTCGGCCGCTAGTTCTGATCTACACGGCCCTCGGGTTTGCAGTAACCCTGATCTTCCGCGCAAGCGTGGACGCGCAAGGTGGCGCGTATGCAACTGGGGTGCTCGTCCTGATGACTTCGGCCGCGGTGGCCGTGACGCTTTCCACATGGCGGCGGGCGCAGTCAGTTGCCGGTGTGTGCTTTGGCTTGATCACACTCGTGTTTGTTTACACGACTTTGGTCAATGTTATCGAGCGGCCAGACGGCGTCAAAATCGGCGCCTTTTTTATTGTCGCTATCGTCCTGAGCTCTCTCGTCTCGCGCGTTTGGCGCACGACCGAACTACGTGTCGAGAAGATTACGCTCGATAATGAGGCCGAGCGCTTCCTCAAAGACATGGCTGCCCACGGCGAACTGCGCATCATCGCCAACCACCCTCGCCGGTGTGACGACGCCGAGTATAGTTACCGCGAACAAGAAATGCGCGAGGACAATAACATCCCTCCAGATGATCCAGTCGTATTTTTGGAGATCTACGTGCGCGACCCCAGCGAGTTCTCGGCCGATCTGAACGTCCAGGGCGTCAACGTAGGCCATCATCGCGTTCTGCGCGGACAAAGTGCGGCAGTACCAAATGCGATTGCCGCTTTTTTGCTCTATTTACGCGACGATAAGGGAAAAGTACCGCATGCTTATTTTAATTGGAGCGAGGGTAACCCCCTCTTATACCTCATCTACTACGTGCTCAGCGGCGAAGGTGACATTGCTCCCGTGACCCGGGAAGTGCTACGCAAGGCAGAGCCCGACCCAGAGCATCGCCCCGCCATCCACGCCGGGATTTGAGCACTCACGCTAAAGCGGCCTGTAGGTCCGGATTGATAGCGGATTGGCTGCGCCCGAGAGGGATGGATCTTAACCTGAGGGTCAAAGTGCTCTTATGACAATGGCTGTCAATTCGCGACGGACAATACGAGCTTGCCCTGTGTCTTTCGAGTTTCCAGGAGCTCATGGGCTTGTGCAGCTTGAGCCAGCGGCAGCACGCGGCCGATGTTCAATTCCAGCCAGCCCGCTCGTATTCCCGCGATGACGTCATTGGCGCGCTGCATCAGCTCCTCGTGGGTGCGCAGATAATTCTGCAGACTGCCCCCCCGAGTACGGACGAGGCCGTCCGCGTTTACGGAAGGCGCAACGCTTTGCCAGGTCTCCGCTTCATACCGATAAGGGCTCTCTTTCAAAACCGAGCGCTGCCTCTTTCCGTTCTTCGCGGCTGTCTAACAGAAGGCACGCTCGCCAGCCTTCGACGCAGTCACGGCCGCTCCCCGGCGAGGACAGCCGCTTAAATACAAAACGGTTCCCAGGCGATTTGTCGTGGGAAATGATGAGATCGACTGTAGGAAACTTTCCGCGGCATAACCCCCGGGGTTGTTGGCATTTCGCACTACGAGTCACTCAAACGCTTACGTCATTGCCTAGTCTACCACAATATAGCTACGCAGCGCCTGTACACCAAGCGCGCTAATGAGGAAGACACCAGTGACAACATATTGCCAATAGGCTGCGACATTCAAAATGTTGAGCGCACTGCTGATCACCGCGAAAAAAAGAGCTCCCGTGAATGAACCGGAAAGGCTACCCTCGCCTCCCTTCAAACTCGTGCCGCCGATCACTACCACGGCTATAACCGTCAGTTCGTAACCGGTGGCCATTATCGCGCTGGCAGAGGATAGCTCCGCAGTGAGGAAGACACCGGCCAAAGCCGTGCAACCCCCGACGATTGCAAACGCCAGAATTCTGATCAGGTCCACTGGAAGGCCGGCAGTCCGTGCTGCGATTTCACTGCTTCCCACGGCGCGAAGGTAACGGCCATAAACACTCCGATTCAAAATTCCGAAACAAAAGAAGTATGTCACAATCGTCACCACAAACGGTATTGGTAAAACACCGAGCAAAGTCCCGGTACCGAGGGAATCAAAGCTTGGGGCTGAGACGGAGATCACCCGGCTACCCTGGGTCCAGATAAACGCAAGCGCGAGATAGACGTTCATCATTCCTAAAGTCGCGATAAAAGCAGGGATTCGCAGTTTGGTTACCACCAGCCCATTTAGAAAACCCAAGAGAATGCCCAGGACTATAGAAGCTATGATGGTTAAGACTACGCCGAAGGAAGGTAACAGTTCGGCAGTCATGACGCCGCAAAGCCCGAGTAGGCCGGCTACGGACAAATCGAAAGCACCGGAAACGATCAAGAGTGTCATGCCTGCGGCCCCGATCGCGGAAAACGAAGCCTGAAGCAAAATATTCTCCGCATTTGCTAATGTCCTGAAGTAGGGATTCGCTGCCGCAAGAAGTACGACCGCCACAGCCAGCAATAACTGAATATAGAATCTCGTGAAAAAGTTTAGGGCGGTTATTCCGTGACGCTGAGCGCCGAGTCTCCTATTTGTCACTTGGCTCAGGTGCATGATAATAACTCTAGACCCGGCTTAGAAGGGCTTTGGAAATGATCGCGCGACGCAGCGTGTCGATTGCCAATGCGAAAATCAGGAGCACTCCCAGCGCCAAGTATTGGTAAGACGGAATCACCTTCAGAATGTTTAGGGCACTAGCAATCGTTGCTAAAAGTAAAGCGGCAAACAAGGTTCCCACCAGATTCCCGTGCCCCCCAGAGAGACTAGTGCCGCCCAAGACGCTGACCGTGATCGCCTGAAGCTCGAACCCGATTCCAAGCGTTGCATCCACAATCATCAGTTGGGAGCTAAGCATCACTCCGGAAATTGCGGCGGTCACACCGACGAGGCCAAACACGGCTATAGTAACACGGTCAATGTTGATGCCGGACACGATTGCCGTTGTCCGACTTCCTCCGATTGCACAGGCATGGCGCCCGAAGGGCGTATGCTTAAGCAGGACGCTGAGGATGATGAACACGATCATCAGTATAATGAATGGAGAAGGTAACCCCACGATCTTACCATTGTTAAGCAATCCGAATTCTATATGCTTCGTGATCATCACCGATTGTCCTTGCGTAATGAGTAGTGCGACACCACGCACGATACTCATCATTCCAAACGTCACGACAAAAGCAGGGAGCCTGAGCTTACTGATCAGGACTCCATTAAGCAGCCCGACAGCCAGACCGGCGAGGAGGGCGCCGAGAATCGCTAGCGGCGGATCAACCACGGAAAGCAAACCTGCGGCCACGATTGCGGTTAGTACTTGAACAGAGCCGACCGAAAGATCAAAGCCTCCCATCGCAATAGCAAATGTCATCCCAAAACCGGTTACCGCCGTTATGGAGGCCGTAATGAGCGTGTTCGTCAAATTTGTGTACGTGAAGAACCCCGGCGCCATTATTGATGCTCCCACTATGACGATCCCCAGCAACGCGAGAACCCCGAGGCTTTCCGCAACTTGGATGAAACGAGTCGCATTCGCTACACTAAAGATGGTCCGCAAGCCTAGCGCATCCGAAGAGTTGCTCATCTGTCATCTCCTGCGATCTCTTGGCCGATTGCGAGCGCCGTAATGTTGTCCTCGCTAATTTGAGTTCGATTTAACAACCCGTTTACACGGCCCGCCGTCAAGATGAGACAACGATCACTGACACTGACAAGTTCGGGGATGTCGGAAGAACTCACCATGATCGCGTAACCATTTTGAGCCAATTTGCGGATGACTGCATGAATCTCGACCCTCGTCCCGATGTCGACACCTCGAGTAGGTTCGTTCAATAAAAGAATGCGCGAGTTGCTCAGCAAGGCTCGCCCTAGCATTACCTTCTGTTGATTTCCGCCACTCAGCTTCGTTATTTTCTGCGCTGAAGTAGAGGCACGAATATCGAGCGAGTTTCGCATCTGTTCATACTGTTTTTCTTCCTCGTTGGCGTCGATCAACAGCTCCGATAATCGCTTAAACAAGCGTTTTGCGCTGA
The DNA here is from genome assembly GCA_963813025.1 of uncultured Verrucomicrobiae bacterium. Lineage (GTDB taxonomy): Bacteria > Verrucomicrobiota > Verrucomicrobiia > Chthoniobacterales > JAFAMB01 > CAVSUL01. Next base: position 26,999 of record CAWEXO010000003.1, on the reverse strand, counting down.
TCACTAAATTTTCGCGGACGGTCAAATCCGGGAAAATGCCTTCGACTTTCCGTTCTTCTGGCAGCATATAAATGCCGCGACGAATTGCGTTGATTGAGGAGCCAAGCCGGGCAGGCTGATCGTTTATCTTGACCTCGCCGGCTGAGATTTGGAGAAGACCAAACAGCGTGCGCGTCAACTCGTAGCGCCCGGATCCAACCAACCCGGCGCAACCTAATACCTCTCCAATACGCAGATCGAACGAGACATTTGAAAGAAGACCCGGAACCGCCATGTTATTTACGGAAAGTGCCGTCCTTTTGGAAGCCGGGATCGTTTGATAAAGTGCCGTTTCTTTCTTTAGGGCGTGACCGAGCATCATCGTAACAACGTCGTTTTCCGTGAGTTCATGGACGAGTTGTGTATTAACACGCTTGCCGTCCCGCAGAACGGTCACGCGATCTGCTATCCGGAATATTTCCCCCAGGCGATGAGAAACATAAAGAACCGCGATTTTGCGCCCCTTCAATTTTTCAACGATCTCAAACAGCCGTGCTACCTCCGCGGCGTTCAGGGCCGCCGTCGGTTCATCCATCGTGATAATGCGAAACTCCATCGACAGAGCTTTTGCAATCTCGACAAGCTGCCGGTCTCCAACACTCAGATAAGCGACACGCTGATCGAGCGGGACCTTGAGACCCAGTTCGTTAAGTACCTCCGAAGCGTGACGCTTGATCTCTCGCCAGTTCAGCAGACCCATTCTTCCGGTCGGCTCGCGCCCGAGAAAAATATTCTCCGCCACCGTCAGCTGGGGCACGAGGTTAAATTCTTGGGTAATCGTGCTGATACCCGCCCTTTGCGCTTGCATCGAACTGGCGAAGACCACCTCCTGACCAGCTACGCAAATTTTCCCGGATGTCGGCTGTAAGAGCCCGCTGATGACATTAATCAGTGTGCTCTTTCCCGCACCGTTTTCTCCGATCAGGGCGTGAACCTCTCCGGCAAAGAGATTGAAGTCGACGCCGTCAAGGGCTCTTACCCCTGGAAATTGCTTCGAGATACCAGTCAGACTGAGAAGCGGCTCCGGGCTATCTCTTGATGCCTGGTCTGTCCTTACCTCTTCCACCGTAACAGGAACGAGGCTATTTTCGTCTGCGGTCCCAAATTCGTTGCACCCCTACTTCTGGAGAACTTGGTCGACGTTCTCCTTGTCGATCACCTTTACCGGAAAGAAAATCGACTTTGTCGCGGTGTCCGAATATTCAACGGCCTCGTTATTCATCAACTTCGTTGCGATCTCAACGCATTTCTGCCCTTGGCCGTAAGGGTCCTGACGGATCGTTGCGGCCATCTGACCGTTTTTAATCAGCTCCAGTGCAGGGGGATCTCCGTTAAATCCGACCAGAAAGACATCCTTCACCGCGTTTTTGCCCGCGGCCTTCAACGCCTGTACCGCTCCTTCGGCCTCAGGATCGTTCGTCGCATAGATCCCTGCCAGGTTCGGATTAGCCGACAACGCGTTCTGCGTTGCCTGGTAGCCGCCTTGCACTGTGTCGTTGCCGTTAAGAGATGCGACGATTTTGCAGTCAGAGTGCTTCTTGATTTCATCGACGAACCCTTTGGTCCGCGGCACGCCGACTGCGGCGCCAGGATGCAATTCGATCACAAGAATCTCTTTCGTCCCAGACTTGTCCTTGAGATGGTCAACCATATACTGGGCTGCGAGCTTACCCCCCTCTTCATTGTTCGATAGGATAAAGGCATCGTATTTGCCCGCGACACCAACGTCGCCAATAACTACCGGTATTTTGGCCTGATGTGCCTTGTCGATGACCGCCGGCAAGGCGGCAGGCTCAATCGGTGAATTGATCAGGGCGCTAATCCCCTGGTTGATCAGGTCGATGCTCCCAGACACCTCAGCTTGCTGGCTGCTCTTCTGGTCGGAAATGATGAATTGGTAACTGGCCGCTTTACACGCATCTTGAACTCCCTTCGTATACGCCTGCCAGTAAGGTTGCTGCAGATCGAAAACCGAGTACCCGATTTTCACCGGACTCTTCTTTTCGAACTTAATGCTCTCCTGCGAAACGACGATCGAAGGAATCACGAACGCAGCGGCCAAGAGCGCTGTAAAAAGGGACCGACAGGATGTTTTAGAAGACGCTATCATCGAAATATTTGGGTTGGGGGTATTTGAATGTTGGGGGAAATTGCGGTGGGTTTTCCTGATGAAGCAGCAATCTCCACGCGGTCACGAAGTTCTGGGGGAAGAAGCTGTAAGTTCTCGGAAAGCATACGCACGAACGAAGCTTTCGAATAGCTTTCGGTTTAATAGGCTACGAATATCCGGGTTGTCAAGCTGACCGAAAAAGCATGCTCGTGAAAACCGGACCGCGACGTCGGAAGAACGTCCAGCTCCTTTAAAGAATGGTGACCCTACGGGACATCCATTCAATGTCCCTGATAATCGACTTCACTCCGGAACCTGAAAGCTATTGCGGGCGACTGGTGCGAGGACCCGTCGCTGTGAGTCGTCGACCGGACCTGAAACCACAGTGGCATTGAGCTCTATCACCAACTAAGGAGACCAAGTTGTTGTTCCTTGATGCGATTTTCCATCTCACGCCGCGCGCAATAAATCTCATCTAGAGTCCTTGGGCGCGACCTTCCAGATTGGTCAAAACATACCGCGGATTAATACCTTGAGAGAATGTTTGGCTTTGGCAATGACCCGTCGCTTCCTGTCCCAACTCTAGGCCTTATACTTAAATTCCGTGAAGAGCCGCACTTTTTGCCCCTTCTTTGGTACTTGCGCTACGGCCCGTTTCTGCAACTTGGCCGAGAGCGCAGGCAAGCGCTCATTCTTGGCCAGTCCGACGATGTAGTGGACGCCTGCTCTCTCGCACCTGCAGGCACGTGCCCGTCTTCGGTTTGGCATTTCACGGCTTTCGGCGGAGAAACTCCCGCTTCACTGCACGGTTTGAGGACTTCATGGTCGACCATTTAATCGTCCCCCCGCTCGTCGGGCTTGATCAAACATATCCTTCGATGAAATCCCTGCTTTGAAAACTGCTTTCGGTGCATTGACGCCGGGACGGCAAAGAGCATACACTCTTTATTTTTCTGCACCCAAACAATCCAAAACTCGGGAGTCAAGGGTTGAAAAATCTATGCAGCAGATTCTCAATGGAAAGGGATTAAATGATTAGTACATTCGATGAGAAAATAATTACTCAAACTTTAAGATATTACCTCAATCGTTCCGGTATGGTAGAAAACACCTCAACAATTTGTTCCACGAACCCGTCGCTATTGTCTACCAAGCGCTTCAAACTCTCCTGATAAAGTTTAGACTTCGCATTCAGTTTCTCAAGGTTCTTTGCTTGGTCGAATCTGACTGGCAAGACTATGTAGTCGTTTGCAAAGGCGGAAAAACTCATGTTGCAGGAAAGGCTTACGTACTTAGCATACAGATCGAGTGCCCGCTATCTTACATTGGCTTGTTGCGCGGCGCGCTGTTCATAAAAAGTACCAGCAGTCCAGACGTCTTTGCGCTGAGAGGAGCCCATAGTTAGCTTGCCACTCCGAAGCAGGTTATAGCAAAACGCAGGTTAACAATCAAACCGATGATCTACCGAGGAGGCCTGGCTGCGTTCTTTAGGCTGCCAGTTTGCATAGCGTTGGCTGAGCGCTTCGATGAGTTCGCGTTCGACCGGTGAGGCAAGCCCGGCATATTGCTTCGCGACGCCGAGTTCCTTCCAGGCCCGCCCTGCTGCAGACAGCAGCCGCGCTTAAAGAAGCTGCTCAAAGAGCCAAGCGAACAGGTGGGCGTCTGGCGTGCAAGAGGCGCAGAGTAACCTAAAATCCTTTTGGATCGACACGTCCGATGTTACCGGTGAAGTAGATTAAATAACGAACCTCCGAGCAACGACCTTAGTCCAAAAGGACTAGTGAAGTTATACCAAAGAGATATTGAATACTCGTTGATTTCCAATAGGGGATGGGCGTGTAAACGTATTTGTCGCTTCCAGCGACCTTTGATTAAAGGCGTTGTTCCTTCTGCCCCCAGCGACACGGATGTTATCTGGCGACGTGAGAAAACCCGCACCAAGTCGTTAGGCGACAAACGATCCTAAATCTTCCGAGGTGATAATGAAAATACCCTTAATAGTAGCATAACGAACCTCCGAGCAGCGACCTTAGTCGCACCCTCACCCTTTCCCGGAAGTCGTCACTGTGCGGTCGAAAAGTCACGGTCCCGAGGGCAAGCTTCACCCCGGCTGAAGATGATAAAATTCGTTCGGAACAAACCTATTTTGACCGAAAAGGCGAGCATAAGCAGTTGGGACTCGAAGGGAACTAAGAGTCTTTTAGCAGGCAATCGAAAGGGAATACTTAGATGCTTTTCCAGGGGCGACAGGCGTAACTGTCTCGCCTTATCGTGCGATCCTTCACTGATTTCTCGTTACCCCCCTCAAAATTCGCGGGTCGTCCTGCCAAAAGGAGATAAAGAACATGCCTTTGTATATGGATCGTCACTACATCGAAGGAGCAACTCGACATGCGGTAGCCCACGCTCACCAGTTGGATCTGGCGGTGCAAGACAAGTATCAAGTCAAGTTTCTAACCTACTGGTTCGACGATGCACGCTGTTCAGCGTTTTGCCTTGTCGAGTCTCCTGATAAAGAGACCCTCCAACAAGCGCATAACGAAGCCCACGGATTGGTTCCCCACGAAATCATTGAGGTTAATCCCGGCGTCGTGGAGGCCTTCTTGGGTAGGGTCAGAGACCCTACGCCCTTTGACACGTCCCCTGGAAAGATGGGAGAGGTACCCATTGACGCGGCATTCCGTGTCATCATGTTCACCGATTTGAAAGATTCCACCCTGATGACCAGGATATTAGGAGATAGCAGGGCGCTGCATCTGCTCCGCATCCACAATGCGCTGACACGCAATGCGCTCAGGAACCATCAGGGGCGTGAGGTCAAACACACCGGCGATGGGATCATGGCCTCCTTTGCGTCCGCATTTGATTCGGTCGAGTGTGCCATTGCCATCCAGAAGGCTTTTGCGGCTTATAACCAAGCAAACCCTGACGCCGCGATGCATCTACGGATTGGTCTTAGCGCCGGTGAACCCATTGAGGAAGATGGCGACCTGTTTGGGAATGTAGTCCATTTGGCGGCTCGCGTCTGTGCGCATGCTGAACCCGGTCGGATTCTCGTCGCCGAGACGGTGCGGGATCAATGCCCTGGCAAGGCGCAGTGGTTCTCCGACCTAGGAGAAATTGAACCCAAGGGTTTCGATCACCTCATACGGATGTACGAAGTCCGGTGGGCGGAGGCGTAGGACGATTGTTTGGCGGACTAACCCCGGCTTGCAGTCGACCGCTCTCCGGTATCCAAAAGTCTGGCAGAATTTTCCCTCCTTCCCAGTTAAAAGACCAAGAGCACGAGGGTTAAAACACACACACCAACCACCCGCATAGCAAGATTGGTCGAACAAAAGAAGGCCAGCATGAACAACAGAGAGACTGTATCCACCGGCACCAACGACCCGACCGGGGACAACACCAAAGGGAAGCGCGATGGGAACTCCGGCGGCTGCTGCGACATCGACATTCGTATCGACTGTCATGGCGACGTCAATATTTACAACTGCGCCGCGCCGAGCGGGACGGGTACTACCACGCCATCGGGATGCGAGTCTTGCTTTCCCTCTGTCGGCGCCTGTCTTCCGGCTGTTCCCGGGGCCAAGCACACCTATAGATACAACCACGTGGCCTGAGATGTAGGGCCACTTTCGACATTTGTGCCTACAACCTTCTTTTGCGGAGGAGAACTTGTTGAAGAAGTCGGTGAAGCACATCCAGCAAGCAAACTAAGGCAAATGCAAATAACGTGTAAGGCAGAACGAGGATCTCCCCGTTCACCACAAGCTTGAAGAGCTTCTTGACGAGTATCTCAAAGTGACCGGCTTAGAGAAAGACCCCGGCTCCCCTTTATTCCCGTCCGCCTTGAGAAAGACCGGGAAGTTGTCCCGTCGGCCGTCCGCCCGTGCGCTCGAGGACGTCGAAAAAGACCCTCCGGCCGCAGTCACCGCGGCCTGGGCAATCCTCGAATCTCTCTGTGTCGATCGTCCCATAGCAACCTTCCACAGTGGCAATACTACCCGAAAGACGTATATCCAGGATTCGCTACTCGCCTTAATCATAACGAGTACCACACACAGGACCTTTGAATCCTATGAATAAATCCACGCTGCACAAAATGTTTGGAAGAAAAACGAAGATTCAGATTTTCCGCTCGACCCGGTTTTCAGCCCTCGTGCGTTGGACCTCGTTGCTTACCATCTTGATTGTTCCCGCGGTGGTGCGGGGTGGGCAGTTGTGGAACGCTACTGTGGGAGCTCAGTCTAACGATAAAGGACGTCAGGCTCTGACGTTTCTCCCGAATGAAATCTGGATTCACGCGGGCGACAGCATTAAATGGCAATTCGACGCGGACGATGTCCATACCGTGACCTTCCTAAATGCCACCGACAAGCGACCGGATTTCTCAGTGGGACCGCCTAATGGGTTTTCGTCCGGCTCTGCCACCTTTGATGGTACAATATCCGTGAGCACTCCTCCTCTCGTGAAAGGACAGACTTTTATGGTAACATTTCCGACCGCGGGAAATTTCAAGCTGGTGTGCTTGGTCCATGAAAGGATGACCGGTGCCGTTCATGTCCTCGAACCTGCCCAACAACTTCCACATCCTCAGGATTTCTACGACCGCCAGGCTGCTGATCAGCGCCAGGACTTACTTTCAGATCGCGACGAGTGCGTTGACGCGTGTCATCCGCAAAAAAGAGATCATGCGGCACACCACTCAATCGACGCGCACCTTGTGATCGCTGGTATCGGAGAAATCTCGGCGACGGCGGGAGGATCTCAAACACTGTCGGTGGTGCGCTTCAAAGACGACAAGATTGAAATTCATGCCGGGCAGACTGTGGAGTGGAACAATCATGACCCTGTGACACCTCACACCATCACTTTCGGGACGGAACCGCTAAACCCGGTCCTTCCTTCCAGCAACGTAAACGAGGACGCTGATGGGGCGCTGCATGCTACAATCAATTCCTCTACAGACAATGTTAACTCGGGACTTATCGTCGCGCCCTCGCAGGAGCGACTTGGCTTGGAGCAGTCACCTCTAGGCTTCACGCGGTTTCGCGTAACCTTTCAGAATCCGGGCGTTTTCCCTTATGTTTGTGCACTTCATGACAATTTGGGCATGAAGGGGACCGTGATTGTTTACCCTTGACGGTTGCGCGCGAAGGCTTGCTTCCGTCTCGTCTGGAAGGTGGTATTCGTAGCGTGTGAATTCACATGGCAGAATTCAGATGCGATAAGTGTTGGGGTTGGCCCATTGAAGACACCTTTACTCTCCGGCCGGAACTTCTGAAGTGCACGTGTTGGTTTGCCCATGCATCATCTAGGAAAGCGGTATCCTCCTTCGACCAAAAACATCGCTGTTGAAAACGCGAAATCGAGATTAGAGCGTTGCTATGTCAGAATCTGATCGAGTCCGGACGCTGACAGGAATATTGTCAAGTTACGTGGTGGTTGCTATCTCAGTAGGTATCGCAGTGGTCATCACGTTAAGGTTAGGGTCGGTCGTAAAGCACACTACAACGCTCTTCTTTTGCTCGGTCATGCTCAGTAGTTGGTATGGCGGGCTCGGGCCGGGAATCTGCGCGTCTTTGCTGTCCATTGTCGCTCTGGATTACTACTTTATTCCGCCGCTTTATGCTTTGGGCATTACCCTCGAGGAAGCACCGGATGTGATCGTCTTTTTGACCACGGCGTTGTTCATCAGCTGGCTGAGCGACGATCAAACGCGGACAAAGGAATCGCTCCGCCAAACGCGCGATGAGCTGGATGCGAAAGTTCGAGAACGAACTTCGGAGCTCAAAAGAGCCAACGAACAATTGCGATTCGAAATCGCGGAACGGGAGGAGGCGGAGGAGGGTTTGCGGCGGGCGCAGGTCGAAATTGCGCGCATAGCAAGGATAACGACTATGGGCGAGCTTGCTGCTTCGATTGCTCATGAACTCAACCAGCCACTCGGCAGTATTGTCACGAGTGGAGATGCTTGTTTGCGTTGGCTCGCCGCAAAAACGCCCAACCTGGAGGAGGCGCGGCAGGGCGTTGAGGCCATCATTCGAGATGGAACTCGGGCAAGCAGTGTGCTTGTGCGGATTCGCGGCCTTCTAAGGCGAGGGGAACGATTGAGGGAGCGCTTGGACATCAATGACATTATTAGGGAAGTCATTGCCTTGTTGGACGGTGAACTTCGGCGAAACGGGGCTTTCCCATGGACAGAGATGCCGGGAAATCTTCCTCCGGTAGTTGTTGATCGGATCCTACTGCAGCAGGTGATGCTAAATCTCATCATGAACGCCCTGGAAGCCATGCGCGCAGTCAGCAATCGGGCGCGGGTATTGCATATTCGAACAGAGGAGCAGTTTTCGGGCAGTATAGTCGTCCTTGTCCAGGATTCGGGTGTGGGTCTGGATCCGGAACATTCGAGCCGAATTTTCGAGCCGTTCTATACGACGAAGGTGGAGGGCATCGGCATGGGTTTGACCATCAATCGCTCGATCATCGAGGCCCATGGCGGACGACTCTGGGCTGTTGCTAACGATGGGCCGGGTTGTAGCTTCTACTTCACGCTGCCAATTGATCGGGGGAGCTAAACCGTGAATCTGGAAGAGCGAATCGTGTTCGCTATCGATGACGACGCTTCAATGCGAGAAGCGCTAGGCCGCCTGTTTCGGTCAATCGGGATGCGGGCCGAGATCTTTGCCTCAGCGCAGGACTTTTTAATGTTCAAGCGGCCGGACGCGCCGGCATGCCTGGTGCTCGACGTGCGTCTGCCGGGATTGAGCGGCCTCGATCTCCAGCACGAACTGACTGCAGCCGGGCTTGAGATTCCGATCGTGTTCGTCACCGGCCATGGCGACATCCCGATGTCGGTGCAAGCGATGAAGGCCGGTGCGGTTGAGTTTCTGACCAAACCCTTTCGCGACCAGGACTTGCTCGACGCGATTCACCAGGCGCTCCAGCGCGATTGCGCAAATCGAAAGCGCCAAGCTGAGATTGCCAAACAGCGTGCACGCTACGAATTATTGACGCAGCGCGAACGCGAAGTGCTGGGTCTCGTTGTGACCGGTCTACTCAATAAGCAAATTGCCGCTAACCTGGGGACCACCGAATTCACCATCAAAATCCAGCGCAGAGGAGTCATGCAAAAAATGCGGGCCGGATCGTTGGCAGAGTTGGTGCGGATGGCAGAAAAGTTGGACATTCCTTCGCCAAAGGATTAATCGGTTTACAGCCTACGGAACAACTTTTCTTCGCGGAGCACCCGCGGATCCAGCTTGCCAATGAGTAATTCGGCCAGTTTGTTGTCGCGTGCTCATGTTTCCTACCAAGGGGTGGCCGCCATATTTGGTGCGGCACGCCTCCGGCCGGTAGGCGACCGGCTCCTCGGCCATCCTGGTTACGCCGGCGTTACTGGGAGGCTTCGCCGATAAGATCGGCTTGTATGCTTGTATTTGCTCATCTGATAGTGCCTGGGTGTACAAGTTGAATTTGCCAAGCTTGCGGCTGAGTTTTTGGAGCGGCCGCTGCTGGCCGCGATAGTTTCCCCCTGCTGCCGCAGCAGTCTCGCAATCCTCGGGAGCGCTCGTGAAGAAAATTCCGCCTACTGGATTGTTCTCCAGGTTGTAGCCGAAGGCGTCGGAATCACCCGGAAACAGTCGTTGCTCACATTATAGTGATGGATTTTCACTTGTCTGGATTGGGACAGCCGGTTTAGGAACCCTTTAAATTTGCCGACGTCGCCCGATATGGCGTTATTGAGCCATCCATGGATGTATACGACCAGCAATGGATGTTCTGTTATATCGAGATAACCCGTTCGGGTAATAGCGGTATAAAGCGCGAGTAAATATATCTCACCTATTACCCGATTCCCTTCTCCCGAACGCCGTTCTTCTCGACGTAGTCACTCCAGGGTTTCGAGCAAGTTCCAGGGAGCAGCGGAGGGCTGCATACGCGGCACACCGAAGACATAAGCCTCGACGAGGATGGCGTCTCTAATTGATGGAGAAGTCAGTTAAAACCTCACGAACAGGGAGAAAGCAGTTATGGCAACATCAATTTTCGATGACGAAGTTCAGACGGTACTCGATCAAGGGCAGACACCAAGCGGCAATCTGTTCCCATCCCCGGAGGATTGGCGAGACGAGTGTATCTATTTTCTCATGGTCGATCGCTTTAACAATCCGGACACTGCGCCAAGGAACGCGCCATTCGATGCACAGTTCAACCAGTTCCAAGGTGGGACGTTCAACGGGATACGCGAGAAGCTTGGCTATTTAAAGGATTTAGGAATAGGTGCGCTGTGGCTGTCGCCCGTGCTGAAGAACTGCCAGTTCGATGGCCACGCCTATCACGGATATGGCATCCAAAATTTTCTGGCTGTGGAGCCGCGCTTTGCCTCAAGACCCGGGTTGGCAGAGAGCGAATTACGCAATTTAGTCGATGAAGCGCATCGTTTGGGGATCTATGTGATTTTTGACATTGTCCTCCACCATGCGGGCGATGTCTTTGAATACGTCAGCGGAGGCCAGGAGCGAGGCGAGGAGCCTTGGCAGGATCAGCCGAAAATCGCGGTGCGCTGGCGGGACGAGCACGGAATGGGTCACCCACAGTGGACGCAGGCTCCGACGAATCCGCCTCTGGATGCTGCCGTTTTTCCGGACGAGCTTCGCCGGGATGTGCTGTTCACACAGCGAGGAAATGCAATGAGCGACGGCTTCCACCCAAAGGGAGATTTCAATTCGCTCAAAGGGATTGATTCTGACGTCGCAGAGAACGGCTTCCAACCGGCGCACGTTGCCCTTGTACGTGCCTACCAATACATCATCGCCAAATTCGACGTGGACGGCTTTCGGATCGACACACTTAAATTTATCTCCCCTGATTTTGAGCGGATTTTCGGCAATGCCATGCGGGAATTTGCCCTCAGCGTCGGAAAGAAAAATTTCTTTACCTTTGGCGAGGTGTTTGACAACGAGAACGAGATTGCACTTTTCATCGGTCGCAACACAGCAGCGACCGGTGATGTCGTCGGAGTGGACGCAGCGCTGGACTATCCATTGTTCTTCACGCTGCCGGGCGTGTTGAAGGGACTCGGCGCGAGCCCTCTCGAGCTGGCGAATGTTTTCGAAAATCGCAAACGTATCGAAGCCGACGTTCTTACTTCTCACGGCGAAGCCGGCCAGTATTTCGTCACTTTCCTGGACAACCACGATCAGGCGCAGCGCTTTGGTTTTACCGGTCCAACGCAGTTGCAGGATCAAATCACTTTGGGCATGGGCGTGCTATCCTCGTTGCAGGGGATCCCTTGTTTTTATTACGGCACTGAACAGGGACTTTCGGGACATAAGGATGCCCAGCACCAGGATGATTCGATGGTGCGGGAAGCATTATGGGGCAAGCTTAACGGCTTTGACATAAGTCACCCGCTGTATCAGGCACTTCAAAAGATCCTTGGAGTCCGCAACGGACAACCGGCGCTCCGTTATGGGCGGCTCTACTTCCGGCCGATCTCGGGGGATGGCTTTAACTTTGGCCTCTCGTCATTTCCGTCCGGCGTCATCGCTTTTTCGCGGATCCTAAATGACCAGGAAGTCGTCATAGTCGCAAACACAAATACCGAACAAGGATTTGCGGGCGAAGTAATCGTTGACCGCCAACTTAATCCCGCAGGCTCTTCGTACCAGATTCGGTTTAGCAATACAAACAGTGCTGTCGTACCCAATCCTGTATTCGACAAGCCAAAGGGCGCCGTCAGGATCAACGAAGTCAGCGGCGCGATAACAGATGGGCCAGCACGAAGCCTGCGGGTAGAGCTGCGTCCTCTGGAGTTACAGATTCTCCGCCGGTGAAGCGAGAGAAGGCGGTAAAGAACACGAATACCAGCACATCACCCAGATTGAAGAGGCGCTGGATGAATATCTCTCTGCTGTGAGCTTCGACGATAACGAACCATTGTTTCAGAGTATTACAAAAATTGGGACTGCTTTAACGGGCCGTTCGCTCGACCGCAGTAACGCTTGGGTCGCGATCCGAAAAAGAGCCAAACAAGCAGGGTTTTCGACGCCTGTCGTCTGTCATACCTGGCGCGACACGGGCGTTACGGTTTACTTGGAAAATGGCGGTCGGCTGGAACACGCCCAGCAAATGGCCGGGCACGGGTCACCGAGGATTACCAAGCTTTTTGATCGGACCAACGACGAATCGATCTGCGACTTGAGCTCTTGCAGAGGTCATTGGATTACTCCCGCTTTCGATTTTCGTGTTGATAGACCAGAGCATCAGCGCATTTAATCTTCGTATCTATGTGCACACAATGTGGTGACCACTCAGCGACCCACACGCTAGCTCTGCCCCGCCGCAATTTTCTTAAGCGCGCAGGTTCTGCCGCATTGAGCTTCGGCTTTTTCGGACGATCTCCCGCGGCGGAGATCAATCCCCCTCCAAAACCGCAAAACGTGATTTCGCCCGATGCAGCCCTTGAGCGCCTGATGGAAGGGAATGATCGTTACGTGGACGGGAAAATGAAACGTCACGATTTCATTGGCGAACGTCCCGCACTAACTCTCGGACAGAATCCGTTTGCCGGAGTTTTGGGATGTGCAGATTCGCGTGTAGGACCAGAATACGCTTTCGATATCGGTCGCGGAGACGTCTTTGTGTGTCGCGTAGCCGGCAATTTCGCCGACGTCAATTCGATCGCCAGCTTGGAATACGCTGTCGCTGTGCTTGGCACACCCCTAATCCTGGTTCTCGGCCACAACCAGTGTGGAGCTGTAGATGCCGCCGTCAAGGCGGTGAAGGATCACATAGAATTTCCAGGCCACATCCCGTCTCTCATTGAGGCCATTCGGCCGGCAGTGAAGGCTGCGCAGGATCAGCCCGGCGATCTGCTTGACAACGCCATCAAACAGAACGTCATGCTCAATGTAGAAAAGCTGAAAACAGCAGGTCCGATTCTGCGCAACTTCGTACAAGGAGGGAAATTGAAGGTTGCAGGGGGAATTTACAGCCTCGACACCGGTCGTGTTACGCTCATCGCCTGACTTGAAACTTACGGCGCTGCTTACGAAATCGTAATTATCGCTACTTTGCCAAACGTTTGGATTGGCGGCCGGTAAAGCGGATGACCGTCTTATATCAATTCTGCTGGCGATTATCCTTTGTGCTATTTATTGGTCCACTATAGAAGCGCGCTCGTCACGCTGAGGTAAAGAAGCAGGGTTATGATATCAGTGATCGCCAGCGTGATCGGGCCAGCCGCAATGGTGAGATCTAGTTTCGCGACGTGCAACAAGGTAGGAATGCTGATGCCGAGCAGGCAGGCAGCGCCGACGGTGAACGCAACACTCCCGCCGATGATCAGCGCCGGCCAGAGTGCGTGGTCCAACATCAAGACAACCATAAACACGACCAATCCGGCGGCCACAGCTAACGGTAGCGCGGTGAGCGCCTCACGTCGGCAAGTGGTGAGGAACCAGCCCAGAGTAACTTTTCTTAACCGAAAGGCTTCCAAGACAAGGGCCAGCGATTGGACGGCAACGCTTTCCCCGAGCGCAAGCACCAGTGTGAGAAAAAATGCAACCACTAATGTTTGCTGCAGTGTCTTTTCGTGAGCCCGGGCAAGAAAGGCGCAGATTGTGCCGGCAATGATTGTGACAAGTAACCAGGGAAAACGGAAACGGAAGATTTGCAGCGGCGAAGCGAGGCGCGCCTGTGAAATGTGGAACCCGATTGCCTGGAACAGCTCGTCGCCGCTCTCCGTTTTCGGAATGCCAAAGACCTCCTCATTGAACAAACTGATGTCCACCACGCCTGCAATGTGTCGCTCGCGATCAATGATTGGGAATGCAAGGAACTTGTGCAGCACGAAAAACTCGCATGCGTCGAGGACTGTGGCGGTTTCTGGAATAGCAACAACGCGCTGGATCATGATGTCGGAGAGCCGTTCATCGGGCTGTGCAGCGACCAGTGCACGTGTTTGCAGTACACCCGTGAGGCGGGAAGCAGCATCGACCACATAAAAGTAGATGAGCGTTTGGGTTGTCGATCGGCGGCGACGGATCAGTTCCAGGGCCTCATCCACTCGCATGGTTTCGCGCAGTTGCACAAATTCCTGCGTAGCGTAATCCCGGACCGGCCGCTGCATGTGGGTCGTGCGTGCGTCCATGAAAATGGAAGTCTCAGATGAACTTATGATCCGAGCTAATCAATTTCGATCCCGCTATTCGAGCGTTCAATATTAGAGTTCACATTCAGGCGCTCATGCCAGATCGAGTTGGTTGGGCAGCGACCTTGTTTTCAAACAGCACCAATGCGGGATTTCTATTTGCGGGCCTTGCTGCCGGCGGATGGGCGCAGAGCTTCGGATATCCGTCCCTGTTCGCGGCATGTGCGGTGTTGAGTGGATTGGGATTGCTTATGCATCAATTCCAAGGGCCTGTCCAACCAGAGCTAGCTTGACGGGCCGTTTGGGTCCAGAGACAGATTTTTTTGAAAAAAACAAAGGCAAACGTGAGATCGCTGCTTGCGGGGCCAGCACTTTTTTGAGATACCCAAGACCTGGTTGCAACACTCTTCAGGTCCACAAATTTTTGCAGTTCGGATCGACGCGTGACCTTCGCCATCGCTTGTAGGCGGACGAAGGCAACCCTCCGTGCGGCATGAGGGAATGGAACTTACCGGGATCAAATTTAATTGCGGTCAGAGCACCGGGCTGGTGAATGCGTTGTCCATTCGCCAGAATTTCGCTACCGGTGTTGCTGTTCCTGAATGGGTCAAGGGCAAGACGCTCCCCAAAAGCTCGCCGGTCGCGTACTCGATAGCCGCCGTAACAGGCAAAATCATCACCATTCAAGCCAGCTTCGCTGCCGATCCGGGAGCGCCGGCCACGATCGATGTGCGCGCTGAGGGGGGCGGGGTGTTAGGCGCAATCGATCCAACGACGATCAACATCAGCGGTGGAACTTCGGTTCCTGAATTCGTCACGCTAAGCCTGGCACATCATCAAATCGGGCCGTGGGGAATTCTAAAGCAGGACATTCAATGGGATTGGTTTTATAAATCGAGCGACGAGACGTGGGTCTCAATGGGCAGTTCCTCGCATCGGGTCTACGTCGTATTGGACAGTCCCTGCTTGCCCTGGCTACAACCTCCGACCGTGCCCGCTTCCGTGACCCAGTTGCCTTGGGTTGACGCTCTGGACCAAGCCTGCGTATGGGCTGGAGGAAAACTGAATCCGCTGGATGCCGCTACAGCCGTTACGCAGGCCGTCAATAGCAACTTAGGGCTCACCTATGACGTTTCTCATGGAGCGAGCAAGTACGCCCAGGCGGTGGGCAACATTTCCTGGTTTTTATGCACGGCCTTTCTGGCATTTATCAACCGGCAGCCGGAAGGCAAAGGAGACGTTGTGAACTGCACCGACTGCGCGACGATCGTTTCATCATTTGCGAATCTCCTCGGCTGTCAGTTGGCTGCAGCGGTGATGGCCAGTCCCGGAGGATTCCTCTGTAACAAGATCATTGCGATCGGTAAAGGCGCGTTATGGAATTATCCTTTCCCGCCAGCGAACCGGTTTGCCTATCACGAGGTGGCTTGGACAGGTGCATTCAAGCACGGGGACCAAATCTTCGATGCTTGTCTCCTGGCGGATCACAGCAGTAATCCCTGGGACTGGACGGATCCGGTTTTGACTCACACCCCCATGTTGCCAGCCAATGAGATCTTCACCAATCATGGTGAGGTTCCGAATTTGCCTATTCCAACGCCGGTAGATATGGCAGGTTATCGGGAAAGATTGGCGCAAAATTCTGAGACCGGAATTGGGCGTTGCGTGCCGATCGGACCTTGGCCAAACGCGCGGGGTGGTCGGAGAGGACTGATTTAATGAGCGAATTTGAAGCAATACACGACGCGATCAAAAAGGAGTACGGCTTTGACGACTGGGGCAAAACGACCGCCCCCCATCTCGTAGAGAGAGCGTTCGCTTTCGGCCCTCTTCCCAGTGCGGAGACTAATTTCCAGCTCGAAAGGCGAGTAGAACTGCCTGAGGACCGACCGGGATTTCGTGGTTATATCGAATATTACAAGAGTACTTCCGATGAAGGGATCCGTTTTGCCGTGACGGTTTTGCAGAACCAAACGGTTGAACAAGCCCATGAGGAACTTGCGGAGGAACTATCGAAATCCATGGCTCCGTCTCTGCCGCGAGCAGAGGAAAAGAACATTTATGTTGGGCACATTGCATTTGCTGGTTACGGGACTACGCAGACTGCAGTGAGGTTTGTGCGAGGCAACCTTTTCATCAAGGTTGAAAGTGTTGGGCCCAAGCATGCTGAGGTTAAGGATCTTGCTGAAGCGATTGATAAGCAGATGTTAGCGCATTCAGGTGGCGAATAACCGTCTAAGGGGCTTTATCTCGAGACGCCCTCCCCCCGGCTGAAGGAGGTTTCTTGGAATCAATCAACGATCAATAAACCAGCAGACCGTTCGCCGTATGCGCGACCCTGACTTTATGCCCGGAGGAGATTTCCCGAAAAGCAGAATCATCGACCAACCGAGCCAGGAAATATCCGATCCTGCTCGGGAACCGTCGCAAACCAGCTTCGCCGCTGGTTTCTTTCACCGCGGAAACTAATGCGGTTGGCTGGATGGCTTCAGAAAATGAAGGAACGTCCCCTTGGCAGAGCGCCTTGCAGAGAGGTAATGAAGAATTGACAGACCACGTTTTCATAAATTTTACGACTGCAACTAACGCCGGACTAGCAGAGCCGGCAATTACCCATCCGACTTAGTTAGACGGATTGCAATTCTCTGGTCCAAGGTGGGATTCCCTCCCGTAGCACAAATCATAATAGTCATTCGTAGTACAGTTGCGACCAACCAGCCGGACTGGATGCAATCCTGGGAGGGCTGACACCGCAGGAATGAAGTCTGTTTTAGACAAGATTTTCTCATCCGTCCGGTAGAGCGAGAATAAATCTGACGTGTCCGCCGTAGCTTTAGCGACGGCGAGGAAGGGCCTATCGGTTCACGGTTGATCAGATGGAAGTCTATCCCCAATCCAAAACTCACCCCAACGGAGTACAGACAGACCCCGGCAAACAAGTGATGAACGTTAATTAATCACTGAGCCGATATGCCTTCTTACAAAATCCTCTGCATTCACGGGATCGGACATGCCGAAGCAAACCGTGACTGGAATCAGCCATGGAGAGACGCAATCGTTCACGCCTTTGGCGGAGCGAATCAAGGCAACCTGCAATTTGCTACGCTCTCCTATGACCAAATTTTTGAACAATTCCCGAGCAACGCGGCTGAAGATGCTGAAGCGGTCACCGAGCTTCTCGGAAGTGCCGCCTGGCATGCCGCCACTGACCCTCTGCAACCAAGAGCATTCGAACCTCTCGATGCTTTCAAGTACGTTGGTCGTTGGTACGCCGGAATGGTTGCACAATGGGTCGTCAACGGACAGCTGCGGCAAAAACTCAGGGATGATCTCACCACGACGATGCAGCAGTTTCAGCCGGACATTATTCTCGCGCATAGCCTCGGCACACTGCTTTCTTTCGATTTATTCACCCACGATGACGTCGGCCGAAACCTGCTCGACGGCAAGATTTACATCACCTGTGGATCGCAGATTGCCAATCTGTTTATCCGGGCCAGAATGTGGGCTGGCTTGGTGCCAATGGTTTCGGCCAGGAAATGGTATCACTTGTTCAACAAGCTGGATCCAGCATTCACCGCGCCTATCTCGGAGCCCGGCCAAGCGCGTTTTAGCCAGGTAGAAACAGATTCTCCGGCCGGCCACAGCCCCATCGCCATCCGCGCAAATCCCGGCTATCTCGATCACCCGAACACGCTCATTCAGGTTTGGGAGCCAATTTCGAGAGGGGTTGAGGATACTCTGGTTTCGCGCGGCTTTGCCATTGTCAACAAGGCGACAGAGCCTCCCCATCGCCGAGCGTTACTGGTCGGGATCAATGAATATCCTGATCCGGCAAACAAGCTCAGAGGCTGTGTCAACGATGTCTATGCCGTGAGCGCCACGCTTCAGGGAAAGGGTTTCTCGCCCGAGGACATTAGCGTCCTTCTCAATGAACGCGCCACGAGAGAAAATATTCTTGACCGTTTGCACTGGCTGCTCGCGGACTGCAACGATCAGGCGAATCGAATCTTTTATTATAGCGGGCATGGAATCCAGCTACCTGGGCGGGGAACAAATGGCGTGATTGATCACCTCGAGGACGGAATCGTGCCGGTGGATTTTGCTTGGCAGAAGCTTAACGCAATTACCGACCGGGACTTCCTGGATTTGTATAGCCAATTGCCAAAAGCGTCGCGGTTTCTCTCGATTTTCGACTCGTGCTTCTCTGGAGGAATGGTCAAATCCCAACAGAGCGGCGTTCGTTGCCTGCCGATTCCCGAATCGATCCGGCACGCTTTTCTGCAATGGGACATTCCGGAGCAACGCTGGGTCAGTCGCAAATTCAAGAGTGTGCTTCCTGGCCTGGATGGAGAACAGAACGCTTACACTGGACAAAACCATTGTACCTATAAACTGGGACGTGCCGTTCCACTGCGAACATTGCAGCAGTCCGATTACGACGCGGTTCGCAAACGGCAAAAGCATGATGGACCGTTTCTTCCGGTCGTGCTGGAGGCCTGCGGCGATAATCAACCGTCATTTGAATATCCGGATGGCGCAACGATCCATGGCGCATTTACCTACGCGCTCATTAGTGCGATCGGACAAGGCGGGAGCGACGAGCTGAACCTGACGTTCGAGCAATTAATGGATGCGATCCAAATTCGTCTACGAGATCTTGGCATTGGCCAACAGCCGCAAATTGTTGGCCCGAGAAAGCTCTTGGGTCAGCCGATCGCAGTTTGGGGGAACGCACTTGAAAAAAAGCCACAATCAGCACCCGGAACTTAACCCTCAACCGATGGTCGCCTGACGGAGGTGTAGAATCCGCTTGCCGCCGGCGAAGCGGTCAGGGCGCCGCCGCGCACGAACAGCGTCGGCCTCGCCTTCAACGCATCCGCCACCGCATCAATTAATACTCGGTGAACCGGGTCGTGGTGCGCCCAGGCGTCGCTTGCTGACCAGAGAACGTCGCCATGGCTGGCAGGCAGGTCTCGGTTCCCGCACGCACATCTATGCGGTACACCGCGAAGCCGCGGCAGTTCGGCAGCTTGCCGCCAAACGTCCATGCCACGACCGCAATATCGTTGTTGGCGAACGCCACCGCTTTCATTGCGGCCTCCCTAGTGGGGCAGGTATTGAAGCAGTGTGGCAATACCTAACCCGCCGGACGGCAACAAGATTGCTCGTACTGCTGGCTGTTCCCATAAGTAAGAGAATGCCCCCTGATGGGTCGATTGAACTTCCTCGATCATGGTATCGCTTACCTCGGGCGACCGTCGCGCAAGCATGAGATCTTGGCGCCTGCGTCGCTTTAGCCGCGTTAAGGCCTTGTCTCGGTATTCCCTTGCCACTTTCGGAAGCCACCAAGCTGCGTAGAGTGCGAGAGAGACGTGCAGGGAGAGCGCAACGAGGAGGACCGGCGGCCATGTCCAGTTACCAAAGTATTTCAACCTGGCTGCAATCAAGAGCGAAAGAATGACGAAAGGATAGTAGATGAGATTCCCGACTGCTTCAGTGCGCCTTGCAATCAGAAGGATGTCCCAATAGTCCGCAAGGCTGTTCTCATTTTTTGGGCGCTTCTCGTTCTTTTGGTGTTTCTCGTTTTTTGGACCCTTGGGTCTGACGGTATATTTGTATTTCTCGAAGGTAGTGTTCGGCCAATAGGTCTTCTTCCACGCGAGCTGTTTGAGGAAGCCTTCGTGCAGCCGAACGGCATCGATCACGAAAAAGGTAAGGAAGAGGAAGGGGACAATCGTAAAAAACATTAACAACGGAAAATTGAAATTGCCCCGCATGGGCGGGTCTGGGAAATGGCCATTGAGAGGTAGTAGGAAGCCTAGAGCGCACATATAAAGAACAGTCATCGGCGCTGCGCGTGACAGCCGTGCCCAAAATCGGCCGCGGGAAACATAGCGACCCCACAAAGCTTCGATATCGATCTTCTTCTCTTTTTCTTCTTCCCATCCGGGAAGAACAGCGGAGGCATGGGTTTCTACAAGTTTGGGCGGATCCCAACCGAGGGCTATCCTCTTCAAAGTTAACCAACAACTTTCCTTCGGGATCTCTGGTTTTAATCCGAACTCCTCTGCCAATTTGGCGGCGTTTTCCTTTAGTTGGAAATGCATTTTGAACACAAAGTGCACCGACAAGAGCGCGGAAAAGAGAAAAATCCCAATAGAAGGCCAAGAGCTGGTTCCATTGAACCAAGCAAACGCTTGTCCCCTCCCCGAGTGATTCTGAAAGATGTAGATCCCACAAACCGTTACACCTGCCAGAATCGCGCAGACCGGTACTGCAAGCCAACTCGATGCGGCGACTACGTCACGATGCTTTCGCAATGCTTGCATTAACGTCCCTATCTTCATTTCTCATCCGTTGTTCGTTCTTTATGTCTTATGCTCGGGTTTCCTCATTCGAAGGTACTAAACTGACTCGTGAAACCAGCCATACCCAAGCCAGAAGCAGACAGCCGAATGCGATGAAGCAGCCGAAATGCAGGAGATAGTTTTGGAATGAAGCAAATAGCTTAATCCTATCCTCTGGGAGGCCCAACTGTTCAGCGCCATTGCGCCCGATTTCAAAGATGAGGGGAGACTTGGGTATCGCAGGATGTCCTCCCATTGCCTCCAACGTTGCCTCAAAAAGAGCCGTCTGCGCACTATCCCGAAATGGAGGGAACTTCTGATCGCTTTCCGTTGAGGGGACATCCTGATCGTTATCCAAGGAGAGACCTCGTGCCGAAACAACTACCAGGTTGTGCGTCTCGCTCCACTCGTCAGGATGTGCCAGGCGAGCGTCGAGATTGTTGGTAAAAAACACTGCCTCAGGAAGCATCGGACGCAGTGCTTTAAGAAGCTCTAGCTTATCGTACACATCACTGCCGAGTAGGCCGACCGCTTTGAAGTGTATATCCGATTTCTGTAGCTTCTCTGCCAGGCGGCGAATATCATCTGATTGACTAAGGCCTTCCGTTCGCTCCCTCGGGCGCAAAGAGAATCGAGTATTTTTGTCGGCAGCACCCTCAGGCACGTCGTTCGCTTCTTTCCCATCATTCTTCTTCGACGGAAGCTTCCCGTCGATTCCTCGGAGATAGGTGTACCGTTGAATATTTTTAGGAGGTAGTTTACTGACGACTGGGTCCATAAAGCTTGAGCACAGAGCTCGCGCATAGTACGTGTCCTCCTCTGAAATGATGGCGACGTGATCATCCTTTTTAAGGCCGCGGCGTCCTAATTCGTGCCACAGAGTCTCTACTACTTGATCATCCAAAAGGTTCATACGCTCAAAGCAGAAGCCGCTGCCCGCGTTGACTTTTTCTTCGATTAGATTTTTGCAGATGGGAGACTTACCTGACCCGGGTAATCCATATAATAAACGAGAATCAGCCGCTGAGGCTTGGTATGAATAGATATGGGTTGTCGCCAGGCACCGCCGCGTCTCATTGGCCCACCGGTCTTCGTTAGCCTCCATGACCATTTCGCGCAGCGTTCCGGAATTATCCGGGCCAAGTACTGTGAAGACGGGAGCGAATACTGGGAAAGGCGGAAAATAGGCGAATCGAAGATAATTAACGAGTTTGAAACGAAACCATGAGATGAGGTCTGCCAGCCGCGCGAGAGGAGCATCCCGAAATGCAGCATCGTTAAGCCAGAGTACCAGCACATGGCAAGGGCCTTCCTGGGAGCCAAAACGCGCTTGCTCGTACCACTCGCAAGGAACAACCAGGAGGTGCTGGTCCGACTCCTGTCCCTCTGACCTGTTGTAGTTTCTCATTGGATGAATCCCGACGTCATTTGAAAACCAACCAGTTTCATCTTTGTCTCGATCCGTCTCCAACGTCGAAATGCAGCCGCCGACAGTGGGATTGAGTTTTTGCCATGGCACACAGAAATACCCAATCTCGTGGTCCTTCTCGGGTTCGTAGTCTGCCGCAGCTAACCCCTCAATCACCGCTCGGCGGCCGCGGAGGCGCCGTTCGACGTCCTCAACATACGGACCTCCTGGTAGCATCACCGCCAAAATCTTTATCTGCCCCGAAAGCATCTGTACCTGTTTCTCTTGTTCCGCGAAGGACAAATGCTTTTTGGACGAATAGATTGGTATTGCTGCGAAGCATTTATCTATGAGAACTCTTTGAAACCGGTGGATAGCGTGTGCTTCGCTGCCATTTCGGTTGCCGTCGCGGTCCGCGGCGGTCACGCCCAAAGGATCCTCCCAAAGTCTCGCGTCGATGGTTTCGGGCTCAAATGTGTCTCTCGCCAGTCGGATGTCGCCGCCTCCGGGCCTAGAACTGGTGAGCTGTTGGAACGAAAGGACAACCCCACTGCCCACCAGGATCAAGGAGATCAGCGGCAGCCATGGGATAGAGGACGATCTTTCTTCTTTCTCAGCCATGGTTCTTCGTCATGAAGGCGTATATACAACCGGCCGCGAGCGTCTTCTTCTCTTGTCTCTCAGTACCGCTCCAGTTAGTAGATCGCGATACCGGTAAATTTGCTATACTACAATCGGGTGAGAAATTTCTGAACCAGCCGCACCCCAGGAAACGCTTGGCACTACCGCTACAGGATCTTGGAAATAGCTTCCGACTCCTCTGTGGCTCAGTCGACCAATTACCTCCTCGCGATGAGGACGTCATCCGCAGCCTTCATATCACCAAACTCGATGAGCATGTAAGCCGTCAGGTATTGCATCCAGCAGGCAGCGGCTTCAACAGAAGACAGATTAGCCGGCGTCAGCGCCATGGCGGCAGCGGGCAGAACAACGGAATCACCGTAAGTGCCGTAGCGCTTCATGGAAAACGCCGGAATGGTCGCGGCGCGGTCACCTGGCCTAAGTCCTTCAACTCCGGGGCCGATCTCTTCGATAACGCCTGCAGCTTCGTATCCAAGCAGCGAAGGAAATTCCGGCGCTTCGACGTACTGCCCTTCGCGAAACATCACTTCCGCACGGTTCAGGCCCAGGATATTACCCCGAAAAACGTTGGCCCAAGATTGCTATCGTCTGGTAACGTTACGGCGCTTCATGAAATTCCTTTCCTCTCTTTTCCTCGCCTGCGCGACGTCCGCATTCGGCCAACTGAAGTGGAACGAGCCCCTTCAAACTTTCACTCCGGCGCCGCTAGATAAACAGGTGATCGCTCATTATCGATTCACGAACCTTGGAAACTCGTTAGTCACAATCCGTGAGGTCCGGACATCCTGCGGGTGCACCACTACGGCTTTGGTAAAACGGGATTACGCTCCCGGAGAATCTGGAGAGATCGAGGCAAAGTTTCAGTTTGCGGGACGCATCGGCCACCAGGAAAAATGGATCTACGTTACCACCGATTTGGCTCCTGACGATCCGACGCTGTTGCGTTTGGTGGTAGACATTCCCGAGGCGATCAAGATTGAACCGGAGTTGCTGATGTGGAGCATAGGTGATCGCCCCGAGCCCAAGATTCTTAGAATTGCCGTTATGCACGAGTTCCCGGCACGGATTGTTTCCGTACAATCTAACGACGCGACGGTGAAACTGGAAATCCGGGAGACCCATCCGGGCAAAGTGTTTGAAGTAAAAGTTACGCCGGCCCATACCACCAAGCCAGCGAATGCCACCATCTCGATCCGGACGGATTATCCGCCCGAGAATCCGGACGTTCATTATGCTTTTGTGCGGGTAAAGTAACCGCGGGGCGGGGTAATTACGCGCTCAGCCCCGGGGAGTCATCCACCTGGCCGGAGTAACGTTAACAAATCGACTACTTGCTGTTGCGGACGATAGTTTTCGCGCTCCGAGCTTGCCCCAAATAAAGTTCATGCATCAAACGATCGTCCCTCAGTTCCGCGATTGAACCCGACGCAACGATCTCGCCGTGCTGCAACAAATAGCCTCGTTCCGCTACCGCAAGCGCGAGCCCGGCGTTTTGCTCAACGAGCAGGACCGAGGCGGAAAATTTGTCGCGAACATCCATGATTACGGAACGCACCTCCTTGACCAGTAGAGGCGATAGGCCAAGCGAAGGTTCATCAAGTAATAAAATCTGAGGCCGAGCCATTAGGCCGCGGGCAATTGCCAGCATCTGTTGCTGGCCTCCACTAAGGTCTCCAGCCCGGGCAGATCGCTTCGTGGCAAGAACCTGGAAGTAAGTTTCCATGCGTTGGATATCATCTTCGATGGCGGCCTGGTCTTTACGGCAATATCCGCCGAGACGGAGATTTTCTTGCACGGTCAAATCGGCAAACACACGCCGGCCTTCCGGCACCATCACCACGCCCATGCTCGCCATGCGATCGGCAGGCACCCCCGTGACCTCGTGACCGTTCCATCGAATGGTGCCTTTCTTTGGGCGTAACAATCCCGCGATGGCCCGTAGCAGCGTTGATTTGCCCGCCCCATTCGGCCCGAGAATGGTCACGATCTCCCGCTGCCCAACCGTCAGCGAAACATCCCGGCTTACCACCACGGGGCCGTAAGCAGTTCGCAGGTGCTCGGCCTCTAAGGGATTCATAGGTCAGTCCCGAGATAAACCTCCCTGACTTTGGAATCGTTGAGGACCAGGGTCGGTGGGCCGTCAGCGATCTTGGTGCCGAAATTGAGCACGACCAGGCGCTCGCAAAGGGAACTCATCAAAAACATATCATGATCAATCAGGCATACCCCGATTCCCAGCTCCGGCAAACGGAGTACTAACGCCATCAGGTCGTCCGCTTCGCTGTGACTCAAGCCAGCAGCTGGTTCGTCAAGCAGCAGCAGCAGCGGATTTGCTCCCAAAGCCAAGGCGACACCTAGACGGCGAAGGTTCCCGAAGGGCATAGAACCCGCGATTTCATATCCCTGGTCAACCAGACCGACGAAACGAAGGAGTTCCTCTGGTGAGCCGCCTATGGCTCTGGTCGCGTTGCCGCCAGCCCGAGTGTGCTCGCACGCGATACGCACGTTCTCGCGGACGGAAAGTCCCGGAAAGGACATTGCCTGCTGAAAGGTTCGCACCAATCCCCTCCGCGCGATCCGGTAGGCCGGTTGACCGGTGATGTCTTCGCCACGCCAGACCACACGACCAGAGGTCGGTTTATGCACGCCCGTAATGACATTGAACAGAGTGGTCTTTCCGGACCCGTTTGGGCCGATAATGCCGATGATTTTGTCTGACTCGATCGAGAGGTCCACTCCGGCCAAGGCAACCAAGCCGCCGAATTCCTTGCGCAATTTGGTGATCTCCAGGATGGCCATGATGCCTACTCTGTTTCAGGGTCGCCGTTTCGGCAAAAGGCAGCGGTAGACGTTTAGGAGCCCGGCACTCACCCCGCCTGGAAGCAACAGGATGACGAGGAGGAGCCCTATGCCATAAGCGATTCTGGAATCGATCGGATTCAGCTTCAGGATCTCGGGAAGGAAACTCACGATAATCGCTCCGACTAACGGTCCATAAAGCAGTCGCGAGCCGCCCAGCATGACCATTAACGCAAGGTAAAGGCTTGGAAAAGGGCCGTACAAACTCGGTGAAATATGACGGAGATAGTAAGCCTGGAGAATTCCAGCCACCCCCGCAAATGTGCCGCTCACCATGAGCGCACCGATCTTGTGCAGGTTCGTATTGATGCCTACGGCACGCGCGAGCCTTTCGTTTTCTCGGATAGCCCGAAGTGTCCGGCCATAGGAGGAGTTCACGAGAAAGTAGGTAACCAAAAGGCAGGTAAGTAGCGCCACGGCGATCAGGTAGTAAGTGACGATCAGCTTATTGAAATTAAGGCCAAAAGCGGAATCGATCGAGCCCACGTCCAGACCGCTTGCACCACCCGTGATTCCCCCGCCATTGGTGAGTGCGATAATTAACAAAGCACAGAAGCAGAAGGTAATAATAATGTAGTGTTGCCCGCTCACCCGCAGTGAGGGCAGCCCGATCAGACCGGCCACAATGGCGGAAACCAAAGCAGCACATGGAAGTGCCTGCCAGAAGCCGATTTCGAATCTGCTCGCCAGGATCCCAGCGGTGTACGCGCCAATGCCCATCAATCCGGCGTGTCCGACCGACATGATGCCAGTCTGTCCAAACTGAAACCCTAAACCGTACAATGCGATGGCCGTGAAACCGGTGGTGATGGCCAGCGACAAAAAGCGGTAACCTGGATTTATTGACGGGAATCCGACAAGAAATCCGACAACGAGCGCTCCGGCAACCATTTCTGCCCGGGAGGGCTTCCAGCCAGGATGCTCGTCGCGGGGGCCGCCCACCAGTGCCAGAGGAGCCTCCCGGTTTGGTCCGACGCCTTGGTCCACTGCGAGAGGCGTGTTAGGTTCGGGCAGGTTATCTTCCATCGCTTACCTCTCCTTGGCTGCCGAACCCATCAAGTTGCGCGCGGCCCAAGTGTTCCCCCCAAGAAGCCCTTGAGGGCGCACGATGAGAATCACGATCATGACGACAAGCGAGTAGGCATCGGTCCACTCCGGAAACCCGTACCCGGCGCTCAAACCATCAACCAAGCCGAGAATCAGACCGCCCAGGACGGCGCCTCCGACATTCCCGAGCCCGCCGATCAGCGAAACGGCGAACCCGCGAATAATGACGACACTCCCGGTAAACGGAGTAATGGGAAAAAGGGCGATCATCAGTGCGCCACCTAATCCGGCCAATACGCTTCCATAGACGAAGACGCCCGTCACGTATCGCCTGACTGGGATGCCCATCAATGCAGCCGTATCCGGGTCGGCAATACTCGCTCTGAG
>CAWEXO010000002.1:0-163363 GCA_963813025.1 uncultured Verrucomicrobiae bacterium | reverse complement strand
GCGGCATGATCTCGACAGAACTGCCGATGGATTCGACATCGCCTGGGCCGAGGACGCCCAGTAATCAAAACCCAGATCATCCCGGCGAGTTCTCAGCAGTGGAAAAAAGCTCTGGGGCATCTGGTGAACAAAAATGGGTCCTCCCGGCCAATAGGACTCCAAAGTCTCCGTAGTGTTTCAGCAGCGGACGATCGATCGCGGCCCAGGTTTCGGGTGCCAAAGGATCTCGCGGCGCCCCTAAACCTAGGAGGTACAGCAGGATCGCCTCGCTGTAGGAACCGTAGTTGTAGGGAAGGAAGCCTGTTTCCGGCCGCCAACCGTGCGAGACGATTCTTTTCGCCGGCTCGGTTTGGTTATTAGTAAGGATCCATGGCCAATCGAGCCGTTGGTAAAGTTCGTTTCGAGCAGGGTGATCTCAGCCGCGGTCGGGTCGGCCGCAAAATATTGTGCGCACACGAGGGCGCCCGGCCCAGAAGGGCGGTATCGATACTGGAATATTCACTTTCGTTGACGCGCGCGCCGTGGTCATTCGTGATGAAATGAGGCATCCATCCGTGGACCTGCGGCATGGAAAGGAGAAAACGCAGAGTCGTTTCCGCCCGGTAGAGTGCGTCTTTCCGTTCGAGCCATCCATGTTCGATTCCAATCGGCAACGCAGCCAATCCGAAGCCGGTGGCCGCACATGAAGAAATAGTGTAGCGATCCGTCCCAAAATTGTTCGCCCGATCGTTGACTAAGCCGGTTATGGGATGCGCTTTTTCCCAGAAAAAGAGAGTCGCGCCGCTGTATTTCCAGCAGGAGCTCATCTTCGCTCAACGGTGGCAGACGGGCGGATCTCACCTGCGTTCGTGCCTTTGATCAACGAGCCGATCAGCCTCCCGAGAAAACCTGGCGCAGCCCGTTGCGGACTTGGATCGATTTATCGGTTCGCGTTTCGGGCCGCCCATGCCGGTTCACTGGTAGACGAAACTAGTTCTGGCAAAGCGTCAGGCAATGCCTGAAAGCGCCCAATATCCAAGCTGCGATCATGAAACTCGATCAGCGTTTTGCGGTGGCCCACGCTGACTAACGTTGGGCGCCAGGCCGACTGGAGCAGGCGGCAGACAAGATCTGCCTCCGGCGGATTTCGTCAAGCGCAGACGTGGCCTCATCGAGAAAGAGCAGCGCTGGTTTGATGAGGAGGACTCGGGCGAACGCCAGCCGTTGTTGCTCTCCTAGCGACAGTCGTCGGGTCCAGTTGTCGGTGATTTCCAGCTCGTCGGCGAGCGCTCCCAGACCGACCGCGTTGAGGACCTCGACCAGCTGTGCTCTGGGCAAATCTGTGGCAGTCGCGGCAGGATAGCGCAACGCATCGGCGAGCGTACCGAGTGGAAGATAGGAACGCTGCGGGACAAAGAGTACTTTACCCCTTCCCAGGTTTACGTCTCCTGTGGCGAATGGCCAAATTCCGGCGATTGCCCGCAGCAGGGCGCTTTTGCCCGCTCCGCTGGGGCCGACGATGAGCAATGATTCGGCTGACGCCACTGAGAACGTCACACCTCGGAGCAGCGGTGTCCCGTCCGGCAACTGAACGGCGACATTGTTTGACCTCTAATCCGTGGCTGCGCCGAGATACGACGACTTGATCCTTTTCATTAACAAATTCCTGGATGGTCTGCAGACTATTCTCGAAATTGTCGAGCCGCTCAGCCGCCGCTTGCCAAAGAGCGATATCGCTATAGGAGTTCACGATAAACGAGAGGGAAGTCTGCACGTAGGCAAAGGCATTGACCACTTGCATCAAACCGCCCCAGCCAATCTGTCTCGCAAAATAGCGAGGCGACACCACGAGGAGCGGAAAAACAACCGCGATCTGGTTATAGCCCATCGTGAACCCGGTGAGAGAGCGCTGGCGTTTCATGATATCGCCGAACGTTTCGCGTGATATTTCCGAAACGCTCACGCAGGTGGCTGAGTTCGACCGGTTCACCCTTGTAAAAGGCAATGCTCTCAGCGTTCTCGCGCAGACGAACGAGACTGAAGCGGAAGTCGGCTTCGTACCGCTGGTGCAGGTAGTTCAAGGGGACCAGCGATCGCCCAAGCTTCGTTGTCAGCCATGTTCCGATGGCCGAGTAGATCAGGGCGGCCCAGAGGAGGTAGGCTGGGATATGAATCGTTTGCCATTTGCCCAGCGGTATATCGGCCGAACCGGACAGCGTCCAAAGGATGATCAGGAAGGAGGCGACCGATACGATCGAGGAGATCAGACCGAAGAAAAGGTTCAAAAAAATCATCGTAAAGCGATCAAGATCTTCGGCGATGCGTTGATCTGGATTGTCGGTGGTAGTGCTGTCCAGCTCCAGCTGATAGTAGGCGCCGTTGGCCGACCAGCGCGTGAGAAAGCGATCGGTCAGCCATGCTCGCCAGCGAATCTGTAACATTTGTTTAAAATAGATGGCACAGACCGACATGCCGATCGCCAGAGCTACAAGCACGCAGAAAACGCCAAGTTGTCGGAGCAGGTCACTGCTCTGAAACGCTTGGAGCGCGTTATAAAAATGGTAGTTCCACTGATTGATCTGAACGCTGGTATAAACGGTTCCCAGATTCAGGCCGAGGATGGTCAAGAGGAGAGCCCAGGCAGACCATTTTTCTTTCGAGGTCCAGTAAAGTTTGATCAAGCGCCAAGCCGTCCGTAACCCTCTGCGCCGGGCAGTGTTTCCTTCCGACCCTCTTGTGGCGATCTTCCTTACGGGCAAACTGATCATTCAAGCGTAACTTTCTGGCAGAG
The DNA here is from genome assembly GCA_963813025.1 of uncultured Verrucomicrobiae bacterium. Classification (GTDB taxonomy): domain Bacteria; phylum Verrucomicrobiota; class Verrucomicrobiia; order Chthoniobacterales; family JAFAMB01; genus CAVSUL01. The sequence goes on along the minus strand of CAWEXO010000002.1, from coordinate 160,593 downwards.
TGTTAGCGAGACTTTTTCGCTGTCTTCTAAAAAAAAATATTTTCGTCGCGAAGTGCGTCTGCCGAGGCGAAGGCGATCACTGCCAAGGCATCCGGGAGCAAAGTAATCGAATGCGTGCGGTCCTCGATCTCGACAAACTGCGGAGGGGGCAACTCTGCTGCTCGTCGAAGTATCGCTTGCTGTTCCCGGCTGGGAAAAGGTGGGCAGCCCATCGCTTGCCAGGTCTTCAATGGAGAACCGTGATCATCGTCCACTAGAAAGACCGTGGCTCGTCGAAGCGCTTCCTCAGTCAATTGGATCTGCATCGTCGTCGTTTCACCAGGCTGATCCGGGGCCCGATAATTCCATAACGCCAGCACCAGGCGTCCGTCACTGGAATGCTGGGTCAGTAAGGCGGAATCACTCTCCACGGAAATTTGCTGATCGCCAAGCTGGTGCAGAACTTTGAAAGCGTTAAATGCGGCTTTCGGAATCGAACCTGTGGCAATCAAGCCAAAGCCGCTGGAGAAAACGCTGCGGAAAACGCCGCCCTCTTCGAAAAAAGCGTCGGTAAACGTCCAGTAGGACATCTCGGTGACAAGTCCTCCGGCGCATTGTCGGATGTTGTTGGCGAGCCACGCGCCCACGTACGGAGAGTCCAATTGCACCCCGGCAAAGCCGGCATTGTATTCGCTCCAGATGATGGGCAACTCCGGTTTGCGCGAGGCTCGCACTTGCTCATAGACCTTGCGGACAGCCCGGCTAACCAACTCCGATTGAGGAATTTCTTCCGGCCGGCCGAATACGTTCAAGGGAAGATCGTTGGGGTAAACATGCGTAGACACGAAGTCCACCGGGACGTCATGCTTGACGCAGTGCTCAATAAAGCGGTCTACCCAGGCCGCCTGCGCCGTGGCCGGACCTCCAACTCGCAAGCGGCGGTCAACGGCTTTCAGGGCGGCCGCGGTCACGTCGTAGAGTGCGTAGTAGGTTTCTTCCTTGGGTTCGCCCGTCCAAAAATCAAGGTTTGGCTCGTTCCAAACCTCGAAGAACCATTGCGCAACAACGTCAATCCCATACCGCTGTACAAGATGTGCGGCGAATTGAAAAATTAACTGATACCACTGCCGCGGATCGCGCGGCGGGGACACGTTGGGGTGATACCAGAACGAATGAGGGCTCGATCTCTCCGCCATTTCTTCGGGCATAAAGCCGAGTTCGACGAAAGGATGCACGCCGATCTCGAGCAGGCCGTCGTAGATCAGATCGACTTTTGTGGAGTTCAGCACAAGACTGCCGACCGCGTCCTGTCCTCCATAAATGCCGACCTCGTGACCGAAAATCCCGTGGAATCGGACATACCGCACGTCAACGATCTCACGCAGAGCACGCAAATCGTTGCGCCAACCCTCACAGAGCGTGACCGGCGCGCGGCACGAGCCGAACATATGTTCCCAAAAGTGCGGCAGAGGGGTGCGATGTCCGCTGGGATCGAGTTTGAGTATTGATTTTTTCAAGAAAGCATGGGTGGCGACCTTCGCGCGCGCTCACAATGCCTTTATCGGCGAGGGCGTCGAAAAGTTTATTGCTGCTACTGCTGGTGCTAGTCCTAGGAGCTATGGGACCTATGGGAACTATGGGACCGATAAGACCTATAGGCATTCGAGTCGGGCTGAGTCCCAACACTGGCACTGACACTGACACTGCTAGAGCTGCTTAACGTCGTAGCCAGCTCGTTTCAATGCCTCCACGACGCCTTGATTTCCCACGAGATGACCCGCGCCCACGATCACCAGATAGTTTTCATTGGCTTGGGCGAAACGCTCGATTTCGGGAAGCCACTTCTGATTGCGCTGGGCGAAGAGGATCCGGAAGCTCGTGGGATCGTTTTCCTCATTCTGGTTGAGGAGTCGATCCAGTTCGCCGACCTGACCGTGTTGCCAGGCAAAAACCAGCGCACCAACCCGTTGCGAGTAAGCCGGCAGGGAGACCAGTGTATCAATCAGATATTGTTCGTCGTGCTGTTCATCCAGCGAACTGAAGATCCCTGCTTGATCCCGCAGAGTCTCCAGCCCCAGGACAGGTTTGCCGCGCGCTAACGCCTGGCGATAAAAGTAGACGTCGACGCCGAGATCGTCGCGGTAACCGAGCATCTGGAGATAGCGCGCACTCAGTACTTCAGCAAGGAACCAGGGACGAAATTGCTGGACTCGGTCAAACGAAGTGCCAAGGGCCGGCAGGATGTGTTTCAGAAATCGTTGGGCCTCCGGACTCAGATGACGAGAGAGGCGGTCGCCGGGCGGGTAGAAACCGGTGCGCTGAAATTCGTGATGAAGATTACCGGGTGTAAGCGTGCGCAGGTTTATTTCAAAAACCAGGCGTTGTGAATCATCGAAGGCTGCCTGCAGTTTACGATTGAGCGGATAGGCGCTTCGCGGGAGTACATGAATAGAACCGAGCAGATAAACGGTGTTTGTCCGGCCTTTGACTTTCCAGAGGGCTGCCTTCTGGTCTGTGCCAGTGGCGGGGCCGAGACAAGAAGACAACGCAAGGACTGCCGCCAATAACAGGGTAAACCCAAACGGGCGGATGAATGCAGGCGCCGGACGAAACTCCTGGTCGATCATGAACACCCCCAGTCTCAGTGTAACCTCAGTGTGGGCGTCCGTGCCAGTGCCAGTGTCATTATCAATTTGTTTGCGAGCGCTTCCTTTCTTGCGATTTTCCCGGAATCGGTCCACCGAAATTTTATGCAATCTGACCGAAAGACAATTGAGCAGCCGAATGTCGAGTTGCCCTCTTCACGCCGCCGCTTTCGGAGAATCGTGCTGCTTTTGTTGGTGGTTCTGCTTTTGGCGAGTTTTGCGTGGTACTATTCGGCCATCGAACCATTGCCTCGAGCGGCGGTCTCTATTTTTTTGACAAGTTAGCTTTGAATGTCCCGCGTTACGCGCAAGCCGACCCCCGTTGGGGCGATCAGCTTCTCGCCTTCGGTCCAACCACCGTGGGCGAGGAAGGGTGCGCGATTAGCTCCGCCGCGATGGTCCTGGCGTTTTACGGGTTCAACATTGATCCGGGAAAGCTCAACCAATTTCTCCAGAGTCGAAGCGGGTACACGCCGCAAGGCTGGCTGTACTGGGAGAAAGCAGCCGAATTTCCGCCGGGCAGCGCCCGCAAGCTTTATGAGGATTTACCATCCTATTTTCTGATCGACAGTAATTTGTTGCGGGGGAACCCGCTAATTGTCCGCCTTCATCTTCCGAGCGGGATCACTCATTTTGTGGTGATCGTGGGAAAGCGTGGTTTCAACTACTTGATCCAGGATCCAGGATCGGGAGGTGCGGCGGGGGTCTATCCACTGCGTAACTTGGCGCCGAGAATTGAAGCTCTCCGTTTTTACGAGAAGCTAGAGAGTCCTTGAAAACGGAAAGTCAATGTGGATGAATCAAGTTTTAGCAGGCAGCCTTTTCCCAATTTGCGTTTTTCACCGGAGTCTCTACAGAACTTACGCTTGGTCGGAGTGCTCGCTTCACGGGCGGATCTGACGGTGGCCCTCACAGGTGGGCTCGAATCCGTTGACCTCTGTGAGCTGCGTTTGGATCTGTTGGGCCCGCTCGCCTGCTCCATGATTGAAGAAAAGGAGATTGTCTCTAAACCACTCATCCTGACGGCGCGCGACCCGGCGGAGGGCGGTGCCGGCGAACTAAGCGCAGACCGGCGACGCCAACTGTTGGAAGAGTGGCTTCCCTTTGGGCAATACCTCGATATCGAATGGCGAAATCTCGATCGGTTTTCGGGTGTCTGCGAACACGCGAAACAGCTTGGCCGGTCCTTGATTATCTCCAGTCACTACCTGGACAAGCCGCCATCTCAACGCGAGCTGGAACAGCGGATTAAAAATTGTTCCGAAGACGCAATTTTCAAAGTAGCTTGCCGAATCGATCAGTGGCAGGAACTGCGTGCGCTGGCGGACTTCCTTGAGTCGCAAGCCGGGCGACCTGTTGCCATGCTCGGGATGGGACCTCTCGGTAAGCTATCTCGTCTGGTGTTTGCGCTGCTTGGTTCAGAGTTGATTTACGTTTCGCTGGGTCAACCGGTGGTCACCGGGCAATGGGATGCGGCCAGCTTCCGCTCGGTGTTGAGTTCGCTGATGAGCGGCTGAAACGCCGGAGTGAAGGAAGTCGCCAGATGAAACGAGAAACGACAGTTTTAGCCGGCGCCGGCCTTTGCCTGGTCGCAGCGCTCTGCCAATGGATGGTAAGCGCTTCGGGTAATGATCGGGTGTTTGATTCCGTCGAGAATATTCCGGCCAATGACACCGGGCTGGTGCTCGGCACGTCGCGCCTCTTGCCGAGCCGGCGATTAAACCATTTCTTTGTTGAACGGATTGATGCGGCAGCCCGCCTTTACCACGCCGGCAAGGTCAAACGTCTGATCTTGAGTGGCCGGGTTGATCCGGCGGACTGCTACAACGAGCCCGAAGACATGCGGCGTGCTCTGCAGGCGCGTGATGTGCCTGATCGGTGTCTGGAACTCGATCCGCTCGGGTTCCGGACAATTGAATCGGTGCGGCGGGCGCGCGAAGCCTACGGTCTCAGTAAAGTAACGGTGATCTCGCAGGAGTTTCATAATCGGCGTGCCCTATTTTTCTGCCAACACTACGCGCTCAACGCGATCGGATTTAATGCGCGCTCAGTTGCCTGGCAGCGCAGCTGGCGGACCTTGGTGCGAGAGGTGTTGGCCAGATTTGTTGCCATTGTCGAGGTGTTGCGGGGCTAGTGTCAGTGCTGGTGCCGGTGCCAGTTTTCAGAAGAGTCTCTCGCGACGTGTTATTGTCTTGTCTTCGTAGGCAAAAATTCGGAGATCGTTTCGCAACACCTAAGGTCGGTGGGGGCAAGCTCCGCTTGACCTTCTTAGTGTTGGATCACGTCTCGATCGTTTCCCGGGCACCTGGCACCAGTATATGAGAGACGGTGCACTAGCACTCATTCCGTCAGGATTCTCTCAGGCAGGACTTCGTTCTTCTCGTTCAGCACGATAATCCTCGGCGAATAAGTGCGGGCTTCCGCCGACTCGAATAAACCAAAACTCATTATCGTTAATCGGTCACCGGGTGTGCCAAGGTGAGCAGCCGGGCCGTTAAGCTCGATTGATCCATGATTGCGCGCGCCATAGATAACGTAGGTTTCGAAACGCTCGCCATTGGCCAGGTTACCTACAAGGATCCGTTCATATTCTTCCAGTCCAACCTGCTCCGCCAGATCGGCCGAAATCGTCAAGCTCCCCTCGTAGTTGAGGTTAGCCGCTGTTACGACCGCGCGGTGGACTTTCGATTTCAAGAGGGAGATTTGCACGCGACGGAAAATACCCTAGCCTGCATCGCTCGCAAATCTTAGAGATTGCGAGCGATGCGGCCTCTGGCAGCAGAATTGTCCGGAGAGTTTGCTGCTTTTTTGAGAGAAGAATTTGAAACAGCTAATTGGGTTCATTTCTTTTGAAGCTGGCACCGACACTGGCACTGGCAACGAGCACTGGCACTGACAATCAGTTCTTGTGGAACAGTGCGGCGAAGGCGCCGTCGTAGCCATCTCTGCTCGGGCATAGATTCTGGCTCGACACGAATTCCAACATTGGCGCACTGTTCTTGATTCGCTCCACGACTTCCTCGTTTTCTTCCGGTTCCAGGCTGCAGGTACTGTAGACGAGCCGCCCGCCGGGTTTCAGGTAAGGCAGCACCGACTCCAGGATCCGCAACTGGAGCCGCTGCATTCGCGGAAAATCGTGCGCTGTCAATCGCCAGCGAACGTCGATGCGGCGGCGAATGACCCCGGTGTTGGTACAAGGAGCATCGAGCAGCACCGCATCGAAGGCATTTTGGTCGAAAGGCGGCGGGTTATGCAGCCAATCGATCAGGACGACTTCCGCGTTGGCGACCCCCAGCCGGCTCAGGTTGTGCTCAAGGCGGCAAAGTCTGGTTTTGTCGTAATCGCAGGCACTGAGGCGCCCGCGATTATCCATCAATTGCGCCAGGTAACCGGTCTTGCCGCCGGGAGCAGCGCAAGCGTCCAGAACGGCTTCTCCCGCGTGCGGAGCCAGCAAGTCACACGGCATCAGAGTGCTCGGATCCTGAACGTAGGCAACCCCGGAGGTCAGCCAGAAGATCGGCAAGCGATCGACCTCGAAGCAATCTTCACGCTCCGGCAGAGGTTTCGTTTCCGGCAGGCTTTCGATCAGTTCGCCCGGCGTCACTCGCAAACGATTGGCTCGCACGTAAATCCGTGCCGGCTGGTTGTTCCATTCGCAAAGCTTTTCCGTTGGCTTTTCGCCGTAGCGGGCCACCCATTTCTGCCAGAGAAATTCCGGGTGTGAGTAGCGGATGAAGGGAGGAGAGTGCTCCAGTTGTTCTAGCACGTGTGCACGTTCGGCAATCGATCGACGCAGCACGGCATTGACCAACGTGCGCGCGGGTCCGGCAATATTCACCGTCTCATAAACCGCGGCATGGTCAGGAATGCGCATTTTGTAAAGCTGGTAAATGCCGAGGCGCAGCACCTGACGGGTTGGCATATCCAAGCCGGTCGGGCGGAATTGCTGAATGACAAAATCGAGCAGGGACCGATGGCGAATTACTCCGTAGAATGTCTCGGTAACAAAGGCGCGGTTGACGCTATTCAGTCCAGAGTGTTGCAAGCTCTGGTGGAGTACATCGTCGGCAAATTCCCGACCCGACTCCCACCGCTGCAGGGCAGACAAGCAGCATAGACGAGGGTTCTTGCCGGACATAAAGCCTCGCGAGGTCCCGCGGGCTTCTCGTAATTATTGGGAGGAAAAAGGTGCGGGACTACTCCCTACAACTTCCACAACTCCTCTTTTGATTCCAGCATTTTTGAGCCTGTATCGTCCGCAAATCCTCAGCGGACTTTGCGAGCGATGCAGGCTCAGATATTGGGCTGCCCAGCTGCGCCCCGTCCGATCCCGTGGTAGCGAAAGCCGAGTTCTCGCATCGTGTCTGGGTCGAAGAGGTTGCGACCGTCGAAAACGATAGGTGTGTGCATCCGTCCGAAGACTTCTTGCAGGTCGGCCTGGGCAAACTCCTGCCACTCGGTGGCAACGACCAACGCTTCGGCATCCTGCACCGCTTCCAGGGCCGAGTCGGCAAAAACCGCGCCTTTGCAGAGATTCCATTCCTGGACCTTGGATACTCCTTTGGGATCGTAAGCCGTGATTCTCGCCCCCTCATTGAGAAGATCGTTGACCAGGTCGATCGCCACGGAGTTGCGGACGTCGTCGGTGTCTGGTTTAAAGGTGAGTCCCCAGACCGCAATCCGTTTGTCCTGAAGGACCCAGAGAGTGTCCCGGATCTTTTTGAGGAATTGGGAACGCTGGCTCAAATTAATCCGCTGCACCTCCTTCAGCAGATCAAACGGCACGCCGAGTTGCTCGCTGATGGCAACGAAAGCCGCGATATCTTTCGGGAAGCAAGAACCACCGTATCCCAACCCCGCGTTGAGAAAAGGACGGCCGATCCGTTTGTCCGCGCCAATGCCGTCGGCCACTTTCTCGACGTCGGCGCCGCTCGCTTCACAGATTGAGGCGATCGCGTTGATGTAGGAAATTTTCAGGGCCAAAAAAGAATTCGCGGCATGCTTGATGAGCTCTGCGCTGTTGATGTCCGTGACCATGATGGGCGCCATGAAGGGCTCATATACTTTTTTTAACAAATCCAGTGCGCGATCGCTATTCGAGCCAATGACGATCCGGTCAGGGTTCATGAGATCGCTGACTGCGCAGCCTTCCCGCAGGAATTCCGGGTTGCTTACCACGTCGAAAGCGACCCCGGTCCGATTGTAGCGGCGGATGGTGTCGGCTACCTTTTCTCCGGTCTTTACCGGCACGGTGCTCTTGTCGACGATGACCCGATACTCTTTCAAAACCGCGGCGATCTCGCGCGCGACTTTCTCGATGTAGGTCAGGTCGACGCTCCCGTCGGCTCGGGGAGGGGTGGGCACGGCGATAAAAATGATTTGTGCATGATCGACGCCATCTTCGATCTGGCTGGTGAAGCGCAGGCGCCGCGCCGCGGCGTTGCGGTGAACAACTTCCTCCAGTCCAGGTTCATAGATCGGAATCTGGCCGCGCCGCAACAGATCAACCTTCCTCACGTCGTTGTCGACGCACACTACCGTGTGACCGACATCGGCCAGGCAGGCGCCAGTGACCAGTCCGACATACCCGGAACCAATTATCGCAATTTCCATAGGTTGCACTTCAGAACGAGCCTTTCAGATAGCGTTCTCCGCGCTTTTGTCCAGCGATTCTAGCCCGCAAAAATCATGCAAAAAGCCGGAGCGACGTATTCATTGCGGGCTAAAAAACTCTTAACAGGCGCGCTGGCGTCTGTTAATTACGCAACACGCCGATACTCAATACGCAGTACGCCTTACTGCCCCGGCGAGGGGTTCACCTCGAATCCAAAATTCGGGAGATCCTTCAAGGTGAAAGATACGGTCACACCGAGATCTCTCTTCCCGGCGCCATTGTCCCGGGTGAAGAAGATGAGGCTGGCTACCCAGCTGCTCAGGTCGCGGTGAATACCGTACTGCTGTTCCTGAAAGGTTCCGGTAGCTGCTTCGTACTGCTCATACAGGCTAAGACCCCAGTTCTCATTCAGTCGGTAATACGTCAGAAACGTGATCAGGTTACTGTTCGCAAACTCGGGATTGTGGTCGAGATAGCGGTCGCCGACGCGTACTTCCACGCTGGGCGTGATCACCCAATCGGCGTAAGTGTTCACCTCCCAGAATCCCTTATTATCGACAGGAAACTGCGAGTCGATGCCAATCGAGAACCAGGGGACCGGAGAGAGCCTGATTTTATTGACGATCTCGGAAAAGTGCGAGGTGGAGAACGGATTCTCGAAGTTCATATCCCAATAAGTGTCTACATCGAGCCAATTGATGGTGGAATTGTCGCGGCGCGTCTGTAGCCGGTTCCGAACGCCGAAGCGCCAGATGGTCCAATGATCAATGGAATCGACGGAATTGAACTGGGGAAAATCAATCGGCGGTATCTGTGTACTGGCGATGAACCGGTCAAAAGGGAGGATATTCTGAGGTTTGACTGTTGGGTCGCCTACGTAAGAAAAATTCGTATACGGCTGGATGATATGCCGGAGTCCATCGAGCCCCAGCCAGCGCACCTGCACTCCTTCGAAAACGCGGGACAACTTGAACGATGCTTCTGCCCCGGTGTTGTAGACGAAACGGATCTGCCCACCACGCTTGATGACTTCTCCCTCCTCAATGCCAGTCGCCGGATCGGCTTGGATGAAAGTGCCGGAAGTTGAATAATAGGTAGCCCGCACTCCGACCCGCGGGACGATTGAGAGCCAGCCGAAATAGGTTTTTGGATAAAGCAACTGATGAAAGGAATCGAGTCGAAAGCTCTGGTAATCCGGGTTAGGCGAACCACCTTCGAACGCACGGCGCAGTAAGCCGGCGCTGGTCGTGGCTTCGTAAAAAATAGGGCTGTTAAACAGAGGCGTGCGGGCCACCTCCCAGTTCACATCCGGCAAACGTTCCGTCGTTTCGAAGAAATTGTTGACCTGGTAACGGAGCGTGGCAGTGAGGGTGTAGGCCTCGCCTTTTTTTTGCAGCTCCAGGAAATTGTCCGGCTCGGGATTGACCTGAAACTCGTAGGGATAAAAATCCTGCAGAAGAAAAGGATCACTGAGTTTATTGAAATCGACGACTGCAACGAGGTCAGGAGTGATGTAGGTACGGGACTGATATGAGAGGCGATAGCGACCAGGCGAAATCGGCGGGCGCGCCAGCGAGGTTTCGTTTATGTTTGGATCGAGATCATCCAGAAAATAGGTTCTGGCGCGCCCGAACGTTTCCTTGTCGGGACCCAGTGCATAACTGAGATCCAAACCGAAGGCGGGCCCCCGTAAAGTCCGCAGGTCCAAGTGGGCAGTGGCCTCCAAATCCTTGGTGATGGGGAAGCCGACGGATGTCAGCAGATAGGCGCCATAATTGGTGTTGTATCCCGGGCTGAAATTTAAAGAAAACTCATTGTTCAGCGATTGATACAGATAGGGCCACCAGAAGACCGGAATTCGGCCAACGTAGAGAGTTGCACTGGAAAAAATGATGCGGTCGTTCGGGTAAATGCGCACGGTCCTGGCCCTGATCTGATAATCCGGCCTGGACGAATCGCTGGTGCTGAATGAACCCAGCCGGACGTGGTACTCATTGGTCGTTCCCGGCGAATAAAGATTGTCGCCAACGAATTGAAACGGTCTTCGGTTACTTCCGAAATCCGCCGCCCGGAGCTGCTTGGTTTGAATATTGTAGATCGCCCGGTCGCAAAACAAATAGAGGTCTTGCCGATAAATGCGCACGTTGCCACGGAGAAAGGCATCGTGGGTTTCCGGATTGTACTGCGCGTAGTCGCAGTAAATCGACAGGTCGTTGTACCGGATGACAACATTGTTTTCCGCGATGGCCAGGCCGTTCTCCATCCGCGTCTCGCCTTCAGAGGTGATCTCGAGCGGAACCTGCTGAGAAGTGCCGGGCCCGAGGCCGAAAAGGCCAGGTTGCTGTCCGGACCCGGTGAGCAGGAAGCAAAACAGGCTGCAGAGAAGCAACAGCAACTTCATGGCAGGCGGCCCGAGATCAGGTCAGCATCAGTACCGTGCCCTCACGCCACCGGTTTGTTGAATCATTGATCATTCTCCATAGCCTCTGGGATGTCGCCGATGCCATTGCCAGGCGCTCTGTACAATTGAATCGATGTCAGTAAACCGCGGAGTCCAGCCTAACTCCGATTTGGCTTTTTCCGAGGACGCGACCAGTCGAGCGGGATCACCTGGCCGGCGTGGTCTTTCGACCACCGGGATGTCGTGGCCGGTAGCATCGCGACAGGCTTGGACAACCTCGAGCACGGAAGTTCCTCCGCCCGTGCCCAGATTGTAGAAACCGCTGTGCTCAGCCTTCAACGCCAGGATGTGCGCTTCTGCCAGATCACGCACGTGAATGTAATCCCGGATACAGCTTCCGTCCGGAGTCGGATAATCCAAACCAAAAACTTCGGCGGGCTCAGCCAGGCCGAGCGGCACCTGCAGAACACGCGGAATTAAGTGAGACTCCACCCGGTGCTGTTCGCCGAATTTTTCGCTCGCACCGGCCGCATTAAAGTAACGGAGCGAGGTAAAAATCAGCCCGTGAATCTGGGAAAACCAACGGAGAATTTTCTCAAACATCAACTTTGATTCACCGTAAGGATTGATCGGGTTTTGCGGCGTTGATTCTTCGATTGGTACCTGGTCCGGGAGTCCGTAGGTCGCGCACGTGGAAGAAAAAACCAGCCGTTGCAATTTTCGTTCCGACATTGCTTGCAACAGATTCAAACCACCGCACACGTTGTTGTGAAAATATTTAAAGGGATTGACCATCGATTCCGGGACCAGAGCGTTGGCCGCGAAATGCATGACCGCGTCGGGTTCTGTCGTTTCGAGGGCGAGCGCAATGGATTTGGGATCATCCAAGTCGCCCTGAATAAATGTGGCTCGCGGATCGACCGCTCCGCGATGGCCTTCCGTTAAATTGTCAAATACTGTGACATTGAATCCCCGCTCGAGCATTTCCTCGACGCAAACGCTGCCCACATACCCGGCTCCTCCCGTGACAAAAACATTCATTTCGTCTTCATCGGTTGATATTTTCTCGCGCTAGCCTTGATCATTGGGTGAAAAGCTGGTCGGTGTTCATGCAAAAGGCGTACTTAACCAAGAGAAAATTTGAGGATCAAATGCAAAAGACTCCGGCTTCATGATCGTTTGAGTGGACGGGAGTTTGGAGATCGGCTAGACCGCTCGAATTGAATGATCCATCCGAGTGCAATTGTCGACGCAAAAGCTGAGCTTGGAACCGAAGTGGAGATTGGCCCCGGGGTGGTTATTGAAGGACCCGTGCAGATTGGCTCCGGTACGCGGATCGAGGCCCACGCGGTGCTTTCCGGCGAGGTCAGGATCGGCCAAGACAATCGGATCGGTTACGGGGCGATCATCGGGAGTTACCCGCAGGACCTTAGTTTCGAACCGAAATCCCGAACCGGAATACAGATCGGAGAAAAGAACGTCATCCGGGAATACGCCACGATTCACCGTGGGACCAAGGAAGGTACTCTGACGGTCTTGGGGTCCAACAACCTGCTTATGGTTGGTGCGCACGTCGGGCACAACGCGCAGGTAGGGAATGGCGTGATCCTCGCGAACAACGTCTTGCTCGGAGGATATGTCGAAGTACGCGACCGTGCTTTTCTGGGCGGCGGCGCCGTGGTTCACCAGTTCACGCGAATTGGGACGACGGCGATCCTGCAAGGCGTCGCGGCCGTCAGCAAAGACATCCCGCCGTTCTGTGTGGCCGCCGGACTCAATTCGGTGGTGGCGATGAACGTCGTCGGGCTTCGCCGCGCCGGTTTCAGCGCGGCGCTTCGTCAAGAGGTCAAGGACGCTTTCCGGCTGCTCTACTTTGCGGGTTTGACTACGGCACAAGCCATCTCGGTCGCCCGTCAACGGCCCTGGGCGAAGGAGATCGCGATATTCTGGGATTTTGTTGAAAAGTCGGAGCGAGGGATTTGCTCGTATACCCCCTGGAGCAAGGTCAAAGGACGAGAGGGATAGGGTCCTCGGCCTCGAGTCTGCCGGAGAGACGCCGAAGCCTTATGGAGTGCGTGCGACTTGTCGCCGCTTTCTGACCGCGCGGAGCGCGGCCTCTAGGGCGAGACCGAGCGGCTGGTTGACGGCCGCGCTCGGCGCGGATCCCAAAGCCGGCGACGAGTGCACGCACTCCAAATGGTTCATTCGCAACCGGACGATCCCGACATCGCGCGCGTCTTGGCTCTGGCAGGCGAGCTTCGTGTTCTGATTGGCAGGCTGATGCGGCGGCTACGGGAACAGGCATCTGTGGGAGACCTGACTTCGTCTCAGGTGTCGGTGCTCCGTCGTCTGGAGCGCGATGGTCCGCAACGGTGACAACCCTCGCGCGGGCTGAGGGTATGCGTCCGCAATCTATGGGCGCGAACGTTTCGGCTTTGGAGGCGGCCGGGCTCGTGAGCGGCGCGCCGGACCCGACCGACGGGCGGCAAACGATTTTTCGCTCACTCCGGCCTGCGACAATTGGATCGACGCCTGGCTTGTCCAATTGTGGCAGGTGTACGTGTTTGCCCTTCTGCTTGGGTTTGTGGCTGCCTTCGATGCACCGGCGCGCCAGACATTCGTCTCGGAGTTGGTCGGCGAGGCTGACCTGTCGAACGCCGTAGCGCTAAATTCCACCTCGTTCAAAGTGACGTTTGCGCGATCGCTCGGTTCATCGAGGACGCGTCAGGCTCCGCGCAGAAACGCTACGTAGCGCCGACGGCCTCGTCGGATCGGATCGAGAGGATCGCGCGACGTGTTGGGCGTGTTTACCGGAGTACCGACGGTGCCGTCGGGCGCTATGCAACGCTCACGCGCCCAGATCTGAAGGAGTGGTTCAAGTCTCGTCAAAGTCCAACAAGACCTTTTGCTCCGCCCAACAACCAGTTGCGTCGTGATGCTGCCAAAGGCGCTGCCCTAACCGCTGCCCTAGCCGATCAAGCCGGCTTCCTTGAAACTAAAATAGCCTGGACGCTCTCCACTTTTGGCCCCGATAATCAAGTGGTCGAGCAGGTTAATTTGGAGTAAGCGCGCGGCTTCCCCCAGTTTTCGGGTCAGGCGCAGATCCGCCTCGCTGGGGCTGGGGTCACCCGAGGGATGATTGTGCACCACCACAATTGCGTAGGCGGAACGGGAAATGGCTGCTTTGAAGATCTCGCGCGGATGCGCAAGGCTTTCGTTAAGCGTGCCTCGCGAGATCTCACAAACCGTCAGGAGCCGGTATCGGCTGTCGAGCAGGACCGCCCGGAGCGATTCGCGGTCAAGCAGCCGCAGTTCGGCCGCCAGCAATTCGTAGACGGCTTCGGGCGTATCAAGGCACGCGGTGGTCCGCTGCTCCGCGGCCAAGCGGGTGCCAATGCTGAACGCCGCAACCAGTTGGATGGCTTTTGCCGGGCCAATTCCTTTGAGGCGACTGAGTTCGTCGACTTCGGCGCGAGCGACCTGGGCGAGCGAGCCGTACTGTTCGAGCAAACGTCCAGCCAGCTCAACCGCATTCTGTCCCCGAGTGCCGGTGCGCAGGAGAATCGCTAAGACCTCCGCGTCGGTGAGGGACTGAACGCCTCTGGTCTGGAGTTTCTCCCGGGGACGTTGCTGGTAAGGCAGTTCACGAATGGTCAGATTGCGCATCACGGTAACATGCGCAAAAAGAGTTAGGCCGCTTCGGCGAACTGGTCAACGGTATTCGATAAAAAGTCGCCCACCTCGGCCAGGGCCAGTGAATATTTGTTTACGGGCACCTGCTGCAGGATCGCTTGCGCTTCTGCAACCAGGCTCTTCGTGGCATCGACCGCGCGGCGCAATGCTCCGCTCCGGTGGACATCCTGCCCAAGCGCCGCCAGCTCTTGCTCGTCCCCGCGCAACAATAATTGGTTGATGCGCTGGAATTCGCCCGGCGAAGCGTTTTCCAGCAGATAGATCAAAGGCAAAGTCAACTTCCCCTTGCGGAGATCGGAGCCCAGAGTCTTGCCCGCTTTATCCTCATTGCCAGCGATATCCAGACAATCATCGTAGATCTGGTAAGCGGTACCCATCTTCGACCCAAAGGCTTTCAATGCACCGATCAATTCCGGGCTGGCTTCGCTGATCAATGCACCAAGTTCTGCTCCCACCGCGAAAAGCGCGGCGGTCTTGAGTTGAATGATCTGAAAGTAATCAGGCTGGGTGAGGTTGAGGTCGTACCGGCGCTGGGTTTGGATGATTTCGCCTGAGCAGACCTCCGTCGCGGCGTGAGCAATCCGTCGATTCACCTCCGGGTTCTGAAAGCCGGTGGCCAGCTTGAGTGCGTGGGCAAACAGGCAATCTCCCAGCAATACCGCGACGGTGTTGCCCCACTTAGCACTTGCGGTTGGCTGATCGCGGCGAATTTCCGCTCCGTCCATGATATCGTCGTGGACCAGCGTGGCGAGGTGAATGAGTTCGACGATAACCGCCAGATCGATGTGACTCGAACCAATCGTTCCCGTCGATGCGCCGGAGAGGAGGGCCAGAGCGGGCCGGAGACGTTTCCCTCCGCTGGTCAGGCTGTAGGCTACATAACCTTCGATAGCCGGATCGAAGGCGCGAGCCTGCTCCCTGATGCGCTCTTCGACGGCGTACAGATGAGGATTAATCAGCTCAACCGCGTGCTGAAGCTTGGCAGCAGCGACACCGCGAAGCGCGGACTTTGTGAAAAGTTTCACGAGCCGACCCTAGTGGTTAAAGAAATCATGTCAATCGACCGCTACGCCAACCTGTTGCTTCCGGAATTTTTCGATTGGTGATTCGTGCGCCAACTTAACCGGGCCGCAGAAGATGGAGAGGCCGCCGGAGAAGCATGTAAAAGAGCGGTTTTCTTCTTCCGGAGATTGTTTTGCGGCAGGTAACCAAATAGACAATCGTGTCAATTACGATTCACCGTGAGCTTCCGAAAACGACTGGTGCATGTCTACAATTTGATCTTGCTCTTCGCCCTGATCGCTTCCGCTGTGGGCGAGGAATCACCGATCAAGGTTGGTGAGATGAATCCCATCACTGGAGCGATCGGCCAGTACGGCGTGAGCTGCCATCAGGGGATCAAGCTGGCGGTCGATGAAGCCAATCGGAACGGAGGAGTTCTCCAGCGGAACATCGATCTCATTACCGAGGATAACCAGTCGCAGCCCGGCCAAACGGCGACGATCGCCCGCAAACTGATCACCCAGGACAAAGTGAGAGCGATCATTGGAGATCTAACGTCCTCGGCAACGTTGGAAGCGGCCCCAATTGCCCAAGACGCCAAGATTCCTCTGGTCACGCCGACCGCGACCAATCCGAAGATTACCGAAGTTGGCGACTACATTTTCCGGATCTGTTTCATCGATTCATTCCAAGGTAAGGTAATGGCCCGTTTTGCCCGCGAAGTGCTTCACGCCAATCGAGCGGCCATTCTCACGGACGTGAAACAGGACTACAGCGTGGGCCTTCAGCAATACTTTAAAGACACTTTCAGCGCACTCGGCGGCACGGTCGTAAAAGAGCAAAGCTACGCCAGCGGCGACAAGGATTTCCGCGCGCAGCTTTCCAGCGTCCGAGTAACCCATCCGGACGTGATTTTCCTCCCCGGCTATTATCCGGAGGTGAGCCTGATCTTGCGCGAGGCCAGGCAGCTTGGCATCGCCGCGACCTTTCTCGGATGTGAGGCTTGGGACAACCCAACGCTGCTCGAGATTGGAGGCAGCGCGGCTGAGGGTTCTTTCTTTTCCAACCATTTTTCGGCTGACGATCCAGCGCCCGTGGTGCAGAACTTCGTCAAGGTATATCAGATGATCTTCGGTTCCCGGCCCGATACTTTTGCTGCGCTGGGCTACGATGCAGCGCGTCTGCTGATCGATGCATTCCGCCGGGCGGGGTCCGATGATCCCGCATCGGTTCGCGCTGCGCTAGCGCAAACCCGCGATTTCGCCGGGGTGACCGGCTCAATCACCATTGATGCGCAAAGAAATGCCTCAAAACCTGCGGTTATTCTCGCCATCAAAGGAGGACGCTTTCAATATTTCCAAAAGGTGAACCCGAATTGAGCTTGGCCCAATTTGCTCTTGGAGTGCGTGCGACTTGTCGCCGCTTTGAGACCGCGCGGAGCGCGACTGCCAATCCGGCGAGTCCTTTCGCCAGGAAACTCCGCACTTCGTGGTCCCGTTCTCGGTGGAAGCCGCGCTCCGCGCGGATCCTAAAGCGGCGACAAGTCGCACGCACTCCAAGACAAGCTGGGGATTGGCAGGCGCTACTGGCATTCCATAATGACCGTTCAGGCCGGGAGGTTGTTCTAGCGCTTGCGATCGTGGTTTTTTCCGCGGTTAGTCCAATGCAAAGAGCATTCGCGGAGATCCGGGTCGGCGCGGTGACCTGCTTGAGCGGAGCGCTCTCTACTTTTGGTGTTTCGAGCGCACAAGGCGCTCGTCTGGCGACGGAAGAGATCAATGCTGAGGGTGGAGTGCTCGGGGAGCCGCTTACACTTCTGCTTGAGGACAACTCCTCCAAACCGGGCGAGACGGCGACGATCGTCAGAAAATTCTTGTCCCAGGACCACGTCTTGGCGATCCTGGGCGACCTGACCTCGTCGGCCACGATGGAAGCGGCGCCGCTCGCGCAGGCTGCCCAAGTGCCCTTGCTAACGCCGAGTGCGACAAACATCGCGGTGACCAAGATCGGCGATTATATTTTTCGAAGCTGTTTTATCGATTCGTTCACCGGCCAGGCGATGGCTCAGTTTGCCCTCACCAGGCTGGCTGTTAGCCAGGCCGTAATTCTGACCGACGTCAAACAGGATTACAGCATTGGTCTGAGTGAGGCGATCCAGCAATATATGGATAAGCACGGTGGCCGCGTCTTGAGACAGATCTCGTTCAGCAGCGGCGACACTGATTTTCGGGCCCAGCTTTCCGTTGCCAAAGCGCTGCGCCCGACGGTTATTTTTCTCCCGGCCTATTATCCTGAAGCTGGGTTGGTGATTCGTCAGGCTCGGCAGCTTGGGCTCACCATGGCATTTGTGGGAGGTGAGGGGTGGGACAGTCCAGCGCTTATAGAGATTGCCGGAAAAGCCGCAAATGGGTGTTACTATGTGAACCATTTTTCGGCGCAGAATCCGTCACCCATCGTCCAAACGTTTGTTCGCACCTATCAAGAGCATTATAACGAGAGTCCCGACGCCCTGGCGGCCCTCTGGTACGATGGTACCAAGCTGCTCGCTCAAGCCATTCAGCGGGCTGGCGCCAAAGATCCCCGGAAAATCCGTGATACCCTCGCGGCAACGAAATCGTTCCCCGGTGTGACCGGCGCCATTTCAATCGACGCAAACCGGAATGCAGCCAAACCGGCTGTTGTTTTGGGCATAGAAAATGGTGAGACGAAGATGTTAGAAGCTATTAACCCTTAGTTCAATGGAGCAGGTTACTTTATTTTTCCAACAGCTACTCAATGGACTCTCGCTCGGCTCAATTTACGCGCTCATCGCTCTGGGCTACACCATGGTTTACGGTGTTCTGCGCTTCATCAATTTTGCCCATGGCGACGTCTACATGCTGGGTGCGTTCTGCGGGTTCTTCGTAGCGCCGGCGGTCGCTAAGTTCTTGCCAACGGCGCAGTATGACTCTTTTACGCCACAGAATGCTCTGAATATTCTAGCCGCCGCCGGCCTCGTGATGATTGTCTCGATGGCTTTTTGCGCGGTGCTCGGCGTCTTAATTGAAAAAATCGCTTATCGGCCGCTCCGCGCGCGGCCGCGACTTACGGTACTCATCACCGCCATCGGGGTCTCGCTTTTCCTTCAGAACATGACTCAGTTCTTCTTTGGGGCGGAGCCGAAAGCTTTTCCCCAGCTCATACCGGTTCAGCCTATTCCTGGGCTGGGCGATCTGACCGTACTCACGACCCAAGGCGCGATCATTTTATCGACCATCATCTTGCTCTTGTTGCTGCGCTTTATCGTCATGAAAACCCGAATGGGTCTGGCGATGCGCGCGCTCTCGCTCAATCCCACGGCCTGCGCGATCATGGGGGTGAACAATGATGCGGTGATCTCTTTTACCTTTGCGCTGGGATCGGCCTTGGCTGGCGCCGCAGGAATTCTCGTTTCCCTCGACTCACCTTCCATTGCCCCGCTGATGGGCAATTTGCCGGGCATCAAAGCCTTTGTTGCAGCGGTCTTGGGCGGAATCGGAAACATTCCGGGAGCCGCTCTGGGCGGGCTGATCATCGGCGAACTGGAGACACTGGTCGTCGGCTATCTCCGGCCAGAGTTGCGCGATGCGATCGCTTTTGCGGTTCTCATCGTCATTCTCCTGTTCAAACCGACCGGCCTTCTCGGGAAAGTAGAGAGAGAGAAAGTATGAGAAGGGCCCGCGGTCTGCTTGCCGGTTACCTGCTTCTTTGTCTGCTTGTTTCTCTTACTTTGGAGCACGTTCTTTCGACCACTTACGCCTACTACTACGACGTCCTGATCTCGATCGGCATCAATATCATTCTCGCCGTAAGTCTGAACCTGGTAAACGGTTATACGGGACAGTTTTCCCTGGGACACGCCGGGTTTATGGCAGTTGGCGCATATGCTGCCGCGAGCTGGTCAAATCATCTTGATCACGGGATTCTCTCTGCTTTCGACGGCCCCACCAATGCCCTGGCGACCAATCTGGCGCTGGTGATCTCGCTTCTCTTTGGCGGTATTCTGGCGGCCGTCGCCGGGGTGGTTGTGGGCATTCCTTCATTGCGTTTACGCGGAGACTATCTGGCGATCGTTACGCTCGGATTTGGTGAGATCATTCGCACCGCCATTTTGAATACCGATTTTCTTGGAGCGGCCCGCGGGCTCAGCGTCTCGGGCGCTTACACCGACCTGTTCTGGACGTTTGGCTTTGCCGGTGTCTGTACCTACGTGGTGCTGAGCCTGGTCAACTCGACTTATGGCCGCGGTTTCCTGACGGTGCGTGACGACGAAGTCGCCGCCGAAGCGATGGGGATCAACACAACAAAATACAAAGTGATCGCCTTCGTGGTCGGAGCTTTTTTCGCGGGCATCGCTGGTGGACTGTATGGACATTACAAGGCGTTTCTCACGCCCGAAGGATTCAATTTCTTCAAATCGGTCGATATCGTGGTCATGGTGATCCTGGGTGGGATGGGCAGCACCGCCGGAGTTATCCTGGCCGCTACGTTGCTGACAATCTTGCCCGAGCTTTTACGGACGCTGGCTCACAGCCAGATCGTACCGCCGGCCTTTCAGGGGCTACTGGAAAACCGGTTGATCTTGTACTCGTTGCTTCTCATCGTTCTGATGATCACCCGGCCCCAGGGCCTCTTTGGTGACTTCAGCGCGGCCCGACGCCGGATCCGTCCAGCCCGTCTAACCAAAGAATGACCGACCTTCCCGCCGAAGAATCTGGCCTTCTCACTGTCGACAGGTGCACCATCCGATTCGGTGGCTTGACGGCTGTCTCTGATTTTTCGTTGCGCTTAGCTGCCGGAGAATTAATCGGCTTGATTGGTCCGAACGGCGCTGGCAAAACCACGGTCTTCAATATGGTTACTGGCGTGTATTGTCCGACGTCGGGCGACGTGCGGCTCGCCGGTGAACGCTTGAATGGGTTGAAACCGTACGCCATCACGGCAAAAGGGATCGCGCGGACTTTTCAAAATATCCGCTTGTTCTCTTCTTTAACAGTCTTCGACAATGTGCGGGCGGCTTTCAATCTGCACCTGAACCATGGTGCCAGCCATGCGTTGACGCGCGGTCCGGCTTTTCAAGCAGAGGAAAAGGACATTGAACAGAAAGCGCTTGACCTTTTGAAGATATTTAATCTGGAGGGTCAACGCGACGTCATGTGCAAGAGCTTGCCCTATGGTGACCAGCGGCGCCTGGAGATTGTGCGCGCCCTAGCCACCCGGCCGCGGGTATTGTTGCTGGATGAGCCGGCGGCGGGAATGAATCCTGTCGAGAAGGTTGGGCTGATGGGGCTGATCGAGTTTATTCAGGAGCGATTCGCCATTTCCGTCCTTCTGGTCGAGCACGATATGCGAGTGGTTATGGGTATTTGCCGACGGATTTATGTCCTGGATTACGGAGTGAAGATTGCGGAAGGACCCCCGGAGGTTATCCGGCAAGATCCGCGCGTGATCGAGGCATACCTCGGCGAGGGACCGGCCGAAGATGAATAACAATCAACCAGTCGCGGACGGAGCCTAAAGGTCTCCACCAGGTACTCGCAAAACCAATGTTGGAAGTTCACGACCTCGAGGTGGCCTATGGCTCGATTGTTGCGTTGCATCGAATCTCGCTCAAGGTGGAAAAGGGCAAAATCATCACTTTGGTGGGCAGTAACGGAGCAGGCAAATCGACCACGCTGCGCGCCATCTCCGGTTTGTTGCGCGTGCGCCACGGCAAGATCGCGTTGGAAGGCAAAGACATCACGAACTGGCCCCCGCACCGGATCGTTGGCCTCGGGATCACCCAGGTACCAGAAGGTCGGATGATCTTTTCTAATCTCACCGTCATGGAAAATCTGCGGATGGGAGCGTACCAGCGAAAGGACCAGGAAAACGTCAAGAAGGATTGCGACTACGTTTTCGACATTTTCCCGCGTCTGAAAGAACGCCTGCACCAGGTCGGCGGCACCCTCAGCGGCGGCGAACAGCAAATGCTGGCGATCAGTCGAGCCTTGATGAGCAAGCCGCGCTACCTCATGCTCGATGAACCTTCGCTGGGGATCGCGCCGATTCTGGTAAAAACGATCTTTTCCAAGATCGTCGAGATTAACAAGAAACTCGGCATCACGATTTTGTTAGTCGAACAGAACGCCAACCTAGCGCTGGAGATTTCCGATTATGGTTACGTGCTGGAGACCGGTCGCATCATCTTGGAGGATGTATCGGCCAGGCTCCGGGCCAATAGCATGGTGAAAGAGGCGTATCTCGGCGGAGTCTGAGCTTGGGATGCCGAGTAATCGGTAATCGGTGATCAGGAGGCGGCGGCCAATTATCGTGCGTTATCGGGAGCAACGGTGATCGCGCGACATGCTCGAGCAGTCAGCGGAGTACCGACGAGGCCGTCGGCGCTACGTAACGCTCCTGATCACCGATTACCGATCACTGGCCATGGCCCGCAGCTGTAAACGCTATGACGTCCAATGCTCACGCCGCGCGGTAATGCCCCCGAATCCAAATATACCGATGACCGTTCCACCGCCAACGTCCGGGTACCCAGACAACGCGGTAGGGTGGTGGTGCGGGGCGCACTTCAGCAATCGGCGGAGGAGGCGGATATGGACCGCGTGCGACCTCAACCACAGTGGTGGGCGGCGGAGGACGCTGAGAGACGACTTCGCGTTCGACACAGCCAACCAGGGCAAGCACGGCGCTCGCGATTCCCGCCAGCGGAAATGGGATCGAAAGAAGAATTTTCACGGTTGCTCTATTCAACCGTTCGAAGAGACACAGGTTGCGCGAAGAGCGGCAAAACGCTCGAGCACTCCCAAATAGCCCATACGGCCTATGGGAGCCGGCCAAAAGAGCGCCCTTCTGGCCCAGCGAAAGTCCGCAGATGTCCATCCTGATTTGGTTCCAACCGCGCCCGTTGTATATTCGGCGTCGCTGATGGCCCGAGATTACCAGCTAAAGAAACTTCCCTCGGTCGCATCGAGCGCGATCGACTACGCGGCGGAGCTTAACGAACAGCAATATGCCGCAGTGACCTCACCTCCAGGACCGGCCTTGGTTCTGGCCGGCGCCGGTAGCGGCAAAACCCGTACCCTGACCTATCGAGTCGCCTGGCTGCTGGACAACGGCGTTGAACCCGAAAGCATCCTTCTCCTGACCTTTACCAATAAAGCGGCGCGCGAGATGTTATCCCGAGTTCAGAATCTTTTGCCGCTGGAGACCAGAGCGATCTGGGGTGGGACCTTTCATTCGATCGGAAATCGGTTGCTCCGCCGTCATGCTATCGAAGCGGGATTCCGACCCAGATTCTCCATCATGGATCGCGAGGACCAGGAAGATTTGCTGAGCACGGTGGTGGCGTCCGTGGACATCGATACCAGACAGGTCCGGTTCCCGAAGGCCGAGGTTCTCAGCGACATGTTCAGCTTTGCCGCGAACACCGGCGAACCGCTGAGCAAAGTCATTGTCGATCGATATCGGACGTTTCAGCCTCTAACCAATCAGATCGAATTTATCCGGAAGAAATATGAAGAACGGAAGCAAAGCGCGAATGCATTGGATTTTGACGATCTGCTGATCAAGATCGTTGAGTTGCTCAGGAATGCTCCTTCGATTGCCGAGCGTTACCAGCGTTTTTTCCAGTTTATTCTGGTGGATGAGTATCAGGATACGAATCATCTGCAGTCGGAGTTTATCGATATCCTGGCCGCCCGGCATCAGAGCGTCATGGTGGTGGGGGACGACGCTCAGTCGATCTATTCCTGGCGGGGAGCTAACTACAAAAACATTCTCGATTTTCCGAAACGCTATCCCGCGGCCACGATTTATCGGATCGAGACGAACTATCGGAGTGTTCCCGAAGTGTTGAGCGTCGCCAACGAGGCCATCAAAGCGAATACGCAACAGTTCAAGAAGACGTTACACTCTGCTCGTTCGTCGCTCGATCTAAAGCCCGCCCTGGTCCCGGTGATGGATAATAATCAGCAGGCCTATTTCGTGGCCCAGCGTGTCCTCGAGTTGCGCGACGAGAATGTCGATTTGCGAGAGATCGCTATCCTTTATCGGGCGCACTACCAGTCGCTCGAAGTCCAATTGGCCCTGACCCGGGCCGGCATCCCATTTTTCATCACCAGTGGGCTACGCTTCTTTGAGCAGGCCCACATCAAAGATGTCGCCGCGTTCATGAAATTTGTGACCAATTCGGCTGACGAGATTGCTTTTAAACGCATAGCGCGATTACTGCCGGGCATCGCCAATAAGACGGCGGATAAACTCTGGACCGAGCTATCACTGGTCTCGGAGGATCAACGAGCGAGTTTCCGCCAATGGTTGGAGGCGGGCAGGGTCGCTCCAAGATCGCAAAAGGCTTGGCGGCAGCTAGGCTATACGCTGGACGAGATCGCTCCGGAGAAAAAACCTCGGCCTCCGGCGGAGATGATCCATACGATCCGGGAAGCGGTCTATGAGGACTATCTCGAATCGAAGTACCCCAACCACCAGCAACGCCGGGACGATCTCGTCGCCTTGGAAAGTTTTGCCCGCACGTTTCAGGATCCAGTCGAGTTCCTCAGCCAATTATCTCTGCTCTCGACGGGGGACACAGAGCGAGTCGGTCCGGACGATGAAGACAACGAGCGAGTAACTTTATCAACCATCCATCAAGCCAAAGGTCTTGAGTGGAGGTGCGTTTTCCTGGTCTGGATGACCGAAGGAATGTTCCCGAGTGCTCGGTCCCTCAATGGAATCGAGTCACTCGAAGAAGAACGCCGGCTCTTCTATGTGGCAATCACTCGGGCGAAGGATGAGCTCTACTTGGTCTATCCGTTTCGTTCGCCGTTAGGGCCGCTGAGTGAGCAATTGCAACGGCCTTCGCGTTTCCTTGAAGAAATTCCGGCAAAGCTCTTGGAAGAATGGAACGTCGGTTTTTGAAACGTTTGGAGTGCGCGCGACTTGTCGCCGCTTTAAGACTGCGCGGAGCGCATGCCTGCCGAGGAATGCTGACAGAACCACTCACCGGAAGATACGGACGAAGCCCGTCCGCGCTACTGCGCTCTCGACCTTGTCCCCGCCGCAAATATTCTCTATTCTGGCCAGTAGCTGTTTTGTGAAACGTTATATCCGCGCGATTTATTGTCCCAGGCTGGGGAGATCTCTGAGCAATGCCGAGCTCTTTACTATGGCTCAGGATCGGATCGCCGGATTGCCGGCGGAGGACCAGGAAAGGCGAAGCCTGCTCAACTTCGTCCGGCTGCAACTTCTGGGCAATCGCTCCCGCCGCTGCCAGTGTCCGAACTTTCTGCATCTGGCTTCTTTCGCCGACCATGCTCGCGCGTTCGAAGCGGCCGTTGACGAATCGATTGCGGCCCTGGCCGGTGAGATTGCGTCAGAAGCGGCTGCGCCGATCTACGACGCGATTATCGGCGTGACCAGTGTTGGTCAGGTATTGCCGGGAATTGCCGATCGTTCTCGCGGTGTCTTCAAACAATGGCTCCGGCCAAACACCTTCTTGCTTGATGTTGGAAACGGCGGTTGTACTGCGAGTTCGCGCGCATTGCAGGCGGCCTTTAGATTTGATTCCAGCCTGCGCGACTTGCTGATGCTGGTCATCGAACCAGCCTCCACCATTGCTGATGCCGAGACGCTGGACCGGTCGAGCTGGCAGGGTATCTGCACCTTTGGCGATGGGGCAGTCGCTCTTTGGATTTCGAGTGAACCAGGCCCGGGAGCGCTCGAACTCCGTAAGGTGAGCTCCTGGCACGGTCAACCGTCCGATCTGATCCGGTGGGTCTACGGAAACAGCTATTATCGATTTGGGATTCCGGATTTAAGCCGGTTTGAGAGCAATGTACGCCAGGAGCTCTTTGACGCGCTCAGGCAGACTGGCTGGCAACGCAACGAGCCGGCGCTCTGGGCGCTGCATCCGGCCGGGATGATGCTCTTGCTAAGTCTGGCGAAAAAGCTTTCGATCGATCGAGCCGCTCTGGAGCCGTCCCTCAGGCATTTCCGGGATTTCTCTAATATGAGCAGTGCAAGTATCTTTCATATTCTGCGGGAAGTTCTGGCGACGGCAGAACCCGGACAGCGTGTGCGCTGGTTGTCAATGGGTGCTGGATTCCACGTCGAATATGGCGATGGTGTGCGGGTATAGGCGAGGAGAGACCCGTATTTCGCGATGAAAATGAGCCGGCGAAAAGTAATTGAAGCAATCGGGGAATTTGTGAGCCGGCAAGCGCCAGAAACTGCCGGGAAGGATATCGAGCGCCTTCGGGCGACCGATGTCATTCGGCAGAGCCTGGAGCTGGTGGAGTTCGTTCTCCACTTGGAGGAGCGGCTCGGGATCGAGATAAACATTAACGAGATTGGCGAAGGTTTGGTCACGAACGATTTTGGTGGCTTGGCGGATGAGCTGGTTAGGTTGGGGAGGAAAAGGAGCTAGGAGCTAGAATATGAGGCGCTGTGGCGCTTGACGCCGCGCATGTAGACCGCGAGCAATTTACCGACTTCCTCGAGAACGGAACAGAAGCCGATCGATAGGAGCGTAACCGAGATCGCGAAAAGAATGAGATAATACTGCGATTCTTCCAGCGAGCCTTGAGCGATATTAAAATCCGGATTTTATCCGCTCGGCTGCGCTTCTTGAAGCCTTCAGCGACATTGGCCGGGATCGAAGTCGCCGCTCGCGCAAGACCGGCCGACTCCTAGTGCACCGTCTCTCATATAATGGTGTCATCGTTGCGTTCAAAATGGGCCGCCGGCAAGGCACGAGGAGGGCGCATATCTAAATCGATACGTAACCGAGGAGCAATGCAGCCGCCGGCCCATTTTCAACGCAACCCTTTGGGCCGCGGCCCGTTCGCTGTTTTTCGGCGTTGCTCGCTCGACCCATATGATTCAGATATGGGTGCTTCGCTCGTGCCTTGAAAAACAGCCAACTGACCTGCGGCGATGGCATCATTATATGAGAGACGGTGCACTAGCTCCTAGATCCAAACTCCCAGATCCCAACTCCTTCCCCTCCTCCGAAAAATTCCTTGCACATCCGCCAGCCTCTCCTATCTTCCACGCTTCTTCGAAATATGGCAGAGAGCGACAACATCGACCTGGGCCCGTTCCGGCTGAACGCTAAAGATACCGGCAGTGCGGACGTCCAGATCGCCCTTCTGACCCGTCGGATCAATCAGTTGACCGATCACTTGAAAGTGCACCGGAAAGACCACTCTTCCCGGCGGGGGCTCTTAAAGCTGGTGTCGACCCGGAGAAGCCTCCTGGATTATCTGAAACGTACGTCGCAAGACCGCTACAAAGCGGTTATCGATAAGCTCAACCTGCGAAGGTAAGGCAGAACCACCACCGGATTTGGCTTTGGCACGGTTTCAGGTTCAGAGCCGCCGGCGATCTTTTGTCGCTGCTTGCGAACTGCTCCGTTCGGGGATTGAATGGATGATGGCACTCTCGGAGTGCTGCAACAAAACGGAAACAAATTAAAACTTGGCAATCCCGAAAGGCAGCCTTGATCTTAGGTCTGAGCTTCGAAGATTTCGGCGTTCAGACCTACGAACAAGGAGCCGGTGCGGTCGATTCAGCCGAGTGGACAAACCTATGGAATCGAGAGTCTCGAAAACGATCGGCTCGACTGAGCTGACTATTGAAACCGGAAAAATGGCAAAACTGGCCGATGGCTCAGTGACTGTCCGTTCCGGAGAAACAATTATCCTGGTTGCGGCCGTGTCGGCGACCACGGTCAAAGAAGGTCAGGATTTCTTTCCCCTGACTGTGGACTATCGGGAAAAAGCGGCTGCTGTCGGCAAGTTCCCCGGCGGCTATTTCAAAAGGGAAGGCCGGCCTTCCGAGAAGGAGACCCTCACTGCTCGCATGACGGACCGTCCCCTGCGGCCACTCTTCCCGAAAGGGTATTTTTATGACACCCAGGTGATGAGTGTTCTCCTCAGTGCCGATGGCGAGAATGATCCGGATATTTTGAGCATCAACGGCGCTTCAGCAGCCTTGAGTGTTTCCGATATCCCGTTTGCCGGACCGATTGGCGCGGTGCGGATCGGACGACAGAATGGCGAGTTCATTGTCAACCCCACACATAGCCAGCGACAATTGAGCGATCTTGATCTGGTTTATGTCGGAAGCTGGGAGCACGCCATCATGATCGAAGGGACGGCCGACCAGGTTCCGGAGGGCGATTTTATCCGTGCTCTGGAATTCGCGCATCCCTATGTGCAGGAGATCGTGGAAATGCAGCGGGAATTGGCGAAAAAGGCAGGTAAACCCAAGCGCAGTGTGGCCCTGCTGAGCGTACGGGAAGAACTGTTGGAAATCGCTTACCAGGTCGCCGGTGATCGGATCGAGGCAGCGCTTTATACGACAGGTAAGGTGGCGCGCAGTCGCGCGGTTGATGTTCTGCGTAAAGAAGTCGAGACGGCGATTCTGGCAAAATTCCCGGACGCGACGAGCTTTGAAATATCTCAGGCATTCGACGATCTGCAGAAGAAAGCCTTCCGGATCAGCATCCTGGACCGTAAGACCCGTTGCGACGGCCGCGGTTTCCTCGACATCAGACCGCTCTCAGCCGAGGTCGGCCTTTTGCCGCGCTCGCACGGCTCGGCTTTGTTTCAGCGAGGGGAAACCCAGGCGCTGGCTCTGGCCACGCTCGCTTCCGCGGAGGAAGCGCAAATGATTGACGCCTATACCGGAGGTGATGTCTCCAAACGCTTCATTCTGCACTACAACTTTCCGCCTTTCAGCGTGGGTGAGACTGGCCGGATCGGCGGCGCGAGCCGGCGCGAGATCGGCCACGGTGCTCTGGCTGAGCGGTCGATTGAACCGGTCATTCCTTCAGAAACGGAATTTCCCTATGCGATTCGCATCAGTAGCGAAGTCATGGAATCGAATGGTTCGACCTCCATGGCAACAGTCTGTTCCGGTGTTATGGCACTCATGGATGCGGGTGTGCCGATCAAGAAACCGGTGGGAGGAATTTCCGTCGGACTCGTGACCGAGTACGAAGCCGATCACCTCAAGCGGTACACTACTTTGACCGATATCATCGGTTCGGAAGATCACTTTGGTGATATGGATTTTAAACTCTGTGGTACCCGTGATGGCGTCACCGGGTTCCAGCTTGATTTGAAGCTGCCCGGTATTTCGCATCAGATCCTGTCCGAAGCGATTCATCAGGCCCGCGACGCGCGGATGAAAGTGCTTGATGTCATGCAGGCATCGATCCAGAGCCCGCGAACGGAGTTAAGCCCGTACGCGCCGAGGATCGAGACCGTGAAGATCCATCCCGACAAAATCGGCCTGCTGATTGGTCCCGGTGGCAAGACGATCAAGGGGATCGTGGCGGAGACCGGAGCGGAGATTAATATCGATGACGATGGGTCGGTTCACATCTACTCCGCGAATCGGGAGAGCTTGAATCGGGCAAAAGAAATCATCACCGGAATGACCAAGGAGATCGAGGTTGGCGAGACCTATCATGGACGAGTGGTATCCACCAAGGAATTCGGCGCGTTTGTCGAAGTGCTTCCAGGTAAAGACGGCTTGGTCCATGTGTCCGAGTTGGCCGATTTCCGCGTGAAGAATGTCGAGGACGTCGTAAAGGTCGGCGATCTGATCTGGGTCAAGTGTATCGGCATTGATGACAAAGGCCGGGTCAAGCTCAGCCGGAAAGTGGCGATGCGCGAACGTAACGTTGAAGCCGAATCAGCTCTGCAGCACTAGTCGCGTGCCGCTTCGCTCGCACTGGCATTGTCTTGAAATCCTGGAAGAACATTCTTTTTGTTGCGGGCTGTATTTTGCTGGCGATTGAGGTGGCCGGCTCATTGCTGGGGAGCAATCGTCTGTTCCTTGCTATTGGCGGAATGATCCCGCTTTGCATCTTGGTTTGGTTCCAATTCGAGGATGAGCTCACTACGCCTCGGCTCGCCGCTGCCTCCGGAGCTCTGTTGATCTCGGCAATCCTGCTCTACTCCGGAATCGTTGTTCCATGGATGAAGAAACATGAGGCGCCCAAGCCCCGGTCGGAGACAGCCTTGCTGCACATCGCCATCCCGAGTTTGCCGGTTTGGAGGAGTTGAAAGAATAGAGCTCGGCGCGTCGGCATAGCGCGGGCGGCCTCGTCTTACTCGGGTGGCTGCGTCGTCCGCGGCTGCGCAGAATAGCGACGGGGCCCTCAGCGCTACGCCGACCAGCATCGCCGGTATCCAGAAACCGGCTTGCTATTAGAAAAAGTAATACTAGCCTGATCGGTTGCCAGAGAGGCTGAGTTTTTTTGGTGAATTTTTGTTGCGTCGATGATGCAACCACCTATTCTCGGCGCTCTGGAAAACCCCCAGTTGAAAACGACCGACTTACTGCCGAATCAGCTATCCGGCCCTGGCCGGAAACGGGACCGCTTGCTCATCGAGCGCGCCTGATCGTCCTCGCCCGAATGAAGTTGCATGGCTAATTTTTTCCCTCGCTGGACAAACTACTTGCCACTGAAGGTGGTGTTTTGCCTTCTGGTTCTTGGGAGTGCCGCTTCAGCGGCCTACTGGTACTATCTGACGCCGGATTACATGCGGAAAGGTTACCAGCCGGTCCAGCCGGTGCCGTTTCCGCACGACATCCACGTCACTCAGCTCGGGATGGACTGCCGCTACTGCCACTCCTACGTCGAGGTTTCCTCGCACTCGAATATCCCAACGACTCAGACGTGTATGAATTGCCATCAGGAGGTGCAATCGAATAACCCGAAACTGGCGGCGGTGCGCCAGAGCTGGGAGTCAGGCCAACCCGTTGACTGGGTCAGAATTCACCAGGTGCCTGACTTTGCTTACTTCAACCATGCAGTTCACGTCAATCGAGGCATCAGCTGCGTGAGCTGTCACGGTCCGGTCAATCACATGGCCGTGATCTACCAGCACGAATCGCTCACGATGGGCTGGTGCCTGAACTGCCACCGGCATCCCGAGAACAACCTACGTCCGATTAGCCAGGTCTTTAATCTCGATTGGAAACCGGCCGGCGAGGACCAACAGCAGCTCGGCGCGCAGCTCAAGGATCAGTGGAATATCAACCCGCCGCAGAATTGCGCCGGCTGCCATCGCTAAATGAAACGCATCTTTCATCATCCACCTGAGGAACTCACCGGGAAAAAATACTGGCGCAGTCTGGAAGAACTCGCCGATACGCCGGCGTTCCGGTCCTGGTTAAGGCGCGAGTTTCCTGATGGAGCGGATCAGCTGGAGATGGATGGAGTCTCTCGCCGGAATTTTCTTCGCGTGATGGGTGCTTCGCTGGCCTTGGCGGGAGTCGGTCTCTCGGGTTGCCGCCGGCCAACCACCTATATCGTTCCCTACACCAAGAGCGTGGAATGGTTGATTCCCGGCAAAGCGGTCCTGTACACCACTGCTATTCCCGGCCGGCAAGGTGGAACTCCTCTCATTATAACCACGTACGAGGGCCGACCGACCAAAATCGAAGGCAATCCTTTGCTTCCGTCGAGCAGTGGAGGGACGGACGCCCTCACTCAGGCAGCGATTCTTGAGCTGTACGATCCGGAACGGTCGCGCGCGTTTTACCAGGGAGGCGAGGAAGCGACTGCGGAACAATTTGAGAAATACTTGCAGTCGGTCCGCACGGAAATCCAGACCAGTCAAGGAGCCGGTCTCGCCATCCTGCTTGATGAGCAGTGGTCACCAACCCGCGACCGCCTGCTGAGCGCGCTGAAGCGGCAGTTTCCGCAAATCGCCTTTTTTGTCGACGAGCCACTCGGGCTCCAAGAGGTTTACGGTGCCACGGAAGCATTGCTTGGAGCGGATTCCATTGTGAGGCCGGATTTCGCAAATGCCGACGTCGTTGTCTCACTGGACGCGGATTTTTTGGGAGTGGAAATGACGGTTGATGGCGCTCGGAATTTCAGCGCGCGCCGGCGCGCCCACGGCTCGGCCGAAAACATGATTCGACTGTATGCCGTAGAAAACCGGTACACGGTCACTGGCGGCATGGCCGATCATCGATTGCGTTGCGCTGCCTCCCAGATCCCGGCCTTTGCCGTCGCCCTGGCGCAAAAGGTTGCTAGGGCGACCAACGATCGGGTTTTAGGTGAACTGGCTGCCCGGCTCGCGAGAGACGGCCAGGCGCAGTTCGATGACAAGTGGCTGATGGAATGCGCCAACGACTTGGTGGCGCACAAAAGCCGTAGCATCGTGCTCTTGGGGCAACGTTATCCCGCGTGGGTCCAGGGCGTTGTCCTGACAATGAACAATGCGCTGGAGGCCTTCGGGTCGACACTGCGTGTTTGGCAAGCGCCACGCGTTTCTGCCGGTCGCTTATCCGATCTGGCCGGCGCCATCCAGGCAGGCAAAGTTAAGCGCCTGTTTATCCTGGCCGGTAATCCGGGCTACACGGCTCCGGCGGATGTGGATTGGACAACTCTCCAACGTTCGGTTCCCGAAGTTGTCTGCTTGAGCTACTACGATAACGAAACTTCCGAAAGCGCACACTGGAATGTGCCGGAGGCCCATTTTCTGGAATCGTGGGGCGACCAGCGCGGCACTGACGGCACGTATTTGCCGATTCAGCCCATGATCCTGCCGTTGTTTGGCGGGCTTTCGCAGATAGACCTCCTGACCCGTCTTCTGGGCGTGCCTGACGGCAGCGAAGCGGTTCGCGAGACCTTCAAGACTTACAACCGTGAGACCGATTTCGAGACCGGGTGGACCGCGCTGCTTCGGCACGGTTTTGCCCCCGACAGTTCCTACCAGGTTGCCAGCCGGGGCTTTAATCCCGAGGGTTTGCCGAGGTTGATTGCGCAGGCCGGCAATCCTCCTCCGCCGCCCAATCCGAGCGCTCTGGAGATTGTTTTCCCAGCCGATTACAAGGTGGAGGACGGTCGCCACACCAACAACGCCTGGCTGCAGGAAATGCCTGATCCGATAACCAAGCTGACCTGGGACAACGCTCTGCTGATCAGTCCGGCGACGTCGGCTGCTCTTCAGATCGTCGACAACGATCTAGTGGAGGTCAGCGTGGGAAATCGCAAATTGCTGGCCGCCATCATGGTTGCGCCAGGTCATGCGGATTATTCGCTCACGCTCAGTCTCGGCTATGGGCGGAGAGCTGTTGGGAAGGTCGGACGCGACACCGGTTTCAACGCCTATGATCTGCGAACTTCCGACTCACTCTACTACGCGACCGGAGCGGTGGTCCGTTTACAACGGAAGAACGGCTATCATTTGGTTCAAACACAACTGCACTACAGCATGGAGGGCCGCAACCTGGTGCGCGAAGGCACGGTGGAAGATTACGCGAAAAATCCGGCCTTCGCCCAAACGATGGGCATGGATGCAGAAATCCCGCCGAATGTCTCGCTCTACTCGCATCCGCCGCTGAACGCGCCTAATCAATGGGCAATGGTGGTTGATTTGAACACGTGCACCGGTTGTTCAGCCTGCGTGATCGCCTGCCAGGCCGAGAACAATGTGCCGGTGGTCGGCAAAGATCAGGTCGATTCGTTCCGGGAAATGCAATGGATCCGAGTTGACCGCTATTTTGCCACTGCGGAGGGAGACCGGAAAAGCCCGGATCTGGCGGCTGATCCCGCTATGGTGATGGAGCCCTTGATGTGCCAGCACTGCGAGAATGCTCCCTGTGAAACGGTCTGTCCGGTGAACGCCACGGTTCATAGCGAGGAAGGCTTGAACGTGATGGTCTATAACCGATGTATCGGAACTCGCTATTGCTCAAACAATTGCCCGTTTAAGGTTCGCCGATTCAATTTCTTCAATTACAACGATCGCCCTGTGCTTGACCGGATCGAGCACGGCGCACCCGGTTTCCAGGGAAAGCAACAGCTTTACCTCGGACCGCTGGCCCATTGGGGAATGGACGAAATTTCCAAGCTGCAGAAAAATCCGAACGTGACGGTTCGCATGCGCGGGGTCATGGAAAAATGCACCTACTGTGTGCAGCGGATTGAGACGGCAAAAATCTCCCAACGGATCAAAGCGGGCGTGGAAAAAGATTTGTCGCTTCCCACGGACTCGATCAGGACGGCTTGCCAACAGGTCTGTCCGAACGAGGCGATCGTCTTTGGCGATATTAAGGATCCGGCGAGTCACGTTTCGCATCTGCGCGCCCTCCCTCAGAATTACCAGCTGCTGAAGTACCTGAACCTGAACACCCGGACGACCTACCTGGCTCGGCTGCGAAACCCAAACCCGAAAATGCCTGGCGCCGCAAAGGTTGGCCGAATAAACACCAAACCTGAAGTCAGCGAGGTCCCGGCCCCAGTATCGCAGGCCGAAAACAAGCCCGTCGGAGGTAACGCCTGATGGCTGAATCCAATGCCACAATGACGCCGTTCATCGAGCGGATGCCTCGACCGCCGCTGGTGGAGAACAATCGCTCGATGCATTGGGTGACCAATCTGATCGCCGGAGGGGTTGAACGGAAAACGCCTCTTTGGTGGTGGATTGCTATAGCGGTCACCGGATCCTTCGCCGGCTTCGGTGTTTTCTGTATCATTTACCTGCTTTGGACCGGTGTAGGTGTCTGGGGTAACAACATCCCGATTGGTTGGGCGTGGGATATCACTAACTTCGTTTTCTGGATCGGTATCGGCCACGCCGGTACGCTGATCTCGGCGATCCTTTTTCTCACACGCCAGAAATGGCGGACTTCGATCAACCGATCCTCCGAAGCGATGACGCTTGTTTGCCGTGATCTGCGCCGGAATCTTTCCGGCGATTCACGTTGGCCGCATCTGGATGGTTTGGTTCATGGCGCCAGTGCCGGTGCCGAACTGGATCTGGCCTAACTTCCGGAGCCCGCTGCTCTGGGACGTTTTCGCGGTCTCGACTTACTTTACGGTGTCGGTATTGTTCTGGTTTCTGGGCTTGGTTCCGGATCTGGGCACGATGCGCGATCGCGCTCGCAGCCGGTTTAACAAATTCGTCTACGGCGTTCTGGCGCTCGGATGGCGCGGAGGAAATCGGCAGTGGCGGCATTACGAGATGGCGTATCTCGTTCTGGCCGGGATCTCCACTCCGCTGGTCCTTTCCGTGCACTCAACCGTGTCCTTTGATTTTGCGACCTCGCTGATCCCGGGCTGGCATACGACGATCTTCCCGCCCTACTTCGTGGCGGGCGCGATCTTCGGTGGATTCGCCATGGTCCTGACCCTGATGATCCCGGCGCGGTACCTCTACGGCCTGCAGGACGTCTTTACCTGGAATCACATCGACGTGATGTGCAAGATCATCCTGCTGACCGGCTCGATCGTCGGGTACTCGTATTGCATGGAGTTTTTTGTCGCCTATTACGGCGCCAATCCCTTTGAGCGATTCATCTTTTTAAATCGCTACTTCGGGCCTTACTGGTGGGCTGGGTGGTCAATGTTCACCTGCAACGTGATCATCCCCCAATTGTTCTGGGTAAGGGCTTTCCGGCGAAATGTTTGGACAGTCTACTTTGTGTGCATGTGCGTGAACGCCGGAATGTGGTTTGAGCGATTCGTGATCATAGCGGTCTCATTGACCCGCGATTTCCTGCCCTCCAGTTGGGGGATGTATTACCCGACCTGGGTGGACGTTTTTACTTTCGTTGGTACCCACGGCATTTTTATCAGTCTTTTCCTCCTGTTCATTCGTTTTCTCCCGATGGTCGCGATGTCCGAGGTAAAAAGTGTCCTGCCGGTCGCCAACCCGCACTATCATCCTCCGTCGACCGGAGTTCCCGAGACGATCCAGCAAGCCGAAGCATGAGCCCGATAGCTACCCGACCCCTAGTCTTTGGCCTGGTCGCGGAATTTGCCTCCGCGGCCGAGATCTATCGTGCGGCCGAGCAGGTGCGCGACAGTGGATACAAATACTGGGACGTTCATTCTCCCTTTCCAATCCACGGAATGAGCAAGGCGATGGGGCTTAAAAGATCACCCTTGGGCTATATTATCTTTGTTGGCGGCTTAACCGGTTTTCTGACTGCGGCCCTCCTCGAATTCATCCCTTCGTCCTTCCTAAATCCGCTGATCGTGCATGGAAAGCCGGTAAACTTTTTCACCGTGCCGGCGTTTTTTCCGATCATGTTCGAATTGACGATTCTGTTTTCTGCTTTCACCGCTTTTTTCGGTGTCTTCGTGATGAATCGCTTGCCTCGTTTGCATCATCCGCTCTTTGATCACGCACCTTTCAAACGCGTGACCGATGATGGTTTCTTCCTCGTGATCGATGCGATCGATCCAAAGTTTCGCGAGAGCGAAACCGGCGAGTTCCTGGCGGGCATCGGCGGCAAAGAGGTGACGGTGCTCCACGAAAATGATTAAGAATTTTTTGATCGGTTTCCTGCTGCTTTGCGCGGTGTCCGTGGCGCTGCTCGGTTTTCAGGGACAACATCGCCCGACGCCCCCGATCGAGTTCTTCGGTGACATGAAACGCCAGTCCAAGATCAAGTACCAAAAGCCGAGTCTTTTTTTCGCAGACGGGCGGGCCGCTCGCCCTCCCGTTGATGGTACGATTCCGCTTGGTTACGACATTCCCGACCACCCGACCCAAAACTCCAATCCGCCCAATGATATCATGTCACCCATCGGCGAATTCACGGCTGGTACTGACTACTATAACACTGGAAAAATGGGTAACAACTGGGGTACGGGTCTGCCGCTACCCATTACGGCGGCATTGTTGCAGCGAGGTCAGGAGGTATTCACGATCAACTGCGCGGTCTGTCACGGTGCTACCGGGCAAGGAAACGGCATTACCTCCAAATATGGCCTGAACGGCATCGCCAATTATCATCAGGACAAATACCGGCAAATGGCGGACGGACAGATTTTCAATACGATCACGCACGGTTATAACACGATGATGCCGTATGGCGACAAGGTCACGGTGAAGGATCGATGGGCGATCGTCGCATACATCCGAGCGCTGCAACGAAGCCAGTACGCCAGGATTGCGGATGTGCCACCAAACCTGCGTCCGGCGCTCGAGAACCAGAAATGAACCATAATTTAGTTCCAACGGCCGAAACCTTCCGTGGCACCAATCTCAGCCGGCTTCTGTTGGTCCTGCTTGGGGCCGGCATTTTCTGCGCGACAGTGACATTGCTGACTGGCTTTCTTGCGCCGGCCGGCAGCGAAACTCGGCGTCAGTTCGCGTTTTCATGGCTTTTCGCATTCGTCTACTTTTTCACGATTCTGATCGGATGCTTCTTTTGGATCATTGTTCATCATTCCACTGATTCGGGTTGGGGAATCCTGGTACGGCGGCAAATGGAAAACCTGGCGGCGTTGCTTCGCTGGATGATCTTGTTCTTCATACCGCTTTTCCTGGCTCGTCAGGACATCTGGAATTGGATTGCGGCAAGCCACCATGTTCCGATCGATCCGCCTCTGAAGGCCAAGCTCGGCTACTTCGTGCTGCATTTCGATGGTTTGACTGTGCCCTTCTTCTGGATTCGGGCAGTCCTCTATTTCCTGTTTTTCGGAGGCGTGGCCGTTTATTTTCGGCGAACCTCCGTTCGCCAGGATTCCGATGGCGATCCGCACTGGTCAATTCAAATGCGTGGAGTGTCGTTCGTTTGTATTGTCCTGTTCGCGGTTTTCACAACCCTGGCCGCGTTTGACTGGGTTTCTTCCCCTGACTATCGCTGGGCTTCCACGATGTGGGGTGTCTACATCTTTGCGGGATCAGCGGGAGCGGGGATGGCCTTAATCGTCCTGGTAGTTTACGGGCTGAAGAACGCGGGTTACCTGGCTGGGGTCAACGCAGAGCATTACCAGATCATGGGTAAGCTGCTTTTGACTTTCACGATTTTCTGGGCCTACATCGGTTTTGCTCAATACATGCTGATCTGGTACGGGAATATTCCGGAAGAGACGGAATGGTTCCTGCGTCGCAATATCGAGTCGTGGCACGTTCTGAGTACGATCATGGTGGTGGGGCGATTCTTTATCCCGTTCCTGTACTTGCTTTTCGAGTTCACCAAGCGCAACCCGCACCTGCTCAGCCTTATGTGCTACTGGATACTGGGAATGCACATGATCGACACATACGTCAGTGTCTCGCCTTTCCTGCATCCGGCCGGCTTTCAGTTCAGCATTCTCGATCTACTCAGCCTGCTGGCGATTGGCTGCCTGCTTGCGTTCCTGTTTTTGCGGTCCCTTGGCTCAGTGAACCTGTTTCCGGCCAGAGATCCGCGTCTGCTCGAGAGTGTTCGGCTATCGAACGAGGGTACTGGTTAGTGCACTAATGAACGGAAATTCACAAAACGGACGTCCAACGTTTCTCAGCGTTGTCGGGAGCCTTATCCTGGTGTGTCTTATTGGCGGCTTGCTCTTTGTGATCGTCTCGCGGCGGGGCGGAATCAAGAGCTACGACGAATTGCGCACGGAACAGCGCTTGAAAAATCTGGCAGACCTGAACGCCGAAAATCAGAAAATTTTCACGAGCTATCATTGGATCGATCGCAAGAACGGAGTCGTGGGAATCCCGATTGATCGGGCCATGGGACTGGAACTCACCGATTTGCAGAGCAATCACCCGCATTCGGCCGGTCCAGTCACCGCGCCGGCGCCAAGTCCATCGCCGGCCAGTAGTCCGGCAAAGAGCCCAGCACCCGCGGCGGCAGTCGGTGGCTCACCCGCGCCTGCGGGTGGCTCATCCCCGAATCACTCCTGAAAGTTGCCAATATCATGAGCAGCCCCGCCATCCTGAATGCCGAGCCTTTAAACCGCGATACCACACTGCCGCCACGGACGTCTGACTTTGACCGGCCGGTGCGCACGCCTGTTCTGATCTTTTTCGGGTCTGCGCTAGGTTGGTTGCTCCTCGCTTCCCTTCTTCTTTTAGTCGCTAGTGCGCAGCAATTCGCGCCCCATGCCTGGTGGACAGGTAGCCAGGTCCCTTGGCTTACCTTCGGTCGTGCATATCCGGCCGCCCTCAACCTGCTGGTTTACGGCTGGTGCTCCATGGCCGGGATCGGCGCCGCCGTCTGGATTCTTGGACGTCTCAGTACTTCAGTGGAACCTGCCGGTCCGCTGCCGATCTATGCCGGATTGATTTGGAATCTGGGTTTGTTTTGCGGCTTGATCAGCCTGTTGTCGGGTGGCGGAAGGGGTCGGCTGCTGCTCGATATTAATCCTTATGCCGGGTTCAGCATTTTTCTTGCGCTGGCGATCATGAGTCTCTGGGTCCTGCGACTTTACTGGCGGCGGAGGAATACGTACATCGCGCATTGGTACCTCGTGGCGGCGTTCTTCTGGTTTTCCTGGGCGTATCTCACCGGCAATCTGCTGCTGAACGTATCCCAGGCATCGGGAGTTGCCCAGCCCGCTATTCACTGGTGGTACGTCAATGTGGTGCGAGATCTGTGGCTGACTCCGGTCGCTCTCGGAATCGCGTTTTACTTTCTGCCGAAGCTGGTTGGGCGTCCGCTGCACAGCTATCGACTAGCGCTGAACAGCTTCTGGGGTTTGGCAATCTTGGGTGGTTGGACCGGCATGACGAACATTCTGGCCGGTCCGCTTCCGGCCTGGATGATGACCTCCGGCATTGTGTCAACGGTGCTGATGGTGTTGCCGATCGCC
Source organism: uncultured Verrucomicrobiae bacterium (assembly GCA_963813025.1). GTDB lineage: Bacteria > Verrucomicrobiota > Verrucomicrobiia > Chthoniobacterales > JAFAMB01 > CAVSUL01. The sequence goes on along the minus strand of CAWEXO010000002.1, from coordinate 121,675 downwards.
GCCGTCGCCGCGAATTTTCACAGCACTTTGGGCGATCACTTCGAGGCACTCAGCTGGAACCTGGTTCTTCGATTTATTGTCATTGGAACAATGATTTATACGGCGACCGGGGTGTGGGAGGCGATCACCGCGTTCCGCACGATCAATCGCGTAACGGAGTTCACGATGGCGGGATCGCTGCCGATGCTGCTAACGATCTTTGGCTTTGTCGGACTGACGCTCTTTGGAGCAATCTATTATATCGTTCCGCGACTACTTCTGCGAAAGTGGCTTTCCCGCGCCGCTATTCAGTTTCACTTCTGGTTAACTGTCGTTGGACTTGGGCTTTTAGCGGTCAGCACTTTTATGGGAGGCGTAATCCAGGGCTTCGGCCTTAACGACGCAAAAATAGAATTCAACGCGATAACGGATCTGGCCGGCCCATTCTATCTTTTCCGCTTTGTCGCCGTGCTTGTGCTCTTAGCGGCCAATGCGATCGCGATCTGGTCATTCCTGATTATCCTGCTTGGTCCGGCGATTCCTCTGGTTGAACCGGTGTCGGCCGAGGCGGAGCCAAGCGAGCCTGCACCGGAACCGCTCTCTCAGGAGGTTGGCGTCGCGTGAACCGATTCAGTACATTTTTCCTGGGCGTTTTCGGGGTGTTTGGGGCCTCCTGGCTAGGCCTTGTCGCTTATCCTTACCTGACCTTTGCGGCATTGCAGCCGCACAAAGACGAGAACACCGGGGCAATCGCTCCGCCGGGCATTCCCGGAACGGCCGCTCAAGGCTACCACGTGTACGCCGGAAATGGCTGTGTGAATTGCCACACCCAATTTGTTCGCGACAAGAATGAAGGCAGCGACATCGAACGCAAATGGGGTAACCGGCGGACAGTCGCGCGCGATTACCTTTTTGACGGGCAAGTTTTTCTTGGTGATTCGCGACAAGGACCGGATCTGACCAACGTCGGCGTGCGTCAGACCGATGCCCAATGGTTTTACCGTTTGTTGTTTGATCCCAGGCAGATGAACCCCGAAGCGAACATGCCGGCTTATCCCTGGCTCTTCGCTGAGCGGAAGATCGTTGGCCAGGTTTCGGCGGATGCGCTGCACCTGCAGGGATCGGACGCGCCTCCGCCCGGCTACGAGATCGTTCCAACCCGGCAAGCCCGCGAATTAGTGGGCTATCTGCTATCGCTGAAGCGCGACTACCCGTTGCCGGAGGCCCCTGAACCGAAAGAATGAGTGCATCTTTTACCGATCCAGAACAACCGTCCGCCGCCGGATCAGCCGGGCCTGAGTCGGACTCGGCGCAGCAAGAGCAAAACGCGCTTGAGACCGAGTTTTCAATGCCGGCCGTGGCGGACGCTCCGGTCCCAAAGTGGCTGCTCGGCCTGCTGCTGCTCGGACTCTTCTGGGCAGGCGCTTATCTGTTTTCCTTCAGCGGAGGATTTGCGGCCGACGTATTTGATTATCAGCCGAAGTTTGGCGCTCAAGCGGGAGGGGCGGCCGCCCCGGCGGATCCGCGAGCAGTCGGGAAAGCCCTTTTTTCCGCGAACTGTATCACCTGCCATCAAGCCACTGGATTAGGAATTCCCGGGCAATATCCACCGTTAGCCGGTTCAGAATTCGTCAACGGCGAAGCCAGCAACCGGCTGATCGGGATCGTGCTGAAGGGGTTACAGGGATCGGTACAGGTCAAAGGCCAAACCTTCAATAACGCAATGCAGGCTTGGGAAGGTCAGTACACGGATCAGCAGTTAGCATCGATTCTTACTTACGTCCGCTCGGAATGGGGCAACAACGCGCCCCCGATCACGGCAGACATGGTCAAGCACATGCGGGATCAGCTGAAGGATCGTAAGGAACAATGGACCTACCCGGAATTGATGAAGCTTCCGCCGATGGATCTGACCAAAACTGCCGCGAAACCGCCGCCACCCGGCCAACCGGCGTCCGCTCCCTCGGCCAACGGCGGCAAGCCGCCGGCGCCAACGCCTGGAAATCCTCCAGCGACCTCTGCGCCGCCTGCCGCGGCCACCCCGGGGCACTCATGACAAAGGGGCCGCTGCATGTAAATTGAGAAGTTGACCGGTATGATTTTTCTGCGACCACGAATTGTACGACGCTTCTTTCCGTTTTTCGTCTTGCTGGCAACCGCGGCTGCGGCGTCGGCGGAACCGCGCACTTCTGGTCTCTGGTGGATGCCGGATGTGGCGAGCAAGGGCGGTCGGGAAATTGATTTCCTGATCTGGATCATTTTCTACCTGACGGGCGCGGTTTTTGTCCTGACTCAGGTTGTTTACGTCTATTTTCTGATCAAGTACCGCTCGCGGAAAGGCGTTCGCGCCAAGTACAGCCACGGCAACAACCTTCTGGAGATCGTCTGGACGGCGATTCCAACCGCGATCTTTATCGGTCTCTGGGGCTACAGCAATCATATGTGGTGGAATGTCATCCATGCGACTCCACCAAGCGATTCGATGGAGGTGGCCGTTACCTCCTACCAGTTCGGTTTTAGCATGCAGTACCCGGGGCGCGACGGCCATCTCGGGCGTTCCGATGTAAACCTGATTTCGAACGATAATCCTTTCGGCAATGATAGAAATGATCCCGCCACCAAAGATAACTTTGAATCCGGCGTCCTTGAGTTGCCTGTCAATAAACCGGTGCGAGTCCGGCTCAATTCGAAAGATGTGATTCACGGTTTTTACATACCGCAATTCCGGATTTACCAGGACGCTGTCCCAGGGCGAACAATTGATTGGGTCTGGTTCATCCCTACCCAAGTGGGCTCTTTCCAGTTGGCCTGCAGTCAGCTTTGCGGCCAGGGGCACTACAATATGAAGGCGCAAATCGAGGTTGTTTCCCAGGCCGATTTCGACAAGTGGTACAAGGAAAAGGCGGACGCTGCAGTTCCGCAAAAAACTCCCGAAAAGGCTTTAGCCAAGAACGAGTAACAACTTTTATGGCGCAGACAATCGCTCATCCAGTCGGCGAGATTCAGGAACACGAACACCCTCACCACGAGCTCAGTTTTTTTCAAAAATATATCTGGTCGTTGGACCATAAAACCATCGCCATCCAGTACCTGTGTTTTAGCTTGTTTTTCATGGCGGTGGGCGGCTTGTTGGCGATGGGGGTTCGCTTTCAACTGGCTTTTCCCGGTACTCCGGTCCCGCTGATCGGTCAGTTTCTGCCCAAATGGTTGGTGACGGACACGGGCGCTTTTTCTCCGGGTGGTTACAATGCTCTCTTCACCATGCACGCGACCGTGATGGTGTTCCTGGTCGTGATGCCGCTCTTGATCGGGGTGTTTGGCAATTTCTTGATTCCCCTGCAAATCGGGGCGCCCGATATGGCATTTCCGTTTTTCAACGCGCTTTCGGTTTGGCTGTTTTTCCTCTCGGGAATCGTGCTCCTTGGGAGCTTTTTTGCTCCGACCGGATTTCCGGCTTCTGGATGGACCTCGTACGCTCCGCTCTCGGCTAATGCCGCCTACAACGGAACCCAGATTGGCCAGAGTTGCTGGTGTGTTGGCCTTTTTATCAATGGATTGGCGTCGATTGCGGGCGCCGCCAACTTTATCACCACAGTGATCAATATGCGCGCACCGGGGATGAAAATGTTTCGCTTGCCGCTCCCGGTCTGGTCGCTGCTCGTGACTGCGTTTCTCCTGCTTCTAGCGGTTCCAGTGTTATCGGCCGCCGCCGCGATGTTATTTTTTGACCTGAATTTCGGCACTAACTTTTTCTCCGCCTCCAATTATGGCCAGCCGCTTCTCTGGCAGCATCTTTTCTGGTTCTTTGGACACCCGGAGGTCTACATCATGATCCTCCCGGCTATGGGCTTGGTGTCGGAGGTGCTGGCGGTCTTCTCGCGCAAACCGATCTTTGGTTACAAAGCAATGGTTGGGGCGTTGGTCGCGATCGGTGTGCTGGGATTCATCGTATGGGGACACCACATGTTTGTGAGCGGAATGAACCTGGTGCTCTCGGCCACCTTTTCGTTTTCGACGATGCTCATTGCGGTTCCTTCCGCTATCAAGACTTTCAATTGGATGGGGACAGTCTGGGGCGGCTCAATCCGTTTTAAGACGCCGATGTGTTTCGCGCTGGCGTTTGTCTCGATGTTTGTGATCGGCGGCTTAAGCGGAATCTACATGGCCGCCACGCCGGTCGATCTTTTCATCCATCACACCTATTTTATCGTCGCCCATATCCACTACGTGCTCTTTGGTGGCAGTCTCTTTGGCATCTTTGGCGCGATCTACTTTTGGTATCCAAAGATGTTTGGTCGCATGATGAACGAGTTTTGGGGCAAGGTGCACTTCTTTCTCGCGTTCATCTTTTTCAACTTCACGTTTTTCCCGATGCATAACCTGGGTCTGAACGGAATGATGAGACGGATCGCCGACCCGACCTTGTACGACCATCTGCGCAGCCAGCAACCGGTCAACATCTTCATCTCGCTCAGCGCTTTTGGACTCGGCCTGTCCATGATCCCGTTCTTTATCAATTTCGTCTACAGCATCTTCCGAGGTGAGAAGGCGCCTAATAACCCCTGGGAGTCGACCACTTTGGAGTGGACTGTTCCATCGCCGCCACCCCACGGAAATTTTGCGAAGACACCCACCGTCTACAATGGGCCTTACGAGTACAGCGTTCCCGGGATGGATCAGGATTATTTACCGCAAAATCAGCCGGCTCCTGAGACAGCCAGGATCGCCGTCCACTAGTGTAGGCTAGCCGCGAGGATGCCCGCCAATTTCCCTAGACGGATCGTGAACAGTATTGCTGTGCTGGTCGCCGGCAGCATCCTGGTTCTGATCTGTAGCGGAGGCTTGGTCACGAGTCATGAGGCTGGAATGTCTGTCCCCGATTGGCCCAACAGCTTCGGCTACAACATGTTTCTGTTTCCGGTCTCTCGTTGGGTGGGAGGCGTGTTGTTCGAACACACGCACCGGCTGATCGCCAGTCTGGTCGGCGTTCTGACCATCCTGCTCTGCGTCGTTGCGCTCATTTTCGAACAGCGCCGCTGGGTTAAAACTCTTTGTTGGCTGGCTCTTGTCTTGGTCATTGTTCAGGGAGTGCTAGGCGGATTGCGCGTCACCGAACACAGCGCTGTTCTAGGGCTGTTCCACGGTTGTCTGGCGCAGGCTTATCTTTGTCTGGTGTGGAGCATTGCGTTGGTCACTTCATCGCGCTGGGAGCGCCTACCGGCGGCGCCCGTCGGGTCAGGTCCGTCGCGGCTCCGGTTCTGGACGATCGTCACCACTGGGATGATTTTCCTGCAGCTCATCCTCGGAGCGGCCATGCGTCATTCGCATGCCGGACTTTCCATTCACGATTTCCCGACCGCATACGGCCAATGGTTTCCGCCGGCTGATCAAGGGGTACTGGCCCGGATCAATGAAGCTCGGTCCGCTGCTGTTCCGCCGGAGCCGCTGACAAGCATCGGGCTGATTCATTTGCAGTATCTGCACCGGGGCTGGGCCCTGCTCATCTTCCTGGCAGTTACCGTTGTTGCTTCCTTCATCTTTCGCCAGAGCTGGCTGACGGTGAGCGTGCGAAGACTTGCCCTGGTCTGGCCGGCATTGGTCGTGGTGCAGGCTGTGCTGGGAGCATGGACTATCCTCAGTAACAAGGCGGCCGATATCGCGACTGCACATGTCTTCATCGGCTCCTTGATTCTCGTTTGCGGCGTTTTACTCAGCATCTGCCTCGCGGCCGCGGTCGAACGGAGGCGCATTGCCGGGCCGAGCCCGGGATTGTTCGGCGTGAAGGAGGCGGCCCGGGTATGAACATCCTCTCTGATAAAACACCGGCTGCTTTAGTGGCTCCCCCCTCCCAACATCGGCACCTCCTGTCCGACTTTGGAGAGCTGGTCAAGGCTCGACTAACCTTGCTCGTTTTGATTACGACGCTGCTCGGCTTTCTTTTCGGCTGGCACGGGCCGATGAATTGGTTGTACCTCTTTCATACCTTGTTTGGAACCGCTCTGGCCGCGGCCGGCGCGGCTGCCCTCAACGAAGTATTTGAGGTCGATCTCGATGCCCGAATGCGCCGCACCCGCGATCGGCCGTTACCTGCGCAGCGGATGAGCGTTGATGAGGGGCTGGCCATCGGAATTGGACTCTCGGCTTGCGGTATTGTCTATCTCACCGTCGCGACAAACCTTTTAACCGGCATGCTGACGGCCATTACGGTAGTCACTTACGTCTTTGCGTACACCCCTCTGAAGCGGGTAACAACGCTCAACACGATCGTGGGAGCTGTGCCCGGCGCGTTGCCACCGGTGATTGGCTGGGCCTCCGCGCGCGGAGAAGCAAACTTCGAGAGCTGGGTATTGTTCGCGATCCTGTTTTTCTGGCAAATGCCACATTTCCTCGCGATTTCGTGGATTTGTCGGGAAGATTACAAGAATGCTGGATTCGTCATGTTGAGTGGAGCGGACGGGGATTGCTCTGTCACCGGACGACAGGCATTACTCTATACGATGGCGCTGTTTTGCATCAGTCTGCTCCCCGTCACCCTGCGACTCACTACGGTCGCTTATTTGCCAATCGCGCTGGTTACCGGAGGCTATTTTCTGTGGACGGCTTTTCGATTTGCGCGGACCGGAACCGAGCGCACAGCGCGCCGCCTGTTCCTGGCCTCAATTATTTATCTGCCGATCACCTTGGCCGGAATGGTTTTTACGCGACTCTAATGGATGAACGACTCCGAAAGAAGAACCAACGCATGCTGATCGCCATTGTCGTTTTTGCGGTGAGTCTCGCCCTCGCGGTGATTCTCTGGAAACTTTCGATCTATCATAATCCCTGACTATGCACGCACCCGCTCTCACTGCTGAAGAACTAGCGCAACCTCTACCTGGAGCGCGCCCGAATATTGTGCGCTTCGGCATGCTGACCTTTCTCGCATCCGAAGCGATGCTTTTCGCGGGCCTGATCGGCGGCTATATCGTGCTGCGCTCCGGTGCCGGGACGGGTTGGCAGATGCCTGATGCTTTGAAGTCCGGGCCGACGATGATCAAGACTTTCATTGCGACCTGCCTTTTGCTCAGCAGCAGTTTCACCCTGCATTTCAGTGAAAGCCGACTCATCAAAGGGCGCAAAGGTGGAAAACGTCTGCTTTTTTTTACGATCGTTCTTGGAAGCCTTTTCTTGCTGAACCAGGCGACCGAGTGGATCAATCTGCATCACGAAGGTTTCTGGTTTAATACTGCCGGGATCATGGGTTCCAGCTTCTTCGTGCTGACGGGCTTTCATGGAATGCACGTTTTCATCGGGGTGATTCTCCTCCTTACGTCGCTCTTCAAGAGCTTCACCGGCGGCATCACCCCCGAGCGACACTCTTTTTTGGAATGCACCGGACTTTACTGGCACTTTGTCGATATCGTCTGGGTATTCCTCTTTACCATTCTTTATATTCTGTAGGATGGAGCGAACGGGCCAAAGGGCGAACGGGGAAAGGGCGATAAAAAGGACGCTAGTCGAGTGCTCGACATAATCCGAACTGCACACCCAGACAGCTTGGAGGCGATGCCAAGCCCAACTCTAGTTGCCGATTCGCCCATTCGCTCATTCGCCGATTCGCCATTTCGCCGATTGGCCCTCTCGCCCTCTCGCTTTTTCGCCGTCTCGCCCACGCGCCTTTTCAAGCCTCTCTCGTGAGCCCGACGCGTCAGCGAAGTCAGCAACTGCTGTTGCTGGGCGCGGCCTTGTTCGCTCTTGCCGCGTTTTTTACTTATCGATCCTGGAAATCTTCGGAGCAGAGCGGTGCTATTTCCCTGCCAGTTATCAAGCCATTGAGGGATTTCTCGCTGATTGACCAGGACTCCCATCGCTTAACCCTGGGTACGATGCGCGGCAAAATCTGGGTCGTAAATGTTGTTTCGTGGGAGAATCGAGCCGGCTCGGCTCTGCTCATGGGCCGCTTTGCTGAGCTCGACAGCAATTTCAAAAAAAGCGCTCGATTGCGGCTGGTTTCGATCGTGTCTGATTCCAACGGCGTGGCGCTGGACAGGCTGAGACAATACCGGGCAAGTTTCGAAGCCTCGCCACGCTGGCTTTTCGTGACGGGAGAGAAGGCCGGCGTCGATGCGCTGATCACCGATCTATCCGCGAACCCGGTAAATGACCGATCTGGCTCCTCGCCCGGCGCACTCACGCGTTTCGTTCTGATTGACGGGAAGGGCCGGGTCCGCGGCAATTACGATGGGCGCGGAGACGAGGTGGTTGCGCAACTGCTGACTGAGCTGGGAAGCCTCTTGCGTGGCGGACAAAAGTAGGTAATTAGTTTTTCTAATGGGCCGTCTATTGCCATTCACGGTCTTGTATTTTCTCACATCGGCTTCGTCTGTGATCGCTTGCGAGGGTTGCAAAGAGCCCTCCAGTGTCAATGGCGCTTCCGGAGTCGGTGGCATCTCGGCCGGGTTCTCTCTGAGCGTGCTTTTTATGCTGGCGATGGTCGCGTCCATCCTGGGCGGCCTTCTCTGGATGATCGTCCGTTATTGCAAAGCGCTTGATGCCGGTCATCGCGTCGCCGCTTTGCAGACCGGGGAGTAACCCAGATGAAATTGCCGCCGATCGCGTTCCGGCGAGTATTCAGAGCTTGTCTCGACACATCCCTCTGGTCCGCGACCCCTTTCTATCCTTGCGTCGCCTGCACTGCGGTCAGCGCGATGGTGTAGACAATGTCCTCCACCAAGGCACCCCGCGAGAGATCGTTGACCGGCTTTTTCAACCCCTGCAACATCGGCCCGATACTGATGACGTTGGCGCTTCGTTGGACGGCTTTGTACGTAGTATTGCCGGTGTTCAGATCGGGGAAAACGTACACGGTGGCGCGGCCGGCAACCGCGCTGTCGGGAGCCTTCGCGCGGGCGATCTCCGGCATGAAAGCGGCATCGTATTGCAACGGGCCATCGACCAAGAGATCAGGGCGCTTTTCTCGCGTGATCTGGGTTGCCTTCCTGACCTTGTCGACGTCAACTCCAGACCCCGACTCTCCGGTTGAATAACTGATAAAAGCCACGCGGGGTTCGATGCCGAAGGCAACGGCGGAATCAGCACTTTGGATCCCGATGTCCGCCAGCGTCTCGGCGCTAGGATCCGGTATGACGGCGCAATCCCCATAGACCAGAATTTGTTCGGGCAGGCACATGAAAAACACTGAGGAAACGACGCGCGCCTGCGGGCGGGTCCTGATGATTTGCAGCGCTGGCCGAATCGTATTCGCTGTTGAATGAATTGCCCCAGAGACCAAGCCGTCGACCTCGTCGCGAGCGAGCATCACGGTGCCCAGCATGACATTATCTTCGAGCTGGCTCGCAGCCATCTCCGGCGAAAGCCCTTTGCTTTTCCTGAGCTCATAAAGGGTGGAAACATAGTTCGCCCTGACGGACGCCGGATCGATAATTTCCACTTGATCGCCCAACGTTACATCCTGACTGCGAGCCGCTTGCTCGATCTCCTTGCGTTCACCCAAGAGAATGCAGCGCGCGATCTTGCGTTCCGCGCAGATTGATGCCGCTTTGATGGTCCGAGGCTCGCTGCCCTCCGGAAGCACGATCGTCTTTTTGGCAGCCCGGGCCCGTTCGGTCAATTGATAGAGAAAAGCTGCCGGAGAAAGCCGGATGGCGGTTACTGTTTGCGAATGCGCGATTAGCCAATCGACGTCGACCTTCTGCGCAACGTGGTCCATGCCAGCCCGGATGCGCTCAAGATCATCCAGAGGCACCTCAGGGCTGAGCTGGTATAGCGCCTTCGCGCTGTCATAGCTGTCGCTGCTAACGCGAAAGACCGGCAGACCTGTCTCAAAACCGGCGGAACAGAAATCCAGAATTCGTTGCTCCGGCTTCGTATCGCCCGTCAAAACCAGACCGGCTAAGGGTACCCTGCTGAGCGCCGCCATGGAGACCGCCACAATCACGTCACTCCGATCGGCGGGGGTTATCAACAAAGCGCCTCCGACGAAGGTGTGCAGCATGTTGGGCACCGTACGGGCTAGCAACCAGGTGGATTTTACCCGGCGTAGCTCCATTTCACCGGCGTGGAGAATATCCGCCCGGAGATGACGCTGGACATCAAGCGCGCGGCAATAGGTGAGATTGCGGTTCGCCGGAATTACTCCGATAACTTTGATCCGCGTCTTGGTGAGGAAGCTCGTCAACTTTGGCGGAATGCCCGGCTCCGCACCTTGCGGCGCAGCTCGATTGAAGATGATACCGCTGACGCGGCTTTCTCCATAGAGCTTTCGGGCTGACTCGATTTGGTCCTCAAGGTCGCCACTGGTTCGGCCCTCCACGCTCGCCACCAGAATCACTTGCCCGTCGAGGGCTCTGATAAGTTCCTGATTGAGCAATCCGCGAAAGGAATCATCTGCTGAAGCCGTTAATCCCTCGGTGATCACGAGACCTCGATCAGGGGTCGAACGATTAAATCCTTCGAGAACCCGACCCAACAGTTCGTCGAGCCGGCCCTGCGCGAGCAGCCGGGAAGCATCGGTGAGAGGTACCGGGTCCTCGGGTGAAAGATGAGTTGTCGAACGCAGAAAATGAACCGAACGCTCCGGCAGTTCCGGGTTTTCATTGATCGGTTTGTAAAATCCGACGCGAATGCCGCGCCGATCGAGTGCCTGCACCAACCCGAGCGCGACCGTCGTTAGGCCGGCCGATCGACCGGCGGGCACCAAGTAAAAGACAGTTCTCATCCGTCGTAGGGTCGCCGCCTAAACTTTGAATGAACGTTTAGGCGCGACCCTACTTCTTCGGGCATCCAGGGCGGAAGCTCAAGCGCCGTTCGTAGGCGACTCTATCGTGCTCTGGCGTGCTGTGGGAGACGATCACGCGCTCAAACGGGAGCTCAAGCAGCGCACACTGGGCAGGGAGAGCCCGTTCCTTATGCCATGGCGTGGCCCACACACGAAGCTCTCCCGGCAGCGCAGATTTTTCTTTTGATCTTGTGGCCGAGGGATGAGAACTGGCACTAACACTGGAAACCAACCGCCCTTGAATACGTTCGCTTTTTTCTTTCCTCTCCCGATCCGCCGACTGCTCTTCGGCTTCCCCTTGCTTATTCTTGTCGTTGGCTGCGCCGCAAACCGAACAGCGGACTATACCGAGTACGCCGTTGCGGTTGGCCAGCCGTATCCGGCGGAAGCCGCTAATGCGCAGGCACGCGTGGACCGTTTCCTGGCCAAACATCGCCGCGCGGGCGGGGCTTTGCCTGCCCAGTACCTGGCGGTCGAATCAACGGAATTGCCGGCCAACGAAGTGCCAGGACTCGTGCAACGAATGGGGATGGCCAATACGAGGACCCTGATTACCGTAAACACGAGCGATGTTACTAACCGCACGGCGATGATCGTGAAATTTGTCATGATTTTTGACGCTGCCACTGGCCGTCCAGCCACAAATGAAGGCTTCGTCGTAATGTCCACCCCGCTGAAAGGCAAGATTGGGATGTTTGGTGGTTATTCGGCGGTATATATCGGCCGAGGGTGAGAAGTTAGTGGCGAGTCCCGAGTGGCGAGCGGCAAATCAGGTTGCGGGTCGGAGCTGAACATCGACTTTTGCAATCAGAGTGATTTCACTGCTCAACGAACGTAATACTTGCACATGGGCTTATCTCGCCACTCGGGACTAGGGACTAGCAACTCGGGACGCGTCGCGCTAATTAATGCATCTTCCTCAATGCGACGACCAACGAATGCCCCATCGTTTCTGCTAGCCGTTTTTATCCTGATCTTAGGCACGACACCGGCGGTCCGCGCCGGGTACATCGACTATTCGATTGCCCTCGGCGATCCTCAGCCGTGGGAGGTCGCCATGGCGACAACGCGGTTCCAGGCCTTTCTCAGCCGGTTACGTCCGGCTACTCGTACACTCCTGGACCAGACTCCATTTGTGGCGGTAAAAGCGAGGGAAGTGAGCGTGGCTGACGTGCCGGTGGTGCTCAATCGCCTGACAAAGGGGACCGCCCAAGCCACTTCTGTCTATGGAAGCGATCCTCACGCAATGACCGGTAATGATGTTTCGACGCAATTACTGTTGATCTTTGACGTCAGAACCCGGGCGCTGGCCACACCGGAAGGGGTTTATGTGGTTGATAACCCGGGAAATGGAAAAATTGGGATATTCCACGGCTTTTACGCGATTTACGTAAAGTGAGTCCCGAGTAGCGAGTCCCGGGTTGCGGGTCCCGAGTTTCGAGCGGATAGATTCCGAGTTGGCTCTCAGCACTCATTCCATCAGAGAGATATCGATCTCACTTCTCAGCGGTACCGCCGCGAACTTGGGCTCCTCGGATGGGTCCTGTCTCGTGCCGGCTACTCGCCACTCCCAACTCGGGATCCCGCAACCCGGGACTCGGGACTTGGGACTCACTGCTCGGGACTCGCTACTTGTCTTACGGGCGCCGTCGTGCAATAGCCGAGTGACTGCTCAAACAGGGATACTATGACCGAAAAAATCGTACAGGAAAGTTTTGCGCCTCGGGCGATCCCGGAACCGTGTTCGATCGTTATCTTTGGCGCGACCGGGGACTTGACTCATCGAAAACTGATTCCGGCACTCTACAATCTGCGCGCTGATGGCGATTTGCCATCAGGTTTATCCGTGGTGGGATTTGCCCGGCGGGACAAGGATGATAGCGTGTTTCGTCAAGAACTGCAGGAGGCTGCCGGTCGATTCTCCCGGCAAGAGATCAATGACGATCTGTGGCGGGAGTTCGGCAAGAGTATTTATTATCACCGAAGCGAGTTCTCTGATCAAGATGGGTATCGTCGCCTCGCGGACCGGCTCGAAACGCTTGATGCCGAGGGGACGACGCGAGGTAACCGTCTTTTCTACCTATCCGCGGGTCCGGACCAGTTCGAGCCGATTCTGTATCACATTAAGGAATCCGGATTGAATCGCCGCCGGGAGGGTGCCTGGTCGCGAATCATCGTCGAGAAACCCTTCGGTATCGATCTGCCGACCGCGCAGCATCTGAATGCCGTGCTGCACGACGTCTTCAGTGAAGCATCTACTTTCCGGATCGACCACTATCTCGGCAAGGAAACGGCCCAGAACATCATGGTGTTGCGCTTCGCCAACTCCATTTTTGAGCACCTCTGGAACCAACGTTATATCGACCATGTTGAGATTACGGCGAGCGAACAACTGGGGGTCGAGAGTCGGGCTGGTTACTACGAAGGGGCGGGTGCTTTGCGGGATATGGTCCAGAATCACCTGCTGCAATTGCTCTGTCTGGTGGCGATGGAACCGCCCACTGATCTCAGCGCCGACTCTATTCGAGACGAAAAGGTCAAGGTGCTGCGTTCGCTGCGCCGCCTCCGGGGGTCGGCGGTTGGCCGGGACGTCGTGCGCGGTCAGTACTCGGCCGGTTCGATCAACGGCAAGCCTGTCCTGGGCTATCGCGACGAAAAAAATGTGCGGCCGGGATCGGCGACCGAGACTTATGTCGCACTGCGGCTTTTGATCGATAACTGGCGGTGGGCCGATGTGCCGTTCTACGTCCGGGTCGGTAAACGATTGCCGAAAACAGCCACGGAGATCGGCATTCATTTCAAAAATCCGCCCGGCGTGCTTTTTAATCGGTCGGAGCCGACCGGGCAGAGCGTGAAGTCGCAGAACGTTTTGCTGATCCGAATTCAACCGGACGAAGGAGTGTCGCTTCGAATGCAATCCAAAGCTCCGGGTGCCAGCGTCCGGATTCAACCGGTGAAAATGGACTTTCAATATGGGACATCTTTTGGCAAGGCGAGTCCGGAGGCTTACGAACGGCTACTGCTCGATGCGATGGCAGGTGATGCCACGCTTTTTGCCCGACGCGACGAAGTCGAGGAAGCCTGGCGATTTGTTGATAGCATCGAGGAAGCCTGGCATAACGACGGGGAGCAACCACCGTTGTGTTTCTATCCCGCCGGCAGTTGGGGACCGGAAGAAGGAGAGGAGTTGCTCCGGCGGGACGGCCGGGCTTGGGGAGGGTTTTAGAGGGGAGAGTCGCAGGAGTCAGTCAATCGAGCGGAGGAAGCGGCGGGAGCGGCTTCAGCGGAGGAATGTAGCGCAAGAACGGTCGGAGGTACGAGCTATGGGGAAGGAAGTTGCGCTCTTTGCTTTCTCAATTGGCAACCTACCTCCCGCAGCTGAGGTCGCTCCCGCCGCTTCCTCCGCTCGATTGACTGTTAACGGTTCAGCTGTTTCCATGTCTCATTCTCCAAAATGAAAACAGTTACCGCGCTCAAGACCGTCGATACAAACCTTCGCCAAGTTGTTCAAGACGCCCTCGATCAGAGCGGCGGACTGTTGCGATTGGCTCCGTGCTGGGTGCCGCGATCTTTTCTGCAGCCGGGTCGCCGTTTAAAACTTCATCCATACGACCTTTACGCCTTTGGCCTGGATCGCGGCGGTATTGACGAGCGTTGGTTTGCCTCGACCACGCCGGCCGCGAATGAAGGGCGCACCCCGGACGAAGGATTGAGCTACTGCGTCGTTGATGATCGGAGATTTACCGTGGCTGCCGCCGTTGAGGAGCTCGGCTCGGAACTAATCGGAAAAACGATCTGGGACCGCTACCATCGATGGCCGGTTTACTCGAAGTTCTTCGACAACATGGGTCCGATTCCGCACCACATGCATCAATCGCAGGAACACGCTCGGCTGGTCGGACAAGAGGGTAAGCCGGAGAGCTATTATTTCCCGCCGCAGCACAACACAGTGGGCAACAATTTTCCTTATACCTTTATGGGTCTCGAACCCGGGACCGTCCGGGAAGACGTCAAACGATGCCTGGAAAACTGGAACAAAGGTGATAACGGCATTCTCGATCTTTCAAAAGCTTATCGTCTGGAGCCGGGGACCGGGTGGTTGATCGGTCCGGGCCTGCTTCACGCCCCCGGTTCACTTTGCACCTACGAGCCGCAATGGGGCTCGGATGTGTTCGCCATGTTTCAATCCCTGGTCGAAGGGCGGGAAATGCCGCGTTCACTTTTGGTGAAGGATATTCCGAAGGAGCGACACTTCGATCTGGATTTCATCGTCAGCGAGCTTGACTGGGAGGCAAACGTCGATCCGGAGTTCAAAAAGAACCATTTTCTGAAGCCTGTCCCGGTAGCGGACACCGCCTCGGAAGGTTACTTGGATCGCTGGATCGTGTATGGAAAGATCAACGGCGAACAGTTATTTACCGCAAAAGAATTGACGATTGAGCCGGGCGTGAAGTGCACGATCAAAGATAACGGCGCCTACGGCCTGATCGTGGTTCAGGGTAACGGGAAAATGAACAATCTCCTGCTGGATTGTCCCAAGCTGATCCGGTTCGTTGAGATGACCAACGACGAGGTCTTCTGCACTGAGCCGGCCGCGCGCGCCGGAGTGAGATTCGAAAACACCAGCGCTGTGGAAGATCTGGTAGTGCTCCGCTATTTCGGGCCGGACGCGAACCCCGCGGCGCCCGGGATAGGAGCGGCGTGAGTCGGTTTGGGCGGCGTATGGCGTTATCGGCATTGGGTGTGAGGGCGCTATAGCCCCTACGGGACTATCGGAGCCATGGGACCTATGGGACCCACGGGTCCCAGGGGACACACACTAGGCCGACACCTCACCCCACCTGCTCCCAATGACGGGATTTAGCCGACCGCAAAACCGCCGCGACGACAAACTCAGTCTTTAGGGCTTCGGCAAAATCCGGTTCCGCCGGCTTTTTCTTTTCCAGGCTTTGGATAAAGTCGGCTATCTGGTGCGTAAAAGAGTGCTCGAAACCGATGGCGAGTCCCGGCACCCACCAGTGTTTCATGTAGGGATGTTCTCCCTCCGTCACATGGATGGATCGCCAACCGCGCATCGCTCCCTCATCTTTGTGGTCAAACCACGCTAAACGGTGCATGTCGTGGAGATCCCAGGCAAGTGATCCGGATTCGCCGTTGATTTCGAAAGTGTACAATGCCTTGTGTCCACGCGCGTAGCGGGTGGCTTCAAACGTGGCCAACGAACCATTTTTGAATCGAGCAAGGAAGGCACTGGCGTCGTCGATCCCGACCTTTTCCGGTTTACCGGTGATATTGTGCATCCGCTCTTTCACAAACGTCTCGGTCATTGCCGAGACCGTCTCCACCTCGCCGTTTAACCAGATGGCGGTGTCGATACAGTGGGCGAGCAGATCGCCGGTCACCCCACTTCCGGCGACATCGGCATCGAGCCGCCATAACGCTGCGCCCCCTTGTGGAACTTGCGCCGAGATCGTCCAATCCTGTAAAAACTTGGCCCGATAATGAAAAATCCGGCCAAGTTTGTTCGCGGCTATAATCTGTTTTGCCAGCGTCACCGCCGGGATGCGCCGGTAATTGTACCATACCATGCTCGGCACCCCGGCTTTGCTGATTGCCTCAACCATTCGAGACGCCTCGGCCAGGTTTCTGGCCAGCGGCTTGTCGCAAAGAACAATTTTACCCGCTTGCGCCGCCGCGATGGCGATCTCGGCATGGGTATCGTTCGGGCTCGCGATATCAATGATATCGATGTCCGGAGCCTTGACCAGCTCTCGCCAATCTGTGGTGGCCCGTTCATAACCCCATTTGTGTGCGAACCGTCGCACCTTCTGTTCGTCCCGGGCGGCGACGGCCTTCAGCACCGGCTTGTGTTCAAGCTCAAAGAACTGGTTAACCGAAAGGTAGGCATTCGAATGGGCTCGGCCCATAAAGCCGTAGCCAACCAGACCAATGTTCAGGTTTTTCATTTTTTTAGGAGGGAAATGAGGGAGCAGCCGGATAGTAGCACAGATGACCCCGCCGGCGCACGCGGACCGATCAGGACCCCGGGAAGGAGTCAATTCCAACCGTTCGCTTCGCGCACCGATATCATCGCCGACAAAATCGAGTTCCAGGCCTGCGGCTGGAGCATGACCTCGTTCGGGAACATGCAACCATCCCAGCAAATATGCTGAATGGCTTTTGTCAGATTGCCTTTGTCGTCGCGCAACCAGTGGCCGGCATCGCGGGCGATCTGGAGCTTGCCATGAGGATCGTCGGGCAAACAGTGCCGCCCGGTTTTATCGTGAGAACCGCTGCCTTTGACTGTGCCGTCATTTTGCGCCACGTGAAAATCGTTCGTCCAGGGACGCAATTCATGGGTCATCGTAGCCAGAGCATGCCGCAGTTTTTCGTCGTCCTGCCAATCGAAACCCTCCGGCAGGATGGCGTCTTCCGGTGCATTATATCCGAGCAGGTAAAGGAGGGTGTGCGCCATGTCGGCTTGGAAGCCGAGAGTGTCCGGGCGATCAACCATTTCCAGCAGATCGAGCATCTTGCGCCAGCTGTGCATCCCACCCCAACAGATCTCCCCCTCCGCCGCCAGACGCTCGCCATGATCTTCCGCAATGCCGCAACTCTCGCGAAAGGTGGCCGCGATCTTCTTGGTCCCTTCCGGATCTTTTATCCAGGTCGCCGGATCGGTCGCTGAGTCAATCCGGACGACCCCGGATTTTCGAATTCCGAGTTCTTTGAGAGCAGCGCCGATCCGACAGGTCTTGCGCACCTGTTCCAGAAAACGGGTCCGTTCTTCTTTTGATCCCATCGCTGAGCCACCACCGGTCGGAGGCCAGACCGGGGCAACCAGAGATCCTATGGCGAGATTTTTTGCGGAGATCTTATCTGCTAACCGCCGCAAGTCATCTTTGGTCGAGTCAATGCTGACGTGCGGATCGGACACAAACAGGTCGACACCATCAAACCGGACACCGTCGACGTCGGCTTGTGCAGTTAGATCGAGCATGGTGTCAAGGTCGATGAATGGTTCGCAACCGGGGCCTTTGCCAACGAGGCCGGGCCACATCGCATTATGAAGTTTGGGATATTGAAAGCTCATGAAGATTTTGCGGGGTTGACTGGAGAGAGGTGGGAAAAACGGGGGCCTACTCGCGCGAAAATAACGGCTATCTGCGATGGCGGCAAATGGAAGGGTTTAAAGACTCCAGGAATCCTATGAGTCCTGCAACTCCTGTGACTCCTACCGACCCGTCTTGACCCTCGCGAGGTTCTCCAGGACCGCGAGCGTTTTGTCCATGTTTCTCTGCATCGTATAGCCGGCGGCAAGCTCCAGGCAGGCCGGACGCGCCGTCGTCCGAAGCGCGGCGTCGCTCCAGGTTTCGATGGCTTGCCGAAGTGCCGCAATGTCATCGGCTTGAGGGATGACGCAACCGTGTACGCCCGATTGCATGATCTCCGAGAAACCGTTGGCCCGGGTCGTAATGACCGGCAAACCAAACGAGACAGCTTCGAGACAAGCGTTTGAGAAAGGATCATAAATCGTTGGCAGGATGAAGAGGTCGGCCGCCCGATAGATCGACTCCAGGTTGTCCATCGGGCCGAGGTACTGGACATGCGAAGCGGCGAATAACGGTCTTCGATCGGTTCCGGCGACCAGCAGCTTAAACCTGCGATCCTTTATTTGCCGCAAAGCGGCAAGGGCAAACCGGAGTCCTTTCCGCGCCCATCCGGACCCAGCAAACAACAGAGCAATATCGGTGTCCGCCAAGCCAAGACTGCTCCGGATCTCAGAACGCTTGCTCGGTTTCTTGGTGAATCGATTGTCAGGCAACCCGTTGTAGATCACGCCGATCCGGTCCTCCGGAACATTGAACTCGGAAACGATCTCGTTTTTTACGAGTTCGGAATTCGCGATAACGAAGCGGGCGCCCGCCTGCTGAAACATCTCCTCTTCCAATGCCAACATTTCGATGTGTTTGCGCTGGAGCGCACGGAACTTGGCCCGCCATGCCGGTTCGTATTTTGCTCGGCGCCTCAGCCAGCAGCGGTGCACGCCGTCGCCGGCCCGATAACAATCGCACTGCAGAACCCGCTCGAGACTGAAAAGCAGATCATCGGAAACGCGCCGGCGCGGCAACTCCCGCGCGAAGCGCTCGGGCGATCGCTCCTTCAGGCGAATCAATTTTCCGTAAGGCCATTCAGCCAGCGGCCACTCCTGACTGGTATACAAGGTTGTCGTATGCCCATGTTCAGCGAGGATCTTTCCCAGCCTTTTGAGATAACTCTCTGCTCCGCCTGCGCGGGCGAAACCGCGTCGAACCAGCCCGATCTTCATTCGCTCTTACGCTTCTCGCTAACCAATAGACGGCGCCGACCAATGGAGGCAAGGCGCTGGTTGTTTGCGTCCACCATCTTCTCTCGTATCCTCTTTCCCTGATTGATCATGCTGACTCTACGGACAGGGCGGGCCGCGCGCGGGTGATGGAAAATTTTACATGGGATCACTTCCGGATGCGGCCTCGCCAGGAGTATCGGTCTGCGCTGCGCCTGCGCCCCCCTCAATTGGTGCGATGAACTCGATCCTTGTTATCCAGCTGAAACGGCTCGGCGATGTCATCCTCACGACGCCCGCCCTGTCAGCCCTGCGGCAGCTCTACTCCGAAGCAAGAATTACGCTGCTGATAGATGACTATGCACGCGACCTGAGCCCGGCGATCACGATGGTGGACGATGTGCGCGTTTTCCAGCGGAACGATCCGTTTTGGGTGTGGCGCAGCATTGCCCAGAGCGCACCGAGTCTGTGTCTGGATTTTACCGGAAATGATCGCTCGGCTCTTGCGACCTTTGTCTCTAAAGCGCCCAAGCGGGTTGGCTTTTCTTTTCTGGCCCGGCATCGCTTACGATCATGGGCCTACACCGATCTCGTGCAATCGCGGGTGCGGGAGAAGCATACGACCGATCACTACCTGGATCTGGTTCGGTCGCTCGGATCGGCCGAGGGGGATCAGCGCCCCTCCCTGTCAATCCCGGCTTCGGTCAGCCGATCGGCGGATTCGCTCCGCCGGGAACTCTCGATTCCCGAGAAGTATTTTGTGGTTCACCCCGGCGCGGCACGCCCGGAAAAATACTGGCTGCCGGAGCGCTGGGCAAACGTCATCGGTGAAGCAACTCGGATGCTGGGAATGCCAGCGGTAATCACCGGCGGCAAACAAACCTTGGAAATAGAGCATGTTCTCCAGATACGTGAAAAACTTGCTCCCGGAGTGAGATCATTCGATTTGACCGGACGTCTTGATTTCTTGCTTTCGGCGGCGGTGATCAAAGACGCCGGGTTTTTTCTGGGAGTCGACACCGCGGGCGCGCATATTGCGGCGGTCTTCGAGCGCCCGCAGGTCGTCCTTTTCGGGCCAACGAACCCGTTTCATTGGAATGCGCAGCATCCTTGGGCGAGGAGCGTCCGAGCCGGTTTTGGGCATAATTATCAACCTGACCGGCCACGGGAACAAGGCCATCCGATGAGCGAACTGTCGACCGAAACGGTAACGTGTGCTATGAAGATCCTCTTGGCTGAGATGGCCAACAGCCCATGTCCAGGTGCGAACTGACCATGGGCTATCAATTATTAGCTGTCAGCTATTCTCCACAGTAATGTCGAAAAGTAAGCTCTCGCCGCGCAAGTTCGTGACATTGTTGGTCGGTCCTTACCGCGATCTTTTTCCTTATCTTAAGCCGTACTGGGGGCGCTTCGTTCTGGCGTTGCTATTCGGTGCTCTATATGGGCTGGTGAGCGGTCTCTTGCCTTTGGCGATTCGGGAGGTGAATAGCCACGTATTCCCACAAGGCCATCCCAAGTTGTCGACCCTCGACATGCTCGACCGGGGTCCGGGGATCAATTCAGTTCTGGTCATCTGCGCGGCGATCCCTGTGATCTTTGTTATTCGAAGTGTCTTTGATTACCTGAACTCCTATTACATGGCGTGGGTCAGTCTCCGCGTTTTAGCCGATATTCGCAGCAAGCTCTACAGTCGGATTCTGCGTCAATCCATGGAGTTCTTTAATCGGGAGCGTTCCGGTAACTTGATGTCGAAAGTGGCCAACGACACGACGCAAGCGCAAAGCGCCCTCACCAGCATCAGCAGCGATCTCATCAAACAGCCGCTGACGATTATCGGTGCGGTCCTGGCCTTACTCCATCTGGACTGGAAGTTTACGGTTCTCAGCCTGGTACTTTTTCCCCTCGGAATCGTGCCGATCGTCGTCTTTGGGCGCCGCGTCCGCAAACAGGGCAAGGCAGAGGAGCAAAGGATGGGCGCGATGATGGTGGCGCTCCAGGAAAGCTTTGCCGGGATTCGGGTCATCAAGGCTTTTGCCCGAGAAGAGCGAGAAATCCAGCAATTCAACAAGCTGAGCCTTGAACAATTTCGGAATAGTTTCCGGGTGCGCAAAGCCATTGAGATTGTGGGTCCGATGGTTGAGGCCGTGGCGGCTTTCGGCGTTGGTCTCGCGATTTTCTATGTTTGGGCCACCCACCTCTCCGCGGCGAAGTTCCTTGCGCTATTGGCGGGTATTTTTCTGTTGTACGATCCCGTGAAGAAACTGAGCCGGATCCATCTCACGATGCAGAAGTGTTTTACGGCGACGACCGGAATCTTTGAGGTCATGACCAAGGAACCGGCGATTCAGGATCAAGCGGGAGCGGAGGATCTCAAGGATTGTCATGGCGATCTCCGGTTGGAAAACGTTACCTTTCGGTATCGCGCCGGCCTTTCCCCGGCGATCCGGGAACTCAGTTTGCACATCAAGCCGGGGAGATATTTCGCCCTCGTTGGTTCAAGCGGCGCGGGAAAAAGCACGGTGCTTTCGCTCTTGCTGCGGTTCTATGATCCGGAAAGCGGGGTGATTCGGGTTGACGGACACGACATTCGAAAGCTTCGCCAGGAATCGCTGCGCGAGAACATCGGCGTAGTGAGTCAGGAAACGTTTCTTTTCCACGATACGATCGCCAACAATATTCGTTACGGCCGGCTGAATGCTTCCCAGGATGAAGTCGCGGAAGCCGCCCGCCGCGCGTTTGCGCATGATTTTATCCTCCAGCAACCGCAAGGCTACGACACAGTGATTGGTGATAAAGGATGTCTGCTCTCGGGAGGTCAGCAGCAGCGGATCTCGATCGCGCGCGCGTTGCTGAAGGACGCGCCTATCCTTCTGCTTGATGAAGCGATGTCCGCCCTCGACTCGGAAGCGGAGCGCGAAATTCAGGCGGCCTTGGAGCAGCTATCGCAAGGCCGAACGGTCATCGCGATTGCGCACCGTTTATCGACGGTCTTGAAAGCGGACCAGATCGTCGTGATGCACCAGGGCGAGATCCGCGATATCGGCACTCATCTGGAGTTGCTGGACTGTTCGACTCTTTATCGGAAACTATACGATCTACAGTTCAACGTGCAGGTGACCGAGCTAGCTGGGGTAGCGTAAGTGCAAAAAGCCAGGATTTAGGAGTTAGCAGGATGATGGAACCAAGGTCCCCATCTGCCGAATGCCAGATCCTGGATTCTAGCTCCTAGCTCCGTCGGCTTAAACGAACAGACCCGGCTTTCGCCGGGCCTGCCCGCCTTAACCACTAAGGTGTTCCTCTCCGAAACGTAACAGACCTTTTAGACGCAGGTCACACTGGCCTGGTTACAATCGACGAAATTGGGCAACTACTGTTTTAATCCCTCTAACTGGCGGCGGAGGCGCTCTTTCCTTTTCGTTCGGAAGATTTCCATGTGCCGCTGCTGTTCAGGCGTGAGCTGGGCCTCCAGGCGCTGAAAGGTTTCATCGACCAGATCGTCTGTTTGCAGGATCAGCTGGCGGCGTACCAGGCGCATTTGCTGAACCGCCGCGACGATCTGCGGGCGAATCGTCCTCTGCTGGTCTGGCGTAAGGCCAAGCCGGGTCGTGAGGTTACGCATGATGACGTCTTCCCAGCGATGCGGATTTACCTGCGGAGCTCCAGGTATCTTGATGCCGGCGATAGCCAGAGTGAGCGCGGAACCGCAGAAGCCCCCAATCAGAAAGATGGCCGCGAATGCTGAAATCAGTTTCCAGCGGAGTCCCATACCGAGTTAGCCATCTCTACCACCGGATCGACATCATTGACCGGAAGCGAGGTGAGCTGATCGAAATTGAGTCCAACGATCGAGACCAGAATACAACAGGCTGCAGCGATCGAAGCGATTGAGGTTCGCAGAACGATCTGCCCCTGGCGTTTCTCCCGCAAATATCTGGCAAAAACATCCTGGGCAAAACCAGCGGGCGGGTCGAGCGAGTCTTTTTCCCCGTCAATCCTGCTGATCCGCCACAGGTTTTCCAGATCGGTTTCTTTCATTTCTCTAAACGCCGGATCGTTGACATCAATTTCTGTCGTGCTCGGAAGGCAGTAACCTTTACCTTAGACGATTTCCAGTTGGTCAGGTCACAAATTTCGGCAACGGACTTTTCTTCAAGGTACATCCATTGAATCACCAGGCGCTCATTCGGTTTTAAAGTTTGCAGCAAACGCTGTAAAAGGTCACGAACTTCGTCCGGGGAACGTTCTGGAGGCAAAGACACGGAATTTTGCAGGTTTTCAAGAACGGCTTGCTGTTCGGCCGAAAAGTCTGCCCAGCGATATTCCGGACGGTTCTTCTGTTTGCGTAAATGATCGATGCAAGTGTTCACCGCGATGCGAGAGATCCAGTGTTCGAATGGCACATCGGAACGAAACTGGTTCAGCTTGGCGAAGATCTTGAGGTAGATCTCTTGCGAGAGATCTTCCTCAAGTTCGCGGCGGGGCAGATGATTCCGGACGATTCGGATCACGATGGGGTACGTGCGGTTGACCAATTCTTCTGCCGCAGTCTGATCGGATTTTCTGATGCGCTGGATCAGCTCCGTCAGATCGTCAGCAGACATGGTCGCAAAATTGCACTCTCGATGCTCCGCCGAAGCAGTCGCCCGGTCGCGCTCGTTCGTTCACTGAGTCCGTTGAACCTTACCGGAAGCAAATCGACTCGGCAAAACGTTCGGCCATCCGGGTTTGATAATTTGTGGAGAGAACGATTTGATCGTTGCAGCGGACTTCGTAACAAAGAGATTTCTCATGGCCATTCTGAAAGAGTTTCGTGAATTTGCGATGAAAGGGAGCGCGATCGACCTCGCCGTGGGCGTGGTGATTGGGGCTGCCTTCGGTAAAATTGTTAATTCGCTGGTTAACAATATAATTATGCCGCCCTTCGGGCTCGTGCTCGGCAAGGTGGATTTTTCGAGCCTGTTCATCAACTTATCCGGGCAACACCCCAGCTCCCTGAAAGAAGCAACAGACCGCGGGTTGCCGGTGATCGCCTACGGGGCTTTCCTGAATTCGGTGATTGAGTTCCTGATCGTTGCTTTGGTGTTGTTTCTGATCATCAAACAGATCAATCGATTTCGGAGACCGGCTCCGGCAGCTCCCCAGGAGGCGACTGGTGAAGAGAAGTTGCTGGCCGAGATACGCGACATTCTAAAGACACAGCGCGCTGCCTGAAGAGGTCCCGTCCCTTCGGTTCAAAAGGGGAGCGATCGAGTGATCGCTCCCCCTTTTTTTGGCGGGTGAACCGTAGGTTATCAAACCTGGGCGATGCGGCAGGCCCAAGCTTGTCAAGGGTGTCGGCTGCTCCCGGAGAAGCCGATCACGGTTATCAGAATGGCTAAGATGAGAAAGATCAGAAACCAGGATAACATTCAGTGCGACGGGTTCTCTTTCTGAAGGCTAGTTTCGTGCCAGGTTCCGAAGATGTTTACGTGCCGGGAGGAGTGGGTAACCTTTCAGAGATTGGCGAGCGACATTGCATTTGCCGTGCGTCGGCAGGGCAAAATTTGGAGTTGTCTCGCAACGTGCTTCTAACCGAGTACCGGCACAGGGCTATGCCACGTAGCCAGAAGATCGCTAGATTCTCGCGCGATGTCCGGTGCAGGTTGCACGATGCGCCTGACAGTTTGCAGGGACTCGATCGACAGAGCTTGGTAACCTCTGGGCGGCCACACTCGTCGATAAAGGACGGCCTCAAAACCCTCTCAAAACTCCTTCAACCAGGAAACCGCGGGCCAGTCCGGCGTCTGCCGGACTCGCTCCACCGCGTCGCCGTCCCAGGGGTCCCGAGTCCCGGGTTGCGAGTCCCGAATTGCGCGGTTGGGTCGATCCGCTCGGATCACGTTGCACCAAGTGCCGATACAGCGAAGACCTGAAATCACTTTGACAGCGTAAGGGCGATGACCGGCTTCGACTCGGGACTCGCAACTCTCGTCGGTCGTGCTTATGGTTGGTGTGGGATTTGCACGCTTTAACGGAAGAGATTGGCCTCTTGGCTACTCTCCTTTCGGGAGCCATGAAAAACAGATTTTATAAATTCAGGCTGCTCCTCGGACTTGTCTGCGGTTTGTTCGGCCCACTGGCATCGACCTGGGGGCAGATCAAGGATGGACGAGAACTGATGCATGCCTCCCTCATCGCCGATCGCTCGGAGGTCAGGGCGGGTGAGAAATTTCGTCTGGGCGTCCTCTATCAGATGGCTCCGGGCTGGCACATTTACTGGAAATATCCCGGCGACTCCGGATTGCCGCCGAAGGTCGAGTGGCAGCTTCCACCGGGCTTCAAGGCCGGCCCGCTCAACTGGCCGTTGCCGATCCGGGATAAGGAACCGGGCGATCTCGAGGTTTTTACTTACCCCGGAGAGGTCCTGCTTTTCGCCGAGGTGCAAGCACCTGCGCGACTGCCGGCTGGGCCGCTGGAGTTCCGAGCCAAATCTGAATGGCTGGTCTGTGAGACACTGTGCGTTCCGGGAAGGGCTGACCTTTCGCTTTTGCTCAATAACGGAGCGGCCGCGACCGCTACGTCGACCCAGGTTTTTGACCGCTTTGCCCAACAGGTTCCGTCCGCCGGTTTGCCCAGCGATTTGATCGTACGCTTCAGTCGGGCAGGTAAGGATATAGCCCTTTCCGTTACAGGATTGCCGAAAGACGAGCCTCTCGATTTTTATCCCTTGCCAGCCGATGGCGTTATTCTGGGACATGCCCGAACGGTTGGGGTCAAGGTTGTTTTGCCGGTTGAGGCAGAACCGCAGCCGCTGAAACAATTGGACGGTGTGCTTGTCGCTGGCACAGGTGCTGAGCGACGTGGTTATGCGACTCAGGGCAGGATCAACGGACCGGTCCAGCCCACCGTGGCACTCTCACCGCCAACGAACCTGAACGGACTTCTCCAGGGTTTACTCTTTGCCCTGATCGGAGGTTTGATCCTGAATGTGATGCCGTGCGTGCTGCCGGTGATCTCGCTGAAGATTTTTGGATTCGTCAGCGAAGGGAAGGGTGAAAGGCGCGAGGTTATCCGGCTGGCTTTGGCGTTTGTGGCCGGAATCCTGAGCTGTTTTGCCTTGCTGGCGATTGTGGTGATCGCGCTGCGGAGCGCTGGGGTCCGGGTCGGTTGGGGCTTCCAGTTCCAGGATGCGCGTTTTGTTTTGGCAATTAGCGCGCTTGTTTTCGCCTTCGCGCTGAACCTGTTTGGCGTGTACGAATTGACCGTTTCGGCTCGCTCTACGCAGGGGTTGGCCCGGCTGGCGAGCGGAACAGGATGGGGTGCCGCCTTTTTCCAAGGGGTTTTTGCGACGATTCTGGCGACGCCGTGTACCGCCCCCTTTCTGGGGACTGCGTCTGCCTTTGCGTTCGGACAGCCGGCCATCATTACGTTCGTCGTTTTTCTGGTCATCGGCCTGGGTATGAGCCTTCCCTATGTAGCGCTGGCTATTCAACCAGGCTGGATGCGCTTTCTGCCGAAGCCCGGCGCCTGGATGATTCGGTTGAAGCAGGCCCTCGGCTTTCTCTTGTTGGCGACACTCCTTTGGCTGCTCTGGGTGCTTGGCCAGCTCCAAGGGGTTAACGCTGTCGTCAAGGCCGGCGGACTGCTCCTGGTGATTGCCGTCCTTGCCTGGATTAAGGGTTCATTTTGGACGCCGGTTTCGTCGACTCGCTCCCGCCGAGCGGCTGCTCTTGCGATGGTGTTAGTAGTGGCCGGAGCTGTCGGATGCTACACTTTCCTGACCCAGCCGGATCAGGTTGTGTGGCAGCCGTTTAACCAGGTAAAGTTGGAAAAAGCTTTGGCGGCGGGGCGGCCTGTTTTTGTCGACTTCACGGCCGACTGGTGTCTTACCTGCAAATCGAACGAACGATTTGCCATCGACACCGCTCCGGTGCGCGCTGCTTTCGCCGAGAAGAATGTTCTGGCCCTTCGGGCGGATTGGACCCACGGCGATCCTGCGATCACCGCCATTTTGAAAGAGCACGGGAGAGTGGGCGTACCAATGTACCTGGTGTACCCAGGCGGGAATCAAAATGCGCCCGTTGTGCTGCCCGAGCTGATTACATCCCAAACTGTCCTGAAAGCGTTAGAGAAGATAGATAACGAAAAACCAATTTCATTCCTCAGGTCGTCCCCGCTGGGTGGCGGTGGAACTGACCGGGGATGAATTGGAACGAACCCGAAATAAATATGAAACCTAAACTCGTGTTCCTTTGTGCTAGCCTGCTGGTATCCCTTGTTGGTAGCGGCTTCTGCGCGGTTCCGGTCGGAAATCAGGCGCCAGATTTCTCTCTGCCCGACACCTACCGCAAGACTGTTCGTCTTTCCGACTTCAAAGGCAAATATGTGGTTCTGGAATGGTACAATCCGGACTGTCCGTTCGTCGGCAAGCATTATGGATCGGGGAATATGCAAAACTTGCAGAAGGAGTTTACCTCCAAGGGGGTTGTGTGGCTCACGATCGACTCGTCGGCACCCGGAATGCAAGGCAACTATCAGGCGGACCAGCTCAACCAGATTTCTAAGAAGGTTGGCGCCGCCCGAACGGCTTTATTGCTTGATTCTGATGGTAAGGTCGGACGCGAATTTGGCGCGAAGACGACTCCCGACATGTACATTATCGATCCGAAAGGCGTTCTCGTGTACGAAGGGGCAATCGACAACAAAAGGAGCACCGATATCGAGGACGTAAAAACCGCCACCAATTATGTTCGCGTGGCATTGGAAAGCGCTATGGCGGGAAAGCCAGTGAAGACCACTACTACGCAGCCGTATGGTTGCAGTGTAAAATACGCAGGCCGCTAGCGGGGCGAGGAAAAGCCAAAGATCGCATCGCGCGTCTCCGACTCAGGGACTGATCAATCGTGCGAGGTGCCTGTTCATCCCGACGACCAATGGCTGATTACGTCCATTGGTTGACCCCCGAAGTCGCCTTTTGGGAGACATATGATTCCGGATGCCGGACGCAGGTGTGTTCTTGTGGCCACGTTTTCGGATCCGAGATTCTCTTGATTGACCCGATCAGGTTGGTACCAGAACAGTGGGACTTTTTGCTGGGGAAGGGTAGGCCGGCGGCGGTTCTGCTCACCAATGGCAATCATGAACGCGCCAGCCGATCGTTTTGCGTCGAGTGCCGGATTCCGTTACTCGCAGACTCGCAGACCGGGCTCTCTCCGGATGGTGGACTCGAAGAACTGAGGAGACTCTTTCCCGGGGTACGAACTTTCTCTCTTCCTGGCGCCGGTCCAGGAGAGATCGCGGTCTACCGTCCCGACGTGGCTGCTCTCTCGTTGGGTGACATCCTGATCAATCTGCCGGAAACTGGTTTGGCGCTCTTACCTCCAAAATATTGCCGGGAACCGAAGACTATAAGGAAGTCGCTCGTCCAATTGGACGGTCTGAACTTCCAGATTGTCACTTTTGCGCATGGATCTCCACTTGTGGGAAAAGCCGCTCAATGTATTTTATCGACCCTATTGACAAATCAGGAGAAATGCATTCCCTAGCGACGCGGATTCAAGGAGTCTAGGCGGACTTCGGAAAGGCGGCTCGTTTGGCGCTGCGGTAGCGTTGTGCTACCGTTGGATTGTTAGCACCCTATGGCACAATTAGATCCCAGGTCTCCAAAGGACAAAAATCCTCGGAATTTTGGCAACGACAACAACTTCAATTGGCGGGGCATTATCTTGTTTGTTTGCGCCATCGCTCTGTTGGGGGGCTTTCTATTTTCGCGCAGTAGCAACTACGGCAATGTCGAGGAAATCTCCTTTACCGAGTTCCAGAAGTATTTGGATGAGGGCCGAATTAGTCGCGAGGAACCGCTTCAGCTCATTGTGACTGAAGGGCGTTCGACGCAGATCCTGCGTGGCGCCTTCGATAAAACCCGGCGGCCATCAACCGCTCCGGGCGCCCCCGATCATTTCAAAACGACGGTTTTCATCGATTATAACAAGAACCTTGAGTCCCTTCTGGAGAGCAAAGGTTATCAGGTTGACATCAAGGCAGACTCCGACGTCATGGCGTCAGCTCTTGTGCAGTTCGCACCGATCGCGATCTTCTTCATTGTTCTTTACTTCATCTTTCGTCAGCAGATCCGAAACGCCGGCAAAGGCGCGTTGAGCTTTGGCAAGAGTAAAGCGCGGATGCTGGCTCGCGATCGCAATCGGGTCACCTTTAAGGATGTGGCCGGAATCGAAGAGGCCAAAGAAGAGGTCCAGGAGATCGTCGATTTCCTGAAAGACCCCAAGAAGTTTCAGAAACTCGGTGGACGCATTCCGAAGGGAGTACTGATGGTTGGGCCTCCTGGAACCGGCAAGACCTTGCTGGCTCGAGCGATCGCTGGGGAGGCGGATGTGCCTTTCTTTAGCATCAGCGGCTCGGACTTTGTTGAGATGTTTGTCGGCGTCGGAGCGTCCCGGGTGCGCGATATGTTTGAGCAGGGAAAGAAATCAGCGCCTTGCATTATTTTCATCGATGAGATCGACGCGGTCGGCCGGCACCGCGGACATGGACTTGGCGGCGGCCATGACGAGCGGGAGCAGACCTTAAACGCGCTGCTCGTCGAAATGGACGGATTTGATACCCAGGAGGGCGTCATTATCATCGCCGCGACCAATCGCCCCGATGTTCTCGATCCCGCGCTGCTGCGTCCGGGACGATTTGACCGCCAGATCACTGTTAACCTCCCCGATGTCAAAGGTCGGGAAGAGATTCTGCGGGTGCATGCCAAGCGGGTAAAGCTGGCCGAAGGGGTCGATTTGGCAGTGGCGGCTCGCGGCACACCCGGTTATTCTGGAGCTGAACTGGCGAACGTGATTAACGAAGCGGCTTTGCTCGCCGCCCGCCGTGGTCTCAAGGCGATCACCCAGGCCGAACTCGAAGAGGCTCGCGACAAAGTGCGGTGGGGCAAGGAACGCCGCAGCTTGGCTATCAGCGAGAAAGAGAAAGAGAATACCGCGTATCATGAAGCAGGACACGCTCTTCTTTGCGAAGTGCTGGAGCATACCGATCCCCTGCATAAAGTGACGATCATTCCGCGGGGACCTTCGCTGGGCTCGACGATGTATTTCCCACCGAAGATAAGTACAACAGCCGGAAAAATGAGTTGCTTGATCGTTTGGTCGTCATCATGGGTGGCCGAGTGGCTGAGGAGCTGATCTTTTGGCGATGTGACCAGTGGGGCTTCGGGCGATATCCGTATGGCCACCGGGACGGCGCGAAAAATGGTTTGTGAGTGGGGCATGAGCGAACGCCTCGGGATGGTCGAGTACGGGGAGCACGAGGACTATGTTTTTCTTGGGCGCGACATCGCTCGATCGCGGGCTTACAGCGAGGCGACTGCGCAGGAGATCGATCGTGAGGTCAAGCGGCTTTGCGATGATGCGTACCAGAAGGCGCTGCGGGTGCTGACTCAGCGCAAGGAAACCTTGGTCGCAATTGCCAAAGCGTTGCTGGAGTACGAAACGCTCGATGGCAGCCAGATCCGTGAGCTTATCAACTATGGTCAGTTGATCAATCCGCCTCCTCCGATCGTGCCGCAATCTCCCAGTGAAGAACGCACGGAAGAGGCGCGGCCGCAGGAGAGTCTTGGCGGACTAACCGAAGCGCCGGCCTAGCTCGCGCAGCGGATCTGCTGCGCCCCTACAACTTCCATCGGTCCTACCGTGCGATGTGTCCCATGGATGCAAGCCGGACAAAATTTGTCGGATTGACCTTCGTGGGTCTTCGCCTTTATTGCCCTGAACCTTCTTAAAAAATATGGTCAGAATTGGAATCAATGGTTTTGGACGGATTGGGCGCTTGGTTTTTCGGGCGATCGCGGAGCAAGGCTTACTGGGCAAAGAGATCGAGGTTGTTGCTCTGAATGACATCGTGCCGGCCGGCAACCTGGCGTATCTCCTCAAATACGATTCGACGCAGGGGCGTTTTCAGGGCCAGGTGAGCGCCGAGAAGTCCAGCCCAGGGTTGGATGAGGACGACACTCTCGTGGTGGATGGCCATCGGATTCGTTGTCTGGCGATCAAGGATGGTCCTTCTGCCCTGCCGTGGGCCAAGCTTGGGGCGGAAATTGTTATTGAAGCGAGCGGCCTCTTTACTTCGGCAGACGCGGCCAAAGGTCATTTGGAAGCCGGTGCCAGGAAGGTGCTCATTACGGCCCCGGCTAAGGGCGAGGACATCACCGTTTGCATGGGGGTGAACCACGAAAAATACGACCACTCCAAGCATCAAATTGTCTCCAACGCGAGTTGTACAACCAATTGTCTGGCGCCGATCGTTTACGTGCTCCTGAAAGAGGGGTTCGGGATCCAGGAAGGCCTGATGACGACCGTGCACGCTTATACGGCGACGCAAAAGACCGTTGATGGTCCCTCTCGTAAGGATTGGAAAGGTGGCCGAGCGGCCGCCATCAATATCATACCGTCAACTACTGGTGCGGCGAAAGCGGTTGGTCTGGTTTGTCCGGAAGTGAAAGGCAAACTGACCGGGATGTCATTTCGGGTGCCGACCCCCGTGGTGTCAGTCGTAGATCTGACGGTGCGAACCGAAAAAGAAACCAGCTACAAGCAGATTTGCGAAAAAATGCGGGAGGCCAGCCACACCTACCTAAAGGGTATCCTGAGCTATACCGACGATGAAGTGGCTTCGACCGATTTTCTGCACGACGAACATTCCAGCATTTTCGACGCTGGTGCTGGCATCGAGCTGAACAGCCGGTTTTTCAAACTGGTGAGCTGGTACGACAACGAGTGGGGTTATTCGGTTCGTTGTGTCGATTTGCTTCGATACATGATCGCGACGGCATCGAAAAACTGAGGCAAGCAATGGCCAAGCTGTCTGTCCGCGATCTGCGGGTACAAGGGCGCCGGGTCATCGTTCGCGTGGACTTTAATGTTCCGACGGAAGAATCGGACGGCAAGGTTCGGATTACAGACGACACTCGTATCCGGGAAAGCCTGCCCACCATAGATCTTTTGCGCAGTGAAGGGGCGAAGGTGATCTTGCTGGCCCATTTCGGGAGACCGAAGGGTCAGCCCAATCCGAAGTACACCCTCCGGCCGGTGGCTGAATATTTGGCCGGGTTAATCGATCCACCGGTAGAATTTTCCCCGGAATTGATCGGTCCGTCGGCGGAGACCATGACGAGGGCACTTCCGGACGGCGGTGTTGTGCTCATGGAAAACGTTCGGTTCCACAAGGAGGAAGAAGCAAACGATGACAAGTTTGCCCAGGCGCTCGCGCGCTTGGGCGATTTATATGTAAACGACGCCTTCGGGGCGGCGCATCGTGCGCACGCCAGCACGGCCGGTATCGCCAAGCACGTTGCGCAAGCGGCAATGGGCCTGCTGATGGAGCGTGAGTTGAAGTTTTTGCGGGACGAACTCGCCGACCCGGCAAGACCTTTTCTGGTCATTCTCGGAGGAGCCAAGGTCTCGGATAAGATTGGCGTGATTAAGGCGCTCATGGAGAAGGCCGATGCTTTCCTTATCGGCGGAGCAATGGCGTACACCTTTTATCGGGCCCGCGGAATTCCCACCGGGAAGAGCCGAGTGGAGGAAGACAAGGTTCATCTTGCCCAGGAGCTGCTCCAGCTCGCGCAACAGAGAAAGATTAAGTTTCTGTTGCCGGTGGATAACATCGAAGCCGATGAGATGAAAGCCGGCGCGCGACATCGCGCGACTGGTCGCTTATCGGAGGAGCGCGGCATCACCGATGGTTGGGAAGGTCTTGATACCGGCCCTGAGACAAATGCGCTTTATGCGCGGGAGATCGCGCAGGCCAAGACCGTCTTATGGAACGGACCGATGGGAGTCTTTGAAATCCCGGAATTCGCGACGGGCACTCGAGCGATCTCCCAGGCATTAGCTTCGAGCGGGGCAAAAACGATCATCGGGGGGGGCGACTCGGTGACGGCAGTCAAACAGTTTGGTCTGGCTGATAAGATGACTTTTCTCTCAACCGGAGGCGGAGCTTCGCTGGAGTTACTGGAAGGGAAGGAGCTTCCCGGAGTGGCTGCGCTCACCGATCAATAAGTTGACGCATGCGTAAGAAGATACTGGCCGCCAACTGGAAAATGAACTTCACCCACGTGGAGGCCGAATCCTTTCTGGCAGCCTTTCTTTCCGAGCTCGGGGAGGTCAATGACGTTGAAGTCGTCATCATACCGCCATTCACCGCGATTCCCGCTTTGGCCATAGTGCTGGAGCGAATGCAGTTCCTGCGCTTGGGCGCGCAGAATGTGCATTGGGCGAAGAGCGGTGCCTACACCGGCGAGATCAGCGCGCAAATGCTGCGAGCTTTGTATGTCAAATATGTGATCATCGGGCACAGCGAGCGACGGGTGCAGTTCAATGAGGACGATGATTTAATCAACCGCAAGATGCGAGCCGCTCTGGATACGGGGCTGCGGCCGATCTTGTGCGTCGGTGAGACGCTGTCCGAGCGAGAGAGCGGGCACGTGGAGGATGTTTTGCGGCGTCAGGTCGTCAAGGCGCTGGGGAACATTTCGACCAAAGATTTTCATGAGACGGTTGTTGCCTATGAACCGGTTTGGGCGATTGGGACCGGAATCACGGCAACACCGGACCAGGCTCAGGAGGCGCATGCCTTTATTCGGGCCACGCTCGCCCAACTCTCGGACGATCACGTCGCCGAACGGATTCGCATTCAGTACGGCGGCAGTGTCAAATCAGACAACGCCGAGATCCTCATGCGGCAAAAGGATATTGACGGCGCCTTGGTCGGCACGGCCAGCCTTGATCCCCGTGGTTTCGCGCAGATCGTGCGCTCGGCCGAAGCGAGTCTGGTGTGAAAAGGTGGGTCGGAGGATCAGATCTTAGGATCTGACCCTCCGAGACTCCCTTTCAGTTCCGCGCCATGGGCTTGCCAGCCGGCCCAACCACGTGCACTTCCTGACCGTCGGCCAAGCCGTCCGAAGGATTGAGAATCACCCGGTCGGCCAGTGTAACTCCCTCCACAACTTCCAGTTTTGTCCCTAAATCTCGTCCAATCCTGACCTTTCTGATTTGGACTTTGCCCTCAGGATTCACGACACCGACTGCCGTGCCTTCGCTGCGAAAAAGCAGCGTGTTCGAGGGTAGGAGCAGAGCTTGCGTATTGCCGTCGGTGCGCAGGTGCACTTGAGCGTAGGCTCCGGGGAGAAGCTCGCCGGTCTCATTCGGCAGCTGCAGCTCGGTCAACATGGTATGCTGACTCGGATCGATCGCGCCGGCCGTGCGCACGACCTGAGCAGGAAATTTTTTTCCGGGAAACGGGTCGAAAGTGAGGTCGGCCTTCGTTCCCTCCTTGACGTAGCTCGCCATCGACTCGGGTACGCTGACGTAAACGCGTAATGGTGAAATTTTTGCCACGGTAAAAAGAGCGTTGCCGGAACCGGCGTTGATCAGTGCCCCGATATCCGTATTTCGCATTGTCACAATCCCGTCGAAAGGCGCGCGTAACTTCTTAAACGCCTCCAAGGCTTCGAGGCGGTGCACGTCCGCTTCATCAGCATTCGCGGTGGCTTGTTTGACCCGGAGGTCACCTGCTTGATTGTCAAAGTCCTGCTGCGCAATGACCCTCGATTTCAGAAGGTTTTCGTCGCGCGAGTAGGTTTGTTGGGACAGCCAAAGAGCGGCTTGCGCTTGCTGTAACGTCGCTCGGGCCTGCGCGAATTGCTGATCGATCTCGGGCGTATCAATTTCCCCAAGGACATCGCCCGCTTTCACCTTGGAGCCGATATCGGTCTCCCACGTTTTTAAATAGCCGTTCGTTTGCGCGAAGATGGGCGCCTGGATATAGGCTTGGGTCTGGCCTGGTAAAGCAAGGGTCACGGAAGAGGGCGCGCGTTCCGGCCGAGTGACGTTTACGGTGGCTTGGGCAGCATCATCGGCCGTTTTCTGAAGTTCTTTCGTCGCCGCTAACCGGGACATAATCCCGGAAAAGGCGAGAATCCCAAACACGACGGCGGCCACAATCAAGAGAAGCAGCAGACGGCGCGGTTGCTTGGCTCGCGGCGGGCTGGCCATCTCTGGTTCTTCCGTTGCTCCTTCAGCGCTCGTTCTTTTTTCTGTCGAATCGGATGTCATAGTTGCACCGGTTCTGATGAGGATTTCTCTCGCAGTTTCAAAGCTGTCCGGCGCCGCACGAGCATAAAGACGGCTGGCACAAATATTAGGGTAGCGCCAGTGGCAAAAAGGAGACCACCGATGACGGCGCGACCAAGAGGTGCGTTCTGTTCGCCACCCTCGCCGAAACCCAACGCCATCGGCACCATACCGATGATCATGGCCAAAGCGGTCATGATGACGGGACGGATTCGCACATAGCCGGCCTCCAGGGCCGCCCGGTAGGAGTCTTTGTACTCCTCCAGCCTTTCGTTGGCGAAGGTGACAACCAGCACGCTATTGGCAGTAGCCACACCCATACACATGATTGCCCCCATGAGTGCGGGTACGCTCTCCGTGGTGCCGGTGACGAACAGCATCCAAATGATCCCGGCCAGAGCGCAAGGCAGGGCGGTTATGATAATGAAAGGCTCGGTCCAGGATTGGAAATTCACCACCATCAGCAGGTACACCAATACGATGAAAAGGCCAAGCCGAGGTAAAGACCAGTAAAGGACGCATTCATCGTCGACACCTGACCCCGGAGCGTGATCGTGCTGCCCTTTGGTAAATTCTTTTTCGCAATATCGATCAGATGCTGCGTTTGGGCGGCGACGAAGCCTAAGTCCTTGCCGTCAACATTCCCGTAGATATTGATGACCGGACGGATATTGAAATGGTCGATCACCGGCGATGTCTGGCTCCGCGAAATGTTGGCTACATTGCCCAAAATCTGCGTTTGACCGTTGGACGCACCGAGGATTGGCAAGTTAAGGAGAGCGTCGAGTGAATTGATGTCGTACTGCGGGGCCTGCGCGTTGATCTGGTAACTAACACCGTTTTTTGGATCGACCCAGAAGTTTGGCGCGGTTTGTTGAGAACCGGCCAGTGCGCCGAGAACACTGTTTGCCACGGCTTGCTGCTGAATTCCCAGGATTGACGCTTTGGTCCGGTCCACGGCGATGTCCAGCCGAGGCGTGTCGTCAGGTTCTTGAATGCGGAAATCAACCGCGCCCGGAATGCGGCGGATTTGCGCGATCAGGTTGTTGGCGAAGTTGAAGTTGCCAGATTTGTCGGCACCAACGATTTGAACATCGATCGGAGCAGGCAACCCGAAGTTCAGGATCTGCGCGACGATATTAGCCGGTGGGTACCACACCGCGACATCGGGAAAACGATGTTGCATGCTGATCCGGATCGCTTGGATAAATTTGTTGGTCGGATCATGTTTCGCTTTGAGAGAAACGAGAATGTCACCGTCGGCCGGACTCATAGTGCCCGTGGTATTGTATGTGAGGTTAATTCCACTATAGGGAATTCCCAGGTTATCGATGATCCCCTGGAGTTGTTCCTCTGGAATGATCTGGCGGATCAAGTGCTCGATCTGGTCCACGGTGCGAGCAGTCTCTTCGATTCGCGTGCCCGACTTTCATCCGGACGTGCATATCAAACCGGCCAGCGTCCACCGTCGGGAAGAAATCCTGGCCGAGAAATGGGAACAATCCGAATGACAAAAGCGTGAAGCCCAGGACCAGGACCAAAAGAATCACGGTATGTCGCAAACACAGACTCAAGAAATCACGATAGCTTTCCCGGAATCGTTCAAACGCGCGTTCAAAGCCTTGGTGAAAATTTGAGAACCAGGAAACCAGAAAAAATCGTTTGTTCCTCCGCGCTTCATGCTTGTCGGCATGTTCCTTCAGCCAGTACATCGCGAGCGTAGGAACCAGGGTGCGCGAGAGAATATAAGAGGCCATCATCGCGAAAATCACCGCCAGGGCGAGCGGGGCAAAAAGGTATTTAGCAACTCCGGAAAGAAAGAAAATCGGGACGAACACGATGCAGATGCAAAGCGTTGAGACAAAGGCGGGAACGGCGATCTGCGCCGCGCCGTCTCTTATCGCTTCCAAAACAGGCTGACCTTCGGCCAAGTGCCGATCGATATTCTCAATCGTCACCGTCGCGTCGTCGACGAGAATACCGACGGCGAGGGCCAAGCCGCCCAGGGTCATGATGTTAATCGTCTCCCCCAGCGCGGCCAACGCGGTGAGCGAAGCCAGGATGGAGAGGGGAATAGAGATGGCAATAATCAGCGTGCTTTTCCAATCACCCAGAAACAGCAAAATCATGATGGCAGTCAGGCAGCCGGCAATAATGGCTTCCCGCACGACTCCTTCGATCGCTCCGGTCACGAAGATGGATTGATCGGTTAACAATGGCAGATTCAAGCCTTCCGGAAGCGTATCTTTGAGCTGGGGAAGCTTGGCCTTGATTCCGTTGACGATGTCGAGGGTGGAAGCGCTCCCCGTTTTCTGCACGTCAAGCATGGCGGCGCGAGTCCCATTGAACCGAACAATATTGGTCTGCGGTATATTCCCGTTCCGGATATTGGCAACATCCCGGACATAGATGGTGGTCCCGTTGGGCAACGAACGAACAGGAATGCTATTAAGTGCTTCAATCGTTTTAGGACTGGAGTTGAGTCCGACCTGGTATTCAAATTGCCCGATTTTGGCCGTACCGGACGGTAAGGTAAGATTCTGGGCATTGATCGCATTGACCACATCGAAAGGAGTCAGGCCGCGAGCTTGCAACGCCTGATAATTCAGATCGACCGAGACGTAACGCTGTTTGCCTCCATAGGGATACGGAATTGCCGCCCCGGGCACAGTGATCAATTGAGTCCGCACAAAATTGAGTGCCAAATCGTTGAGCTGCTGCTCCGAAATATTCTGGCCGCTTAAGCCAACACGCACGACGGGCACGTTCGACGCGCTGTAACTCAAGACCAGCGGCGGCGTGGTCCCGGTCGGGAGCTGCCGGAGAACCGCTTGGGAGACCGACGTTACCTGGGCAATTCCGGTGGGAACGCTCGCATTGGGTTGCAGAAAGATTTTGACCACGGCGATGCCGTACAAGGATTGAGACTCGATATGCTCGATGTTATCGACCGTGGTGGTCAGCACCCGTTCGTAGCCCGAGGTGAGATGTTGCTCCAGGTCTTCGGGGGAAAGCCCGGCGTAATTAAAAATCACCGAGATGACCGGGATGTTGATCGATGGAAAGATGTCCTTCGGGGTGCGAATGATGGACAGAATGCCGGCGATGGCGATGAAGATGGCCAGCACGATAAAAGTGTAAGGGCGCCTGAGGGCGAGATTAACGATCCACATAAGGTGCGGTTAGGAGACTCGGGCGATGGGTGCTCACAACTGGAGAGTAGAGTAGATCACAGCAAAGAAAATATTGAGCGATACCGCGAGTTGACCAGTAGGTCAAGACGTTTCGGTCTTTGTCAGCTTTCAGGAACGGCTCGAAGTTCAGACAATACGGTCCCCCGCCAGAACACCCGGAATCTGCTGAAAATGCAGGGGAGCGAAGTGCGATGTATTCAGGATGCCGCTGGCGCCGGCAAATTTTCGATTTCTTGTATAAGCTGCTCGACGTGCTCCAATGCCTTGCGCCCCTTTGACGTTTTGATTGCGTCCCGAAAAATCGCCATCAGCCGCTTGGCGTTCGTCACTGTTCTGGCCTGCTTCGGCGTTCCGACTCGTCCGGAAAGATTGTCAAACATATCCGCGAGCTTTGCGATGCGGACAATTTCGGGCGCGGCCAGCAGTTTGTTTTCGTAGTCTTCATCCCGCGGCTTTCGTGGCAGGTCTTCGCGTTTGGAGAGCGCGTCCACATATCCGGCGATTGTTGGTCCGAAACGAGTGGCGATCTCCTCGTTCGTGGTTGCCGTGTCTTCGATTAAATCGTGGAGAATAGTCGCTACAATAATGTCCTGATCGTCGATCGCAAAGAGGTCACGGAGGATCCAGGTGACTCGTACGACGTGCGAAAAATAGGGCGTGACTCCGTCTCCGAGAGTCTGGTTCCGATGTTTAAAAGCGGCAAACCGGAATGCCCGAAGGATCGTCTGAATCGGTGCGTCAAGCTGTGTTTCCATGATGTAAACGGGGGAGACGTTGCAGTGCGCGACTATTCTCGAAACGTGAGAACCGCGGCGGAAGCGGTGTAACCATGCACGAAGGTGCGTCCGCCGACCGGACCGATTTCTCCGTTACAAAAGAAGCCGGCGAGAGGCACCTCGCCAAGCCGTTCGGCCAGTACGGTGGCGTCGTGATTCGGTGTCCCAAAAAGATTGCGGCCGCGTCCGGCACATGAGAACAGCACGGCTCCGAGAACATGCGAGGCGCGCTGGGCTAGATCGGAGGCGTTTTCGACTAGATCTTCATGAGCGGACCGCGCGTCGCGCAGCTGGAATTGGATAGTCTGACCGACTCGCGGGTATGCTCCGATGGCCAAGGCGCCCGTTTGCGGATCCGCGCCGAGAATATTGCGAATGAGGAAATCCCCCCGCCGATATTCCTCGATGTATTCGGACACCGCCAAGCCGACAAAGAGATTATTTTTCACCGAGACGCGTTC
This sequence comes from uncultured Verrucomicrobiae bacterium, assembly GCA_963813025.1. Lineage (GTDB taxonomy): Bacteria > Verrucomicrobiota > Verrucomicrobiia > Chthoniobacterales > JAFAMB01 > CAVSUL01. Next base: position 82,038 of record CAWEXO010000002.1, on the reverse strand, counting down.
CTCGGCTGGTATGCTCAGAAAGGCCGATTCCAGCGTCTGGTAAGCTGGAATGTTGCCGATCTCCAGGATCAGGTTGCCTTCGGCCTTTGTGATCGGGAGCGGATCGCCGATCGGGCGACAACCTTGGCTGATCAGCCATTGGAGTTGCAGGGGACGCTTGCAACCGATCGCCAGAACCGGGCCGGACATCGGATGGCCATCTCGAAAGAGCACGGCTTCACCGCCGGTTGCGCTTGCCAGGCCACCCAAAATAGGAACGTCGGGGCAAGCCTTGTCGAACTCTCTCAGCCACTTTTCCAAGCCACCGAAACCAGGGCTGGCGAGGATGAGCCATCCGGTGAAACCGGGTTTTTCCCGAGCCGCTGAGCCAGCCAATGACTCGGCGAAATTGGTTAGCTGTTCTTCGTCGAGGCTGAAAACCTCGAAGCTGTTTTCCGGGATTGCGAGGAAAAGCAAACTTAGTCCGGGCTCTCTTTCCAGCTCGGTTCGGCGGCCGAGGACACCCCAGCCAGAGCAGCCGACCAGTTGTGGCACATGCCCGTGGAGGCGAACCAATTCCAAAGTATCTTCGAGTTGCGGAAGCCACTCTTCAGTGGCGAACAGAAAACCCAGCGCGGCATTGCCGCCGATCCGGTCGCGCAGGCTGGCGGCCGCCGAGATTACCGCCTCTTCGGAAAAGGTGTTTGAAAGGACTAGCGACGCGGCACGCGCGATCATTTCCCAGTTTAGCGGAACCTGGGCGCCGTTTCAAAAGAAGGCTGCTGATTTCCCTCTTCGCCATATTTTAGCACGATGCAGGTGGTTATTACGGGCGACCCAGCCAGCAATCCTCATTTCACTCGCGCATACGCATAGTGGGTCGCCGGGTTCTCCGGAGGATAATCGGTTCGGATCAGCAGGTTGGCGCTTTCTGGCTGGCTGGTGGTCGTCGGCGTAACCTTTACCTCCAACTCTTTGCCTGGTCGGATCTCACGAAGTTCGAGCTTCACCGCTGCATTGTCTGCTTGCACTGAAACAACCTTTGCCGGGATCCCGTCTGGGATCGTAATCCGAACCGTCTTGGGTTTCGGTTGATCACCGATGCGCCACAAAACGAGCTCCGGCTGGATCGAAATCGCTTCGGGAATGTTGATCGTGAAACGCAGAATTGTCGGTTGCGGTGGAACCCAGTCCGTTTTAACGACAATCCACTTCTCCTGGCGGCCGCGTCGGCCGCCAGGCTTAAACCTCGCCTCAATCTCCCCGGCTTCCCCGGGAGCGTACTCCTTCTTTTCCAAGAACGCAGTCGTACACCCGCACGATGGCTGCATGTCGGTAATTTTTACAGACGTAGTTCCGACATTGGTAAATCGAAACTTGGCGACGATGACCTTATCCAGCGGGTTTGCGGTCAAGGTCTGTTCAGGATTCTCCCACTTCAACTGGCCAAATACCGGAGTCGCGAGCGCCAGGAGAAGAAATATTATTAGGTTCATCGGTTAATACGCGACTAAAATTGAATCACAAATTGGCAGCCTTCGATAACCATAAAGTGGTCGCGATTTGTAGGCGTTCCAAGGAAAAAAGCGGCCGTCAAGAGATTGTCTCCCTAGAAGAGGCGGAGGCACCGCCAAAAGTGCGCGTTTGGATGGGAGCAGCAAGTTGCGCAACAAAAGACAGGATCGCGCAGCTCGCGCTCCGCTTGGGTAGAATGGGGGAGATTGAAGAAGCGGCCGGCCCGAAACGAAAGATCGAAGAACTGGCCGGAATGCACGGTGCATCCTGACATACAAGAGCGCCTGCGCGCTGTAGCAAAATACTTTGCCCAACTTAAAAGCGACACGGCGGAATGAAAATGTTCAAAAAAATTTGTAATTTATTCTGGACACGCTCCTTCCGTCTCCGCTAAACCACCTGTTGTCCTTCATTAATCCCTTAACCAAGAAAAAACGAGAGATGGATTACCCTGTTGGTCCCCCACGCCTAAATGGCTTGAAGTTTACGTCAGTAGCAAGTTTGGCGCTACTGACCACTTCTGGTTTTAAGCCCTATGAACTTTGTTAAATACTTCATTTTAGCGGCTTTCACCGCCGCAACACTTGGGGTCTCTGCCTGTTGTGAAAAGGCTCCACCGCCGGCGCCGCCACCCGCACCGACCGGTAAAGAAAGTCTCTCCAAATAAGGTTTCGACCCTAGGAGAATTGTACCCGCCTCAGTTGGCTCTGAGGCGGGTTCTCCTTTTTTGGGAATGCAAAAAAAGGAGCGCTGCCTTAACCTCGATAATTTAGAGTTCCTCCCGCCGTGTAGTCAACTTATCATGATCGCTCCCGCGTTCTTGAGCGAATCAGGCGGCTGGCCTCACTGCCGACGTGATAATCTCGCCCAGCTTCGCCAGGAATGCTTTGTGTGGTTTCTGGTCGGACCCGGGCGCGAAAAGCTGGGCTTCTGCGGGCATGACCGCCAGCCAGTCCGACCGCGGGTCGGCGCTGGCATCGAACAACTGCCGAATCGCATCGATGGTTTCGTCGCTGTAGATCTAGTCTAGTGTCTCTTAAATAATAGTGACATTCTAAGAGAAAAATGCTTCGCTGGCTGCATGGCTAAGCGGGCGCGGCGAAAAGTGGAATTGAGTTCGGCTGAAGAGCAGCGACTGCAGCAATTGCTGCGCGCCCAAAGCACTCCTCATGGCTTGGCCCAACGGGCGCGAGTGATCCAGTTGGCGGCAGCAGGCAAAAGGGATCGGAGCATCGGCCGAGAGGTCGATATGCACTATAACCAAGTCAGGAAGTGGCGAAGGCGCTTCAGCGAAGGCGGGCTGGCCGCTTTGCAGGATCAGCCGCGCTCGGGCCGTAAGGGCCGCATTGCAGCCGCTGTCTTGCGGCAGATCCTCGATCAAGCCACCCGGCCTCCGCACGGTCAAGCGCGCTGGACTTGTCGAGCAATGGCTCGGGAGTTGGGACTGTCCAAGGCAACCGTGCAGCGGGTTTGGAGCGAGAATGAAATCAAGCCGCATCTGACACGGGTCTTTAAGCTTTCGACCGATCCGGACTTTGAAGCGAAGTTTTGGGACGTGATCGGGCTCTACCTCAATCCGCCCCAGAATGCGGTGGTGCTTTGCTGTGACGAGAAAAGCCAGATCCAAGCGCTGCAACGCAGCCAACCCGGTCTGCCGCTGGGCAAAGGGCATATTCGTACCCAAACCCACGATTACTATCGCAATGGCACGGTCACCCTCTTTGCCGCGCTCGACTACCTGCAGGGAAAAGTAATCGCCCACACCGCTCACAAACACACGCACCGCCAATGGCTCGAATTCCTCAAGCGCATTGACCGGGAGATCCCCGTGAGCCAACACATCCACATCATTCTGGACAATTACGCCACTCACAAACATCCGAGCGTCCGGCGTTGGTTGGAACGCCATCCGCGTTTCGAACTGCACTTTACCCCAACCAGTTCCTCCTGGATGAATATGGTCGAGCGCTTCTTCCGCGATCTGAGCCAGCAGACGATCCTGCCCGGCAGCTTTGGCAGTGTCGGCCAACTGGTTGAGGCGATCATGCAATACCTGGCTCAACATAATCTCCATCCGAAGCGTTATGTTTGGAGGGCTCAAGGAGAAGAGATTCTGGCCAAGATCCAGCGCGCTTGGCAGGCCGCTCTTGAGGAGAAATAAATGTCACTATTATTTAAGAGACATGTGACTAGGCAAGTGCCCCGAGCTATCAAGGACAAGACTCACGGGCGACCTTCATAGCGGTACGCTTTCCACTCGGCCCAGTCGAGACGCCCGAGTTGGCACTGCTCCTCGCGATCGCGGATGCGCCGGACGGCGGCGCGGGCATGGTCGCGGTTGAAGCCATGCCAGACGGGCACCAGGCGCGACCTTCTTACCGTGACGGTAATGGTGACGGTTTGGACGGCCGCCAAAAGTGCGCGTTTAGATGGGAGCAGCAAGTTGCGCAACAAAAGACAGGATCGCGCAGCTCGCGCTCCGCTTGGGTAGAATGGGGAGATTGAAGAAGCGGCCGGCCCGAAACGAAAGATCGAAGAACTGGCCGGAATGCACGGTGCATCCTGACATACAAAAGCGCCTGCGCGCTGTAGCAAAATACTTTGCCCAACTTAAAAGCGACCCGGCGGAGTGAAAATGTTCAAAAAAATTTTGCAATTTATTCTGGACACGCTCCTTCCGTCTCCGCTAAACCACCTCTTGTCCTTCATTAATCCCTTAACCAAGAAAAAACGAGAGATGGATTACCCTGTTGGTCCCCCACGCCTAAATGGCTTGAAGTTTACGTCAGTAGCAAGTTTGGCACTGACCACTTCTGGTTTTAAGCCCTATGAACTTTGTTAAATACTTCATTTTAGCGGCTTTCACCGCCGCAACACTTGGGGTCTCTGCCTGTTGTGAAAAGGCTCCGCCGCCGGCGCCCCCACCCGCACCGACCGGTAAAGAAAGTCTCTCCAAATAAGGTTTCGACCCTAGGAGAATTGTACCCGCCTCAGTTGGCTCTGAGGCGGGTTTTCCTTTTGGGAATGCAAAAAAAGGAGCGCTGCCTTCGCCTCGATAATCTAGCTAGTTCCCCAGAACTCTGCGCGTTCTTTTTGCGGCAAGAAACACTGGATTGATTGCCTTGGGCATCTCGACGTAGAAAGTAGGCAGCAGTGGGTCGGCAGTTAAGACCGGTGTGGCATTGGAGCTTTATGCCCGATAGCTAGTTTGGTTCCGAGCGTTTTGGTTGTTGCATTAGCGAAGCTCCAGATCGGGTTGTTTGCCGATCTGGAGCTATCCTGTTTAGGAGATTTCTCTCTATCTACCAACTCGGGCCGATGCGCTGCAGTGTGAAAGCAAGAACAACATCTAACCCAAGAGAGGTATGGCAAAGAAAACCACGACCAAGCGAAAGAACAAATCAAAAACTCACCGGAGTGTTCTGGAACGGATCAATCTCAAGGCCGCAGGAATCGATATCGGGGCGAATTTTCACCTGGTGGCCATTTCCGAAGACCGCGGCTCAGAAACGGTGCGCAAGTTTGGCCCTTTTACGAGCGATCTGCAGCGGATGGCTGACTGGCTGAGCGAACACCACATTGAGACCGTAGTGATGGAATCAACGGGGGTTTATTGGATACCGGTGTTCCAGATTCTGGAGCAGAGAGGGTTGGAGGTAAAATTGGTCAACGCAGCTCATGTCAAGAATCTGCCTGGACGCAAAAGCGACGTCTCGGACTGCCAATGGCTTCAACAACTCCACACCTTTGGTCTTTTAAACGGCTCGTTCCGACCCAAGGACGAGGTCTGCGTCTTGCGCAGCTTCCTGCGCCTGCGCGACACCTTGGTTAAGGACTGCAGCAGCCATGTGTTACGCATGCAGAAGGCCTTAACCGAAATGAATATCCAAGTGCACCGCGTGTTGAGCGACATCACCGGTTATAGTGGCATGGCGATGATTCGGGCGATTTTGGCCGGAGAACGCAATCCGCTCAAGCTTGCCCAGATGAAACACCCCCAAGTGAAAGCATCCACTGATCAGATCGTCAAAGCCTTACAGGGAGATTACCGAGCCGAGCATCTCTTCGCCTTGCAAACGGCCCTGGAACTCTATGACACCTACCAGCTCAAGATCACCGCCTGCGAAAGCAAGATTGAGCAACAACTTGAGCAATTCGACACTAAACTAGATTTGGAGCAAGCCCTCGAGCAAAGCGGGGCGGCCCAAGCACGGTCGGCCCAAGTTCGCCTAGCCCTGCAGCGCCGAGCGCATCTGGCCAGCGTTTGTGGTGTCGATCTGAGTCAGTTGCCTGGCTTGAGCACCTTGGCGGTGGAAGTCATCATTTCGGAAACGGGTTTAGACATGACCTGTTGGAAAAGCGAAAAACACTTTTGCTCCTGGCTTAAACTCTGTCCGAACAATCGCATCAGCGGCGGCAAACTGCTCAGTTCCAGCCCCAGAAAAACCAAGAATCGCGCGGCGGCCATGTTCCGGCTCGCGGCCCAAGGAGCCATGCAAAGTAAGACGGCCATCGGCGCTTTTATCCGCCGCATCAAAGCCCGATTGGGGGCACCCACCGCCATCAACGCCGGAGCTCATAAACTGGCACGCTTGTTCTATCGCATGCTCAAGTTCGGAGCTGCCTATGTCGAGCAAGGGCAACTCTACTACGAGAAAAAATACAAAGACCGCCTACTTCACAATCTCAGCCGACGAGCCAAAGAATTCGGACTCCAACTCACGCCTCTAGACCCAGCCACGGATTTAGTTTCTTAGGAGAATTCTCGAAAGGGCACGGCTTCACCGTCGGTTGCGCTTGCCAGGCCACGAACCAATTCCAAAGTATCTTCTAGTTGCGGAAGCCACTCTTCAGTCGCGAACAGAAAACCCAGCGCGGCATTGCCGCCGATCCCGGTCTCGCAGGCTGGCGGCCGCCGCGATTACCGCCTTCTCGGAAAAAGTGTTTGAAAGGACAAGCGACGCGGCGCCAGAGATCATTTCCTAGTTTAGCGGAACCTGGGCGCCGTTTCAAAAGGAGGCTGCTGATTTCCCTCTTCGCCATATTTTAGCAGATGCAGGTGGTTATTACGGGTGGTCCAGCCAGCGAACCCATTGATGAGGTTCGGATAATTACGAATCATTCGACCGGGGAGCTCGCGGTAATCCTTGCGCGTGTTTTTCGCGGGGCCGGACACCAGGTCCAGCTTTTTCTGGGAAGCGGCGCGATCGTCCGTGCCGAGGCCGCGGTATTTTTCCGGACAAACGAAGACCTCGAACGATTGCTGACCGATTTGCCCGGGCGGCCAGAAGTGGGTTTGGTGTTCCATGTGGCCGCTCTTGCCGACTTTGAAGTGAGGCGGGTCGCGCCGGGGCAGAGAAGGGGAAAGCTCTCTAGTGCCTCTGGCCAGATTGTTTTGCAGCTTCGACCAAAACCGAAGTTGATCGGGCGATTGCGGACGCTCTTTCCCTCCGCAATTCTTGTCGGCTGGAAGTATGAGCTGGACGGCGACCGGCATCAGTTAACCGAAAAAGCGCGCCGCCAGATTCTCGAAAACCGCACGGACGCTTGCGTGATCAATGGCCGGGCTTTTGGCGAGGGTTTTGGGTTTTGCCGGGCGGACGGGCTGAGAGAGGTCTTTACCACCAAGCAGGCCCTCGCGGAGTTTCTCTTGAGAGAGTTTTCCGGCTCTCCCGGTGGTTTTTAATTCTCTCCGACGTTTCGATTGCGAACCGAGCGACTTTGCCTATCAGTAGTCTACTTGCGGCAGATGCGCGATTAGCTCAGTGGTAGAGCACTTGCTTCACACGCAAGGGGCCGCAGGTTCGAACCCTGCATCGCGCACCAGCTTCGGCGGATACGGAAACTAAGCCGATTCACTGCGTGTCCTGGAGTGCCCGAGCCTCAATCGGGGGCACCAACTTTCTTGTAGTCAGCGGGCGGCTCGAAGAGCGAAGGATCCGGCGAACCGAGCTTCACGTTTCTGGTTTCCATCGTAAAACGATCTGTTTCAGATTTCACCGGAAGGTGGGTTCTCTGGCTGATCCAGGTTGTGCCCGAAATTGGGGCGGTGCGAACGTCGGAGGGAGAGGGGAGTTTCGGAACAGCCGGGGCGTGACCAACTCCCGAAGACGGACGAGTATAGTTCCAGGCGTACTTGTCACAAATCTGGCCATTGACCTCTTCGACGCCGGCTTTCTGAAAAGACCCGCCGCGCTGTTTGATCCTTTCCCGGGGATTTTTAAACCGCTGGAGAACCTGCGGATTCAAAGGCGTCTCCATATAGCTTTTCTGCTCCGGTAGAATGACGTACGATTTTCCCTGGTCACCGCGGTAGATCAGGATCATCGGACGAGCACCTACTTCTGTCTCCACCCGCCGCTTGTCGCCATCGACGTAGAGCCTCATTGTCCCGGAGCGGCCGTCCTTGAAATTAGTTACCATTTGATAGCTGTACTGCTTTGGTTCATCTGTAAATTGTCCGTGAGCTGTCAGGCAGTGTGCCAGGCCCAATATGAGGAGAAGCGATCGGCAAAGCTGTTTCATACGTGAAAGGGCTCACGGAAGTTAGCCCAGGGAAGGACGAGAATGGTAGTGCGAAATGCGGGACGTGCGGACGATGACCGATAGCCAATAGCCGATGACTAACGTTGGCCGTAAACTGGCACTGGCACAGGCACCGCAACGCCATTTGGCACCAGTCATTTCGCTCGATCGCCGCGATGGCGCTGTTCACGAATCGATTTTAGCTCAGCAAGCGCCTCGAGATCTTTAGGCCGCCCAGCAGCGTTCTTCATAGCGATCAAGCTTTCGACATTTGCCGAACGAAATCCAATGTCGCCTAATTGAATCGCATCCGATCCCGCACGGAGCTCTTCAAAATCGTCTATCCCTGGCACTGACCCTAGCAGATCGAGATCTCCTAAGTCGGTGGTCAAAGTGAAATTCAATCCGTTTCGGAGCGTCTGCTCGTCAAGTCGAAAGGGCAGACCTGGAGGCGCTCCGCGAAGGTAAGGGTGACTGCTGGCTAGAGCAGCCGCGAGCCGCCGGAAATTATCGGGATTCCGCGCGTATACAATATCAATGTCGAAGGTAGCCTTGGCCGAGCCTAAAAGATTCGCGGCGACGCCGCCCACCAAGACAAATTCAACCTCTCCCGCTACCAGAATCGACAAGAGGCGGAAGAACCGATTATTCATTGGGCGCCGGGGGTTTCCTGTTTGCGCGGAGTTCGGATAGAAAGGAAACAAACTCTTCGAGCTTCTGCAGGCGCTCCGCTGGTGTCAGCTTCAGATTTTCTTTGATCAGGGTGACATCAACGTCTCGCTGATAAAGGCGCACGATTTCAGGATGAGCTAACGGGATCTCATCAACCGGTTCGGCGGAATCAAGCTTACTTAGTTTTTGCATGATTTTTTGAGGCCTGGCTAGCTAGAGAAATGGAATCTACAAATCTACACAAGGGGGCAGACAAATGCCAGCCGGTGACCGATAGTCAATACCAATAGCCGATGACCGATAGCCTGACCCACGCCCGCGCCGGTTGCAAAGCTATCGGTCGTTGGTCATCGGTCATTTCATGCTACGATGAGTGCGTGACTTCTGTCCTCACTGTCACTGAACTGACTCGCCGTTTGCGCGAAATACTGGAAACCAGGATTGGATCGGTCTGGGTAGAAGGCGAAGTCTCCAATTTCCGCAAGCAGTCCTCTGGCCATCAATATTTCACGTTAAAAGATCAACGCGCTCAATTGTCCTGTGTGATGTTTGCCCGATCCTACGGGGCGCAGTCCAAGGTCCAGTTGGCCGATGGTATGCACGTCCAGGTGTTCGGACCGATCACAGTCTACGAGGCTCGCGGCCAATACCAAATGACGGTGCAACTTGTCCAACAACGCGGGCAAGGAGCCTTGCAGGCTAAATTTGAAGCGTTGAAGCGGAAGCTGGAGGCCGAAGGCCTTTTTGAAGCCTCCCGGAAACGAACCCTGCCCCGATTCCCTCGAAAAATAGCCATCGTTACCTCGCCCTCCGGCGCGGCGCTGCAAGACATGTTGAATATCCTGCAGCGCCGGAGTCCCTGGCTGCGCATCTTGATCTGTCCAGTGCGGGTGCAGGGCGCCGGCGCAGCCCAGGAGATCGCTCTGATGATCCAACGAGTGAACGAACAAGCCCGCGCTCGGCAAATCGATGTGATGATCGTTGGGCGCGGCGGAGGCAGCCTCGAAGATCTGTGGGAATTCAACGAAGAAGTTCTGGCCCGGGCGATTGCGGGCTCGGCTATTCCCGTTGTCTCCGCGGTAGGTCACGAGATTGATTTCGCCATCGCCGATTTCGTTGCTGACCTGCGCGCTCCGACGCCCAGTGCCGCCGCTGAACTCATCGCCCCTGACTATCGGGCGCTTGCGCAACACCTGTCCGCCAGACGTGAGAGGCTGGTTCGGTGCGTTCAACAAGGCCTCGAGGTGAAGCGGCTGCGTTTGCGGCAGCTGACGGTCAACGAATTTCTGCGCGAACCGCAGCGGATTTTTTTAGAGCGACAGCAAAGCGTGGATCAACGTGAGACGCGGTTAGCCGCGCTACTTGGGGCAAGGCTGGGAGAGGTACGGATGCACCTGGCGCGAATGCGTTCCGTGCTGGCCGCCTACAAGCCGTCGAAGCTGGTCCAGGACCGGCGGCATGAAGTTCTTGTCTGTGCTGCACGCCTTCGGCAAGCGGCCAACATCTCCCTGGCACAGCTGAAGACGAGAGCGGCACGGGCCGAGCAGCTGGTCCAATTGCTCGGGCCGCAGCAGACCCTGGATCGCGGCTATTCCATCACCACCGATCAGAGAGATCAGGTGATCACCTCTGCCGCCGCGTTGAGCCCGGGACAACTTATTCGCACGCGACTGGCGGATGGAAAGGTTGAGTCTGAGGTGGCAAAGCAGATTCAGCAGGAATGAAAACCACCGATTTCACAGATTAGCGCAGATTTTTGGAAGACAACGATTCGGCTCATCAGGCATTCCGGGCCTGTCGGACATTGGGTAATTTGTAGCGCGCACAATCGAGGTATCGTTCAAAAGCGAGGTTAGAGACTTGTCCCAACGCGTCTTTGGCCCTGGATGGCGCGCTACAGATTACCCAAAGTCCAACAGACCCATTTCGGCTCACTTTTAATCTCTGCTAATCCGTGAAATCTGTGGTCGCGAGTTAACCACCGTCCGCCATCATTCACCGGCCTTCCTGCTGATTTTCGTCAAAAACGAGTTCAAGCCCGATGCAGCATTGCTCGACCTTACCTCTGCTTCGGTTCAGCTGGGGGCGCTAATCGGTGCGATGATCGGCGGCTGGGCGGCCGACCGCCTGGGACGGCGCAAGGTGTTCCTCACCACCATGGCGTCGTTCGCGGTGCTGGCGGTCGTGCAGGCATTCGCCAGGAACATGTGGGACCTGGTGATCATCCGTTTTCTGCTTGGGATCCCATTGGGGAGCGACATCGCCACTGGCTACACTTACATCATGGAGTCGATGCCCAAGGGCAAGCGCGAGGTCATGGGCAACCGCTGGCAGGGCATGTTCGGCCTCGGCGAGGTTGCGTGCATCATAACCGTCACGATCATGTACCTGAGCGGCATGGATCACAGCCTGCTATGGCGCTCGGCCTTGCCTTGGGTGCGATTCCCGCGCTGATTCTCCTGATCATGCGGCTCGATGTCCCGGACACGGCCCTTTCGCTGATCCAGGCAGGCAAGTTTAAGCAGGCCAAGAAGGTCGCCAAGGACATGTTCGAACGACTCGCTGGACATGCTGCCCGACGAGGACTACCGCATCAATCGGCCACGCACCCGCGACTTCTGGCCGACATCTGGAAGGATCCGATCCGCAAGAGGGTCAGCCTCTTCGCCTGGATCTCCAACGCGATGCAGGGTGTCGAGTTCTCCGCGTTCGGGTTCTACCTTCCGGTCATCTTGTTGCTCACCGGTGTCACCGGGATTGCCGGCACCAACTTCCTCACCGCCGGCATCTATATCATCGCCACGATCAGCGGGTTCATCGGCCCGGTCATCACGCCCAGATTGGGCCATCGCGGGATCTCCCAATGGGGCTTCGGAGGTACTTTCGTTTCGCTGCTCGCCGCGGCATTGTTCCTGTACCTGGGCTGGAAGCCCATGGTACCCGTGGCCGCGGCGACCCTCATGTGGTTCCACTACTGGTCTGCCTCAAACGGGATGACCCTCTGTTCGATGGTCGCACCCTCCCGGTACAAGGCAACCGCCTCAGGATTCGGCTACACATTCGTCAAGCTGCCGAACTTTCTCACAATATTTCTCTTCCCGGTGGTGTTCGAACATCTTGGTATTCCGCTGGCCACGGCGTTGGTTTCTCTGTTTTCGCTCGCTGGTTTCCTTGCGGCACACTTCATCCTGCCCGAGGTCTACGGATACATCGAGCACAAGAAAGCGGAGACTGTTTCCGCAGCCTGACTGATCGTGTCAGGGCTCGATACAGTCGACTCAATGTGTAGCCTTGGTGCGTTTGAATATGAGTCTTGGATATCTGACACTCTCGCGGGCATGACCGAACGACCGAACCGCAGCGGGTTGGAGCGCTAGGCTCTGGTCCAGCGGTTAACCCAGTGCCTGGGCGGTTCACCCTGCAAAACCCTCGCAACTTCTTCGGCGGCCTTGGTCTGCAACTCGGCCGCTGATTCCTCCGAGTACCACGCCGTATGATCGGACAGGACCACGTTGTCCAACGCTAACAACGGGTGATCTTGGCCTGGCGGCTCGTGTTCGAACACGTCGATACCCGCTCCGAAAATCCGTCTGCTGCGCAGCGCCTCGACTAAGGCCGTCTCGTCGATGAGCCCCCCGCGTGCTGTGTTGACGAGAATCGCGGTAGGCTTCATCAGCGCGAGGCGCGTGGAATTAATGATGTGCGAGCTGTCTCGGGTGAGCGGCGCGTGCAATGAGATGAAATCACTCCGCCGACAAAGCGAGTTGAGGTCGACACTCTCGACGCCAGCTAAAGCGCTGGGTGCGAGTAGCGGGTCATAGACGAGCACCCGCGCAACACCTAATCCGCGCATTTTACGTTCCAACGCCTGCGCGATACGACCGTAACCGACGAGCCCCAGCGCACGGCCGGCGATGCGGTACATCTTTTCGCCAGGAGACACGTTCTAAGCACCGGCGCGCACCGCGGCGTCTCGCGTCACGGTCCGCCGTAGCACCGAGATCAGTAGAGCGAGGGCGTGGTCGCTTACTTCCTCCGTGCCGTAATCGGGGACATTGGATACGAAAATGCCTCGCCCCTGCGCGGCGGCGAGATCGACATTGTCCACCCCAATTCCGTAGCGCGCGATTATCCGGCAGCGCCGCATACAGGCAATCGCCTCCGCGTCAATCGGCGATTCGCGTACCAGAACTGCGTCTGCTTCGGCGGTTGCTACCTTGACTCGGGCGGGATCCCCGTGACACGGATCGACAATGACATCGACATCGAGCGGAGCGAGAACCCGCTGCTCGTTGTCGTAGGATTCGTAGCCGCCGTCGAGAACGACCACCCGCTTGCGGTCCAGCCCGGCCATTTATCGCCTTCCAGAGAGTCGACATCGTTGAATAGCTTCTCCAGTCGGTGGAACGACATTATGCGGCCTCCTTTCGATCAGTGGTCAATTCGAGTGTCAGTGGGTGTCCGGATTCTGACCGCAGATTTTGGAAGACAACGATTCGACCTCATCAGGCATTCCGGCGCTTACTTTGATCCGTGCTAATCCGTGAAATCTGTGGTTTTTTAATCTTCCTTCCTTCTACCGATCATACGCGTGCCCCTTCAGCGCCACAGTGGCCAATGGCGGCAAGGTGATGCAGATCGAGTGGCTCTGTCCTTGCCACCCTATGCTATCGGCATGTACGCCGCCATAGTTGCCGACGTTGCTGCCTCCGTAGGTCTGGGCGTCAGTATTGAGGATCTCTTCGTACCAGCCCTCGCCCGGAACCCCGACACGATACGCCCCTCGCGGAACAGGCGTCGCGTTAACCACTAACACAACCGGTGGTCCAGACTGAGCCTTGCGCATGAAGGCGACCACGCTGTTGTCTGCAGTCGTGGAAATCGATCCACTCAAAGCCCTCATAGCCGTCATCCAGTTCGGAAAACGCGGGTTCGTTTCGATAAATATGATTGAGATGCTGGACGAGCCGCCGCAGACCGTCGTGCAACGGATCCTGCAGCAAATGCCAGTCAAGACTCTGATCGTGGTTCCACTCTTTTCCCTGGCCAAACTCGCCGCCCATAAACAGCAGCTTCTTGCCGGGGTGAGCATACATCCAGCCAAAGAACATCCGGAGATTCGCGAACTTCTGCCAGCCGTCGCCCGGCATTTTTCCCATCAACGACCCTTTCCCATGAACAACTTCGTCGTGGCTAAGAACCAGGATAAAATGCTCCTGAAAGGCATACAGCAGCGAGAACGTGATGTCACCTTGATGATATCGGCGGAAAACCGGGTCCAGCGACATGTATCGCAAAAAGTCGTGCATCCACCCCATGTTCCACTTGAAACCGAACCCGAGGCCGCCGAGGTAGGTCGGTCGGGATACGCCCGGCCAGGCGGTTGATTCCTCCGCGATGGTCATAATTCCCGGAAAACGCTCGTAGCAAACCTCGTTGAAGCGCTTCATGAAATAGATCGCCTCAAGGTTTTCGCGGCCGCCATGCACATTGGGAATCCACTCCCCGGGCCGGCGCGAGTAATCCGAAGTACAGCATTGATGCCACCGCATCGACGCGCAGCCCGTCGATGTGGTACTTGTCGATCCAGAACAGCCCGTTTGCGATCAGGAAATTACGCACTTCGTTCCGGCCGTAATTGAAGATCAGGGTGCCCCAATCCCGGTGTTCGCCCTTCCGCGGATCGGCGTGTTCGTAAAGATGGGTTCCGTCGAATTCCGCCAATCCGTGCGCGTCTTTCGGGAAATGTCCGGGCACCCAATCCATGATGACGCCGATCGCATTCTGGTGGCAACGATCCACGAAATGCCGGAACTCATCCGGGATTTCCGAACCGGCTGGTCGGAGCGTAATAGCCGGTGACTTGGTATCCCCAGGAGCCGTCAAACGGATGCTCGGCCACCGGCATCAGCTCGATGTGAGTGTAGCCCGAGAGATTTGACGTAGGGAATCAATCGATCCGCTAATTCGAGGTAGCTGAGATAACGGTTGTTCTCCTCTGGGACGCGCGCCCAGGACCCAAGGTGTACCTCATAGATGCTGATCGGCTCCTTGTACCAGGTTTTGTGCTTGCGCGCCTCGATCCAGGTATAGTCCGTCCATGTGAACCGTTCCAGATCATAGACCATGGAAGCTGTCTCCAGACCGTGCTGGCCAAAGAAAGCGAACGGGTCGCTCTTAAGAACGACGTGGCCTTGGGCGTTTCTGACTTCGAATTTGTAGTGCGCGCCTTCTTGCACGCCGGGAACGAAGATCTCCCAGATGCCTGATTCGACGCCGTTTGCGCATCGGATGCACGCGGCCGTCCCAGCCATTGAAATCGCTGACCACGCTCACCCGCTGCGCATTGGGCGCCCAGACGGCGAATGAGACCCCGCGATGGCCGTTGATCTCACAGAGATGTGCTCCGAGTTTTTCGTAAATTTCAAAGTGGTTGCCTTCACAATACAGGTGCATGTCCAATTCGCCGAGGATCGGACCGTAAGAATAGGGGTCGCTGATCCGGGTTGTCTCGCCCGACCACGTAACTACTTCCAGCAGGTAATCGAACCGTTGCGTGCTACCGATCTGCGCCTCGAAAAATCCTTCTTCGGCTACGCGATCGGCGGAAAACCGGCGTTCCGGACCGTGCCGATCCAGTACCGTTACCGCCTTGGCATCCGGTCGGAACACGCGGACGACGAGGTGTTGATCGACCTGATGCATTCCAAGAATGCCAAAAGGATCGTCGTGTTCAGCTTGCAAGAGCCGGTGGAGGTCGTGGGGGTAGATAGTCATCGTTTACTGTAAAGCAGAGGTTTGAGGCGGTCCGAATAGAGTTGTCTCGCTGAGTACTGCCGAAGGAGCTTTCTTCGTTTGGTAAAAAGCTCGTCTCTGTCCAGCGTACCGCGAATCATTTTTGCAATATTTTCGGGCGAAGCGTTCAGGTCAAACACAGTCGCGCTGCCGCCAGCGATTGTTCGCAGCGGTTCAATGTCTGAACAAAAGACCGGAAGCCGAAGAAAAGGGGCCTCAGTCAGCGGCAAGCCAAAACCTTCCTGTCTGCTGGTGAAGAGCAGGGCGTCGGACGCGAGGTAAAGCGCTCGGAGACATTGGTCGTCCACCACGCAGTATTCGTTGGCCCAGATGACTTGTCTCGCCAAACCGCACTCGTCCGCCAAGGACTTGAGTTCGCGGAGATAAGGCTGGTTCGGCGGACTGATGATGTTAGCGGCTCCCGAGATAATCAGCCGGGTTGATTGTCCCTGTTTGATCAAGTCCGCCACGATTTTAATTGCCAGTTCGATGTTTTTGCGCGGTACGATGCGGGTCGGATAGAACAGGATCAGAGTTTCACCCCAGATCGCATCCAAGCGCTTTTCCAGCTCGGGAGGTAGACCGGCAAGCCGGGCAAGGTCAACTCCGTTGGGGATAACCAGATCAGGCGCTTTGCCGGTCAGGATTTCAAACTCGCGCGCGCGCAGCTCCGAAATCGCGACATACACAACTCCAGGCAGCTTCTGCCGGAGAAGGTCACAGACTGGGTTGCGTGGAACGACATAGTCCGCATTGAGCGCCGCGAGATCATGAGTCCAGGCGACAATCGGAAAACCCTCGCGCGCGAAGTCACTCAGGACGTGCGTCGCCGCCAGGTTAAAAGGCATCGTGAAATAATTATGAACGATGATCGAGGAGCACTCTGAAAAAATCGGTTCCAATCGGCGGCGAAGCAGTTCCCTCACCGCCCGGAAAGCTGGTCCTGGCCGGCCTTTTAACGCCTCCTGCTGAGCGGCCGCCACCGCGGGATCGGGTCCGTTCAACTCGGCCATAGCGCACATCTCGATTAAGTTGGAAAAAGCTGCGCCCGCTCCGACCAGCAACTGGACGGTGAACCCGTCAGCCGCCAGCAACTCCGATTGTTGCCGCAGAATAGTTTCGACGCCGCCAATCGAAGGCCATGAGGTGTAATGCAGGAGCGCAACCGTACGTTTGGTTTTCAATTCAAATTCCAAATTTCGAACTGGTGAGCATTTTTTGATCAGTGCAACGATCTCGTGCCGTTCCGGTGTTGCCGAGGGAACCCCATCGCGAAATCCTACTCTGCGTTGAGCTGTTCCGTGCGAGCATTTTCGTTCGGCGTCCCGACGGCGCGTTACAGAGTGCCAGGGGGGAGAGTTGAACTCCCGACCAAGGGCTTATGAGTCCCCTGCTCTACCACTGAGCTACCCTGGCGTGAAGATCTAGTGCACCGTCTCTCATAGTGGTGTCATCGTTGCGTTCAAAATGGGCCGCCGGCAAAGGCACGAGGAGGGCGCATATCTAAATCGATACGTAACCGACGAGCAACGCAGCCGGCGGCCCATTTTCAACGCAACCCTTTGGGCCGCGGCCAGTTGGCTGTTTTTCGGCGTTGCTCGCTCGACCCGTATGATTCAGATATGGGTGTTTCGCTCGCGCCTTGAAAACAGCCAACTGACCTGCGGCGATGGCATCATTATATGAGAGACGGTGCACTAGGAAGGATGAAAATAGTAGAACACTTGACCTGGCTTGCAAGTCCCCGAGACGGAACATTTTGGAGTGCGTGCGACTTGTCGTCGCTTTCGGACTGCGCGGAGCGCTAGGGTCAGCAAACCGGTCTTTTGCGCCTGAGAACTCGGCAACATCGTGGTGCCCTGCTCGGTCGAGGGGCGCTCCGCGCTATCTCCAAAGCGGCGACAAGTCGCACGCATTCCAAGACGCGCTGTTCCGCCTTTCCCCGGAGCGGCCTTCGTTGTAAGGTCTCTCTGTGGATTTTTCGCATCATCAATTTGCCTGGGGGCTGATACTCGGCGGCATCCTGGGTCTGATTATTATTGTTTTTGTTCTGCTGCGTCTCTGGGAAGCAAGCCGCGAGATCGGGCGCTTGAAACGTCATCTGTCGGAAAAGCTTGAACTCGAATCAGAGGCCACCGGCCGGCTCCGGCAGGACCTGTCAGAGCTTCGACAGCAAAACGAGAATCTCCGGGTCAAAGTCGCCAATTTGAATCAGGCGCCTGATCGCCGGCTCCAGCGTGAACTGGAGATCTTTGCTCGGGCCGAACGGTGGATGGTCACGAGTTCGCCTGGCTTTCCCGCGGTTTGGGAAGAGGCGAAGCGCAGTGCAGTGGAGGAAGTCCAGAACGAGGAGAACGGTCGGAGCTTGCCCAAACGGGTTTTCCAGGCGCTGCTGAACCGCCCGGCTAAGAGCGCCCAGTCCGGACATGATTCATAGCCGCGGGTTGACACTCTGCCGTCTTGCGGTACTTTCCGAATTCTCTTTCCCGGATTATGGCAAATACGAAGTCAGCAGCTAAACGAGTCCGACAGAACGCGAGTCGCACAATGCGCAATAAAAGCGTGCGAACGGGCATTCGTTCCCAACAGAAGAAGTTGCGAGCTGCGGTGGCTGCCGGGAATAAGGAAAAGGCGATCACTGAATACGACCTGCTTGCCTCACGCCTGGACAAGGCAGCGAAGCGCGGGGTAGTACACGGAAATCTGGCCAGCCGGCGAAAGAGCCGGGCGGCCCGTCTGATTGCCACGACGAGTTCTGCGGCTCAGCCGGCGGCTGCGGCCGAGTCGCCGACCGAAGACTAAGTCAAAAAAAGCTTCAAGCGCCGGCATGGCTGGGCGCTTTTTGCCAGGGAACTCAACAGTTCCTGGTCCGAACAAACGCGATCATAGCGCTTCCAGAGAGGCGTGGCTCGATACAGATTGAACTCAGGACAAAATATCCAATGCCCTGAGTCCGAAATGATTCGCGGCAGTTCGAAGATGACGGTTGTTGCTGTAGACCTCTTTCAACGAATGTCTTTCTGTTCCAGTCAGACTACCCAGGTAAGTGAGCACCCAGTTTAGGGAAGTATTGCTTGGTTAATTCGATCCAGACCGGGTCATATTCCCAGGGAACCACCTGTTTTTTGTCGAGGATCGTTCCTTTGGTTACGGGGATGACCGGCAACATGATTTGTTGACCGGTAGTTTTCGAATTACCGGACACATGCTGGTAAAGAGCCAGTAAGGCCACCATGCCCTCCCAACCGGGTGAACTGCTGATGGTGTAGTTGAGCTCACCGTCCTGGACGAGCGGAATACCCACCGGCGATCCGTTCTGAGCCATGACAATATACTGGTCCAACATGCCTTGGTTCTTCAGGTAGCGAATGACCGCGGCGGCCATATCCTCGTTCATAATCCAGAGGATATCGAACTTTACGCCGGATTGGATCAGGTCTTGGGCCTGACTGACCGCCACAGACGGGTTATATTTGCCATCTCGAACCGCGACGATTTCATTCTTCCCAAGTTCTTTCATCCGCTGCTTCATGGCGCCGGTAATCAGCTGTACGGGCAGGTGTTCGAGCAGCCCGGTAATTAAAGCGACCTTCTTGCCGGGGTAATTTTGGGCGATGTATTCGGCATAATTATTACCCATTGCTTTCCAATCAAAATCGATCGCGGCGACGATATCAGTGCCGCTTTTCAGAGCCTGACCACAATTATCGACGGTCACCAGGGGAATGTGCGCGTCCTGGCATTTCTTAGCGGCCGTGATGGCGCCCTGCTGGTTAAAAGAAAAAATGGCCATTCCGTCGACGCCTTGGGTCACCAGCGACTCAATGTTCGAAACCTCTTTTTGCGCATCATAGTCTGAGTTCAGAACGATGGTCTTTATGCCGAGCATATTGGCCGCCCGGACAAAACCATCGACATCTCTTTTATACCAGGTGTCCGGACCAGGAGTGATATAACCGAAGGTTAGATTTTTTTGAGCAGCCAAGCCGGTGAGCGGAAGGGCAGCAGCCGCGAGAGACAGCAGGACGTAACAAGGGGAACTTATTTTCACGTTAGAACACCTCCAAAACAATCGATGACATAATCTTTTCTAAATTGATCAAAAGCAACTGGGCGCACAGAGCGAGCGACGATTCGTTGCCGCCGCGAAAGTTGGGAATACTTTCGCGGCTCGAACGGATCAACTCGTCGATGTATGTGCCGGGACGTAAGTTTTACAGAATTACTGGTAGGCTGGATTGGCCCGAAACACGGGATCGTTGATGTCGTACTTAAAAGCATTGGCGGCCCGCTTTTTCATGTAATCCGCCTGGATCCAGGGAATCATTGCAGTCTTGTTGAGCGTATCTTTCTCAAACGGAACGAAGTTTACGAAGACGGCCTTTTTGTAAGGCTTTCCGGCGAAATAGGCGGTGATCTGTTGAAAGCAAATATCGGCCTCGAGGGTTGGGCATTGATTAACGTCCATAGTTGTCAACCCTTTGGCCACCCAATCCCAGGATTTCTCCTTACCGTTGCTTGACCCAAGCCAGTATTTGCTCGGATCGAGACCGGCTTCCTGCATGGCCTGAAGAGCGCCGGTCATCATTTCATCATTCTGGACGTAGGCACCATCAAAGCCGTCTGGGCCTAATGAGGTGATCGCGTCCTGCATGACCTTTTTGGCTGGATCCGCGAACCAACCGCCGGAACCCCAGAAGACCACCTGCAGATCCTTGCCGCCGGCGCCTCTTACCCCGACACTATCAAGAAGATTACCGATATCCTTACCGGCCTTCTTGTAGCCCAGAAGGAAGCCTTGGGTTTGACCGGCCGCAGTGCCCTGACCGAGCTTTCCTTCGATCATGATCAGTTTCTTGACGTTGTGTTTCATGGCCGATTGGGCGGCAAGCTCTCCGTCGTAGACCCAGTCAAATCCGGCAAAGCCGGCCAAGCCCGGCTCGTTGGGCGGATTATGCGTGAGGTGAAAGACGGGGATGCCCGCGGCGTGAGCCCTTTTCAAGCACTCGGAGCTGGTCGCCGGCGAGTTCTGCACGACCACGATTGCGTCGACCTTCTGGGTGATAAAGTTTTCGACAGCCGCGATCTGCTCGGGAGCGGTACCCTGTCCCACAACATCCAGCACGTCCCAGCCCGCGTTCGTGGCAAGCGCCTTGAATACCTGGAAGCCTGCCTTGTAGTAGTCATCCGACGCGTCCATGTAATAGCCGATGACCTTTTTACTCCCGGTCGCGGCTTGCGTGCTCCCGCCTGGGAAGCTCACGGTTCCCAGAAAAACCAAACCTGTTAACAATAATACCAAACGTTTCATCTGCTTTATCTTTAGCCGTTTGAGGGCAACTTTTTTGTCTTTCTTTATAACTCCTATTGAAATTCCGGATCCGCCCGGAAGGCGGGATCGTTAATATCGTGGTTGAATGCGTTCGCTGCGCGTTTCTGCATGTAATCGTTGAGGATCCAGGGGATCATCTTGTTCTTGTCGAGCGTGTCTTTCTCAAACGCGGTAAAGTTTACGAAGACCCCTTTCTTATAGGGCTTTTTGTCGAAGTAGGCGCTCACTTGCTGGAACAGGATATCCGCTTCGAGGGTAGGGCATTGGTTGACGTCCATCGTGGTTTTGCCTTTTTCTACCCAGTCCCAGGACTTTTCTTTGCCATTACTGGACCCGAGCCAGTATTTGCTCGAGTCGAGCCCTGCTTCTTCCATGGCCTGCAATGCGCCGGTCATCATTTCATCGTTCTGCACGTAGGCGCCGTCAAAGCCATCTGGTCCGAGGCTTGTGATGGCATCTTCCATCACTTTTTTCGCTGGATCCGCGAACCAATTGCCGGATCCCCAGAAGACGACTTGCAGATCTTTGCCGCCGGCGCCTCTGACGCCGACGCTATCGAGAAGGTTGCCGATATCTTTGCCGGCCTTTTTGTATCCTTGCAGAAAACCCTGGGTCTGACCGGCCGCGCTGCCTTGACCGAGTTTGCCTTCAATCATGATCACCCTTTTAACCCCATGTTTTGCTGCCGATTGTCCGGCGAGTTCGCCGTCTGCGACAAAGTCGAATGTGGTAAAGCCGGCCAGTCCCGGTTCAATCGGCGGTTTATGAGATGTGTGAAATTCCGGGATCCCGGCGGCATGAGTCTTCTTCAGACATTCGGACGTTGTCTGTGGTGAATTCTGAACGACAACGATTGCGTCGACTTTCTGGGTAATGAAGTTTTCAACCGCGGCAACCTGTTCCGGAGCAGTTCCTTGTCCAACGACATCCAAAACCTGCCAACCGGCTTTGTTACCGAGCGTTTTGAATACCTGAAATGCCGCTTTGTAGTAGTCATCGGCGGCATCCATGTAATATCCGACAACTTTGCCTTTGCCGGCATCTGCGGCGTGCGCGGTGGTGGCCGTCAAATTCGTGGCTCCCAATACCGCGAAGCCAGCTGTCAATACTAGATGCAAACGCTTCATTACGTTGCTCCTCCTCTGATCGTCTTTGTGCATCTCACGTGATTTGTTTACAATAACTGATTTATTATTTGGTCGATTCCACTGTTATCCCTTTCTTCCCCAGCGTTGTCTGCGCCGCGCCCGATCGCAGCTCTCTCCTCCTTGATAAAAACCCGGAAATTCTGGAGGAGACGTCGCCGGCGGAAACCGCGATAATGACGACGAGCCCTTTGGCGACGAATTGCACTTCAGATGGCAGCCGCAACATATTCATCGCGTTCCCGATCGACCCGAGAAAGAAGACTCCGATCAACGTTCCTACGATGTTTCCTTTGCCACCTCTTAGCGCGGTGCCGCCGATGACGACCATGGCGATGCTGTCGATTTCCAGGCCCTGCCCGAGCGTGATGATGCCAGTATTGACCCGGGCGAGAAGCAGAACACCGCCGATCCCGACCAGGACCCCCATGATAATGTAGACCGAGAGTCTCATGTTCTGGACGTTGATGCCCGCCAGGTAGGCTGCGTTCGGGTTGGTCCCGACAGCGTAGATTCTGCGGCCGTATTTGGTGTAATTCAGGAGCAAGCCGGCCAGGAAAGCGATCGCGAAAAATATCAGGGCGTATGGGGGGATGATCAGGTTGAGATGGCTAATCGGATCTTTTGCTCCGTAGATGAGGTTAACCTTCAGAAAATCGAGCTCCCCATTCATGATTACCTCGCGGGAATTGCAGAGAAGAAGCGCGATTCCCTGAAAAGTGATCATCCCGCCCAGGGTAATGATAAAGGGTTCAACTTTGGTACGGGAAATAATGAAACCCATCACCGTCTCCAGCACGACCGCCGATACGATTCCGAGAAGGACTGAAGGACCGACGCCGAAGTGCCATTTCGATATGCCCAGCGCGGTTACGATGGAGACCAGAGAAGCCAGCATTCCCACCGAAAGATCGATCCCACCGGAGATCATCACGATCGTCATGCCGACGGCCACAATCCCGGGGACCCCCACCTGCTGGAGGATGTTTAAAAGGTTCACCGGGGTGATGAACGTCGGGAACTTCTGGCCGCCCCACATGATCAGCTGCAGAATGGTTATAACCATCACAAACCCGACAAAGATCGAGAGGACCGTGAAGTTCTCGTGCCTCTCGAAAATAGAACCGGCCTGCCGATGCTTCTGTTGCGCTCGGGCCTGCTGCGGGAACGCCGGAGAGTTGTCGTCACTCATATTGCTTTGTCACCGATCGAGTGGGTGAGGATGTTTTCCTCCGTAATCTGTTCCGTCGTCAGTTCGGCTGCTGTTTGACCGTGCTTCATGACAATCACCCGGTCACTCATGGAGATGATTTCGGGCATATCGGAGGACACCATGATGATGGCTTTTCCATGTTTGAGGAGGTCAACCATCACCTTGTAAATCTCCTGTTTGGAGCCGACATCGATGCCGAGGGTCGGTTCATCGAATATGAAGATTTCACCGTTCGTGTTAAACCATTTTCCGAGTACGACTTTCTGCTGGTTGCCGCCGGAAAGGTTTACGACGCGCGTCCGGGAGTCCCTGGCCTTAATATTGAGTTGATTGACGAATCGATCGCCTGTCCTCCAGTCGTCGGCCTGCCTGACCACGAATGCCCGAGTATTCACCAGGTTCGCGACGGTTACATTCTGCGCGATGGTCTGGGGAAGAAAAAGGCCTGTGTTTTGCCGGTCTTCGGTTATGAAACACATTTTGTTTCTGATGGCCGACATCGGATTGGAATGTTTAATCGCTTTGCCGCGGATCAGGATTTCGCCGGAGTCGAGATGAGCACTTCCAAACAGAACGTTCATAAGCTCGGAGCGGCCCGATCCCACCATTCCGGCGATCCCGAGGATTTCTCCTTTTCGAAGGACGAATGAGATATTTCTTGCGCCGTTCCCGGAAACGCTTCGGGCTTCGAAAACGACTTCTCCGATCGGTACCCGTTCGCGACGATAGAATGTAGAGGGGTCGCGGCCGACCATGTCTTTGATCAGAGTATTCTTCGTGAGGCCGGTTATGTCGTAGGCGCTGACTTTGCGTCCGTCGCGCAACACGGTGATCCGGTCTGCGATTTTGAAGACCTCTTCCAAGTGATGCGAAATGTAAATGATCCCGAGCCCAGTTTTCTTGACCGTCTGAATGATGTCCAGGAGGTTATCAATCTCAGTTGACGAGAAGGATGCCGTCGGTTCGTCCAGGATGATCACCTGCCTTTTGAACACGAGGCCTTTAGCAATCTCGACCGTTTTTTGTTCGCCACTGCTGAGTTCGCCTAGTTTGCTGTCCGGACTTAGATTGCCTTTCAGATATTTGAGAACTTCGGCAGTCTGACGGCGCATTTCTTTTTTCTGCAGAAAACCCCGTCTCACGATTTCTGACCCGGTGAAGATGTTCTCCACGATGCTCAGATTGTCGAAAACGACGTGTTCCTGATAGATCGTCTGGATGCCAATCGACATGGCGAAATGCGGATTCAGGGCGACCTTTTTGCCGCGGAAGATGATTTCTCCGCCTTCGTCCGGTTGATATGCGCCCGAGAGAATTTTGATCAGGGTTGACTTGCCTGCTCCGTTTTCACCGCAAAGGCAATGCACCTCGCCTTCGTTCAAGTCGAAAGAAATGTTCTGCAGCGCCAGCACCCCCGGGAAAGTCTTCGAAATATTTCTCAGCCGAAGGATCTCACTCATAGCCGGTCACCGGGGCCGCACTCGCTTCGAGTAGCCCAATACAACGCTTTCGACAGCGCCAGCGAGATCAGCGCATGAACGGGTAGCCTTCCTTGGCCACACGAGGCTCGTCAGCAATTCTGCTTTCTCGGTGGCTTCTTCGCCTCGACCTCCTGACAGTCGCGAAAGGTCGGAACTGAGGTGCAACATTCTTTGGGGGACTTCGCTCTTAGTCGCTCTTTTGCTCAGGCTGTCAACAAGAAACGGGAGCGTACGCACCGTATTTTTTGTTGATTCGTTACGGACGGGCGATGGAATTTGGGGCACGTTCAGCAGGATCTTCAAAATAACATCTGCTTCATCTCCCATCATGAAAACCGCTGAGAAACGCCATTCTTATGTAGTCGGGATCCGTTGGGTGGGAAACCTCGGCTCGGGATCCTCTTCATACACAGCTTATTCGAGAAATTTCGAGGTGTTGTCTGCTCAGAAACCGGTTGTGCCCGGTTCGTCTGATCCCGCTTTTCGAGGAGACCCTCAGCGCTATAACCCCGAGGAGATGTTGGTTGCGGCGTTATCGTCGTGCCACATGCTCTGGTATTTGCACTTGTGCGCTACTGGAGGGATCAGAGTGGTCGCCTATGAAGATCGCCCGAATGGGATCATGGTTGAGGTCGAAGCCGGAGGCGGCTACTTCGAGAGCGTCGTTCTAAGACCGGAAGTCGTGATCTCCTCGACGTCCGACAAAAGCAAGGCCCTTGAAGTTCATGAAGAAGCGCATCGCAGATGTTTTTTAGCGAATTCGATGAACTTTCCGATACGAACCGACGCCACTGTTCGATGTGAGGAACTGAAATGAGCTTCCCGGAACAGGTATGTCTGAGGTCACATATGGACAAGTGATCGGAGAGCCGCAGCAGCGTATTTCGAAGCGGTGCCGATTTCTCCGATCTTGGCCCGTCCGGGTTTCTCAGGCCCGAAGCCCGGTTCATATTCCACAACGGATAGGGCGGCAGCGCTCCTGACCGAAAATGCCGGATGAACTCTCCGTCAGTGTTTCGGCACGGCACTCCCCGCCAACATCGCGTCGGGCTGCCCCATGCCGATGGGCTTTACGCGCGCCTGAATCCCGCGCCAGTATTTCTGCGGCAGTATCCCCAGACCGACAATGGCGAGTTGGCTAAGGATAAAAACCAGGAGCGGTCCAAACGCCTCATCTATGAAGCCGTAGGAATGCAAACCGACGCCCAGCATGTTGACTCCAAACCATGATAGGCTGGTTATGATATTGCCAAATACCGCCAGAACCGCGACACCTCGTTCGCGGGCGTAGCCACCCCATCGTGCATGCAAAATAATCGCGTTCCAAATCACAATGAGGAGCGCCCCATTTTCCTTTGGATCCCAACCCCAAAACCGTCCCCAGGATTGATCAGCCCAGATACCGCCAAGCACCGTACCAATGAAGCTGAACAAAGTAGCGAAACAGACGATTCCGTACATCATGCGTCCGAGCGATCTTGCAGTCATCTCATCGAAGGATTTCGTCAGCAGGCCGCGAAAAATGTAAATGATTCCCAAAAATCCGGCGAGAAATGTCGCAGAATAGCCGAGAGTCACCATGACGACGTGAGTCCCAAGCCAGACGTTTGTGTCCAACACAGCGCGCAACATCTCGAGGCTATCGCCATCGACTTGCAAGTTTTGAGCGATCAACAAGGTCACAAAACCGATTGCAGAAGCGCACACGCTGCCAATTCCGTTCTTGTAGAAGCGTTCGAGGAACAGGCAGAGAAGAACTGCTCCCCATCCGACAAAAATTGCGGAGCTGTACAGGTTAGTGACTGGCGGCCGGCCCTGCAAATACATCCTTGTGACGAGCCCCGCAGTGTGAAGGAGAAACGCGAATAGAAGAAGAATAGCAGCAGTCTTCCCCAGAGTTTTCGGCCACTTCAGCCAAGAGGCCAGAGCCAAAACAAAGACAACCATATACAAAACCATCGTCTGGGGGAATGGCTGGGCTTGATTAAAGAAGAACTCGAGATGAGGCCGAGTCAGGTACTGGGGGGTCGTTTGCCCAAGATACTGATTATATTCCCTAATGGCTTGGTTGAATCCCTGTGTATCTCCGCTTCGATAAGCTGAGATGAGACGTCCATAGATCGTGGCTGGATAAGGCAGCTTTCCCGAGGTGATGGCGCTGAGCAGTGCAAACGAAATGTGCTGCCACCGGTCACCGCCTGCCGTTCCGTTCGGATTCGGGATCGCATAGGCGTACTTGACCTGACCGAGTTTCCGGTAGCGTTGCGTGAACAAAAGAATGCGGTCCAAATCCTGGCTGTTAAACGCCTTGTTCGCCTCCTTGTCGCGAATGGCCTGCATGCCGGGTTGAATTACTGAGCTGAACGTTTGAATTTCTTTTCCAAAATCGGCCGAGTCGTCGGGCTGAACTGTATTTCTCAACTCAATGTATAGACCCAAGGCATCCCGCAGTCTGAGGATGGCCCTCTGGAAGGCGTTACGGGTTTCAGCTTCTGTTCGCGCGGCTAGTCCGCCTGTTTTTCAATCTCGCCAAAGAATGGTTCGAGGTCGCTAAGCGAGTAGTTATTCGATTTGCCTTTCGCTTCCTGCCAGCCAAAGAGATCGAGAATATCGGGATTGGTCACTTCAAACACTTTTGCGAGATCCGCTCGCTCGGGCATCATGAAAACATCCAGCAACCACTCGCGCTGCGGCTGGCTCTTACCATCGGAGGCCGTACATGTCCCGTGGTGATTCATGGCAAACAGCGAGACGCGAGCCAATGTATCCATCGGCATCACCCGGCCGTTGACCAATATCGGGAGCCGACCAAACCCGTCGAGGTCGAAACCGGACGGTTGCTTGACCGGCATCATCTTGGTGATGGCCCAAAGCAAAAAAATAAGACTGATGACCCAGGGGAAAAACCTTTTCATGCGATCAGTCGCGTCTTACAAAGATATATTTAACTGAAAGACCGCGGGAACCTACGCCTGCATCTCGGCTGGGAAACATGGGCTAGAAACCGGATTCTTCTCCCTTGGGTTTCAGGCTGAAGAGGTAAGCGACCAGATCGTTTAATTGGTCCTGAGTAAGCATATCCTTGAAACCGGGCATGTGTAATGGCGGCTCCGGGCCCTTCGGATCTAGTTTCGGCTCGACAGGAACGCCAGTTTGGATCTTTGCGATCAGTTCGGGTTTGGTATAGCCGTCGGCCACGTGGTTCAGCGGGGGGACCGCCTGTCCGCTCTGGGCGTTGAAATTGTGCACACCACCTTTGCCGCCCACTCCATGGCAGGCCTCGCAACCGAATTCCACATAAATCTTCAACCCGTGCTGCAGCTCGGGAGTGAGAGGTGCCGCGGGCGGCGAGGCTTCTGAAGCGCCCGGGACATTCTCTCTTTTACGGCGTTGAGAATCCAGATAACCGGTGGCGATGACCGATCCGACCAGGATTAACCCCATAATTCCAACCAGATATTTTTGAGTAATGATACTCATCGAGCGCGTCCCCGTTCAACCAGCAATGGCTTCCCAGAGCATAAAGACGATGGTTAATAGGAAAAACGCGCTCCCTACGATCACCCACAAACCCTTCCGAGGCGCGATTTTTTCCAGCGCGGCGTCAATGAATGGCCACAGAAAAAGGCAGGCGACGAAGAGGATGCTTCCTCCGATTCCCACGGGCAGGGACGTCAGCTTGAGCCAGCGGTAGGTTGGAAAGAAGTACCATTCCGGACGGATGTGTCCCGGGGTGTTGCCCGGCGTTGCCGGCGCCCCGACCGAGGGAGGAAAAAAATTGACGTAATTAACCAGGCAAACCAGGAGGAGCAGGCCAATAATCGCTTCTCGCAGCATGTGATCAGGAAAAAACGGATAGGTTTCGCGGCGCGGATCGCCACGCAGCGGGGCCACGCCGTGCAAGCGCACCAGGGCTAGGTGACCGACAATGAGCAGCGTCATCATCGTGGGCAGCACCCCGATATGAAAGTCGTAAAAGCGGCTGAGGGTGTTTGGATTCACGTTGGGGCCGCCACGCAGCAGGTAGAGCAACGGCTCGCCGATCAGCGGCACTGCCGCAATCATGTTGGTCCCGATAGTAGTGGCCCAATAAGAAAGCTGGTCGTAAACGAGCGAGTATCCGGTGAACGCGAATGTCAGGGTGACGAAGAAAAGTGCCACGCCCCACATCCAGTTGAGCTCCCGCGGCTTACGGTAGGCACGGGTGAAGAAGACGCGGATCATGTGCAGGAGCACGGTCACGATCATCAACTGGGATGCTCCTTGATGTATGCCGCGGACAAACCAGCCCATGCGCACCTTGAAGCTGATATTGCTCACGCTGGCGTAGGCTTGAGCGGGAGAGGGGACATAGTAAAACGTCAGAAGAATTCCGGTAACCGCCAGGATGCAAAAGAGCATGGCCGGCGTTCCGCCCAGGCAGAAAATCCAGCTTTTCATGTGAACCGGCAACGGTTCGCGCAACTTTTTGCGCACGATTTCGTGATCCACCGGAATCCGTTCTTCAATCCAGCGGACCGCACGCCTCATAGGTGTTCCTCTTTAAGCGAATTCACGAGCACAAAAACCTGACCGTCACGCAGCTTTACCGGGAGTTTCTCCAACGGGCGCGGGGGCGGACCGGACAGGACATTGCCATTGAAATCATAAATCCCCTGATGACACGGGCAGATGAATTGTCTTTTCTCCGGATGCCATTGGATCGTGCAACCCAGGTGCGTGCAAATGGCGGAGAAGGCGCGAACTTTGTTCTCCCCTTTCTCCAGCATGACTGGTCCTTCCGGCAACTGAACCAGCCGCACGCCGTCGGGTGGAATGTCGTCCGGCTTTCCCGCCGGCACCTCAACGAGCTTGATGGGCGGGACGACCGGATAAAGGTATTCGAGGAACAGATAGGCCAAGCTCCCCAGCCCCAGCACCGTTCCTGTGCTCAGAAAGATGTTGGCGATGAAATCGCGACGTGAGCGCGGAGCCATCGCGGATGAAGCCAGTTCTTCCACGCTAGCGAACCCTGGAGCGCGTCACCTATACTTGGCCACGACTGCCTTGATCTTGGCTTCCACAGCGGCCCTTTCGGCAGGCGAGAGCTTCGCGAGCCTTGCGTCAAGCATCGCCTTCTTGCGGACGCTGGAGTCGTACACCAGAAATGCGTAAATCTGCGCGCCCGAGGCGCTATCTATACCCGAACCGGGCTTGCTCATCATGCGGTGGATGTAGCGCGACCACTCATCGGGCAGCACAAAATCAGAGTTAATCGGGCGGCTCAACTTGTGGCACTGGGAGCACTTCTGGGTAAAGACTGCGTAATATCCCTGGATTGCTGGCGGGTACCCGGAGACATTGATCGTCGCCGGGCCTTTGTCGAACTGCTCAATCCGAGTGTCAACGGCCTGGGAGAGCGCCAATCCTGCTCCGATCAGGCCGAATGCGGCCGCACCCAGGAGGACAGTAGATAGCTTGATGTTCATTGTTATAGATCACCATTTCATTGATTTAGAATCCGAGGGAGAGCTGAAACACCCACTTGTTTTCCGGCAGCTTGTTTGGCCCGTGGCTTTGCAACCATTCGTAAGCACCTTCGAATAAGAGCGTATTGGTGATGTAGTATACGTAACCCACCGTTTCCCGGTTAGTCCTCGTCCCGAGCCCGTCCAACACCGTGTCATAGCGGCCGACCAACTCGACGTTGTTAATGAGCGGGAGGCTCAGGCTAAAGCCTGCCAGCTTGTAGGCTGCCTGGACCCACCAACCCTGCGGCTGAACAGTTCCCCTGTTGTTGGTCTGTTGCCAAGTATACATATACTCCCCCTTCAATTCGAAAAACGGAGTAATGTGCAGGGCCGCATCGATAACGGCAGCCGACCACAGCCGATTTCCCGCGTCGTTCCATGGACCTGTTTGGCCCGAAACTCCAAGCTCGAAATCATAATTGGCTTTAAGCGGAAAGAACCACCCGATGCGGCCACCGCCGGAGGGATTAGCGTGCAAATTTCCGCTATTGCCATTGGATTGAGTGCCGACATTACCAAAGTCAAGATTTGGCAATACGTTGCCGCTGCTATCAACGAAAGTTGCGTTTCCAGACCCGTCCGCTGAGCCTGGCCCGTTGACGACAAAACCGGAATAGGTGAGCGACTGTCCGGATTGCCCGATAGGTATGCCCCCCCGCAGCTGGAGACCTGCGCCGTTGGTCGGCAGGATATCGCGGGGGAGCGGGTCATCCGGTATCTTGTTCAGCCACCCGGCCGATCGCTCGGTATAGGTGCCCAGCGGAAGCAGCATATACCCGGCCACAACCGTCGCATAGTCATTCAGCAGGTAATCCAATTGAGCGAAACTAAGATCTACTGCGGTCGAAACACCGCTATTGCCCGTCTGTCCGTTCGCCAACGTCACTGCGCCGTTCGACAACGTGACATCAAAACCCGCTTCAAATAGAGCCTTGTCGGTCGCCCGAAACAGGAAGATCGGCGCAAAATCCGCTAGCATAAATGCGCTGTGCTGTCCCTGGACTTTGCCAAATTGGACCTCCGCGTCTCCTGCCAGGGTGAAGCTGTGCGTCGCCAGGGCTCCGCTGGGAACCGGGGCAACCGGTTGCACCTGAGCCGCCGCTTCGGCTTTCTGTTCAGCCTCGGCGGCGGTCTTGCGCGTTTCCCCCAATTGATCTTCGAGCCAGTGGAACTTTTGCTGGACCTGGGTCGCAGACTTGGCTTTCTGCTGCGCTTCAGCGGCCGTCGCTTGGGTTTTCTCCAGCTGCTGTTGCAGCTGTTGGATTTTCTGTTGGTCCTGCGCGTGAGTTTGCTGGTCTTGCTCGTGCGTCTCCTCCAGTTTCTGCACTTTATCACCCAGCTGCCGGACCGATTCTTTCAACGCATTGAACTCTTCGTCAGTTACCTCTGCAACGGCGCGGGGCGAGGTGATTCCGAGCACACATCCTGCCGCTATCATTCCGAGGATTCTGGAGCGAATGTCCATCGATGTATTTAGTCGCTCATTACTGGCCGCTATTTTCCTGAAGATACTTCAGGATCTCCTGAGCTTGCGCCGCCGGGAGGTTTGCCCGCACACGCATGTGGATCATGATGGTCTTCCAATGGGCCGCTGTGAATTCGGTGGCATATCGTTCCGCGTGGCAGCGGCTGCAGTGGATGGCGTATAAGGCGGCACCAGAAGCCGTACTCGTTTGTACCGGCTTCTCCGGTGTAGTGGGCGGACCCGCAGAAACGAAGGGGACACACACTGTGCAAATGACCGCAGCAATCACTGCAAGGCCGATCCCAACGAGGAGTCGCGGTTTCAATGAACCCGGCCGATTCATGATTTTCATAGGGGTTAGGTTGGGCGACCTCGATGCCTTGTTTCCGAACGGGAAGCATGGTGATTGTTCTGGAAAATTAACGCTCCACCTAAATTGACTTTTTCTTTACTTTTCTTGCTTGATCGAGGGCCAAACGGGCTCTACTCCAATGAATGGCGGCTTTCGCGAAGGCACCGCATCTGGCATACTTGCTGGACCTGCTCCCCTTTAACGCGGCAGCCGCCACATTTTAGCTTTCAAAAAAACCATAGGGCAAAATGTAAGAAGGATTTGAACTGAATTTGCACCACCTCGAAAAGGAAACGGCGTCCGCCTAACAAGCAGAGGAATCCTTCATCTAGCCGGGCGTCTATCCCTCTGGGTTGGCTCTGGCCAATCTGGAGCGGTATTCTGTCGGCGAGTGACCAACAAGCTTGCGAAAGATCCGGTTGAAGTGGGTGATCGATTGGAACCCTACCTCGTACGCTATCTCGCTGACGCGTAGATCATTTTTATGCAGCAAGACTTTAGCCCGCTCAATACGGACGCGGCTCAAGTATTCCACAAACGTTAGACCTGTTGTCTGCTTAAATATCCTGCAAAAGTGGAACGTGCTGATATTAAGGGCACGAGCGATCTGTCCCAGTGTGATAGGATCAGATTGATGACTCGCAACATAATGTTTCGCGCGTCTGATCATCAGCGAGTCCCCGTTACCTTGCTGCAGCGCGATCTCGTTGGCGATCAATCCGAGATGTTCCGCGAAAATTTCCAGAAGTCGCACTATCGCACGATATCCGCTGGGCAAAACCACGCGGGAGTGGAAATACGCATTCTCGAGTCGGGCCAAGTTAGTCTTCATGCCCCAACTCATGAGCTTGGTAGTAATCTTTTTGAATCGCTGCGCGCTCGGTGTTCGCAGGAAAACCTGGCCGGTTTGCAAAAACGCAATGACGCGCTCTTCCACCTTCACTGGCACGGCGGTATTTGTAAGTCCGACGAAGCATCTCGCTGTCTGCGTTTCCGAAATATTTGCGCTGGTGAGGTTTCGCCGGAGCTCTAGGCATCTGCCGCAATTTTTGCTCGTTCGTGCGAGGACGGTGCAGAAAGGGTTTGTGAACTTGCTTCGTCCGCGGTGGACCGTCCACGGTGCGTGAATCGAGGAGAGTTCCAAAGGTAACTTCGTTGTCTTTCCAAAGGCCAGCTCGTAATCCTGGTATATTCGCGCACGACTGAGCTGCTCTACAAAGTCGTGTTTACGGACGGCATCCAAAGGAGAAAATTTCGGGTAGGACTCCATCTTTGTTATCCAGAAATCTGCTCTAATCTCTAGAGCCGGCCGCTTGCGCGTGCCGTGCAGAAATTGGTCAATGCTGAACATGGGTTGGTCCGGGTCGGACGCCTTCCTCACCCGCGATTCTTGCGATCCGGAATGGCCCGAATACACGGCAAGCCCTAATGGCGCGCCTTGCCCAAACGAGCCACTAGCTAAGCTAGGTTTAGAACTCCTGAGGCATACCTGAAGAGCAAGAACGGAACGAGGAAGTGCAATGACCCTTGGTACGATGGGTTCGTAGCCGAACAGTACCGAACATCGATTTGATCGGGTTGGTGGTCCGCAGGTGTAGCCAGTATTACGCCGACGACAACCGTTTCACACCACCTCGAAAGCAAGTGACCTTGTCGATCGGCTTCACCGAAGGCGGCGGCAACTTGAAGAAAGTCCTTAAGCGCTACATCGACAATGGCGGAGCTTTGGCGCTGACCTTCGCGCCGTACCTGCCGACGATGGGTTCAGGGCGGACACTCGCCAACGATCCGAAATTCATCAAAGGGCTCAAAGAGGCCGAAAAGAACCGGCTATGGTCAAGGCGCAGAATGAATGTTTCGAAGAGCTCTATCTCGGACCCGCTTGTCAAATGGGCGAAGAGGTACGGTTTCGCCCTTCCGCTCTCCTTCCTGGTCATCGCCGATTCCTTCCTGCATTCCGGATCAATGCTTCGCTTTTTGCTGGTGAAAATCCCTGAGAAAAGACCAAAAGACGGCGGCGACGAACGGCTTGGATTCACGCTTATCTCAAAGCCCACCGCGAATGGCTTGCGAGGAATAAAACGCGACTTTTGCGAAACACGGTCTACCGCGTCGAATGCTACCTCGGCGAGACTACCCGCGATAATTGGATGCTGGACATCACACCGGTTGTCATGAACGGCACACCGGTCGTTCATGTCGCGTGAAAACAGAAAAGAGAAAGTTCCCGACCGTGCTGGGGATGCTTGATGACGACCAGGGCATGTTTTTTGCGGAAAACGATCCTTGAAGGAGGTCGTTGTTACTTGCACGAAACAGCGGAGCGACGTAAAAATTGGCGACTTCCCGTGTCAGTTTAGGCAGTTCTTTGAGGATTTGTGCCACACGGATACTCGCAGCGCGCCACTGGAAACATGGGCATATCAAGTCCAAGCCGCATGGACTGAAACGATTTCTTAGAAAGATGATCTGGATTCAGCCGTATCGAGCTGGACCTGGGTAATGAATGCGAAGCGGCGCTTCGCTCGGTCTCTCGCCCGAAAACGAGCTATATGGATCGGGCGGCGTGGCGAATCGATGGTCCACGGATTAGTGACTGAAAGCCCACTGGCTCCTTCGCCTCACCGCGCTACCGTAGATCTTGCGGGCATATCGAAACGACTTTGCAGACACCGAACGAGCGCCTCTGAAGCGCTTGGATGGATCATCGCGAGGTCCGCAAGATCGGTCACAGTTAATCCAGCATGGAGAGCCGCGGCCGCCAGATTCACGATTTCGGCTGCCTCGGCGCCGACAGCCTGGCAACCTAGTAAGGCTCTGGTTTCCGGCAGAACAACGAGCTTGAGCTTTATCGGCTCGGGATCAACGACGCTGCGGTCGTCTTCCGTCATCAGTCGCGCCGTTTCGGTCAGCACTCCGATCTCATGGCCTGCGGCGATAGCCTCTTTTTCCGTCCATCCGGCAGAGGCGACCGGTGGATCGGTATGAACGCATCGTGGTATCCAGCGATAATCAAACCGAGCTGGGTTGCCCAGGATAGTTTGAACGGCGACTCTGGCTTGGGCGAAAGCCACACTGTCAAGCATCGCCAGCCCATTCACGTCGCCAATCGCGAAGACGTTTGGCTGCGCCGTCTGCATCGTTTCGTTGACCGGAATGAATGCCTTTGCGGTGATCCCGACCGATTCCAGTCCTAGTTCCTCGATGTTTGGTTTACGGCCGGTCGCGATCAGCGTGAGCTCAGGGGAAACGATCGTGCTGTCGCGCAGATTGAAGAGCGGACGTGCAGTCCACGTTTCTGCATCGGGTAGATCGATTTTAGCGTTCAGATGAATGGTTACACCTTGTTTTTCTAACGAATCCCAGATTTGATCGCCGGCGATCCGGTCCCAGCTCGGAAGCAAATGTTCCTGCTCCTCGACCAGAGTCACTCGTGCTCCCAGCGTTCGATAAATAGAGGCGAATTCGCAGCCGATGTAGCCTCCGCCAATGATCAGCAGATGCGCCGGAACTGCGACGTTTTTAAGCATTCGGTCGGAGTTCAGGATCTTCGAGTTTTGGCCGCTCGAGAAAGCTGGGCGCGAGCCGGTCGCGATGATGATATTCTGTCCGGAAACTCGCTCCCGAGCGCCGTAGGGATCGGATATTTCTACTTCGTTCGGATTGAGGAGCTTTGCGGTTCCGAAACGGATGTTCACCTCGAGTGATTCCAAGGTTCGACTAAGGTCTTCGGTGAGCCTGGCACTCACGCGCCTCTGCGTGCCAATCCAGTCGCTCCATCCGGTTTCCAGGAGGTCAATCGACATCCCGAAACGGGAACTTCCTTCGGTCTTTCCATAATGCATGGCACACGCGCGGAGAGCTCGGATGGCGTAACAACCTCGATGAAAGCAGGTCCCGCCAAGACTTTCTCTTTCGACGATCAAGACACGGAGGCCCGAGCGCGCCGCGAGAATTGCAGCGTCCTTTCCGCCGGATCCCGATCCAATTACAATCAGTTGGTATTCATAGCTCATCGTTTCATGTCCGTTTAAGAGAATTGTCTCCGACTAAGCATTTTGTCGCAAGCTCTGCGTTTCTGCGTGACTCTGAGGCTCCAGCTCGGGTTTGACTCCACGGATCTTGTTGCGAGCAAACCATCGATTGCCATCTCCGGGGCGAAAGCACCGGTAAGGCGCCCCGGCTCATGGCACGACGATCTGCCCGCTCGCTTTGTTTCAAGCTCTTCCGGATAGAGAATCGACCGCAATCGCAGCTAAGTAGCCGTCAATTTGCGGTGAGCGTTCGCGTGTGTCTGGACGACGAGGAACAAAGGACGCTTGCGAAAATAAGAATGAACTCGGCAGCTTCTGCTTAGCAGTTCGACAACGGATCGCTCTGAATGAAAGGTTGGTCGAAAGATGAAAATAGCTGTGTTCAGTACGCGCTCCTATGACCGCCAATCTCTTTTGCAAGCTGCAGCAAAAAACACAGCGTTTCGTTCATCGTGTTGCCTTGAATTCTTCGACGTTCACCTCCGGCCGGAAACACCCAAGGGATGGCCAAACGTGAGCAACAGGTGGTGAGTATTCCCACATTCGAGAAGCTACCGTCGGCGGGTCAACAGTGTTATGAGCTACGACTATCAGGTCATCATGGTTGGTTCCGGTTCTGGAGGCAAAGAAGCATGCCTCGCCGCAGCTCGAGCCGGTATACGGACTCTCTTGGTAGAAGGCGCTCTGGCCGGTACCAGCTTTCATCGAGGTAGCTATGCGGGCCGAGCGCTTCGGACGTGTGCCAGCCATCTGAAAAAACACTGAGAAAACGTCAAACATAATGTGGACCGATTGGCCGACTGCTTATCGCCGCACCCGCAATCAACTCATCGTCGAATCGAGCCAAGCAATCGATCAGGAAAAGGTTGAGCTCTTTTTGGCCAGAGCGAAACTGGTTGGCCCCAGACAAACTTATTTGATCCGATCCCAAACAAACAACTGCTCCCAAACTCATCGATCTCCCTACATCCAGCTATAAATGACTACTACAGATCTTAACAATTACGGAATCAGCGGCCCCGTCATACTTTCCAATCTATCTCCTGCCGCCCTGTATGAAGAAGCGATTCGCTTCGATCGGAGCACTTGCCTCTCGTCCACGGGTGCCTTAGTGGCTTATTCGGGAAGCAAAACCGGCCGCTCACCCAGAGATAAAAGAATTGTCAAACACCCGACTTCGGAAAACGACATTTGGTGGGGACCCGTTAATTTCCCGTTGGACGAGCTCTCTTTCAAAATCAATCGCGAGCGTGCCTGCGACTATCTGGCCAGCCGAGATCGCGTTTATGTCGTCGATGGGTACGCGGGCTGGGATCGCGAAAATCGGCTAAAGATTCGGGTGATCTGCTCGCGTCCCTACCACGCGCTGTTCATCAGGACGATGCTGATCCGTCCAAGTTCCGAGGATTTAGTAAGCTTTGGAGAGCCAGACTACACCATCTTCAACGCTGGTGCATTTCCGGCCAATCGTTTCACGGCCGGCATGACTTCACGAACATCGGTAGACCTATCTTTTGAAGACCGGGAAATGGTCATCCTGGGAACGGAATACGCCGGCGAAATGAAGAAAGGCGTTTTCACGATCATGAACTACCTCATGCCAAAGCGTGGCTTACTACCGATGCATTGCTCGGCGACGATGGCCAGGACAGGCACGGACACCTCGCTGCTTTTCGGCTTATCCGGGACAGGCAAGACAACGTTATCGGCCGATCCAAAGCGGCAATTGATCGGTGACGACGAACACGTCTGGAGCGATCGCGGGATTTTTAATATCGAAGGTGGGTGCTACGCGAAAGCAATCGATCTCACACAGGCGTCAGAGCCCGACATTTTTGAAGCATTACATTTTGGCGCCGTCCTGGAGAACGTCGTCCTCAGTAAAGAACAGCGCGACGTGGATTATTCGAACGCTACGATAACTCAAAATACGCGTGGCGCTTACCCGATAGAGTTCATTGGAAATGCTCGCATACCGTGTATTGGCGGACACCCGACCAACATCATTTTTCTCACATGCGACGCCTTCGGAGTTCTGCCGCCGGTATCCAAGCTGTCACGTGATCAGGCCATCTACTACTTCCTGTCGGGATACACCGCGAAGGTAGCCGGCACCGAAGTTGGTGTAACCGAGCCGCAGGCCACTTTCTCCGCTTGTTTTGGTGCGCCATTTCTCGTCTGGCATCCGACCAAGTACGCAGAGCTCCTTCGGCAAAAGATGGAGAAGCATCAGGCGAATGTCTGGCTCGTTAATACCGGCTGGTCAGGCGGCGGATATGGGGTTGGCTCAAGAATCAGGTTGCCGTACACCCGGGCAATAATTAACGCCATCCACAATGGCAGCCTTGCCGAAGCCACGACCCAGCTAGACGCCTCGTTCGGTCTTGCCCAAGTGGCGGTTTGCCCGGAAGTCCCCCCCGAGATTCTGGTGCCGAGAAAAGCATGGAAAGATCTCGGGCAATACCTCAGTGCGGCCGGAAGATTGGCGGCCCTTTTCAAGGATAATTTCCAGCAATTCGCGTCGCAAGTGCCTTCTGAGGTGAACGCCGCAGGCCCTTATCAATAGCTCAGTCGTGCACGAGGACTTTCTCGTATCCGTTCGAATGGTGACGTACGACTTTCAATCGATGAGATTACTCTCGCCTTCAATCGACATGTTCTGGTCGACGTTAAAAATCGCGACCTGACCGGAGTCGGCGCCAGAATGGCGCCCGAGGATAAGGATTGTATCGATCACTTTGAAGACCTGCCGATCGCTCACAATCAGTTCAATTTTAAGCTCGGCCGACTTTCGAGCCAACGGATTGCTCGGCCGACCTCTGGTCGGCATTGATTCTTCTGCTTGCACCGGATCCCAGCCGTGTGGAAGTCGATTGACCAACGATACCATCGGCCTCGACAGGATGCCCATCTGCCTCAGCCCTGACTGCAAAGCTTTCAACCTGGAGGGATGGATGACCGCCTCAATCTTCTTCATTCCGGCACTCTGACCGATGGCTTAGTTCCGGTCTCACCCTCTTTTGTCCCTTGATTGCCGCGGTTTGGCGTTTCCACGTTCAGAAAGAGTGCTTGGCAAGCGAGCGCCTGGATCCACCGCGACCGGGCGGTAGAAATCGGAACAGTGGAAGGGTAGCTTCGGACAACCAATGGATTGTTTAATGGCCTGTTCCGAGCGAAGCTCATTATTGGTAATAAACCTCCCCGATTACTTCAATGAAAGCACTCCTTCAAGCCGGGAGCATTAAGCCTGTTCTCTTCCATGGTGAGAAAGGCGAGCATCTCGCCGAGCTACCCTCGAACGTCAAACATATCCTGGTTCCGACAGACTTGAGCAGCGCAGCCCTCTTAGTTGCCCGATATGCTGTCGATCTTGCCCGGTCTGCCAACGCAAAGCTAACCCTCCTGCATGTACTGGAAGACGCCGCTTATCTAGATCGTGCGGTCGATCGACCTGGCCCCGGCCCGCGCCCTGATCCTCGGCAGAAGGCGACGAGAGCGCTTCAGAAGATAGGCCGCGCCCTCGCTATGGATTGCGGTCAGGATTGGTTCTGCCTGCGATCCGGTGATGTCGTTACCCAGATACTTCTCGGCGCCAGAGAACTTGCAGTGGACCTGATTGCCATCTCGACGCGCCAGCCGGTCAATGTCGCGCAACTGAAAGAGGGCAGCTACGCCGAGCGTATCGTGCGTTATTCTGAGTTTCCTGTGCTGGTGCTTTATCATCAGGAGCAACCTATTTTGCCTTGGTCGATTCTCTAGCAGTAGATTTCAGTTGCATCTTGCACGCGTACTAAAATAGATATCGACATGTATCTTCGGGGGTCCGACGAATACCGCCGGTTAGGAACGTTCTCCCGGAACAGATCGTGATGAAACGCGAAGTCGTTAAATCGGTCGTCTGGGCGTTCATTGTAACCGTGCTGCTCGGTGTGGCGATCATTGTTGGGTCCCGCAATCTCTCGCGCTTCGATAGTGCTCTCGTTGCCTACACTTTCGCATCGTTGTTTGCCGCTTTCGGGCTCACTTATCGTTACGCAATGTGGCTTCAACGGCCACCGACGGCCCTCTATTGGCGACGCGGTTGGGAAGCCTTTTTCAAACGGCCTTACCGCAAACAGAACGCCATCAATTGGGTTAAGCGAGTTACAGCCGATTTCGCATTCAATCATTTTATCTGGCTACGAGGAAAATACCGCTGGCTGGCTCATTGGCTAATCATGTGGGGCTGTATCATTGCAGCATTGATCACTTTTCCGCTGGTTTTTGGCTGGCTTATGTTCGAATCCGTTCCTGGCGATCTGGACAGCTACCGGATCTTTGTGTTCGGTTTTCCCACCTCTGTCTTTAAAGTAGAATCGATTTTCGGTTTTGTCCTTTTTCACGGCCTGGTCTGGGCGGCGTTCCTTGTCATTGCCGGTGTGCTGATTGCCATGCATCGCCGAATGCGTGACGAAGGAGCAGCGTCGCTTCAGTTTTTCCGGGAAGATATCCTGCCGTTGGTTTTGCTATTTGCCGTAAGTCTCACGGGTCTGCTGCTTACAGTGAGCTACACCTGGCTACGCGGCTGTGGCTATGAGTTTCTGTCGCTCACGCACGCAGTAACAGTGATCGTCACGCTTCTTTGGCTTCCGTTTGGAAAGTTTTTCCACATCTTTCAGCGACCCGCGCAGATTGGGGTTAGCTTTTACAAGGATGTGGCGCGAGCCGAAGAAGCTGCCAGATGCCGAAGATGCGGACATGCGTTCTCTTCTCGCATGCACGTCGAAGACCTAATCAAAGTTCAACGCGAGTTGGGCTATCGATATGAAGCAGCTCATGACCAAGTCGAGCATTATCAGTGGATTTGTCCGCGCTGCCGCCGGGCGCTGTTAGCGTTGGCTCAGGGCAGGCTGCGATTTCCACGTGCTTCGACGATCGAAAGAGTCGTGCTCCCCGCGCCCATGCCGACACCGGTCAATCCTGGATTAGGCGAAGGCCCCCTTGACATTGAAGATCGCGAGAATTTCCATTCGTAAAGAGTTGAATGGAGATCTATGGCCACAGTTGTTGTAGAACCTGAATCGATTACAGAACAATTCGGCCCGCATCTTTCGAGATCGACTGGAATGCGATTGGATGCCGGTGTTGTGCCGGATAAAGCAGTGGAAACACACTGCTGCTTTTGCGGGCAGCAATGCGGAATCGAACTCTTGGTGAAGGACAATCAGGTGATTGGATATGAACCTTGGTACGACTTCCCGTTCAACAGAGGGAAACTGTGCCCAAAAGGCGTAAAACGCTATTTACAGGGTGCGCATGCGGATCGTCTGCTGCACGCCTACAAACGGGACTCGAGAAATCCGCATGGGTTTAGTCCAGTACCCTATGACGAGGCTATCCGAAAAGTTGCGGAAGAGATCGACCGCGTTCAGACAACGTACGGCCCGAAGGCCTTTGCGACTCTGAGCGGAGCGAGCCTGACGACCGAGAAGTGTTATCTGATGGGCAAGTTCGCCCGGATCTGTTTGAAAACACCTTGTATTGATTACAATGGCCGACTTTGTATGGTGAGCGCCGGTGCCGGAAACAAGAACGATCGGGCTAACTCGACGCAGACCGTGCCAGTCGTTTGCATGCACTGCGACTCGCCCACATGCGCAGAAGTCTGTCCCGCCCATGCGATCAAGCGTACGGGCGACGGCGTGGTGCAATCGGCAAGGAAGCCGCGCTGCATCGCCTGCAACAACTGTGTTCTGGCCTGTCCCTTCGGTATTCCAAAGATGAACACTCGCATGGAGTTAATGATGAAGTGCGACCAATGCTACGATCGTACTTCGATCGGAAAACTGCCGATGTGCGCATCTGTGTGCCCGAGCCAGGCTCTGTTCTTCGGCACGGAAGAAGAAATCACCCGGTTGCGCCCGAAGTCTGCTCCGGTCAATACCTTTCAGTTTGGTGCGCAAACGATTACCACCCGTACGCGAATGCTTGTGCCCAAGAATAATGTTCCAGAACAGCTTGATGTGCTCTCGGCCATGCACCAGCCGACGATCGGGAATGTCATCGAGGATGATCTGTTGCTGGATGGAATGGACTCAGAAGATGCCTTTACCTGACGAAGATTCGGAGGTTATCTCAACCGCCCCAGATGGCCGGCCGGCAAAAGATCAGCCGACTTGGCGCAGGGATTTTCCATTTGATTGGCCGGAGGACGAATATCGATCGCGACGTGAGTTCGTCCTCTTTCTCATGTTGACCAGTGCAGCCTTTGTCGCGGGCCAGTGCTGGATCCTGCTGATCCAAGCCTGGAGAAAAGAGGCTGGAACGCCTCCCGTAAAGGAGATTGCCTCGGTGAACGAATTGGCGGTCGGGCAATCAAAGCTTTTTGAATTTCCGAAGCCAGGCAACCATTGCATCCTTGTCCGGCTTTCTGATCGAGCTTTGTCGCGTTCGGGCAAAAATGCACTCACCTTTCGTGCCCTGTCCTGCCCAGGCCCGATTTGGGGCGAATGCACTGTCCCTGCCACGAAGGCTGGTTCGACATTCGGAACGGGGAACCGGTGGCTGGTCCGCCGCGGCGTCCATTGCCAAGAGTCGGTCTGGAAGTGCGGGAGGGTAAAGTGTTCGCGAACGGTTACGTTGAGGGGGTGATATAAGAATGACTCAGTTTGCCCGAAAGCAGCGGGTGACGATTATCTCGGGTATTTCCGCTTTCCAGATGATCATTGTCCTCCTTCAGCTCTGGCTCTTTACTACTACCATGGAAACGTTTCTCGCGGGCTATCAGGAGACTGCCTTGCCAGCGGCGTTAGCAAGTGTCGCTTGTTGCGCGCTCAACGGTGGCCTGTTTTTCTATTTGCGGAGTCTGGAAAGGTGAACCTGAATGACTTCGCCGCGTCGGGAGGATAAGCCTTCGTTTGTCCAGGATTTCTCCCCGGGTTATTTCGCCCTTGTCATGGCGACAGGCATTGTGTCGCTGGCGATGCATTTCGAGGGTTTCCCGGCATTCCCGGAGGTGTTGCTCTGGTTAAATGCGATTTTCTATGTCGTCCTCTGGGGCATTACCGTTGACCGAATTGCCCGGTTCAGATCCGCGTTGATGGCCGATTTAACGCATCATGCTCGCGGAGTCACATTCTTGACCGCCGTCGCAGGAACCTGTGTGCTGGGCGTACAGTTTGCCATTCTTACGCCGTTCATCACACTTGCGGCGGGCCTGTGGGTTTTCGCAGTTTTACTCTGGATCGTTCTGATCTACACGTTCTTTGCCGCTGTCACGGTGGCCGAGCCTAAGCCGTCGATCGACGATTCGATCAACGGATCCTGGCTTCTCGTGACGGTCGCGACGGAATCGTTAACTGTTCTTGGGACCCTGGTTGCCCAGAAGCTTGGCCCCGTGCATCCGATTTTATTTGGGGCACTTTGCGCGTATCTGCTGGGTGCGATGTTTTATATTCTGTTCATCGCGTTGATTGTTTATCGCTGGATCTTTCTTCGGATGGAGCCGGCGAAGCTTTCGCCCCCCTACTGGATCAATATGGGCGCACTAGCGATTACTACATTGGCCGGGGCCCGGCTGATACTCAATAGCAAGAGCTGGGACTTTTTGCACGAACTTCAGCCTTTCATCAGCGGCTTCACCTTGTTTTTCTGGTCGACGGGAACCTGGTGGATTCCGCTGTTAGTTATTGTTGGCTTCTGGAGGCATGTGGTTGAGCACGTCCCGATCACCTACGACCCGCAGTACTGGTCACTGGTTTTTCCGCTCGGTATGTACACGGTCGCAACATTCATCTTTGCGAATGCCATCGGGATCCCGTTTCTGCTGGTCATTCCGCGTATCGGTGTCTATATCGCCATGTTAGCCTGGCTGATTACCTTCGGTGCGATGCTTTTCAAGCTGGGGAGCTTCTGTCTTGCGTGCAGACGGCAAAAGATCTCCTGCCCGACGCGAACACATTAGCCAAGTTGAGCCATGGAAAAATCACGGATCGCGGCTTTGGTCGACGGCGTCTTCGCGGTTGCGATGACACTTTTAGTCTTGGATTTGAAACTTCCTGAAGGC
Source organism: uncultured Verrucomicrobiae bacterium (assembly GCA_963813025.1). GTDB lineage: Bacteria > Verrucomicrobiota > Verrucomicrobiia > Chthoniobacterales > JAFAMB01 > CAVSUL01. Next base: position 37,976 of record CAWEXO010000002.1, on the reverse strand, counting down.
GTCAAAATCAGCGACGATGCTGAGGCATGGCGGCAACTCGTTGAACTGAAGAGCCACTTTTCAATATACGTTCTGAGCTTCATCGTCTTGGGCATTTTCTGGATCGGTCACCATTCGCTGTTTCATTTCGTGCGCAGAGTTAACCGAAGCCTGCTTTGGTTAAATTTGCTTTTCTTGCTATTCATTACCCTACTGCCGTTCTCAACAAACCTACTCTCCGGCCACAGCCCTCTTCATATTCCAGTCGCCGTTTACGGTACCAACCTCTTGCTGCTGTCGTTGACATCGCTGTTGCACCTGCGCTATCTGGCGCATCATCCCGAGCTTTCTCACGATCAGCTGACGCCCCCATGGATCGCTACTGTCCGCCTACGGACCGCGATTCCGGCGGTAATTGCCGCCGGGTCTATCGCGATTTCATTCTTTGCCCCCTCCATTGCGCTAAGCGCCTATTGGTTGCTGCTAGTCTTCCATTTTGTGCCCGGGCGGCATCACCGCCCTCCGACGGTAAACGACTAGTACTTAGTTGCTTTAGTTCTTTATATTTATGAAAAATTATGATTTGTTGGATGGATGGCAATGGGTTGCATCAAACTTTCTGTGGAAAACCGCAAGCTCTTGGAGGGTTGGAGTCGAGCGCAACGGGTCGAACACCGGCTCAAGGTCAGGAGTCAGATTATCTTGAAGGCGGCAGCGGGCTTGAGTGGACGTGCGATTGCCAAGAGCCTGCGCATTCCCGAGGTGACGGTGAGTAAATGGCGGCGGCGCTTTGTGCGCCAAGGCCTGGCTGGCTTGGAAGACGCGCCACGCAGTGGAAAGCCGGCCAAGTATGATCAAATGACGGTCAAGCGGGTCTTGGCGCTGCTGGATGAAGATCCACCGGCGGGCTACGGGCGCTGGAATGGGCGACTGCTGGCGCAGAGTCTGGCCGATGTTTCCTCCGATCAAGTCTGGCGCATTTTGCGCCAACAAGGCATTGAATTGGAACGGCGCCGCAGCTGGTGCATTTCCACCGATCCGGAGTTTGTGCGCAAGGCCGCTGACATTGTCGGTCTTTATCTCAATCCGCCCCAGAATGCGCTCATCTTGGCCATTGATGAAAAACCAGCCATTCAAGCCCTGGAAAGAGCCCAAGGTTGGATTCGCTTGCCCAATGGCAGGGCGCTGACGGGTTTTAGCCACGAGTACAAGCGCCATGGCACCTCCACTCTCTTTGCCGCCCTCAACATTGCCAGCGGCCAAGTGCAGGCTGGTCATTACCGGCGCCAGCGCCGACGGGAATTCCTGGAGTTTATGAACCAGGTAGTTGCCGGAAATCTCGACAAAGAAATTCATGTGGTCTTAGACAACCTTGCGACCCATAAGCCAAAGCAAGATCGCTGGTTGAAGGCTCACCCCAATGTGCATTTTCATTTCACTCCAACCCACGCTTCTTGGCTCAACCAGATTGAGATCTGGTTTAGTATCTTGAGCCGCCAAGCCCTCCAGGGGGCAAACTTCACCAGCGTGGCAGAGCTGCGCAACGCCATCGACACCTTCATCAAGAACTACAATAACAATGCGGCTCCCTTCGAATGGACCAAATCCCAGGTACATCAGGGGAAAGTCGCCATACATATAACTAACTTACGCAATTAGGCACTAGTCTCAAAATAAGCGAGTTCCGAATGCGACGCGACGAACTTCCCGTTCGGCCAGGCAAATTCTTAGAAAATGGTGCAAATCCGGTTGGTTCTGGCGACCGAAGGCCCAGGTTTGCTTTTCTCAGGCCAAAACAATGAAAGTTTTTGGAGTTAGTGCGATTTTGGGCGCCGATACATGCCTCGCCAGGGCATAGCTCTGCCTTGGAAATTTGAGCGTTCCGCCTAGAGTATCGTCAATAGGCCTGCTTCAGGCAGGTGCCATCCGCCGAAGATTTTCCCAGGCAGCGAAGAAGTCTTTTAGCCAACTGTTGTAACCCATGATCCGATAAATGATCCTCCGACCGCTGCGCACGATCTGTGCCGGCAACAACACAATGGCATGCAGGAAGCGCCGGAACTCCATCTGGACTAGCTCCAGCCCCCTTTGCCGATTGGGCATAAGCAGTCCATACCAGGATTTGAGATTCCAGGCCAGGGCACTGATGACCATGTAAGCCCAATTACTGAGGAGATCGTCTACCGGCATGCGCATGGCGTTAACCCCATTTTTGAGTTGCTCGATCACATTCTCCTGGTCACACCGCTGGTTGGCCAGCGCCACGATCTCTTGGGCCCGATAATTGGTGTGGTTGGTGAGATAGAAGAAGTATCTAATCTCTTCCAAGAGCACCGTTTCCCCTTTCTGGAGGCTGATGTTTTTGCGCATCACCACCAGCCGATAGCTGCGTCCGCATTTGAGTGGCTGATAATTAAACTCGGCCACGCTTTCGCCCACCAACTTTTTGTTCAAGTACCCCTTAAACCGCACAATTGCCTCCTTGACCCGAAGGGGCTTACGTCGCGGCTCAGTGGCAATTTCATAGCGAGCCAAGCGTTCCAGCGGCTTCCAGCCTGCTTCCGGCAAGGCTTCGGCCAGTTGCACTACTTTCTGATGAGCATCCATGCCAAAGAGAAATTTGATCCCTTGGCTATCCCAGCGATCTAACTCGGCGCTGAGCGTAAAATCGCTGTCCCCGCGCAGCGTGATCTCACCGGCATGGGGGCGCACCAACTCGATGGCCCGCTCGATCCATGGCACACATCCTTCATGGCTGACGACGTTGCCCGGCCGATTAACCAGATAAAGCACTTCTCGGGTGTTTGCCAACGAGACAATCAAGGGCGCATAACCCCAGATGCCTTTGTAGGAAAGCCCTACTCCGCCTTTGCACGCCCCTAAAGTCGGAGCCATTGTGCCATCGATATCAAGAAAGGCTTGGGCAAGAAAAGCCCGAGGCTGCTTTTTCCACACCCGCTGCCGAGTCGTGTTGATGGCTTCCAGCAAATCCAGAATCGAGCCTTGGTCAAAGCGCCGGGTGAAATCTCCGCTGGTAGTCGGATCAGGGATACGTTGCGCTCCCAGACCCTCCAGGAAAGCTTCATCGTTGCGACGCAACTCGATATCTTCCAGCCGTTGGCCATCCAACAGTGCATTGTAGGCCAGGTTCAACACATGATCGCTTTCGTGATAGGGCAAATGCCGTTTGAGAAGCTGCACCCGCCCATCGATCTCCTCGGCTAATCCTAGCCGCTGCCCCATTAGATGGATCGCGCCAATACCGCCGTAGTTTACCGCCCGGTTACGTTCAGCCATCTCAAAATGGATGTTGCTGGCACTCAGCATCGGTGTCGGCTGTTCACTCCATCGACGCTCAGGATCCAAACGACGTTCGATTCGGCGCTTGCGATTACGCAGGATCTTGGGATAACTTCTGCTCACTCGAAATGCCTTTTTTCCTTGGTCTGGTTAGCTTTGCACTTCCCAGCAAACCAAGCATCGAAGCGCATTTCGAGTTTTTTTGTCCCCTCACGCGTTTAAATCACGCTTCCTTAAGGACTAGTGCACCGTCTCGCATATAATGGTGCCATCGTTGCGATCAAAATGGGCCGCCGGCAAGGCGCGAGGAGGGCGCATATCTAAATCGATACGTAACCGACGAGCAACGCAGCCGCCGGCCCATTTTCATCGCAACCCTCTGGGCCGCGGCCAGTTGGCTGTTTTTCCGCGTTGCTCGCTCCGACCGTATCGATTCAGATATGGGCGCTTCGCTCGCGCCTTGAAAAACAGCCAACTGACCTGCGGCGACGTCACCATTATATGCGAGACGGTGCACTAGCTTGAAATGCCATCAGAAAGCTTGCTACGGATGCTTTCCGAAATTCGCTCGACCAACTGACATTTTACCCTATCGGCGATCCCTCTGTCCGGGCGCGAAGCCGATGGCATGATCCGGCCGTGGGTAGCCGCCGCGGGAATCGATGAAATGAATTACTCGGAGGACCCGCCAGGTTGTTCAGGCGTTCAGGCGGCAGGATGGATCTGCAGACGAGTTAACGCGGTAGAGGCGAGGATCGCTAAATCAAAGAGTCCGCAAGGTCGCCATGAGTGCGTCGGCCGCACTGGGCTGAGCCAAGGGAATTTCACGCAATTGGTCTATTGACGCACCCAGGTGAATTGCGATTGCAGCCACATTGGCAATTACCGCCGCATGATCCCCCGCCACTAAACATCCCAACAGCTTCCGGGAACGAGGATCGACAAGCACTTTTAAGTAGGTCGGCTCTGGATCAATAACGCTTCGTTCATCGTCGGAAGTCAACCGCAGATCAGCGGCAGCAGGGACACACTCGAATCCGTGGCTGATTGCTTCTCCTTGCGTCCATCCGACCGCCGCAATCGCCGGCTCCGTGTGAACACATCGTGGAATCCAGCGAGGATCATAGTTGCTCTCAAGTCCCAAAACGGAATTGATCGCGACTGTCGCTTGAGAGAAAGCCGTGCTGTCCAGAAGACTGAGCCCAGTGACATCGCCAACCCCGTAGAGGCCCGGAGCAGATAAGCGCATAGATGAATCTACTCGGAGGCTGGAAGAATCGTCGACTCCTAGCTCGGACAGTCCGAGTCCCTCTGCGTTCGGTCTCCGGCCGGTCGCGATGAGTACAAGATCGGCGACAACAGGTTCTCGAGCGTGGAGTGGAATGATAACATCTGTCTCACTCTCTCGAACATTTTCTAAAGCGACTTTACAATTCAACAGAATGGGAACCCCTCGGATCTCAAGCTTTTCGGCGACGCGATCGGCTGCCTCCGATTCCCACCCCGGCAATATGCGGTTCGCTTGCTCGATGAGCGTAACCTCGGTACCCAGGCTGCGATAGATTGAGGCAAACTCGCATCCGACATAGCCTGCGCCAACAATGGCAAGGCGTTCTGGTAATCCAACTATCCCGAGCAGTTGGTCACTGTTCACCATTCGAGGGCGTGAACTGTCAGAGAAAGCGGGCCGTGAACCAGTCGCTACAATGACGTCTTCGGCAGTGACGGTCGACATGGAGCCAGATCGGTCAACCAGTCGGATGGTCCGATGGTCGAGAAGCTCTCCGTTCGCTTGGATGAGATCAACGTGTAACCGTCCCAGTTCTGCCTGGAAATTGTCCGTGAGCCGCGACGCGAGCAGCCGCTGCGCGTTGATCCAGTCCTTTAAGGTCGCGTTCATCAAGTCGATCTTGTTACCGAATCGGCCACTCTTCCAACTGTCTCGGAACTGGCGGGCGCAGGCTTGCAGAGCCCGCACGGCGTAAGATCCGCGATGAAAGCAGGTGCCGCCGAGCCGGTCTCGCTCAATTATCGCCGTACGCAATCCTTTCCTGGCTCCCAAAAGAGCCGCCTCACGGCCGCCTGATCCCGAGCCGATAATCGCTAGCTCATAATGCTGTGCCATAACACTCTCGAAACTCCGCTTGCTCCCAATTACCGCGGTTCGCACCAGAAGGTCAATCAAGCCCAACCCCTTCGCTTCGGCGTCCGCAGGAAAGTGGTGGCAAATCGCCGGTTACACCACTATGCCACCAGAACTTAAGCCTGTCCTCCGCCGCGATCCCACCCAGGGCATCGAGCGCTTCTGCCCAGCGGAGCTTTCAAAAGCAGCCGCGCTTTTCCTTGGCAGCTACGCGCTCTTTTTAAATCCCAGCACGGGACAGTTCGCCCGTCGAACCAGTTCATCCATCAAACTCTTGGAGGTCCAACACTGGCCAATGAAGTCCAGTGGCAATGGAACCGCAATCAAGTCGGCTTCTAAGCATGCACTCGAGCGCAGGATCTCAGCTAGAGGGGAGCCGGTCCTAAATTCCCAACTGCATTGGGAGAAGGACTTCTGCACCTTTACCGAGAGACTAATTAACTGTCTCTTTACCATCTTTCGGTGGTTGGTTACCTCCGCCAAAGCGGTCGGACCAACCGCGTCGTCGAAACTCGGCGGAGTCGCGTAACAATGAAGAAGCGTGACTCGTGCCGCAAAACCCCGTGCGAGAATCAGGATGGGTTCGAGGTCGTCCAAGTGCGTGCGCATCGCGTCGATCGGGACAAGTATGTGATGAATCGGCCATGCAAGGAACTTCTGCGGAGACTGCGAATCCGCCGCACTTTTTCTCTTCCATTCTGGTTCCGCTGAATTCGCGACGGCTTGTTCCAACTCGTAATCTTCATCTATCGGATTCGGCACATCCGTATTTCGGAAGGCTCAAAGCGTGTGCCACTTCTCCTGAGTGGCTCCGGCATCCTGCCTATGCCATTTTTTCGCGATTTGCGAGTCGCGATTGCGGCGGCAGGCGCTCCGAAGATCGCCGTGATTTCTTTTCTTAGCGATCTTCGTGAACTTCTGTGGAAAAATCTTCGAATGTCATTACAGGCTGGAACGGGTCTGTCGGACTCTGGAAATCTGTAGTACGCCATCAAGCGATTGGTCACGCGAGCGCTAGAGATCGCCTCGGAATGCCCCACTGTCCTGTGGCGGTAGGGCGAAAATTTATTCGAGCCTTAGCGAGAACTTGTTTGAGCCGGACGCTTGGGTGAGCCACCCTCCAAATGGCTCAAACAAGTTCTCGCCTAGCGCTCGAATAAATTTTCGCCCTGCCGGCGCAGGATCAGAGACGCCTTGGGACATCCCGCGAACCTCCCTTCCGAGCCATCGCTCGATTGCGCGCTACAGATTGCCAAAGTCCGACAGACCCGAGGCCGTCCGCGCTACGCGAGTGCGCTCGCGTGAGCTCAGCTAACAGCGAGCAGAGAGGGAAAATGGACAACACCCATTTTAAATTAAATGAATTCCAACCAGGCTGCCCGAAATTCTTACGATTGTCTCCTGATCACTCGTTCTCTCGGCGATAAACCGTCGGAGAAGCCCCGGTGATTTCTCGGAAAGTGCGGTTGAAATGAGTGAGCGATTGGAAGCCCACGGCGTATGCAATTTCGCTGACGCGTAAATGCGGATTCAGCAGCAAATTCTTTGCCTTCTCCACTCGAACCCGGCAAAGATAATCCGTAAACGTCAGGCCGGTGGATCTTTTGAAAATCTTACAAAAATAGAAGGTGCTCACATGGAGGGCTCGCGCGATTTCCGCGAGCGTGAGCGGATCGGCAAAATGACCGGCGATATAGGCTTTCGAGCGCCTGATCAATGGCGACTCCTGATTTTGAGAGTGGACCGCTATTTGGTTCGCTACCAAAGCCAGATGTTTACTGAAAATCTGAAGGAGTTGGACAATTGATTTATATTTCTCCAGTGAAACTACTTTGGAATGGAAATAGGCTTCCTCGAGTTGCCGTAAATCCACCTTTGCTCCCCAGTCCAGGATTTGTTGAGTGATCCCGATAAATCCCTTCTTCGAAGGCGATCGGAGCGCCACCTGGCCCGTCTGGAGCAATCCGATCGTCTGTTCCCCCAACCGGATCGGTACCGCCGTGTCGCAAAGACCAGCAAAACAGGGAACGGTAGCGGGGCCCTTGATCGCTGCCTGGCTAAGTTCCCCCTGCACTTCCAAACAGGCGGCGCACGTCCGATTTGTTTTCGACAGAAGTAGACAAAAAGGGTTTTGGTATCGGCTTTCTTGTTGCGCCAGGTTCCAATACTCGACTGGCCGGAGGGATAAAGGCAGCTCGGTAGTTTCGGTAAATGCCTTTTCGTAATCCTGATAGATTTCGCTCCGTCTGAGAAAGTCGAGTAACGGGCTCTTCCTGTTCATACGGTGCTCGCTGATCTGCTCCTCGATCTTAATCTCATGTCGCCTCCGTTCAAGGAGCGGCTAGTGCACTGTTTCAGTCATAGCGACGTTTGCTGAACTGATGTCCAGGGTGAAGGGGGCGAGGGGGTGAAAGTCCCACTGGTGCCCCGCCGATCGCTCGGCCTGCGATTGTTTGTGACCCGAAGACAGCGGCTAAATGCTTCTAACATCGATTCTTGCATCGTCTCTGCTGTTTCTCTGTTTTCTTACTTAGCAATGCAAATTTCACGCCGAAAGCATTTCAATCATTCGCAATAAGCTCTGATCTGTTCCCTTCGTTTTCCCATTGATCATGGGGTAAGGTGTGCAGACAACCTGTCCTTTTTGCCAGCCTACCAGCACGCCCTGCTCCTCCTGGTAGAGGCGTGCTCCCGAGGATCGTACCGCCCTGTTGAATAATTCCGCCGACGTCACGGGCAGAGAGGGTACGAAAGTTTCCCGCGAGTAAACCCGTGAACCCTTCGTTCACTCCGATAATCTCGCAACCCAGGTCCAGTCCGGTGCGGACAACCGCCCGAATGGCAGCGTTCATTCCCGGCGCATCTCCGCCACTGGTTAGCACGGCATATCTGCGTTTCTCCATACAGGAAACATGGAAAGCCATAGTCCGGCTTGCTGTACCCTGGTTGGCTAAACCTGCCCATCCGTTGCTCCCAGAAGCGGGATCCCGCCTGAGAGGACGAACTCTGCGAGTGCGTAAATTTAGCAGCTTACGCCAGACGGATTTTACGGTATCTTGATGCCCCCCTATGAAAATCAGTTCCCCCTTCAACATGATGCTCACAACGCTGGCTATCGGCACTGTGGGCCTGACTTCTGCGTTTGCCGAAACGAAGAAGGACAATTTCGAGCTCGCCATGGTGATCAAGGAGACCACAAATCCCTACTACAACGCTACGCTGGCAGGCGCACGGATTGCCGCGGGAGAGATCGGAGGGACAGCCAACAATTACGGCCCGACGCAGGCGAGCGGACAGGCGCAAGTGGACATCATCAATAACTTGGCAGACCGCCACGTCCCTGCGATCGCGATCGCCCCGAGCGATCCGGATGCAGTCGTGCCCGCGATGAAGCGGGCGCAAAAGCTCGGAGCGAAAGTTATTACGTTCGACGCGGATTCGGCTCCTGACGGGCGTCCATTCTTTGTCAACCAGGCCACCAGCGATTCGATTGGGAGATTCGGCGCTCAATTGCTAGTCAAGGCCATGGGGCCAAAGGGGAAGGTCGCTATTGTATCTGCCCAGCCCACAGCTGCGAATCAGAATGCCTGGATCGCGGCGTTTCGAGACGAACTCAAGAAATCCAAAGACATCGAAATTGTGGATGAGGTCTACGGATACGATAACGAACAAAAGGCTTTCGATGCGACGGTTGCATTGGTCACGAAATATCCCGACCTTACTGGGATCTTCGCACCAACTTGCCCTGGTCTTCCGGCGGTCGCTCGCGCGCTCGAATCCTTGCACAAGGCAGGTGTGATCAAGGTCTCCGGCAATTGCGTCCCGAGTATCACGGCCAAATACATGCTTGATGGCACGATCCAGGGATTTTATCTGTGGGATCCGATCAAGCTCGGTTATGTCACTTACTATGCGGCCAAATACCTTGCTGAGGGCAAGATTCAAGGGAAGGCGGGCGACTCTTTTACAATCAAAGACGGCAAATGGCCGGGCGAATATAAGATTAACTCTACAGGACAGATCATCACTGGTGAGCCGCTTCAGTTCACGGCCGAAAACGTTAAAGGTTACAATTTTTAGCCGTCGCCTAGAAAGCAGACGGCGATCCAACCCGGATGCTGTGGCCGCGCGTCACTACCAGCGTTAGACCAGTGTTGTCAGGATCACCGGGGCGTGACTTGCACCCGAAACCACAAGGGAATCAATCCGGGGCGCAATTTCATGGCCCGGTAATTGAGCTGTGCGGGATCACCAAACGCTTTGGGCCTACCGAGGTGCTGAGCGCCGTAGATCTTAGCCTCTACGGCGGACGGGTACATTCTCTTGCTGGCGAGAACGGCGCTGGCAAAAGTACGCTCGTCAAGATCCTTGGAGGCATCCATCAACCAGATAGCGGCCAAATCCGGAAGGATGGGATTGGTACCACAATTGTCAGCGCCGCCGATGCCCGGCGGCAGGGCATCGCTGTTATTCACCAGCACCCGGCCATTTTTCCCGACCTCTCGGTTGCGGAGAATGTGTTTGCTGGCCGCCAGCCGCGCCTGAGAGGTCGAATCGACTGGGTAGCGATGACCGGCAGGGCGGAAGAACTTTTATCAAATCTACGCGTGGAGGTGGACGTGCGCGTGCCAGTGAAGATGCTGAGCATCGCCGAGCGTCAGGCAATTGAGATAGCCAGAGCTCTGTCGATTGACGCGCGCGTACTCATCATGGACGAGCCCACCTCGGCCATCTCAAGTCGCGAGGTGAATCGTCTCTTTAAGATCGTCGAGCAGCTGAAGAACCAAGGTGTGGCTATGCTTTTCATCAGTCACTTCATCGATGAGATCCTCGGGTGGGGCGATGAAGTTACAATCCTGCGTTCAGGGAAGCGCATCATTACATCTGCCACGAGGGATCTCACTCCGGAACAAACCGTTCGTCACATGATCGGCGCTGAACCCGGCGCCTTTTTCCCGAAGGAAGATGCCCGGATTGGCACGCCAGTCGTAAGCGTGCGGGGACTTTCTGGCGCCGGCTTTGTTGAGGACGTCAGCTTCGATATCAGAACAGGCGAGATCCTGGGGTTCTTTGGGTTGGTCGGTGCTGGCCGCTCAGAGGTCGGCCAAATGCTCTTCGGTGTCACGCGACCTGACCGTGGTGAGATTCGAATCGCCGGCCGCATCATCCGGCCTCGCTCTCCCCGGCATGCGATGCGACTCGGGATTTCCTACTTGCCCGAGGACCGGCACCAAGAGGGACTCGTGCTACAGTTTCCGATTCGGGCAAATGAGACGCTCCCGATTCTCCGCGAGCTCGCCAATAGACTTGGCTTGGTCGACCGCGCGAAGGAGGCTCAGATTGCCCGAGACTTTGCCAACCGGACGCGAGTTGTCGCAGCAGGAGTCGAGCAACTGACGAACACCCTTTCCGGCGGCAACCAGCAGAAGGTCCTGTTGGCGAAATGGCTGATTCCATCGCCAAAAGTCCTCATCCTTGACGAACCAACCCGAGGCATTGATGTCGGAGCAAAGGCGGAAATTCATCGCATCATCTCCCACTTGGCGGCACAAGGGATCGCCATAGTCCTCATCAGCGACGATGCGCAAGAGGTGATTGGGATGGCCGATCGGATTGTCGTACTTCGCGGTGGCCGTATCGCCGCCGAATTTGTCCGCGCTTCGTTCGACCGTGAGGCGATATTGCTCGCAGCCGCTCACACCGCGCGAGCCCAAGACACGTCCAACCCTTCGCGCGCCGCGGTACGACAATCCGCAGAATCGATGGCGGCCTTGCCTCCTGGCAGTTGGCGCGGGTTCATCGGGCGGCTGAGGCGCGTCCGGGAGCTGGGACTCGTAATGGCCCTCCTCATCATCTGCATGGCGGTGTCAGTGCGGGAACCGCGCTTCCTGCAGGGAGCAAACCTCGAGCAAGTCGCTCTGTCGGCCACTCTCGTTTGCATTGTGGCCCTCGGCGAAGCCCTTGTCATCATTGCCCGACAGATCGATCTCTCGGTTGGCGCCATGGTCGCCATGAGTGCATTCATTTCTGCAGAATGGCTTGAATATCATCCCGGCGGATCGATCCTCTTTGTGCTCCTGCTCGGATGTGCGATCGGAGGCGCGCTCGGCGTCGTGAACGCTTTGCTGGTGGGCGTCTTTCGGATTCCGGCGATCGTTGCCACCCTTGGAACACTGGCAGTCTACCGTGGCGGCGCGATCGTGCTTGCGGGCGGCCGCCAGATCTCGGCAACGGTGCTGCCAGACAGCTATGGAGAAATGGCCCGCGTTCACATTGCAAGCGTGCCTTTGCTCGTTTGGCTGGCGATCCTTCTTACTGTCGGGTTTGGATTGGCGGCGCGTTTCACCCGGACAGGGCGAAACCTGTATGCGCTTGGCAGCAACCAGGAGAGCGCGCGCTTTGCCGGCATCAGCGAGCGGCGTCATCTTGCCTTGGTATTCATCTTATCGGGCCTATTGTGCGGCCTTGTTGGTGTCCTCTGGGGCGCGCGATTCGGAACGGTGGATGCCGTGATCGCGCCCGACCTACATCTACAGGCGATCTCGGCTGTTGTGGTCGGTGGAGTGAGTATCTTCGGTGGTAGTGGATCTGTCTATGGCGCGGCTCTCGGGGCTTTGATATTTGCCGTGTTGCAAAATGGTGTTCAGCTCCTGGGGATCAACCAATTCTGGCTCCAAGCGGTCATCGGTGTGGCGATCCTGGGCACCGTGATTTTCTACAGTCACTTGGCCAGACGAGCCGAGCGGTTCGAGCGCGAGTCTCGGCGCAGCAAGCCAATGGTGGGGAGACCCGCATGACAACCGCCCGCCAAGCAATGAGCTCGCTACGTGCTTCGCTCGCGCGTTGGGAGGTATTTCTCGTCTTTGTGCTAGTGGTTACCTTCGTCTGGGGCGCTCACGTTTCTCAATATTTCCTGAGGCCCTCGAACATTTCGATTGCGCTGGCCGGCGTGACTCCAGCGGCAATCGTTGCGTTGCCGATGACGTTGATCATTGTCACAGGAGAGATCGATATCTCTGTTGGGTCCATGGTAGGACTCTGTGCGACATCCATGGCAGTATGTCTTGAGCATGGATTTCCAGTCGAAGCCGCCATGTTTCTCGGCGTTCTCGTCGGAACACTAGCGGGATTCCTCAACGGCTTGATCGTCGTGTATGGAGGAATCCCTTCGCTTGTAGTCACCATTGGCACGCTCGCGTTATATCGAGGGATTGCCCAGATCATCCTAAAGGAACGCGGTGTAAGCGGATTCCCGGAGTGGTATCAAAATATTGGATTCGGAACAATCGGGGGAACGCCGATTCCATGGAGTTCCATTATTTTCGTTCTGTTCTTTATTGGGTTCACGGTCTTTCTGCACGCAACTCATTGGGGACGCGCGCTGTACGCAATCGGCAACAACCGAGAGGCCACCCGATTCTCAGGGATTAGTGTTAAACGGGCGATTCTCGGTATCTTTATCGCGTCTGGGGTCATGTGTTCATTGGCCGCAATTGTTTTAACCGCCTATCTAGCGAGCGCGCGTTCTGATACCGCTGTTGGGCTTGAACTCCCCGTGATAACCGCCGTTGTCCTTGGCGGCGTAAACATCTTTGGAGGAAGCGGCACGATGACCGGGGTTCTTATTGCGCTCTTTGTGCTCGCTTTTGTTCAGAACGCGCTAGGTCTCGCCGGCGTGACACCGGAGGGACAACAAATAGTCACGGGTGCTGTGTTGATTGTGACGCTGATCGTCTTTGGCGCCTCTGCAATAATTAAGACGAGGGCAACGCAATGGCGCTCTCGAGCGACTGGATCATCGAGATGAAAGAAAATGGCGCACCTCGGTAGATCTGTGCAGCTCGTTACCAGGCTTATCATGGATCTGCATGAAAGAAAATTGTTTTCGGTGGGTCCGGTGTGACGCTTCTATGCTCTCTTGCTGCTTCCATGAGCCAGGGGGGCGCCTCAGGAAAATCTCCCGATTAAGGTACCCTCCGTGTGCTCCGTGACCTCTGTGCGCGACTCGATCGCGATCAATGCTTAGCCCGTGATAGCGTTTCCTGCCTGTTTCGGAGCCACACTTGCGGATCCGCAGCGCGCCGCCAGTTTGCGCAAAACGTCCGCCCGTTGCTTGATCCATTGGATCGCTGCCTGCAGGTCGACGCGAATATCCGTGAATTCACGGATTTGCGACCTAGGCTCCAGCATTTTGCACGCTGTCTGAGGTGAAAATGTTCCGCGGTCCGCCAATTACCTCGTCGCGCAAACAAAAGGGAACTTACGCCAGGGTGACGACGATCTTCCCGATCTGTTGATTCGATTCCATGAACCGATGAGCCTTAGCCATCTCGCGGAAGGGAAAAACTTTGGCGACAACCGGCTTAAGCCTTCCCTTACTTAGGCCGTCTAAGACCCATTCTTTGGCTTTTGCCAATCTGTCCGGCTGCGTAGTAATCATCATGAGTGAGTAGGTACGAAAAGTCAGGCATTTCAATATTCCGACCAAGAGTGGAAAAGGAGTGGGGTCAGGGGATAGCGCGCCATAGGCGAAGATATTGGCACCTTGAGCTGCGGCTTCGCACAGTTCGGGAAAATGCGGTCCAACAACAGGATCGAAGATGATGTCGGCGCCCTTGCCGTTCGTGAGGCGTTTAACTTCTTCAACTATGTTCCTTTCCTTGGTGTTGATGACGGACTGAGCACCAGCGTCAAATAACGGCTGCACCTTATTTTGATTGCGCGTTGTCGCGATGGGCCGAGCACCAACGGCATTGGCCAGCTGGATCGCAGCCAAACCGACGCTGCTGGCAGCCGCGGTAATGAGGACGTCAACCGCAGCCTTCATATCACCAAACTCGATGAGCATGTAAGCCGTCAGGTATTGCATCCAGCAGGCAGCGGCTTCAACAGAAGAAAGATTAGCCGGCGTCAGCGCCATAGCGGCGGCGGGCAGAACAACGGAATCACCGTAGGTTCCATAGCGCTTCACGGAAAACGCCGGAATGGTCGCAGCGCGGTCACCTGGCTTAAGTCCTTCAACTCCGGGGCCGATCTCTTCGATAACGCCTGCAGCTTCGTATCCAAGCAGCGAAGGAAATTCCGGCGCTTCGACGTATTGCCCTTCGCGAAACATGACTTCCGCACGGTTGAGGCCAATCGCCTCGACCTTGAGCCGGACTTCTCCGGTTTCAAGGTTGCGGGCAGGAACATTGTCGTATTGGAGAACGTCGGGACCGCCGGTCCGGTGAAAGCGAATTAGAGTTGGCATTTAATTGTGGTTGATTGCAGTGTCGCGGGTGTTGGGCAGAATTCCACATCCAAAGTGTTTACTGTACGACTTGGCGCACGTGCAAAAACAGGAGACGGCTCCGCGGCCTTTGCCCGCATTCCGCAACTCGTTCTGTTCCGTACGGACTCCTCGAATCGCCCGCTCGGTTTTATCGCCGGCACTAATGCTGATAATCCGAGCCTCTCGATCCGGACAGAACAGGCGCACGAAGCATTAGCTTAGCTAAATTAGCTTAGCTAAACTAGTGTAGCGCCAACAACACGAGCAATTGCGCGAGAAACACACGAAGCACCATGGTAAGCGGATAAACGGCTGCGTAAGCGACGAGCGGTTCATCGGATTTTTCCAGCGAGGTCGCAAACGCCAGCGCGGGCGGGTCAGTCATGCTGCCAGCGAGCACTCCGGCCAGCGTCCCTCGGCTCAGATAGAGCAGTTTGCGGCCAATCAACGCCGCCGATAGCAGAGGGACGAGTGTGACTACCATCCCGCTAGCCGCCCACGTAGCACCGCGGACCGAAAATACAGTTTCGAGAAATCCGTGGCCGGCTTTTAGCCCGACACAAGCCAAAAAAAGCGCTATCCCAAATTCCCGCAAAGCGAAATTCGCCCCAGGAGTCAAGTACCAGTTGAGCGGTCCTAGCCAGCCAAGCTGACTGACGAGAATTGCCACGATCAATGTCCGCCCGCTAAACCAAGGCGGACCGGAGCGGGAAGTCCGGTGAGGTAAATCGGGATTGTGCCAAGAATGACGCCACCCAAAATACCGCTAAACAACGGAGCAAGCGGTGGGTGATCGAGAGCCTTGGGTTCATTGCCAAGGGCACCGCCAACAGCTTCCAGTGCTTCAGCAGGACCAACCGCCACCAGCAGGTCGCCCAGGTGAAGAGCGATCGATTCGCGTGCGGTAAATTCTACCTCTGCCCGCGTCAGTCGGGTCACGACGACTCCGTAGTTCTCATCAAACGCCAATTCTGAAAGCGTGCGCCCGGCGACGAAACATTTGGCGATTTGGGCAGCATAGTTTCCGGTCACCGCAGAGTGTTCCGTTAGATCAACTGCAACCAATACTTTTCGGATCGACGTTGGCTTATTAATCAGCGTTTCAGCGTCCAGAGTTTTCAATGTTATTTTCTCCTTCTTGATCTACTTTTCTTCAGTTCTTGGAACCAGACTCGCCATCGCTTGTCTGGTTTCCTCCAGGAATTGTATTGATCCCTCGCCAGAGTCTAATGTGAGTCGCCATTCCTCTGTAGTGATCTTCCGCTCTGACGCCGGTGGAGTGTTTCTGGATACAGACCGCCATCCACGACTGAAGGCAAATGGCGAACAGTTGGTCCTAAGGTCGCCTCAATTGTTGGTTAGCTTTGGCCAAGAAGTGTACAGAATAGTCACGGTTGTTAGCCGTAAGCTGGTAATCGGAGAACTGCTCATGACCAAGTATCTTGCGTCCGAAAAGAACCTTAAACCGATTAAAGCCGTCAAAGCATCTCCACTCATGATTCGCCGAATTGTGGCGCCGACAGATTTGAGCCATGAGTCACAGAAGGCTCTTGACTATGCCGCGGGACTTGCGGATTACTTAGGATCCAAATTGACTCTCCTCCATGTTTACCAGAATCCGTTTGGCTATGAGCCGATTACTCTGGAAACCGCTGAGGAAACCCGAAACGGGCGGACGGCTGCCGAAAACGCGCTATTGGCGAGGTCGTGGTCCTCTACGTGGTTAGTCGAGGATAGTAAAATCAACATGTTGGGCATTGCATTGGGTACCGCAGATGTCTAACGCAATGAAATGACGGCTCTGCATTCTCCAGCGTCGGCGTCGTAGTGCAGGCAAAACCCCAACTTCTTGCACACACGCTGCATCGGGACATTGTCGGGAAGGATGTACGCCGTAATACGGCTGAGTCTTTCCTGCTTGCCGATCTGAACCAGCCGCTTAAGCAGTTCGCTCCCCAGTCCTTTGCCTTGCCAGTCATCGCTGATGACGATCGCGAACTCGGCTTCCTCCAAGTCATGTGTTTTGATCAAGCGGCCGATTCCAATGATCTCTGGGCGATCTGTTTCCGGGATCGTCCGCAGCACGACCAAAGCGATTTCGCGGTCGTAATCGTTGAAACAAATCCGCGTTAAGCGCTCATGAGCGATTCGGTAGTCCAATTTTAAGTAGCCGAAATAGCGATAGTGAACTGTTTGTTCCGAAAGAGTGCGATGAAAGTCCGCCATTAATGGTTCGTCCTCCGGACAGATCGGACGGAGTGTTACCGGAGTGCCCTCGTTCAGCGTACACTGACCCATGTAGTCTGTAGGGTAGGGCCGAATCGCCAGCTTCGGAATCTCGCTCTCCGAGATTTCCGGACCGTGTAAAACAATTCGGGCATCCAGTGCTACAATCCGATCAGGAGAGACGGACAGCGGATTGATATCGATTTCTTTGATCCTGCGCTGTTCCGCCACCAGAAGGCTGAATCGGATCAGTACCGCTTCCAGCGAAGCCAGATCGACCGGCCTTCTTCCGCGCACCCCTTCCAGCGCTTTCGAGATGCGGCACTGTTCGATCAAATGCTCGGCGAGAGTAGCATTGAGTGGCGGCAGACCCAACGCGCAATCCTTAACGATTTCGGCGAGTTGGCCGCCTGCTCCGAAAGCGACGACCGGCCCGAGCTGTGGATCGGTCGCGCTGCCGAGAATGATTTCATAGCCCTCCCCCTGAACCATCGGTGCAATCGTCACGCCTTGAAACGCGTCGGAACCGCGCCGATCGCGAATCGATCGTTCAATTAACCGGTACGCCATTCGAACTGCATCGCTGTCACGGAGATCGAGTTGCACACCACCGAGATCGGATTTGTGAGTTATGGTCTGGGAATGCACCTTGAGTACCACCGGACCACCGAATTCGGCGGCTACCTTGATCGCTTCTGCTTCGTTTTCGGCAAAACGAGTCGACAGCGTCGGAATTCTGTATGCTTCCAATACGGTCTTCGATTCGACCTCGGTTAGCAATGTGCGGCCGGCAGCGTAAGTTTCATTGATCAATTTATCCACCCGCTGCTTGGCCGCCGCAGGCGTCGCTTCGACCAGGAGCGAAGGCGTTTCATAAAAAGATCGCAGGTTCCTGCTATATTGCCACATCGCGCAAAAAGCTTGGGCTGCCGAATCAGGGTAACGAAACGTCGGAATACCCATTTCGTGCAGAATCCGCTCGCCTTCGGCCACCTCTTGGCCGCCCATCCACGAAGCCAGGATCGGTTTGCCCTGCGAGGTTGCCCAACGCTTTAATGCTTTTGCGGTCTCGGTTGCGTCGGTCATGGCCTGGGGCGTCAGAATCACCAGCACCCCGTCGTTATGGGAATCGCTGCTAAGAATCTCGACTGCTTTCTCGAATCGAGCCGGTTCGCCGTCTCCAAGAAGGTCGACCGGGTTGTTCCTGCTCCAGAATGGCGGGAGCAGCAAATCAAGCATCTCAAAACTATTCTCCGATAGTTTGGCGAGCTCGCCACCGCACGAATCAAGGCATCTGTCGCCAAGGCGCCGGGGCCGCCGCCATTCGTTATTATGGCAAGGCGAGGTCCGCGTGGGCGGCGTTGATTGGCCAGCACTTCGGCGAGACCAAAAAGCTCGTCGATTGTGTTGACGCGCAAAATTCCGGCTCGTCGAAACGCGGCGTCCAGGGCATCATCGCTGCCGGCAAGCGAACCGGTGTGGGAGATCACGGCTTGAGCGGCTCCAGCGGTCCGACCAACTTTCAGGACGATAATTGGCTTGGAAAGGGCGACCTCGCGAGCTGCTGAAATAAAGGAGCGCGCGTCGCCGACTGCTTCCATGTAAATCAGGATGCTCCGAGTTAGCGGATCATCTGCAAGGTAATCGATGAGGTCTCCCCAGCTTACATCAACCATCGAGCCGGTTGAGACAAACGCGCTGAAACCTACTTTTTCGCTTTGGCTCCAATCCAGAATGGAGGAACACAAAGCTCCGCTCTGACTCAAAAAAGCGACGCTTCCTTCTACACTCGGACTTTTGGCAAAGGTCGCATTAAATTTATTTCGCGGCACCATTACACCGAGACAGTTTGGGCCGATTACTCGCATCGTTCCGCGGTTCTCGGCGATTTGCCTTTCCAGTTCTGCTCCTTCCGAACCGCATTCCTTGAAGCCCGCGGAAATGACGATCGCTCCCTTCACGCCGGCCTCCGCACATTCGCGGACAATCTCTGGCACCGAATGGGCCGGTGTCGCGATTATCGCGAGGTCAATCTCCCGGCCGCTGGCAGTGATCGTCGGAAAGCTATCAATTCCGGAAACACTTGCTCTGCGCGGGTTGACCGGATAGAAACGTCCCGGAAACGGACGCAGGTTCTCCATCAACTTTTGTCCGACGCTTCCGGGAGTCTCGCTTGCTCCCACGAGGGCGATCGTCGACGGGTCAAAGATCGACTGCATGACTGGCCGCTTCGGCCTGAGGATATTTTCGGCGGTTACAAGTCGACTGGCGCTCTCCCTGTTCATTGTAGGGCGAATTTAGCTCGAGCAATCCGATCCGCGCTTCTCTCGGGTTGCTCAACGCTGCGCGTTGGTTGGCGCTGGTTTTCTGCTGGACGACACTGCTAGTGCACCGTCTCTCATATAATGGTGCCATCGCCGCAGGTCAGTTGGCTGTTTTTCAAGACGCGAGCGAAGCGCCCATATCTGAATTCATACGGATCGAGGTCCGAGCCGGACTGGCGGAAGCAACGCCAAAAAACAGCCAACTGGCCGCGGCCAAAGGGTTGCGTTGAAAATAGGCCGGCGGCTGCGTTGCTCGTCGGTTACGTATCGATTCAGATATGCACCTTCCTACTGCCAGTCCGGCTCGGACCGCCTTGCCGGCGGCCCATTTTGAACGCAACGATGGCACCAATATATGAGAGACGGTGCACCACTTTGCGCCGGTTGATCGGAGACGCAAAACCGGGGCGAACCGCGTACAGATTTTCTTTTAACGCTTTTAGTCTCGTCGATGGCCTGAAATCTGTGGTTTTCGAATAGCCACAATCGACAATGCCGGTAGTTTGCCAGATGCCAAAGATCAACTCGACAGATCTGGACGTTTTTCCGCTGGCGCTTGGCGGTAACGTGTTTGGGTGGACGGCTAACGAGGAAGAGTCGTTCGCGGTTCTCGACGCGTATGCGGAAGCGGGCGGCAACTTTCTGGATACCGCAGACATGTATTCGGCTTGGGCTCCGGGGAACTCCGGAGGTGAATCGGAAGCGATCATCGGGCGCTGGCTCGCCGCTCGCAAAAATCGCGATCAGATGATCATCGCAACCAAGGTGGGAATGCATCCGCAATTGTCCGGGCTTCGCGCGGAGACCATCCGGACAGCGGCAGATCGATCGCTCTACCGGCTGCAAATTGACAACATCGATCTCTACTACGCGCACGTCGACGATGCGAAAACGCCGTTGGAAGAGACGCTGGGTGCTTTTGATGAATTGGTCAAAGCCGGAAAGGTCCGCTACATCGCGGCCTCCAATTATTCGGCTGACCGGCTCAGACAAGCGCTGGAAATTTCAAAGACACACAACCTGGCCCGATATGTTGCGCTCCAGCAGCATTACAATCTCGTGGAGCGCGAAGCCTACGAGGGCGAGTTGCGCGAGGTGGTTCAGCGGGAAAATCTGGTTTCCATCCCTTATTATGGCCTCGCTTCGGGTTTTCTGACTGGCAAATACCGTCCAGGCACCCAGGTAGCGAGCAAACGCGCCGGGAGCGCTGCCCAGTATCTAAACGAGAAGGGGCTGCAAGTCTTAGGGGCGCTTGACCGGGTAGCGGCGGAAAAACAGGTCTCTGTCACCACTGTTGCGCTTGCCTGGCTGCGCGCCCAGCCCACCGTGGTCGCTCCAATTGCCAGCGCGCGCACGGCCGGTCAGGTGCCGGATCTCATGCGCGCCGCGAACTTTGAACTGAACGACGCTGATCTGCGTCTGTTGAACGAAGCGAGTGCCCCTAGATGAGCCAGGGGAGCGTTATGCGGCCAAAAAAGGAATTTCGTTCACGTCTCGCTGCTTAACGGGATACCAAAAGCGAAGCCCGCTGCGCTCGCCAGGAACTTGCGGGCGCAATATCTGATTTGGAATGAGTTGCGCAAATTGAGCAAGCACGAAAGAGACGGTAGAAGAAACTTTAGAGCATGGCTTTGGCCTGGTGCCCTTAGGGCGAAAATTTAGAGATTATCCCGCAACACCTGCCGGTCCACGATTGGTAGGGCGAAAATTTCATTCGAACGCCAGGCGAGAACTTGTTTGAGCCGCCTTGGTTGGTGGCAACTCGAGCGTCCGGCTCAAACGAGTCCTCGCTGAAGCTCGGATAAATTTTCGCCCTACCACACAGGATCGCCCTACCGACACAGGAGCGCCCTACCGACACAGGAGCGCCCTACCGGCAAAGGAGCAGAGAGAGGTTGCGAAACTCTGAATTCTCGCCCCGACAAAGGCCGTTCTTCAGCCAATATCGGATGCGAATGAGCCGCTTGAGTTGCGACTTCACCTGCCTGTGCGCTGAGTACCAAACGCGGTCTCGGTCAGGGACGTGTTTCCTCCTCCAGCCGCGATTCTTCGAGATCAAGGATAAACTGAAAGCGCCGCATTACGTCATCACTGATGGCGCCGCTGTCTCGCAAGTCGATCAAAGTCGTCCTTTGGATTCTGATCAATTCGCGTTCAAGTGAGACCTTCCGGGTGAAATACTGTGCCTCAGGTTCATCCGGGCCGGCTTTGTGAGTGATCTCGAATCGCTCCGCTCTGCTCCGGTACACCTCCTGAAGTTCTTTAACAGTCCGTTGGTGGATTTCGTCTCCCGGTCCGGCCGATGTAAGATAATGCAGGGCAACCCCGGCCATTGCTTCTCGTGTCAGCTGCTCTTCCTCAGGTTGCGCGCTGTCTTTTTCGAGGTTTAACCAGCGAAGCAACCGCGGCAAGCTAAGACCCTGGAGCACAAGCGTCACGAGAATGACCGCAAAGGTCAGAATCAAAATCTCACTGCGTCCCGGAAAGGGCGAACCGTCGGCCAAGGAGGTCGGGATCGCGAGAGCGGCAGCCAGAGAAATACCGCCTCGGATCCCGACCCAGGAAATCAACGCCGGCTCTTGCCATCGGGAATAACGGGCGCGCGCCCGGAGCAGACGACTGCACGTGCGCGAAACATAGGCCGAAATAAAGACCCAGAAGATCCGAACCAAAATCACTGTCCCGCTTATCAGCACACAGCCAAGGATAATGGAGCGCAATGACTGCGCCGAAAACGAGTCAAGAATCGTTCTCAGCTGCAGCCCGATGAGAATGAATAACAGGCCGTTTAGCAGAAACGTGATCACCTTCCAGGTGGCGATTGAATGCAGCCGCGTCCTGGCGGGTATCATGCGCGGGCCTTCCCAGCCCAGGTAAAGGCCCGCGGTGACAACGGCTAAGACGCCGGACACGTGGAGCGCGTCGGCTGGAAGATAGGCGGCAAACCCGGTCAGCAAGGAGATCGTATTTCCTACCAAAGGATCCGGTGCGAGGCGCCGAACTCGAACCACTAACCAACCGATAACCAGGCCGATAGCGACTCCGCCAACAGCCGCCAGACAAAACCCGATCGAGACAGACCCCCAGAGATACGTTCGGATCTGCGTAACGTGCACCGCAGTCTCATACAATACGAGCGCTGTGGCGTCGTTGAGCAAACTCTCTCCACGCAAGACCGCAAACAAACGCCGTGGAAGCCCAAAGCGTTCCAGGATCGCAGCAGCTGCGACTGTGTCGGTCGGACCCAGCACTGCTCCGAGGACAAACGCAGGGCCCCAGAGAAGACCCAGGAGAAGATGTGCCGCGATCATCACGGCCATCGTGGTAGTAAAAACCAATCCGATGGCTAAAAGTGAGATGGGACGCCAGTTCTCGCGGAAGTCCCGCCAGGACGAGGTGAGAGCGTCCCAATAAAGCAGCGGCGGAAGAAAGACGAGGAAAACGGTGCTGGGTTCTAACCTGACCTCCGGCAATCGGGGAAACAATGCAAGACCCAGGCCGCCGATGACGAGGACGATCGGGTACGAAACATTGAGTCGCTGCGCGACGGTCACAAGGACCACCAGCACAATGAGCAAGCAGACGACCAGGTCAACCGGTTGCACTGCCCGCCAGCATGGCGATATTTGGCAGCGAATCGAGTTCGGGTTTCAGCAAAAACACATCTGGTGCCTTGCTCCAGTTAGCCGTGGGCGCGCCCGACCTCAACGAGGCGTTTATTTCATGCCCTGACGAAGATGCACCAGCAACTGGTCTGCCGCATCGAGTCGAATCAACCCAGCGCGCGGGAATTCAAGGTCGATTATGACATAGATCGTGACGGTAATGACCAGTGCGAAAGCGATGATATGGAGCCAGCTGCGGCTCTTGGCTTCAGCCATACCGTACCCGGCGACCAACGAACAAACTAACGCGAGTCCGGTAAGGGTTGCGAAGATCATGATAGGGGGATGCGTCTTGGTCCCAGTCGTTCGTGTTGTCGAGATGTCGACCCATTGGGTAACTGCAGGCAGAAGAACCGCCGCCGCGGATTGGCAATTCGGATCCTCATATGCTGCGAGTGTCTGACGCTGAATTTCGCGCTGCGACCTTAAAGCACGCGATAACGCCTCTTCCGCCGCTCGAATGTCAGGCAATTTCCTGACAGCCTCGAGCTGAGCATCCAGATAATTCCGAAAAGCGTCCTGGAGCGCCGCGGCCCTGACTTTGTCCGGAAGCAGGTTAGTCAAATAATAGGCTTTCTCGATCGCGTTGGCCTCTTGAACGACCAGTTGGCGTCGCGCATCAAACCGGGAAGCGGCGCCCGAGAAAGTGAAAGCGATCAGAAGCCCGAGCAGACTGAAAACGACTCCCACGATCGGACCGAGTCCAGCTCCTGCTCCGTCGGCATTTTTCGCTAACCGCCGCAGTGCGATCCAGCGCCCTACTTCGAGCAGGGCTAGCATTCCGAAAAACAATCCAACGAGGGAAACCGCCGCAAGCAGTGTGTAGCCCATGTACTACTGTCCGTGAAAATCTTGTTTTATTGCGAGGAATTTACGAGGAGCTGAAGACATGCCCCGGCAGGGGCGAAGTGAAAATAGGCCGGCAATTTATTGCCGGTTGTGCCAACCCACAACGCTGCGTCCCGGAGGGTCGCAGCGAGAATTCTGGCGGCCCTCCCTCCTTCGCTAAAGCTATGGCGGACACGGCCGGGGCGCGGCCTTCTATTGTAAGCTTTACCGGCATTCCATGCCGTGCCTATTTTCGAATCGCCTCTCCGGGAAGCAAAAACCAGATTTGGTTGCGGCTACGCTGCGCTGTGGCCTTCGGTGCCTTGAAACTCGGGCGCGCTGAAAAACACCTTGTTACTGTCGATCCGCGTTTTCTGAACAGGGAGCGCCTGCGGCTGAGCCACTTCTAAAACTCCAGTATGGAATGCACCGGGACAGCTAAAAGCCGATCGCGCCCGTGGAGGAAGCTAAGTTCGATAAAATAGAGTGCTTGGCTGACTTCCGCGCCAAGATTGCGCACCAAAGTAACCGCCGCGCTCGAAGTGCCGCCGGTCGCCAGCAGATCGTCGACTAGGACGATGCGCTGGCCTGCGCAAACCGAGTCGACGTGCATCTCCATTTCCGCGCGTCCGTACTCCAGGGAGTAAGCAAAGCTGATGGTGCGGTACGGCAGTTTACCCTTCTTCCTGACCGGGACGAAGCCGACGCTAAGCTTGTAAGCGACCGCGGCGCCGAACAGGAACCCCCGAGCATCGATGCCGAGCACCTTGTCCGGCGAAGTCTTACTTGCTTGGTCGGCCAGGAGGTCAATGACTTGGCGGAATAATTTCGCGTCGCTCAGGATCGGTGTAATATCCTTGAAAATGATGCCGGGCTGGGGAAAATCGGGAATATCACGAATCGTTGACCGAAGCTGCTCCAGAGTGACGTCGCACATGAAAGGCGAAACCTAGCAGTTCAATTTCACGGTTGCATTCATAAACTACCGCCATGCTGGAGACGGACAGAGTTTGGATAAGTTGGGCCGCTGTGTTTTTTCTTTGCGGCTTTATCTACTCGGCTTACTTGCTCGGGACCGGAAGACGTGTAACATCTTGGCTCACTTTTTTCTGTATTGTGCCCGGATTTATCTGCCAGACGACTTTTTTGGCGGTCCGTGGTCATGCGCTTGGCCGCTGTCCGATCACCAGCTATTTTGAAGTGTTGGTCTTCATGAGTTGGTCGATGGTGCTGGTCTATTTGCTGATCGGATCAGCCTACCGGCTTTCGCTAATGGGTGCTTTTACCGCCCCGATTGTCACGGTCACGCTCTGTGCCGCCCTGCTCCTGCCCCGGCAGCCGCTGGCAGTGGGCGGGTCGCCGAGTCCGTGGCTTGAGGCCCATACTTCGTTCTCCATGATTGCTTGCGGCACGTTTGCGCTCGCCTGCGTAGCGGGCGTGATGTACCTGATCCAGGAGCGGCAGCTCAAAACGCGTGTCCCGGGCTCGATGTTCTACCGGCTTCCTCCGATTACTGAGCTGACGGTGGCCAATTCCCGGCTGCTGTGGCTTGGTTTTGGCCTGTTCACGATCGGTCTGGCTACCGGTTTTCTGGTGGGCCAGACAGCCGATTGGAAGAAGGTTATGTGGTCAATTATAGTGTGGTGCCTCTACGGTGGCATTTTGTTGGCTCGGACGCGTCACACGATGGCCGCGAAGTGGATTGCGATGCTTTCGATCCTCGCTTTTAGCCTGCTGTTAAGCACTTTTCTGGGTATCCGGTTTACCGGTTCAGCATTGTGAATCTTTTTTGCTTAGGACTCAGCCACCAGACCGCGACAATCGACGTGCGGGAGAGGTTCGCCGTGCCGGAGGGACAGTTGGAGCAAGCCGATCGCCGGCTGGCGCAGATGGCCGGCATACAGGAGGGAGTGATTCTGTCGACCTGCAATCGGACGGAACTATATCTGGTTGCGGATCCGGCAACTTTCGCGGCCGGTACGTTTTTCGACGAGTTCTACGGCAACCGCGATGGCTCCGGCCACCTGTACCGGTTGCACAGCGCCTCGGTCGCTCGGCACCTGTTTCGCGTGGTCTCTGGCCTGGAATCGATGGTCGTTGGCGAGACTGAGATTTTTGGTCAGGTCAAACGTGCATACGAAGCGGCCGTGCGCCAGGGAGTCACGGGAAAAATTCTGAATCGTCTGTTCCAGAAATCTTTTCAGGTCGGCAAGCAAGTGCGTTCGAACACCAATATTGCGCGTGGGAGAGTCTCCGTTGGATCGGTCGCGGTGGACTTGGCGGAAAGAATTTTTGGTGACTTGGCCGGATGCAAAATCATGATCCTGGGCGCGGGCGAGACCAGCGAGAAGACGGCTCGCGCGTTTCATGCGCGCGGGGCGCGGCAGATATTTGTGTCGAACCGCTCGTTTGAACGCGCACAGGCGTTGGCCGAATCGATGGGTGGACGTGCCATCGGTTTTGACTCCTGGGAGCAAGAATTCAGGGATCTGGACATTATCGTCAGTTCCACTGCCGCGCCCCATTTTCTGATCACGGCGGAACGTCTGGCCGAAGTGTTGCATGGCCGGCGGGACGCGCCGCTTTTTATCATTGATCTGGCCGTGCCCCGGGATATTGACCCGGCGGTCCACCAACAGGATGGAGTGTATTTATACGATCTTGACTCGCTCCAACGGATGGCTGAACTGACCTTGGTCGGCCGGCAGAAGGAGGAGGTCGCCTGTGCGGCAATCATCGAACACCATGTCGCCGATCTGGAAAAGTGGTGTCTGCAGAGTGGCAAAAGACTGGTGCCGCCGATGACCGTCGAGTGGCAGGGCATGTGAAGGCGATTCGCCTCGGAACGCGAGCGAGCACTTTGGCGCTGGCTCAGACCGAGCTGGTCAAAACAGCTCTGCAAAATTTGCCGGACTGTCCTCCGCTCGAGGTTCGAAAGATTCTGACCTCTGGCGATCAGCATCTCGATCTCAGCCTGAAAGAGTCCGGCCAATCCTACGCAAAAGGCTTGTTCACCAAGGAACTGGAGTTTGCCTTAAAGCGCGGAGACATTGATTTGGCGGTGCATTCTCTGAAGGATCTTCCGATCGATCTCCATCCGGATTTCCTGGTTGCGGCGGTCTTGCCCCGACACGATCCGGTAGATGTGCTGATCAGCAGGACGCCCGGCGGTTTGTCTGGATTGCCGGATAGAGCGGTGATCGCGACCAGCAGTCCGCGACGGGCTGCTCAATTGCGTTTTTGTCGCCGGGATCTGCAAATTGTCGAGATCCGGGGTAATGTGAATACGCGATTGGAGAAGTTGGGGGCGAACCCGCGTTGGAGTGCGCTCGTGCTGGCCAAGGCAGGGCTTGAAAGACTCGGCTTGGCATTCACTGGAGCGCGACCGAGCCTGGGAGCGTTGTTCTGGGCCGAACTCCACGAGCTCTACCCGGCGGCCGGACAGGGGACAATCGCGATCGAGATTGCGAGCGCCGAAAGAGCACTGCGAGACTGGTTACAGCAAATCAACGATCGTTCGACCTGGGTGTGCGTAGCTGCCGAAAGAGAATTTTTGCGTCTGATTAATGGCGGATGTCATACGCCGGTCGGGATTCGGAGCCGCTTGGACGGCGCTACGCTCACTCTTGAGGCCATGATTATTGAGCCTGACGAAACAGCGCTTCGCGGCATGGTATCCGGCTCATTTGCTGACAGCGTTTCGGCCGCTCAAGCCCTTCTGAAAAGCTGTTATGAATCAAAACGGTAATTGTATTTTGGCTGGCGCGGGTCCCGGCGATCTGGGGTTAGTCACCCTCCGCACTCGGGAGGCCGTGGAAAGGGCCGAGGTGATCGTTTATGACTATCTTTGCAACCCGGAGATTTTGAAATGGGCGCCGCCCGGCGCGGAGATCATCTTTGCCGGAAAGAGACCGGGAGGGCACACGGTGGAACAGGCCGAGATCAACGATTTACTGGTTGACCGGACTCGGTCAGGCAAGCGCGTGGTACGACTCAAAGGGGGTGATCCGTTTGTCTTTGGCCGGGGAGGAGAGGAAGCGCTGGCTCTCGCCGAGGCGAACCTGCCGTTCGAGGTGATACCAGGCGTTACCTCCGCGGTGGCGGTGCCGGCGTACGCAGGAATACCACTGACTCACCGGGGGCTCACCTCGACGGTGAGCATCTTTACCGGTCACGAAGATCCTGAGAAAAATGCCGTATCGGTCAACTATCGATCACTGGCGAAGACCGGAGGCACGTTGGTGATGCTCATGGGCGTTGAGCGCCTGTCTGAAGTGGTGGCGGAATTGCTGATTAATGGCACGACGAGGGAAATGCCCGTGGCGCTGGTGCGTTGGGGCACGACCGGTGCGCAGGAAACGTTGACCGGCACTCTGGAAAACATCGTGGAGCGCGCCGTGGAATTTGAGGCGCCGGCGATCGCCATCTTCGGTGAAGTGGTGAAGCTGCGAGGGCAACTTAACTGGTTTGAAACGAAACCTCTATTCGGGCGGCGGATCGTTGTAACCCGCTCTCGCAAACAAGCGGGAGAGCTGTGCCGGCGTCTGCGCTCCCTGGGAGCTGATGTGATCGAAGTACCAACGATTCGCATCGAGCCGCCGTCGGATCTTCGCGAGTTCGCCGAGCTTGTTCGCGATGCTTATCAGTACGATTGGCTGCTCTTTACCAGCGTCAACGGTGTCGATGCTTTCTTCGACATGTTCTTCAAGCTGTATGACGACTGCCGGCATATCGGGAATGTAAAAATCGGAGCCATCGGGCCAGCCACGGCGGAGCGGATTCGCAGGTTTCACCTGGCGGTAGACTTACAGCCTGAGGAATTTGTCGCGGAAGCCATGGTGACCGCCTTGGTGGCGGAAGGGAGCGTGGAAAATCTAAAGTTTCTGTCGGTGCGTGCCGAAGGCGCTCGAGATGTCCTGCTCAACCAGCTGAGCAAACTTGGCGCGATCGTGGATCAGGCAGTCGCCTATCGAACCGTCGCTGAAAAGGACGATGTTGCCGGTTCGGTCGCGCGGTTCCAGAGAGAAGGAGCGGATCTGATCACGTTTACCAGTTCATCGACCGTCACGAATTTTCAGGCGCTGAACTTGCCATTACCGCCGGGGATAAAAGGGGCGAGTATCGGTCCGATCACATCGGCGGCCATGCGGCAAGCGGGTCTGAAGGTCGATGTTGAGGCCGGGCGCTATGACATTGAGGGATTAGTCGAGGCGATTCTGAAAGCGATTGGACGATAGCTGGGCTGCGATTAACTCGCCGCCCCGGCCGCCCAAAAAAAAAGACTCCGCTGGGGCGCGGAGTCGCAAGTACTTGGAAATGAAGGACTAAGGATTGAAGCGAAACTTCAATTTGCCCCGTTTGGCTGCTGCCTTGGCCTTGCGTCGTACTTTCTGGTTGGGAGTTTCAAATGCCCGAAGCCGCCGTACCTCTTCCATGATCCCTTCCGCGTCGAGCTTGTTCTTCAGCCGCTTGAGCGCTCGATCGATCGGCTCCCCTTTACGGACAATTACTTCTGGCATAAATCCTCTGTTCTAAAGTGTTTTCGCTGCTCGCGAGGGCTAAATAGTAAGCGGGGTTTTCCAGACCGTCAATTGCTCCAAATTGGAATTTTTGACTTGCCTGACCAACCGTGATCGAGCCCGCGATTTTTCGGTTTCCAGGCATTTTGCACTTATTCGGTGGCTGCAACTGGATCGCCATGTTTTAATCAAGCGCTTAGTCCTCAAAACTTATGAACAAAGGAATCTTAGGTCTGGGTTGCCTCGCTATTGCCGTCGTCGGAGTTCTTGTAATCGGCGGCGCCTTAGCCGGGGGTTATAACGGACTGGTACGATCGTCGACCGCTGTAGACACCGCTTGGGGCAATGTTCAGACTCAGTACCAGCGGCGAGCCGATCTCATACCCAACCTGGTTCGCACCGTGGAGGGTGCAGCCAATTTCGAAAAGTCGACGCTCACCGATGTCATAAACGCCCGTGCCAACGCGACCAAAGTCACCGTTGACCTCTCCAAAGCGCCTACTGATCCTCAGCAGTTGCAGCGTTTCCAGCAAGCCCAGGACGCTCTCTCCAGCAGCTTGGGACGGCTCCTGGCGGTCAGTGAGAATTATCCCGACCTCAAGGCGAATACTAATTTTCGCGATTTGCAGGCCCAGATCGAGGGTACGGAAAACCGAATCGCGGTCGCCCGACGCGATTTTAACCAGACTGCACAAGCTTACAACGTAAAGGTGCGCTCCCTTCCGACCGTGATCTTCGCAAGCTGGTTCGGTTTCCAGCCACGGCCGTTTTTCCAGGGTGCCGCTGGATCGGAGAACGCTCCAACCGTCAATTTTCCCTCTTTCAGTCCTTCGCCGGCCCATTAGGATAGTGAGTGCTCACGATGTTCCCTGAGCTGTTACTGGATCGGCGTCTGCCGCTGTTTTTCCGGCTATTGTCGCCGATGGTCGCGCTCCTCTTTGGCAGTGCGCTCGAGGGCGGCGCGGCGAATCTGCCGTCAGCCCCAACCGCCTATTTTACGGACTACGCCCGGATCGTCCGGCCGGATACCGTGCGAAATCTGAACCAGCGATTAGAGGCGTTTGAAAGGGAGACTTCCAATCAATTGCTGGTTGCTGTGTTCCCGAGCCTGCCACCGGATGCCGCCTTGGACGATTATACCCAGGACGTGTTCCGCGCGTGGAGACCGGGTCAGAAAGGTCGGGACAATGGCGCGATCTTCTTCGTGTTTGTGAAAGATCGGAAGATGCGGATCCAGACGGGGCGCGGCCTGGAAGGCGCGTTGCCGGATGCCATCTGCAAACGAATAATTTCCGATGAGGTTGCTCCGCGATTCCAGCAGGGTGACTTCGATGGCGGGCTCGCGGCCGGAGTCGACGCCATGATCGCGGTCAGCAAAGGCGAGTACAAAGGGACTGGCCGAACCGTCGCCGAAAGTCAGCAGAGCGGTGCCGAGACGGAAGCCAGCGTAGGTTTCTGGGTTTTAGTCATCCTGATTTTCCTGATTTTCGCTTATCTCAATAGCCGTGCGCGCCAGCGAGGAGTCGTCTACTCCGGCCGAGGCTCGCGAGGCACCTGGATCGGACCCATGGGCGGAGGCTGGGGAGGGGGAAGCGGAGGTCTTGGGGGAGGAGGATTTGGCGGTGGCGGCGGTTTTTCTGGGGGAGGTGGCGATAGCGGCGGGGGCGGCGCCAGCGGCGGCTGGTAAGAGGCATGAAGCCAAAGCTTTTTCTGCAGTCGGTCGATCCCGAGGCCGTCGTCGCCGCGATCGCGACGGCTGAAAAGCGGACCAGCGGTCAGATTCGTGTGTTGATAACCCGCCAGAAACCGCGAGATATTTTGCGCTTTGGGCGCAAAGCGTTTTGCCGGCTCAAGATGGCAAAGACACGGGACCGCAATGCGGTCCTGATCGTCCTGGCGCCGCGCACTCAGGAACTGGCGGTTATCGGCGATACCGCAGTCCACGAGCGATGCGGCCCTGATTTCTGGCGCGAAGTGATTCTGACGCTGGAGGTCGGCCTGCGCCGCCAAGCGTTTACCGCCGCCCTGACCGAAGCCATCGAAAAGATTGGCGGGCTGCTCGCGGAACACTTCCCACCGCGACCGGACGAGAAGAACGAATTACCGGACGAGCTAGTCGAGGAC
This sequence comes from uncultured Verrucomicrobiae bacterium, assembly GCA_963813025.1. Classification (GTDB taxonomy): domain Bacteria; phylum Verrucomicrobiota; class Verrucomicrobiia; order Chthoniobacterales; family JAFAMB01; genus CAVSUL01. The sequence goes on along the minus strand of CAWEXO010000002.1, from coordinate 6,597 downwards.
TGAAGGAGCGCTTTGAGCGGCCTGAGCGGCATTCTGAGTAGCGCGGACGGCCTCGTCCGTACATCTGGACTGTCCGCTGGAATAGGTGGTCCGCCCGGCTCGTTTCCAAAGCTCACCGAGAGCCGAACTTTTTCGGAATCGGCCATCACAAAGAAGAAAGCGGCAAACCCAGCATTCCGAGAAAGGCTCACTATCCCCCGTTCGTGGCGAGAGGTACGGACGAGGCCGAGTCTGTCGGACTTTGACTAATCTGTGGCGACGCCACCCAAGCGATTGGTCGCCCGAGCGGTTATTGATCGTCTCAGAATGCCGCACTGTCTTGTGGCGATAGGGCGAAAATTTGGAGAATGTCTCGCAACATCCCAAAATCGGTAGGGCGAGAATTCATCTGAGCCTTCGGCGAAGACTCGTTCGAGCCGGGCGCTGCGGCAGGTCACACTGCAGACGGCTCAAGCAAGTTCTCGCCAAGGCTCGAATAAATTTTCGCTCTACCGGCGCAGGACCAAAGACGCTTTGGGACATGTCTCGAACCTTAGCTCGATCGCGCGTACTACAGATTTCCGAAGTCCGACACGCCCGAGGCCGTCCGCGCTACGCCAGGCCCGCTCAAGCCCTCTTTCCCAACGTTTGTTTTTGCAACGAACCGAGCGTAGCTAAGCATTTTAACCCCCATGCAGACGATCAGAGTATTGACGGCAGTGCCGATTTGTGACGGGCACGATAGCGCGATTAATACCATCAATCTTGAGCTGATTCGTCAGGGGATCGAGGTGGTCTATCTCGGGTATCACCGTTCGGCTCGGGACATCGCCCGAGCCGCTGTGCAGGAAAACGTGCATGCCGTTGGCATCTCGACCTACAACGGGGGCCATGTCGAATTCTTCTCCGAGGTTATCGAACTGCTGCGTCGGAATGGCGCCGATCCGCGACTCAAGGTGTTCGGGGGCGGCGGCGGGACCATCACCAAGTCTGACGCTGAGCTTCTCTATCGCTCGGGCGTGGATAAAATCTTCTTTGCTGGAACACTCTTGCCGGAAATTGTCATGTACGTGCGTTCACTTGGCTGGGCCGTGACTGACGAAGTGAAAGACGCTGAATCCGGCCAAGGAGATGCTGCTTTGGCCCGTCGTCTGTCGCAAGCCGAGTTTGGTCTGTCTCCAGTTGACTCCATTGATCCAGGCTCAACCCGGTGTCCAATCATCGGGATTACCGGACCGGGCGGTGCCGGCAAGACGACATTGATCGACGAACTCGTTCTCCGGTTTCTCCGACAGGTTCCAGTCGACCGGAGAATTGCGATTCTCTCGCACGACCCAAGTATTGTCGGGCTGGGCGCGTTGCTCGGCGACCGTGCAACGATGATCTACTCGCAGCACGATCGCGTTTTCATGCGAAGTATTGCCACCAGAGGCCGCGCTGGAGGCTTGAGTCCCGGCACGCATGCCTGCATTCAGTTGCTCGCCAGTTGCGCGCAATGCGAGGCGGTGATTGTCGAAACTGTCGGCACCGGCCAGGAAGCGATGCCTTTCGGGCCTTCTAATGAACTGGCTAATCGGACGGTGCTCGTGATGCCACCGGAGTACGGCGGCCGGCTCCAACTGCAAAAGATCGCGATGCTAGACTTGGCGGACCTGATCGTAGTAAATAAATCGGATCTGCGCGGCGCCAAAACGGCTATGGCGGAACTAGCGGCTCGGATTCGAACGAACAAACGACCGCAAAAGCTTCTGAAAACGCAAGCTAATCAACATCGGGACACTGGCGTTGACGAGTTGTTCCACGATCTGTTTGAGATAGACAAGGACCAAGTGACCAAGGTCGCAAACCAATCCCGCACTGCTCACGGGTAACCCCGCCTGCTCGTACTCGTGCTCGTGCTCGTCAACTCGCACAAACATGCCGCCTCATGAAAGCAAGATTCGACCATGAAAAGCTCGACGTTTACCAACCCGAGTTGCGCTTTCTCAATTGGGTAAACCGTCTCCTGATCGATCTGAGCAGCCCGTTGGGACGAGAGCTTCGCTAACAACTCGACCGCGCGAGCCTTTCAGCCTTACTGAACACCGCCGAAGGCAACGGAAAGCGTCCCTAACTGGTTTTGCTCACATGCCTTTTGCGGCCTTTCTGTCGCCGCCCTTGACCACGATTCGGCGACCAATTCGCGAGCTCGGAGAATTGGACGCCAACCTCCTCTTCGGGTTAATTAATTCGGGATTCGAAATGATCGCGACCGGGATGAGGATTGATGTCGCTTGAGTTAGCCGCTGACAGTAACTTTCGCACTTCCTGGTCGCTGGTCTGTGAAAAATCATCATAGTGCTGGCCCACGGCGTGAAACCCTTCCGGTTCGATCGCGCAAATCGTCTCATCAACTTCATGCTCGAATTCGGCGCAGCTTTCCGGTGCACCAACCGGAACGGCGACGACGATCTTCGCCACTTCATGCTGCCGCAGCGCGGTGACTGCGGCGCGCATCGTTGAGCCGGTGGCCAGCCCGTCATCGACGACGATCACGGTGCAACCGCGTAAATCCCGCGCCGGTTTGCCGTCACGATACTCGCGTTCCCGTCGTGCGATCTCCGCCGTCTCGTTTTTCGCCGCAATCTCCAGCCACTTTTCCGCTGCCGGCAAATATCGCGCCACGTCTTCGTTCACCACTCGAATGCCGCCGGATGCGATTGCACCCATCGCCAGCTCCTCATCGCCGGGAACACCGAGTTTGCGCACAATGAAAACATCCAGCGGCAGATGCAGCCGCATGGCGACTTCGTAGGCCACCGGAACACCCCCACGAGGCAACCCCAGCACGACCACATCGTCGCGATCGCGATATGCCGTGAGTTTTTCGGCGAGCTGGCGGCCTGCTTCCCCCCGATTCGCAAAACGGGCCGCCATCTTCATTTACCGGTTACGTTACAACGCCGCAGCCCAGCCTGGCCAGCGCGTTTGCATCTCTTTTGGGAAACGTGCTTGATCTTCTCCATCTCCTTCCACAATCGCGACTTTGGGCCAGTAGACAAGACGTGGGACGAACACTGAGCTTCCAAAGCCGAGGTTCCGATTGGGATTTGGGAGTAGCCGCAGCAGGCGCTGGATCGGTGTTGCGACGCTCGGACATCGACTGGGGCGCCAGGTCGTACCAAAGATAAAACTTATCGATCTTGTGCAGGTTGTTCCGGTATTCTGGTTTTTAATCGGAGTCGCCCCTCTTGGAGCCCTGCACACCATGAGGACGTTTTTGCGACCGCGGGTGAACCGAAGGAAAGAACTGCTCGTGGTGCACGAACGGCAACCATTTTATGAACCCGACCGCACGACGTTGGCTATTTATCATGCCCCAGGACTGGACGTGGTGGGTCTGGCTGGTAATGGCCTGCCTGCTTCTGACCGGTCTTATGGGCATGCCCGAAGCTTTTCTCGCCGCGCTTCTGCTTTCGATCGCTCAATCTATTTTATTCTTTGCTCAAGAACGCGCCTTCACGGCGTTCCCGGTTCAGCTTGCGTACATGCTGGTGCTGATCATCTGTCACCGATGACTTCGAAGCGGTCTTACGAAAGATTGAGGATGGGGCATCAAGGCTTTATTGCCGGTTACCGGATTAGCTACCGGGACACTCAGGGCGTTGAGTACCAGGTTGAGCGGGAGGGTAAACAGGTGCAACGCGGCCGAACTGGACTATCCTGGCTTTGATGCGCAGAGCGTTCGTCGCGCTGTCACTCTTGCTTTCGGCTGCCTGTGATTCGGAGCCCGCGACTGAGGACGACTTTGCTCTAGCCCGCAGAAGTATGCTCGAGGAGCAACTTACTGCCCCAGGGCGCGACATAAAAAACCGCCGGGTGCTCGATGCTATGGATACCGTACCACGGCACGAGTTCGTACCGCCGAGTATACGCAGGTTTGCTTACCGCGATGAGCCTTTACCCATCGGCTACGGCCAGACTATCTCTCAGCCTTTTATCGTCGCGTTCATGACGGAACAGCTCGACCCGAAGCCGACTGACCGGATATTGGAGATCGGGACGGGATCAGGCTATCAGGCCGCTATACTCTCACGCCTGGTGGCGGAGGTTTACACGATCGAGATTATCGAGCCTCTGGCCAGGCGAGCTGAGGCCGATCTGAAACGGCTGGGCTATAGCAATGTTAAAGTACTTGCTGGCGATGGCTACAAAGGATGGCCGGAGCACGCACCCTTCGATGGCATCATTGTTACTTGTGCCCCGGATCATATCCCCAAACCGCTCGCTGATCAGTTGAGAGACGGTGGCCGAATGATCATTCCTGTCGGTCCACCGAACGACCAGCAGCTCTATCTTTTGCAGAAGCACGGGGCTACGCTCGAGCAGCAAGCTGTGTTGCCGGTGCGTTTTGTTCCGATGACTGGCCGGATGGGAGGCGAGAAGTGAGGATTAAGAGGGGAGGAGTGAGAGATGAAAAGGGGCAGATGCGGTAGGGAGAGGTCCATTCGAGCCACGCGAGTAGCCGGTGTTGTATCCGGCGGCGGAGAGTTGAAACCGGCCGTCGTTTTGCAGCGCGTCTCGTCGTCCGTGCCTCGCTCGCCTATTGCTCTTCTCGGAAAGGCTTTCTGCAAGGCCGATGCGGCTGCCGGGAGCATCACAGCTGGCGATCTCCTTATGACTTCCGGAAGGCGAGGGTACGCGATGGAGGCTTTTGATAAACCTCGGGCGCTCGGAGCCATTCTGGGAAAAGCACTCGCATCCCTAAGCCGTGGATGCGCTATGATCCCGGTATTAATGAGTCTTCTAAGATGACATTGAGACAATTAAGCGGAAAATCGCTCATCGCGAGATTCACGAAGCCCGCCAAGGCTGCCGCGTGAAAGTCAAAGCACCCTGAAAACGCCATCATTTTTGGACCGCCGATCTCGATCGGCGATTCAATCCTACAATGCCGAACCCCTCACGATGCTTTGTTCGCAACTCGAGCGTGAGCTGGCGCCGCGGAAGGCGGAGCAAACGGTCGCTGCCCCGGTTAAATGGATCCTTGCTGCTGCTCGTTGGCGCAACTATTCGTGGGAATCTTCTTCCTCTTCTCTCTCTACTGGTCTGATAACTCCGAAAAGTCCGTGGGTCTCATCGCCGATTCCGGCTGTGAAATAAAGCCGATCATCTAAGAAGAACAGCGCCCACAGGCCGTTAAACTCCAGCGGTTCCCCTCTACGGTTATTCAAGTGGGCAAGAAAAGCCCCGGAGTGCATGTCGAATGCGTTAATTCTGCCGTCTCCAAAATTCGCGACGAGCAAAACGTCGCGGCCAAATTTGCCGAACTCGCGCGGGACCTTAGCCAAACCCCACGGTGAGTTGAGCGGACCGCTGCCAGGCGTAAACGGGATCAGCCGTCGCAGCAGGGCGCCTTCAGGGGTGAATACATCAATGAAACCGTGACCAACGCCCCCTACATCGTCATGTTTTACATTATTTTGTAAAGCGAAGGTGACATATATCAGGTTGTCAATGGTCGCGATCCCGAAGGGAGCGTAATTCGTCGGCAGGTTAGGATCCACAAAACCACCCGTTATAGGATGGAAGCTGCTGTCGAACACGTCGACGGTTCCATTGTGGAAGTTCGTGGCGTACAGGGTCGGACCGCCGCTCTGGCGATTTGCCAATGTGAGCCCCTTGTAAACAGAACTGATTGTCGGATCAGGAGAAGACTTATCGACGACGATCTTTGCGCTAGTGAGGTCGACTCCCGGATTCCAGGCAAAGATCGCGCCATCCTCACCATCCCAGAGAAATACGGCCGGCATGGCACGCTTCGAGAATAAAAACGCACTCGGTGAGGCGTTGAAGACAATTCCGGTAGGTGCTGCCGTGGGTGGACTCCCTGTGTCAGCAGAGGTAGGGGGGATGGTCACGAAATTCTGGGGTGGGGTGCTCGGCAAGAGGACGGGAGATCCGTCGGGGCGGTAAAGCGTGGAGACACCCGAGGCGTTGTCAGCGACCCAGAAAACGTTTGCCGTCGTATTGATGGTCAGGCCCCAGGAGTTTACCAGGTTCGCATCGGTGCGATTGGCGACACCTGCTATATCACTCTGAAGATTTTTCCAAGTGAAAGCGTTACGCTCCTCCTCTTCACCCGCTCGCACACTACCGAACGGCAACAGTACCAATGACAACTGCAGCCCAGTAAAAAGCAGAGCTGCCAGAAGGCTCCCACCCATCCGGGCGGGGCGATAAGAAAAGCTGGTTGTATTCATGGTTGAAATTGCGCTTAAGAGGTCGCCCGTTAGTCAAAGTCTAAATTGAAACAAAGTTTATAGCCGCATCCATAGCGGACAGCAAAAGTGACGAAATAACCCCTCTTTTTTATACTAGAACTGAGGCGGTTTTATTCCGCGAAATTCAAATATTTTCTCCAAATGCCGCTGACTAGAGCCCTGGCTGGCACAGGCAAGAGCTCGTAATCAGCACGTCGGCGTTAGACCATACCTTCAGGAAGCGGGCGCCGGTAGCCTTAGCGCCTTCCTCTTTATTTTCTCGGTGAAGGCTGGGTTCAGCATTCAGCATCTCGAAGGTCGAATCGTTAAGCGGGAATGGTCACGAAGGGCGAGGATAACATCCAAATCCGACTGA
>CAWEXO010000001.1:0-231785 GCA_963813025.1 uncultured Verrucomicrobiae bacterium | reverse complement strand
AGGCGGGTCGCCCGCGCGAGCTGATCGAGCAGGAACTGGTCGCTCGAGCCGTGGACCCGGGGCTGCTTCGCCGGGGTATCTGCCGCCAGGGGTGTGGACCGACTTCGGGCGCGGCGCTGCGCGCGCCGGTTGGCCGGATCCACTGGGCGGGCACCGAGACCGCGGAGGTGTTCTGCGGCTACATGGACGGCGCCGTCCGCTCGGGGGAGCGCGCCGCCACGGAAGTGGCGACGCGCGTAAGCCCGCCAGGAGCGATGTGGATCTACGACTTTCTCCGAGGGCTCGCGCGGAATCCGCGAGCTCCTCGGCGGAAAGGGGGCGGGCGTCGCCGAGATGACGCGGCTGCTCGGAGCCGAGAGTGGTGCCGTCAGGATTCACCATCACGACCGAGGCGTGCGTCGCCTACATGCGAGGCCGATCGGGCTCTTCCCGAGGGGCTGGAGGATGAGGTCGCCTCAGGCTTTGGCACGGTTGGAGGAGGGCGCCGGGAAGCGGCTCGGCGATGCGGCCGACCCGCTGCTGGTCTCGGTCCGCTCGGGCGCGCGCGTATCGATGCCCGGGATGATGGACACGGTCTTGAATCTGGGCCTCAACGACGAGTCGGTAGCGCGGACTCGCGGAGCGGACGGGGGACGAGCGCTTCGCCTGGGATTACTTCCGCCGCTTCGTGCAGATGTTCGGCAATGTCGTCCGTGGCGTCGCGGGGGAGCGGTTCCAGGAGTTGATCGCCGGCGCCAAGCGGGAGCGTGGGGTGAAGCTGGATACCGAGCTCGACGGGGATGCGCTGCGAGGGCTGACCGAGACAATTTCGGGGCTGTTCTTCGGGTTCCCGACGGAGCCAGCGCGAGCAGCTCGAGCGACGCGATCCGGGCGGTGTTCGACTCGTGGATGGGCGAGCGCGCAGTTCAGTACCGGCGGATCAACCGGCTGCCTGATGAATGGGGCACGGCGGTCAACGTGCAGCAGATGGTGTATGGAAACAAGGGTGAGGCAGTCGTGCTCGGGGGTCGCGTTCAGCCCGGACGAGGTAGCCGGCCCAGCCGAGCAACTGCGGGAGACTACCTCGTCAATGCGCAGGGGGAGGACGTCGTCTCCGGCGTCCGGACCCCGCGGGAGATCTGAGTGAGCTGCGCGACTGGAACGGCGGACGTCGACCGTCAGCTTCGGGTGTACTGCGCCCAGCTCGAGCGCCACTACAAGGACATGCAGGACACCGAGTTCACGGTCGAGGAGGGGCACCTGTTCATGCTCCAGACGCGCAACGCGAAGCGGCCCGACGCAAGCGGCCGTGCGGTTCGCGGTCGACGCGGTGTCCGAGGGTCTGCTGAGCACAGAGCAGAAGCGCTCGCGACGATCGACGCGGACAGCGCTCGACGCGCTGCTGCATCCGTCGTTCGACCCCGACGCATCGTTCGACGCGATCGCGCACGGTGTGGCCGCCTCGCCTGGCGCCGCCAAGGGGGCGATCGTTTTCACCGCCGATGAGGCCGTGCGCGAGGCCCAGGCGCCGGACACGACGTGATCCTTGTACGGCCGTTCACCGAGGCCGACGACGTCGCGGGCTTCCACGCGGCGGCCGGGATCTTCACCTCCGAGGGCGGCAAGGCGTCGCACGCGGCGTTGGTGGCGCGCGGGATGGGACGGCCGGCGGTGACCGGCGCCGGCGAGGTGGAGATCGACCTGAGGCGCCGGCGAGGTGCGGATCGGCGAGCTGGTGCTGCGTGGCGGCGACCTGATCGCCATCGACGGGAGCGCCGGCACGATCACCACCGACGATGTGCCCCTGGTCGAGGCGCACGTCGACGAGCGGGTCGAGACCATTCGCTGGGCCGACGAACTGCGCGAGCTGGGTGTGCGCGCGAACGCCGACACCCCCGAGGACGCCACGCGGGCGGTGCGGTTCGGGGCCGAGGGGATCGGCCTTGCCGGACCGAGCACATGTTCATGGCGGCGGACCGCCAGCCGAAGATGCGGGCGATGATCATGGCCGCCGACGAGCAGGGCCGCCGAGCGGCGCTTGACGAGCTGCTGCCGCTGCAGCAGGACGACTTCGAGGGGCTGTTCCGCGCGATGGACGGCCGGCCGGTGGTGATCCGGCTGCTCGATCCGCCGCTGCACGAGTTCATGGCCAACCCGCTCGAGCTGCAAGAGCAGGGGGATCGAGGATCAGTTGGCTCGCGTCCTGTCGCTCCAGGAGACGAACCCGATGCTCGGAACGCGCGGCGTTCGGCTCGGGATCGTCCATCCCGAGATCTACGAGATGCAGGTCCGGGCGATCGCGCGCGCGGCAAGAGCGGTCGGCGACGGGTTGACCGTCGAGATCATGATCCCGCTGGTCGCCTACGAGGGAGAGCTGCGGCTCGCGCGCGAGCGCGTGCTGGCGGTCGCCGAGGAGGAGGGGCTGCGCGAGTTCAGCGTGGGAACGATGATCGAGTTGCCGCGCGCATGCCTGATCGCCGACCGGATAGCGCCGCACGCGGACTTCTTCTGTTCGGGACCAACGATCTGACCCAGGCGGGGATCGGGTTCTCGCGCGACGACGTCGAGAAGGAGATCATCCCCCGCTACATCGACGAGAAGATTTTGACCGCATCCCCGTTCGCGACCCTGGATGCGGTCGGGATCGGCGAGTTGGTGCGGATCGGGGTCGAGCGGGGGCGGGGCGCGCGCCCGAGCTTGGCCTGGGGGTCTGCGGCGAGCACGGTGGCGACCCGGACTCGATCCGGTTCTTCCATGAGGCGGGCCTGGACTAAGTCAGCTGCTCGCCGTTCAGGCTGCCGGTCGCTCGGGTCGCGGCGGCGCAGGCCGCGATCGCGTCGCCCCGGTCCGGTTAGCGCGTGTCGCCGCGGCGCTCTCGCTGGCGGCGGAGCTCCTGGCGAGCGAGCGACAGCTTGTGGACCTCGTCCGGACCGTCGGCGAGCCGCAGCGTGCGCAGGCCCGCGTACATCGCGGCGAGCGGGAAGTCGCCGAGACGCCGCCGCCGCCGTGAACCTGAATCGCGCGATCGACGATCCGCAGGCAGATCTTGGGGACGGCGAACTTGATCCCGGAGATCTCGATCCGGGCGTGCTGGTTGCCGACCGTGTCCATCAGCCACGCCGTCTTCATCACCAGCAGCCGGGCCATCTCGAGGTCGATCCGGCTCTCGGCGATCCAGTCGCGGATGTTCCCGTAGTGCGAGACCGAGTGCCGAACGCCTCGCGCTCGTCGGCGCGCTCGCACATCAGTTCGAGCGCCCGCTCGGCGACCCCGATCGCGCGATGCAGTGGTGGATCCGCCCCGGCCCGAGCCGCGCCTGGGCGATCATAAAGCCCATCCCCTCGCCGGCGATGATGTTCTCCGCCGGCACGCGGACGTCTGAGAACTCGACCTCGCCGTGGCCCTGGTGGTCGTCGTAGCCGAACACAGATAGGTTCCGAGGACCGTGACTCCGGGCGTGTCGGAGGGCACCAGCACCATCGACTGCTGCTGGTAGGTGGGCGCCTGCGGGTTCGTCTTGCCCATCACGATCAGGATCCGCAGGTTCGGGTGGAGCGCGTTGGTCGTCCACCATTTGCGGCCGTTGAGCACGTACTCGTCGCCTTGTTTCGATCCGCAGCTCGATGTTCGTGGCGTCTGACGAAGCGACCGTCGGCTCGGTCATCGCGAACGCCGAGCGGATCTCGCCGTCGAGCAGCGGCGTCAGCCAGCGATCCTTCTGCTCCGGCGTGCCGAACTGGTGCAGCACCTCCATGTTGCCGGTGTCGGGCGCGAGCAGTTGCACGCCTCCGACGGCGATCCTCTGCGGCCCATCAGCTCGGCGAGCGGCGCGTAGTCGACGTTGCTGAGGCCGGCGCCGTGCTCCTCATCGGGCAGGAACAGGTTCCACAGCCGCGCCGGCGGGCCTCGGCTTGAGCTCCTCGATGATCGGCGGGTGGACGTGGGGGCCGTCGGCGGCCCATTGATCGCCGCCAGCCACTCGGGTTCGGCCGGATAGACGCGCTCGTGCATGAACGCGGGAGGCGCTCATGGAGTCCTTCGCCCGGTCGGAGAGCTCGAAGTTCACGCCGCGTAGCCTAGGGGCAGCCCGGCACGTGCACCGCGCGGGGGATGGTGGGGTGACTGTCGCCGATGAATATGCGGGGGGTTTCGGTGCGCTCGCAGCGCAGGGGGATGCCCATATTCGTGGCTGCGGACTGGCTCGACGGCGTCTCGGCGACCACGATCGCAGCGACGGCTGCGACCACCGCGGCGCCAGCGCGAGCGCGCGCCGCGGCGCTACGAGTCGGCGCCCGCCCGCGTGCCACTCGACCGTGACCTCGACGCGGCGCGGCGGAAGGTCTCGGTGCTCGGAGGACATCGCGTGTCCAGTATCGCGCCTAGGCGAGGGTCAGGATCCTCGTGCCGTGTATGGACGAAGGTCGCCGCGCCGCAGTCCGCCGGTCCACAGGGGTCGAAGGGGCGCCGGTCGTGTCGACCTCGACGGGGAGGACGGCGCAGGTCCTACAGGCTCGGAGATCTTCCGTGTTCTCGGCGAGGTGGCGGCTGACGGCACCGACACCGGGCGTGTAGGCGAGCTCGAGCGCCTCCACGCAACTCAAGCTTCGGCGCGATCGAAACCTTCCCCTTCAGCCGACGGTGCAGCCCCAACGCGGCCTCGTCGGTTCCGGCGTCCGCGAGGATGCGCTCGATGTCCTCGCGGTCGAGCGCCAACCTAGTGCTCGTAGGTCCCGATGACGCGCGCCTGCTCGATCACGTGGTCCTCGATCTGCTCGAGCAGCGCGCGCCGGTCGAGCCCGGGCGGCAGATCGAGGTCATCGTCGAGCGCGTAGACCCAGAAGTAGTAATGGTGCGGGCCGTGGCCAGGGGGCGGCGCGGGGCCGTTGTAGCCGGTGTTGCCGAATGAGTTGCTGCCGGCGACGACCCCCTCGCCCCTTCCGGAACGCCTGTGGCGTCCCCGGGGATCCTGTAAGCCACCCAGTGGGTGAAGCCGTCGACGAGTGGAGCGTCGGGATCGTGCACGACGATCGCGATCGCCTTGGTGCCCTCCGGCACGCCCGAACTCGAGCGCGGGCGCGATGTCCTCGCCGTCGCCGGTGTGGCGCTCGGGGATCCTGCCGTGGCCGTCAAACGCGGGTGACGAGATGCGCAGATCTGCGACGTTCAATTCTTTGTGCCATGGGAATGCCGTACCCGTGACAGCGGGTACCGAATCAGTCGCTGACCGCGGCCGCGAGCGGTGCGAACTCGGGCGGGCGCTTCTCGAGCAGAAGCTCAGGCCCCTCGGCGAATCCAGCTTCGAGAACGATTCGAGCATCAGCTGGTTGGCGTGCTCCAGTGCGTCGTCGAGCGGTCTGCTCATCGCCTCGTAGACCTGCCGTTTGATCGTCGCCATGCTCGCCGGAGACACATTCGTGGCCCACGTCGCGCGCGTACTCGAGCGCGACCTCGAGCAGCTCTTCCTCCTCGACGGCACGGTTGACCAGCCCGAGCTCGGCCGCCTCAGAGCCGCGGAACACCCGGGCCGAGATGAGCAGGTCGAGCGCGCGGGCCGGTCCGACCAGTCGCGGCAGGATCCAGGAAATTCCGTGCTCGGCGATCAGTCCGCGCCGCGAGAACGCCGTGGTCAGCTTCGCGTTCTGCGCGCAGAAACGGACATCGCAGGTGAGCGCGAACGCGAGCCCCAGACCCGTCACAGGCGCCATTGATCGCCGCGATCACCGGTTTGGGAATCGACATGGCAAAGGTGATCGGCCTGCTATCGGTGCGGCTCGCTCTCGTCTCGAGCGGGATCGCCGTCGCTGGAGAGGGAGCTCAGGTCGTTCATGTCCGCGCCGGGGCAGAAGCCGCGGCCGGCGCCGGTTACCACGATTACTCTGACGCGCGCGTCGTCGGCGCACGCCTGAAGCAGATATCTTGTTTTTCTGCGAGAATTTACGAGGAACTGAACAGTTTGAAGGTCCGCAGCACCCAAGGTCGGTAGGGGCAAGCTCCCGCTTGACCTCCTTGGTGTTGGGTCACATCTCAATCCCGGACGAGCTGGCCACCTCCGCAAGGCTACGACGCGCCCTCCGGTCAGGCGTTTGTGCCAAGGTCAGCCCATAGCGCGGACGGCCTCGTCCGTATCTGCCATACGCTTCACCCGGGGAAGCGCGAGCGCACTGGCACCAGCAACTGGCACTGCCACTACTTCATCATCTCTTTTACCTTTGCGGCTACGGCGGCCCCGAGCTTTCTCTCGGATTCGGCTGTAAGATGTAAGCCGTCAACTCCATCGGTTGAAATGACTGATCCGGCGTCCAGAAATTCTGCACCGCCCATTTTTGCTACAGCTTCATAGAGCGGGGAAAGTTGCCGGGATTTCTCCAGGCCGCCCTTTGAACATCTCACCAAAGATCGGTCCCTTTTCGATTTCCGGATTCAGGGGAGGGGGACAGATGAGCAAGACCTTTGGGTTTTTGTAATTGGTGCCGACACCTCCATTCAAAGTGTTCACCAGATTAATCAGGTGAGCAGCCCCCATCGCAATACGCAGAGGAGTCCGGTTGAAGGCCGGTTTAAGGTCATTCGTTCCAAGTATGATGACGACGAGATCCACCGGCAAATGAGAAGCGAGACACGCGGGAAGGTATGCGCTCGCGTCGAGTTGGGCGCCGCTGATCGGCGAGCTCGGATCTGCTGCATCCGTGGTTCTGCCGTCCAGGCCTTCCTCGATCACCTGGAAATTGTCTCCGAGTTCCTTTTGCAAGGCGCCCGGCCAACGATCCTGCGGACCGTATCGGGTGCTCGGCGGATTAGCATTAGGTATCCAGCCATAAGTAATCGAATCGTCGTAGGCCACGATCCGGAACGGCTCGGCCAGACATAGGCCGGTCAGCGCAGTGGAAAAAACCAAAAAGACAAAGCAGCTTTTTCATTTTGAGGGTGGGGACAAGAAACAGCCTAGTACTTAGTTGCTTTAGTTCTTTATATTTATGAAAAATTATGATTTGTTGGATGGATGGCAACGGGTCGCATCAAACTTTCTGTGGAAAACCGCAAGCTCTTGGAGGGTTGGAGTCGAGCGCAACGGGTCGAACACCGGCTCAAGGTCAGGAGTCAGATTATCTTGAAGGCGGCAGCGGGCTTGAGTGGACGTGCGATTGCCAAGAGCCTGCGCATTCCCGAGGTGACGGTGAGTAAATGGCGGCGGCGCTTTGTGCGCCAAGGCCTGGCTGGCTTGGAAGACGCGCCACGCAGTGGAAAGCCGGCCAAGTATGATCAAATGACGGTCAAGCGGGTCTTGGCGCTGCTGGATGAAGATCCACCGGCGGGCTACGGGCGCTGGAATGGGCGACTGCTGGCGCAGAGTCTGGCCGATGTTTCCTCCGATCAAGTCTGGCGCATTTTGCGCCAACAAGGCATTGAATTGGAACGGCGCCGCAGCTGGTGCATTTCCACCGATCCGGAGTTTGTGCGCAAGGCCGCTGACATTGTCGGTCTTTATCTCAATCCGCCCCAGAATGCGCTCATCTTGGCCATTGATGAAAAACCAGCCATTCAAGCCCTGGAAAGAGCCCAAGGTTGGATTCGCTTGCCCAATGGCAGGGCGCTGACGGGTTTTAGCCACGAGTACAAGCGCCATGGCACCTCCACTCTCTTTGCCGCCCTCAACATTGCCAGCGGCCAAGTGCAGGCTGGTCATTACCGGCGCCAGCGCCGACGGGAATTCCTGGAGTTTATGAACCAGGTAGTTGCCGGAAATCTCGACAAAGAAATTCATGTGGTCTTAGACAACCTTGCGACCCATAAGCCAAAGCAAGATCGCTGGTTGAAGGCTCACCCCAATGTGCATTTTCATTTCACTCCAACCCACGCTTCTTGGCTCAACCAGATTGAGATCTGGTTTAGTATCTTGAGCCGCCAAGCCCTCCAGGGGGCAAACTTCACCAGCGTGGCAGAGCTGCGCAACGCCATCGACACCTTCATCAAGAACTACAATAACAATGCGGCTCCCTTCGAATGGACCAAATCCCAGGTACACCAGGGGAAAGTCGCCATACATATAACTAACTTACGCAATTAGGCACTAGTGCAAAGATGCGACGGTGGTCACGAACTAAAGTAGTCCCGAGTGGCGAGCGCGGGGCATATGCATTAGTTGCCGCGCGAGAAACGTTACTCCGGACTCGGGACTCGTCAGGCTTCCACCTGCGATTTCAGCCGCGCCAACGCCTCGTCCCACTGTTTGGATACCTGAGCGAGATAATTCTGCACCTCCTCGATCGGCCGCGGTTCGAGTTCAAACAAGCTTTCGCGGCCGCGGTGTATGCTGCGCACCACACCTGCGTTCTCCAGGACTCGGAGGTGCTTTGTCACGGCTTGGCGCGACAGCTTCGTGCCCGCGGTCAGGCGAGAAATAGACTGGGCGCGGCCATCACAGAGCTTTGTCAACACCGATAGCCGCGTCGCATCGCCGAGCGCAGCAAACACCGTTGCGCGCGATTTTATCGCATGTGCCGGGCTAGGACGTCTGTTCGACATGCCGCGCGATATTTTCCATCTGATCGCTCCAACCGTCATCGTTCATGCGGAACGCTTCGAAGCGGCGCTTGCCGGGGATCTTATCGAAACCGGACTCGACGAGGCGCAGCAGGGTTCCGCTCGCGGTCGGCGTCAAAGTGAACTCGACAAACGTCGGCGGTTCACCAGTGTAATCCTCATTCGGATCGACCGCGTAGGGATGCCAGGTGAAAGAGAACAGTCGCTCGGGCTCGATTTTCTGAACTACTGCCTCCCAGCGGATATGCTCGTAACCGGGGGAGGTTATCTGCCCGCGCGAAACCTGCCCTGGAACAAACGACCCGTCCAGCCGGACATGAAACCACTTTCCGAACTCCTCATGATCAGTTAATGCTCGCCAAACGCGGGACACCGGGGCCTTCAATTCAATCGTCTTTTCAATGCAATCAGTCATATGCAACCTCTTGGTTGCTTAATGCTTTCGCGCATCCATCGATTAAGCGCAACTTTTTTGTTGCGCTTTTTTCGCGAAAGTGTCCTGGCTGTCATGGAGTGCGTCCGGCCAGGGGACGGAGCTAGGAGTCAGGATCTAGTATCCAGCCTTGATATCCCCTTAAGCAACAAAACGAGAACAAAATTCGCCATTATTTCGCAGCATAACAGAGTAACACGATAAAAAATGGATATCAACACAGGGGTCGCAAAGATCGCAAAGGTAAGGGAGAATCAGAGCTCGCTGATCTTCGCCGTCTAAGTTCAGCCAGTCCTGCTACTCGGATTATGAATGTTCGTTGTTTCCAGGCCCACTGAAAGAACCTGGCTGCGAAGGTCTACTCTATCTGGCGGATAAGCACAGCATCGGTTGAAAACCGGAACCAAGAATCTAGACTAAGTCATGAACTATGTTCCCCTTATCAGCTCTGGTGTGGCCGGGCCGCTCGGCGTGATTCATCTGCCTAGGCTCTGGCAAAAAGTCTCGCTCGAAAGCAAAGGACTCCTCTGTGAAGGGTATCCCGGTATTGGAGCCGGCTTCGATAGCATGGTGTTGAAGGCGCTCAACCTAGAACCGGAACGGGTCCGGCACTACATCAAGACCGAGAAACCGACCTACCCGCAGTTCGAACAGTGGGTCAAGAATCAGCCCGGCGCTAAAGTCGATCAGGCCAGTATTGAAGCAAGCAATCACGCGATCCGGTCTTATCTACATTCGGACGAAACGCGGCGCGGAATTTTGAAAGCTTGCGGCGTCTCGGGAGATGATCAGAAGCTGCCACGCGATGCGGTAAGCCTGAACAACCTGGAAGATTGGGCAGAATTCCACGCCGGTGTCCTCTTCTGACGCGCGCCTGGCGGTATCCGCAAAAAAAAGTGGGACTGGCTTCCAGCCTGTGTCCCCATGGATTTCTTCACAGAAGACCACGAAGATCACAGCGCGGCGTAGCCGACAGCCAAATCGTCCTCGTTCTCGAACATATCCGGCTGCTGAAAAGGGTTCACGCGAGCGCACCGGCGTAGCGCGGACGGCCCCGTCCGTATCCCGGGAGACGACCCCCGAGGCCGTGCGCCTTACCCGAGGGCAAAACCGTCGCGGCATGAAAATCCTCGCCAAACTGATCGAATTCTCAGGGTAGCAGTGCGAAGAGAAACCTGCGAAAATAAATCTCCGGGCGAGCCTCCCGCGCGGATAGTTCGCGCCGAAGCGTTTGGATTGCTCCTCTCCTGCGCCGCGTTCCGATCGTTGCGCGGCACTAGCACTGGCACTGACACTGAAATGGCACTGGCATGACCGAGTCAAAACAAGCCTCTTCTCCACTCATTTTTGGATGTATGACAATCGGCGGCAGCTGGGATGCCGCTCCCCTGGCTGCCGAAACACATTATTCGGCCCGGACCGCCCTCGACGCGGCTTTAGAAAACGGGATCAACTATTTTGATCATGCCGATATCTATTGCGGGGGAAAATCTGAGGGTCTTTGGCGAATTCCTCTCCAGTCGTGCCGGACTGCGTGACCAGATCATCGTGCAAAGCAAGTGCGGAATAATCCGCCCCACCCATAATTCGCCGGGCATGTTCGATTTCAGTTTCGAACATATCGTCGAATCGGTGGAGAAAAGTCTGCGCCGGTTGCAGACTCATTATCTTGACGTGCTTTTGCTGCATCGACCGGATCCGTTGGTCGAACCGATCGAAGTGGCAAAGGCTTTCGATCTGCTGCATCGCACCGGACGGGTCCGCGGTTCGGAGTGAGCAATCATTCACCCGCTCAGATGGCTTTGCTTGACGCGTACCTTGATCAACCCGTCGTGGTGAATCAGATCGAGTACAATCCTCTTCATGCCGTTCTGCATGACGCAGCGATTCATGCCAATATGCGGCGTCCGCAATACGGGATTCCGGGCGAAGGAATTATCGAGTATTGCCGTATTCACGGAATCGAACTGCAGGCGTATTCTCGGCTGGGGAAGGGATTACTGACCGGCAAACCCCTCCCGCTGGACGCGGAGACGCGCGTCAAAACGACGGCAACCCTGGTGCAAAAGATCGCGAACGAGCATGGAGTCTCCCGCGAGGCCATCGTCTTGGCTTGGATCCTGCGGCATCCAGCCGGTATCAAGCCGGTAATTGGCACAGCGAATCCGAAGCGCATCGAGGCGTGCGCTGAAGCGATTCGGGTGGAGCTGTCCCGAGTCGAGTGGTACCAAATCTATACGGCGGCTCTGGGACACGGCGTGCCTTGATGCTGGTGCGATCCGGCACCAGAAACAGGCGGCATGAAAGCCGTGTGCCGGCGGGCGACAACTCAGCCATTGTCTCACACCGCGGGCTCGGCCTGTGTCTGGTAGCGCGAGAATTTAGAGGTTGTCTGGCAACACCCAGGGTCGGGAGGGGGGCAAGCTCCCGCTTGACCTCCTTAGTGTTGGATCACGTCTCGACCTGGACGAGCAGGCCACCTCCGCAGGGGCTACGGCGCGCCCTCCGGTCAAGCGCTTGTGCTATTCCATATCCTGGCCGCGACGAAGGCTTGTCCGCAGTCGTGAGCTCATCCCTACCGCTCCTCGTCCTTGATGCCACTCCGAAAACGGCTCGCATTTTATGTGACGTGTCCGCCGAAGCTTTAGCGAAGGAGGAGCCTTCGGCGAAAACTCGTTCGAGCCGTCCGGTTCGCGTCCGCGCTCGGCGCGATCTCAAAGCGGCGACAAGTCGCACGCACTCCAAAACACTGCTGCGGCCCGAACGGGCAGCTCGGCGTCGGCCTAGCCGCTTTTCAAAAAGCGCGGTCACGACAAAGACAGCAGTCAGCGGGATGGTGCCGATCAAATGCCACAGTACTGGGTGATCAGAACAGGCGGCGGCAACGGTCATCATGAACAGCAGCGTCAACGTGAAAGAAGAAGCAGTAACGTCACTCCGGATCCGATCGGAGCGTCGCCTTTCGGCTATCGGCGGATTGAGGAAACTGCTAGTCATCGAATGAATCTTCCGTTTGGTTTCAAGTAGACGACGAACGAGCGCTCCGACTCAGGACAGCAAAAAAAAGGTAAACCGCCGAAATACAGATGACGGTCACTAGCACTGGCACTGACACTGGCACTGGTAACGATGAATAAAAGAACCTTCCTCAGGCGCCTCGCCGCGCTCCCTTTCTTGCATTTCCTCTTGCGGCACCTTCCGGCGTCGATGCAAGCGGCTGTCCTCGGCTCCTCCGCTCGACGTGTGCGCCCTTCTGATCCAACCTGGCCAACGGCCGAAAGCTGGGACAAGCTGAACCAAGACGTTGGAGGGCGTCTGATGAAAGTGTCGTCCCCTTTCGCTGCTTGCGAATCCGCAGCGGATAGTGCCGCCTGTCAGGAGGTCCTCAAGAATTTACAAAACCCTTACTACATCGGAGACCAGCTTGGCGCCACGCAAACAACCGGGTGGGTCGATGCATGGATCTCAGCGCCGAGCGCGTACGCAGTTGCGGCGAGCAATACCGCTGACGTTGTTGCCGCCGTTAACTTTGCCCGTCAGAATAATCTGCGGCTTGTTATCAAAGGCGGTGGCCACAGCTATCAAGGCACCTCCAATGCGGCGGATTCTCTGCTGATCTGGACGCGGGCAATGAACAACATCGTTATGCACGACGCTTTCGTCGGCCAGGGATGTGCGAACAGTCAGGGCCCGCAACCGGCTGTCACGATCGAGGCGGGAGCGATGTGGATAGACGCTTACAAGGTTGTCACCACCATGAATGGTCGTTACGTGCAGGGCGGCGGCTGCTTAACCGTCGGTGTCACTGGACTCATTCAAGGTGGCGGTTTCGGAAGCTTTTCGAAGAACTATGGTATGGCCGCGGCGGGACTCCTGGAAGCCGAGATTGTAACTGCCGACGGCGAAGTGCGCATCGCCAATGCCTGCACAAATCCCGACTTATTTTGGGCGATCAAAGGTGGAGGAGGAGGCAGCTTTGGCGTTGTTACGAGGGTCACCCTCAGGACGCTCGAGCTTCCAGCGTTTATCGGCATAGTCGGTGCGACAATCAAGGCTACCTCGGATGCCGCCTTCCGCCGGCTGATCAGCCAATTCATCAGCTTCTATCACGACAGTCTTTTCAATCCGCACTGGGGCGAAACTGTTGCTTTTCGACAGGACAATACCCTGGCCATAACGATGTTATTTCAAGGGCTCGACAAGCAACACGCAGAGAATGTCTGGCAGCCATTCCTGGACTGGGTGACTGGATCGCCCCTGGAGTTTACTTTGGCGGCGGCTCGGACAATCGCGAGCCTGCCCGCTCGGAAACACTGGGACGCAGAGTTTCTGAGGAAGAACTTGCCTGGCTTGGTGTTTGTCGACCAACGGCCGGGCGCGCCTGAAACTCATGTGTGGTGGGCGAGCAACCAAGGCGAGGTGGGGAAGTTCTGGCACGGCTACGAGTCCGTCTGGCTACCCGCTTCGCTGCTGGAAAAGGAACAGCAGCAGTCGCTCGCCGACGCAGTCTTCGCGAGCAGCCGGCATTGGACGGTCGCCTTGCATTTCAATAAAGGATTGGCCGGCGCGCCGACCGATGCCGTAGCGGCCGCCAAAGATACCGCGATGAATCCCGCGGTACTGGACGCCTTTGCCCTAGCAATCATTGGCGGCGGAGGTCCACCGGCGTACCCTGGTATTCCTGGCCATGAGCCTGATTTGGCAGTCGCACGCAAACATGCTGCCGAGATCGCCGCGTCGATGGCTGAACTACGGAAGATCGCACCAGACGCTGGGTCTTATGTCGCAGAGAGCAACTTTTTCCAGCAGTCGTGGCAACAGTCCTTTTGGGGGACGAACTACCCGAAATTGCACGCAGTGAAGGCAAAGTATGATCCCGCCGGACTCTTCTTCGTCCATCACGGAGTGGGTAGCGAAGAATGGAGTGCGGATGGTTTCACGCGCTCGGCCTGACGAACTGGATCGAACATGGCGGCAGGCGGCACAGGCATTGGTCCTGCGCCGGCCGGGAGCGAATAAAGAGGCCGTCTCACAACATCCAAGGTTGGTAGGGTCAAGCTCCCGCTTGACCTCGTTAGTGTTGGATCACGTCTCGATCCGGACGAGCAGGAGCTCATCCCTACCGTTCCTCGTCCTTTGCGCCACTCCGAAAGCGGCGCGAATCAAGAGGCTGTCTCACAACACCCAACGTCGGTAGGGTCAAGCTCCCGCTTGACCTCCTTAGCGTTGGATCACGTCTCGATCCGGACGAGCAGGAGCTCATCCCTACCGCCAATCGCTTGGGGGCGTACTACAGATTTCCAAAGTCCGACAGACCCATTCCGCGCATAACAGTTTTTCCCTGGATCGACCGACAATAAAGAGGGCTGTCCAACAGAACCGTCGTCCGTAATCAGGAGAGGGTGACGCACGAGGCCGTGCGTCTTACCAGCGCTACTGCATGAGCGCCTTTTCCGTACGGAGGCGGAGCGAGCTGAGAGCTACCGCGAACACGATCAAAACCCCGAAGATGACGTCCTGCACGTACGCATTCACTTGCATAATGTTCAGGGCGTTGCCAATGACACCCCAAAGGAGAACTCCGAAAAAAGTCCCTATCACATCGCCTTTGCCACCGGTCATCGGCGCTCCGCCGATCACCACCGACCCGATCGCTTGCAGTTCAATGCCGGTCCCCGTGCTGGGTTGAGCAGCGCCGACCCGGGACAGCAGCAGCATCCCGGCGCCGCCGACAAACAATCCGTTGAGCGCAAAAAAGATGAGCTTTTGCCGTCTAACGTTAATTCCGGCCAAATAGGCCGCGCGCGGGTTACTGCCGATCGCGTAGATACTGCGGCCAAGCTGGGTGTGCGCCAGAATCACGTAAGTGATGAGATAGCCGGCCAACGCGACAATAAAAAGCAACGGCAGAAAGTTAAGAAGTTTCACGCTCGCGAGGGTCTCGAACTGGCCATAAATGGTTTGCAGCGTGCCCTGGGTAATAAACAGGGCGATGCCCTGAAAAACGCCGATGCAGGCGAGTGAAACGATAAACGAGGGCGCATGAAAAAGAATGGAAGCAGTGCCAACCGAGAACGAGCAAACCATTGAGACCAGCACTCCACTGAAAGCCGCTGCCCAACTGTTCCAACCGCTGCGCATTAACATAGCCATCAAGACAGTGGATAAACCGATGTTCGCTCCAACCGAAATATCGATTTCTCCCGCGACAATCAGAATCGTCGCTCCGCAAGCGGCTAAGCTGAGCACGGAGATTTGACCTAACAAATTGCTAATGTTGCCGAGCCAGAAATACCGGCTGTTAACACTGCCGGCCACCACCGAGATCAGAACAACGAACAACAACAGAAAAGACCACTGACGTTCAAGCGGTTTACGTGAACGGGTTCGGTTCATCAGTCGATAGATCCAGTGGCCGCGATGCCGAGAAAGTATTCGAGAAGTTGGTGTTCCGTGACGGCGCGCGCATCGACAATCGTCACGAGTCGGCCGTCTCGCATGACCGCGATGCGATCGCTCAGGGAAATCAGCTCCGGCATATCGGAGGACACCATGAGGATAGCACTGCCTTCCCTGGCTAAACCAACCATGAGTTCATAGATCTGCTCTTTTGCGCCAATATCGACGCCTTTCGTTGGCTCATCGAAAATGAAAACCTTGGCTTGGCTGAGCAGCCAGCGACCAAGGACGACCTTCTGTTGATTTCCACCGCTGAGAAACCCGACCGGTTGCTGGAGGCCGGCAGTCACAATTCTCAATTGTTTGATCAGCCCAGAAACTTTTGCTTGTTCACCGCGATGATCGAGCAACAGGCCGTGCGCCTGGTTATTCACCACCGCCGTGTTCTCCAGCACGGAACGGATACTGAACAAGCCGAGCAGGTTACGGTCTTCCGGGATCATGGCAATACCTTGAGCGATCGCGTCCCACGGTGTCCTGGGATCAATCGGGCGACCTTGCAGGATCACCTCGCCGCCATCCCGGCGATCGGCTCCGAACAACACATTCATCACTTCGGAACGGCCCGCTCCCACGATTCCCCCGAAACCGAGGATCTCGCCTCGGTGCAGGTCGAATGAGACGTCGGCGAACAAACCGCGCCGGGTCAGGCCGCGGACTTGGAGCACCACCTCGCGGATCTCGACCTTTTCTCGGTCGTAGAACTGCAAAGGATCTCGACCGATCATGCTGCGAGTGACACTGGCGAGGTTCGTTTCTGCCGCCGGTTTTGTCTCGGCTACACGCCCATCTTTCAGAACAGTGATCCGTTCGGCAATCTGAAAAATTTCGCCCAGGAAATGGGAAATATAAATTATACCGGTACCTTGCTCGGTGAGGCTTTTAATGAGTTGCATGAGAGCCCGGGTTTCCTCCACCCCTAGGGACGAAGTCGGCTCATCCATGATCAGGACCCGTGCTCGAATGTGTAACGCGTTTACAATCTGCAGGATCTGCTGTTGCCCGGGCGAAAGGTCTTCAACTAATGCGCGCTCGGGAATAGCGATGTGCAACGAATCCATCAGTTCGCGCGCTTCGCGGTTTTGCCGCGCGTAATCAATGAAGCCGTACCGCGTACGGATCTCTTTGCCCAAGAAGATGTTGTCCGCTACGCTCAACGACTGGATGAGTTCGACATCCTGGTAGATCGTGGCGATCCCCAAATCGAGCGCTTCTTTCGGGAAGAGCCGGATGTACTCTTTTCCAAAGGCCACGATCCGCCCGGAATCGGGCTGTTCCGCTCCCGCCAGGACTTTGATCAGCGTGGATTTACCTGCTCCGTTTTCACCAACCAGACAATGAACTTCTCCTCTTCTTACGGAAAAGTTAACTCGGTTCAGCGCCACGGTTTCTCCAAAGGTCTTGGTCAGATCGTGGACCGCGAGCAGCTCGGCACCGCTCGCTGCGGATTTGCTCGAGATGTCAGCTAAAGTCATATGCCAGGACGCGCACGCGCTACTCGGGACTCGGGACCCGGGACCCGGGACTCGGGTATACCGGGCGTAGCCGCGAGCTGAGCGGAACGCAACCAGGAATTTGGGGAAACGCGTTGACGTGTGGCTTCGGCGAACAGAGCGCATTATTGTCTCGCGACATGGTTTTGCCCCGGTGTCACGGCGGAAAAAGGTGACACTTCCAGGGCCTTTCGGACTTTGGTTTGTTGTCCCGAAGGGCAGCAGGACTCAGCCCGTGGGTTTTAACCCCGGGAAAACCGCCCCCGTCGATCCGCCCTGAAAGGGCGTTAGACCTGGTTTGCCATACACGAAAAGATTGCGTCATTTGAAGAAATGCTGCCGTCCCTCGCTCTCGTGTTGGTGTACCGCACGTTTCTCCACACGTACGGTGGTCGTTCTCGATAAACGCTTGTGCCACTTTCCCGCCGTGACACCGGCATCTTTGCCGGTGAACCTCAACTGTTCAGCTCGTCCAAAATCCTCGCAGGAAAGCAAGATTTTCACGACAGTAGTAAAAAAAAGAGAAATCAGAGTTGGTGTAAGCCAAGCGAATCTTTGTGACCTTTGAGACCTTCTGTGCTGAGTCTGACAGACCGGCAGGATGCCGGTATCACGGTGGAAAAGGCGGTTCAGGCTTCCAGCCTTCCATCGGTCATCGGTCATTGGCCTGCCGCCATCGGCGAAGCCGAAAAAGTTTGAATGAGACTTTGGTGGGTTCCGTCTGCAGATTGTAGTCTCCGCCGTAGCGAAGTATCGACCCGCTGCTTTACCCTTATGCCAAAACACCCTGCGATTCGACTGAGCCACGCCGACGAAACGCGGTTCCCGGCCAACCGAGCGTCGACCTTGAACCTGAGGAGTGGATGTCCAAAAAAAGTACGGACAAAGTCCGCGCTGCGGTTCCTCGTTTTGAAATCGATCGGATTGATGTGCGCGATTTGTTTCGCCTCTGTCGCCGCCGGGCAAAATCGCTATCAGATTACTCGAATCCCGACCCCCCAAGGCGCCAACAGCGCAGCGCTCGGCATTAACAATAAAGGCGAGGTTGTTGGATACAGTTTCCAAGGAGACGTTTATCAAGGATTCCTTTATTCGACCTCGGATCAGCCAATAACCGATGTGGGTTCGCTCGGTGGCAAACTCACGGCCGCATGCGCCGTGAACGACAATGGCCAAGTCACCGGTTATAGTCAGGATGGCAACGGAAACCTGCTCGCATTTCTATTTTCGCGAGACCAGCAGATCGTCTCCTTAGGCGCCCTTGAGGGCGCCTCGACCAGCGAAGCTTTCGGTATCAACAATCATGGCGTTGCGGTGGGTGATAGCCAGAGCGGCAACCAGAACCATCGGCCGGTGTCGTTCTCCAATGGTTCGGTTCAAGACCTCGGAGTGGGTCGCTCAAACGAACCGGATGCTCTCGAAACTGCTTACGCGATAAACGATGCCGGCCAGATCGTCGGACGGCACAGCGCGGGCAACAATGCGTTCCACGGTTTCCTCCTTGCGAACGGTAAGATTACCGATCTCGCGACATTGGGAGGCGCCAATAGCGAGGCGCTCGCCATTAACAAAAAGGGGCAAGTGGTGGGAAATAGCGATACGGCGGACGGACGTGTCCATGCCTTTCTTTTCGACCACTCTCAGTTGCAAGATTTAGGGACGTTGCCCGGTTATGACAACGCAAGTTTCGCCCGGGGAATCAATAGCTCGGGTGAAATTGTCGGAGAGAGCGATAGCAACGATCAGAAACGCGCAGTGCTTCTCGCCAAGGGACAGGTCGTTGAACTGGACAAGGTTGCCGAAAATCTCTCGGACGCTGGATTCAATTCCTTGGATGTCGCTTATGGCATTAATGATCAGGGAGTGATTGTTGGATACGGAACCACCTCCGATAATTTGACGGCGGCTTTCGTTGCTGTTCCAGCAGGGGGCGGCAATCAGCCGATGGCCGTTGGCCCACCGGGGCTGCCGGGTGAGGAAAATTACAATGTTTTTTATACAAGACTGTCCTCCGATCAAGGCTCATGGGTGCAAGCCGGCAATTACGGTTATTGCTTCCGACCGCGGGTATCAGAGGACTGGAGACCCTACCGGGACGGCCGCTGGATTTGGACCGATCGGGGCTGGTATTGGGATTCGAACGAGCCTTTCGGTTGGGCAACCAATCACTATGGCCGGTGGGTCGATGTAAGCGGGACCGGTTGGTGCTGGGTTCCCGGACATCAATGGGCGCCGGCCTGGGTCTCGTGGCGGCAGAGCGACGATTACGTTGGCTGGGCTCCTCTTCCGCCGGAAGCGGACTTTTCCGGGCAGGCAGCGATTTCTTCCTGGTCCGATGCGTATTATGGCATGGGACCGGCGGCCTATACTTTTATCAACTATTCGCATTGGTCCGAACCGAGCTATGCGCGGTTCGTTGAACCGCCTGAGCGAAACGTTCAGATCATTACTGAGACGAAGAATGTTACAAACATTGTTAACAACAACAACGTGATCAATAACTACGGACCGCCGGTTCAAACCGTTGCGGCCAGGACTAACCGGAATATTCAGCCGGTTAGACTTGCCTTTAATCCGGCAACCGATCCAAACGCGAAATACGGTCAGACTCTTCAGGGCAATCAGCTCAAGGTGGTAGCACCGGCGGCCACGTTGAAAGCAGCCGCAACAAAAGCGCCGCCTGTGCAGAACCGTATTGCTAACCCGGTTGTTGAAAAAGGCTGGCAAGGAGTGCCGCCTGCAGAGGCGGCGAAACTCCAGAAGACCATCGCTGCCCAAGCGCCTCCACCGAAGAACCTGCCGAAAGCGACACCTTTTGCAAAACCGCAGATTGCTACGCAGCCTCAGGTGGCCGGACCCCCAGGAGCGGTCGGCTCTCCAGGTGTTGTTGCCGGCCAAAAGCAAACACCGCCGAATTTGTTGAAACCGGCACCTGGCCTTGGGCAGAAGACGTCCGCCGCTACCGTCACTCCAAATGCCGCGTTGAAGGCATCGGCTGCCGCAAAGAAGCCCTTGCCACCGAACCTGCTGGTCGCGAAACCCGGCGGAAGTCCGGGCGCTCCGCCGACACCGGCCGGAGGCAGACCGGGACCCACGGCACAGAAACAATTGCCAACCGGGGCTGTGCCCGGACCGTCGCCAAATGTTCAAAAGTCTACTCCGCCAAATCTGAACGTTCCAAAGCCATCGCCAACCCCGGCAAGGCCTCAAGAGAACGGACCGGCTGGAGGTCCGACGCCAAAGCCAACGAGTAATTTACCGCCTGGACAGACTACACCTCAACCTGCTGCGACACCGCGCGCGGTCGCACCGCCAGCTCCGGAGAAGAAACCAGAGACCACGCCGCATCCCGGGCCGGCGAATCCAGCGACGCCAAAACCGACGCCAACTCCGCATCAGCCGACCAGCCCAGAAACTCCAAAATCCGCCACGACACCGAGTCACACGCCGGCAAACGTAGAAAAGCCGACGCCAACTCCGCGTCAGCCGGGGAACCCAGAAGCTCCAAAATCGGCCACGACACCGCGCCGCACGCCGGCGAACGGGGAAAAGCCGACGCCAACTCCGTCTCATGAATCGGCCGGCCAGAAAGGGGCGAAGTTAAGCACGGCGTCGCAGCACGAGTTCGCAAAAACGGAAAAACCGGCGCCACGCCCAGCGTCGGCGAATGTCGGAAACGCAGCCACGCATCGTCAATCGACCAGGCAGGAAGCGCCGAAGCCGAGCTCAAATCAACATCAGGCGCCGGCGAATGTGTCAAAAGCACCTCCTGCAGTGAACCGGGAAAACAAGCCTTCTGCGCCGGCTCCGCAGCACGCCCCTCCGGCCCCACAGCACGCCCCTACGACCCCGCAGCACGCGCCTGCTCCGGCACGCAAGCCGGAAGGTGGAGCACACGGCAAACCTTCGCCTACGCCCAAGAAGTAGCGCGGACTTGTGAGAACTGGCGGCGACTCCCGACGTTAGTGTTTTCTAGCCGGCGTCCCCACATCTCCAATCGCGATATCTTCCAGCGGTCCGACCGTAATCTCACTGACGTCGACCGGTAGGGACCGCCTCAGGACCGCCTCCTGGCGGTCCTGCCTCGCTAGTTTTCTCGCCTGGCGAGCGCCAAACCCAAGCCACGCTCGCAGATTTATTACATCAAAAAAAACATCCTTCTACACTGTAGCCGGCGAACACTCGCCACCTGCGGTCTGGGAACAATCGCCCATGAAAAAAAATTCTATTCTTGCCGACCGGATTCTGCCGATTGCTATCCTTCTTGCCCTCTTCCTAGCGGTTCTTCGAATACAATCGGGCGAGCCGAACGAGCCGGCGAAGCCGCCGTTCGATGCGGTTCAAGACGCTCAGACGCCACGCGAGGTTCCCCCGAATCGTCCCGAACAAAACAAGAACGAACACGATAAATCTGACGTTTTTAGCGCCATAAACGCGGATCCATCGTCTGCGGCGTTCAAAGATCAACCGGAACAAGGTCAAACCAAAGGGTTCGACTTTTACCGTGATCCCCTGGATTCCAAGAGACCGATGCAGACCTTCGAAGAGATTATGAAGTCGGACATGGAAGAAAAGTCGAGGGTGATGGAAACACAGAGGAAATTGCTTGAAAGCCGTTACGACCTCACTCCGCGACTTGATCCCGAAGCGAAAATGTTCCGTGGCAAACCTCTGGCAGTCGGCCCTACAGCCAGACTTCGCGAAGGGGTAACTTGGGACTCTCTGGCTAAGATGTCACCGGAGGAAATCAGAAAGGCGGGACTCTTTCCTTATCCTTCCTTACCCCATCCTAAGCAGCAGCCGGGTGGCCAAGTGTTCCCGCAAGTACAAATCGAGATGTTTCCGCGTCTGCAGCGCTTCGATGTGGAATTTGATATACCCGAAGCATTTCTTCCGGAATTTCCGCCAGCAATTTTCCTGCAGAGCAGATCCGAGCTCGGCGATGTCTCGCGTGGTGAAGTGGTGAGTATCAACAACTACTATCGTCTATTTAAAGATATTCTGACTCCCGTGCAGCTTGATGGGCTACGCTTGCTTCTTACCCCTTTTCCGCAGGAAGAGTTCAATCCAACAGATGATCGAAAAAGCGCCAATCCTAGTCTTGGAGTGACTTGTTTGGATTGCCATGTTAACGGACATACCACAGGGCAATTTCATCTTAATCCGGATATTCGCCCCGAACAGCGAAGGCTGCGTCTGGACACGGTAAGTCTCCGCGGATTGTTCAACCAGCAGATCCATGGATCTAAACGCAGCCTGAGATCAGTAGAAGATTTTACCGAGTTCGAACAGCGCACCGCCTATTTCAACGGGGATGAGATCCATGCGATTAAAAAAGGAATGAACATTCTCGATCGCATCCAGGTCAGCCACATGGCTCAAATGCAGAACATGTTTGATTTTCCGCCGGCGCCAAAACTGAACCCAGAGGGCAAACTGGATCCAAATAAAGCGACGGACAGCGAAATCCGCGGGCAGAACGTGTTCTTTGGAAAAGGGCGATGTGCGGAGTGCCACCAGCCGCCAACCTACCTCGATCATCAGATGCATGATCTCCGATTGGAGGATTTTGTGAACGAGCCGCCGATCGGTCCGATCAAGACCTTCACCTTGCGCGGTATAAAAGAAAGTCCGCCTTATATGCATGACGGACGTTGCCTGACCCTGGAAGACACAGTTGAATTTTTTAATCTGGTGCTCCAGTTGCACCTCACGAAGCAGGAAAAATCCGATTTAGTGTCATTTATGCGTGCCCTTTAAAGCCGATCTCCAGCGCAGAAAAGTCTGGAGCCGCTCCCGAGCCTTTCTGGCCGGACCGTCTCCAAGTGCTCTGCGGGCGGAGTGGACGATTGGCGAAGAGCGAGCGTCGCTTAAAGTCGACCCGCTAGCGGTCGGGCGAACCTGATAAGCTGCGAAACGCAGATTTTCTCAAGATATTGAGGAATTCGGTATTGATAAACACAATATCTTGATCTATCGGAGAGGTACCGAGCTTATGAGAAGGCGATTGTACGTACCAAAAAATCGGCGGGCGAAAACCCGGCTTTCAGTTCCAACCCTGCCCAGTTTAAAAATGCTGTCCACCCAGAAATGGGCCCTGTGGGGCTTGCTTGCTCTTTGCGCGGTAGCGGCAGTCTGGTTCGCAGGATCTCATCTCGTCCAGCGGATCGCACCAGAAAAGAAGGCCGCGATTGCTGGGGTGAAACCTTTGAAACAGCCGGCGACAAACCCGCAACCCGTTCTCGACCCGGACCAGTCTTGGCCGAAGATCATAACCTTTGCGCAGGCGGATCCTGCAAATCCGGAACGGGATTTCCCGACAGAACCAGCGGATCGGGCCATGGACGAAGAAAATCTCGCAAAGACTGAACAAAATAATCCACCTCCTGACAGCCGCGATCTCCATCAGACCGTCGTTGCCTCCCCTCATCACGCTGACCGTCTCCTCGCCGAGCGCGAAAGAAAAAGGGCTGAGAGCAAACGCTCGCGTTTGGAGAAAGAATATCGAAAAGGCCTGATCACGGCGGAGGCGTACCAGGCCGGCCAGGAAGAATATCGAAGCGCGATCGAGAAATACCGGAAATCTTTGAAGGGCAACGCTCAAGAATAAGGCGCCTAGCGTAGAACAAGCTTCCGACTTGTCAGACTCTCAAGTAGACACCGGCATCCTGCCGGTCCTGTCGGACTTTGGGTAATCTGTGGCGCGCGCAATCGAGCTATGGTTCGAAGCGAGGTTAGAGACATGTCCCAACGCGTGGCCCTGTGCCGGTAGGGCGAGAATTTCATCTGAGCCTTCGGCAAAGACTCGTTCGAGCCGGACGATGGAGTTGCCATAGCCAAGACGGCTCAAACAAGTTCTCGCTGACGCTCCAATGAATTTTCGTATAGCAAGTCCGTATAGCAAGTCCGGAGTTATTCAGCAAGCTGTGGTCGGAGGCCCTACCGGTCGGAGCTCCAGCTTGTGAATAACTCCGCCCGGAGAAAAGAACGCTTTGGAAAAAAGAAAGGGTTTTCTTTGCCAAGGGCAGTCGGGCAAAATCCCGCGCTGCCCACGCGAAGAAGGACGCGCCGGCTGGCTACGAATAGGATTTTCGGGTCCGCGAGAATCTCTTTATCTGACCGCGTCCGCCATAGGCTTCCGAAGGAGGTTCCGGCGCCGCTGACCATTGGAATGGTTCATCTGAATAACGGTGAGGTCGTCCAGGGCTTGCTGTGCGAGGAAGTCGCGGTGCGCGGCGCTGTCGACATCACCGAATTTGGCGGCTGGAAGACCTATCTTAAAACCCGATCGGACCATGCGCGCTCGATTGCACGATAGAATTGTCGACCTGCGTCAGGCGGCTTTGGATTCAATCGAGCCCTAGCGTCCTTGGGGTGTCGGACTTCTACTTTAGTCCCGAAGGGACGTCAGGACTCAGCCCGTGGGTTTTAACCGGTTTTAACCCCGGGGAAAACCGTTCCCCCTCGGGGCGCCCTTAAAGAGGCGCAAGATTTCCGGTCTTCAAACACTCAGCGTGGCGTAGCCGCAACCAAAGCATCCGCGCAGAACGCACGGACAGGCTGGAAGCCTGTGCCACTTTCCGGCCGTGACACCGGCATCTTTGCCGGTGAACCTTTCAAACTGTTCAGCTCTTCGCAAATCCTTGCAGGAAAACAAGATTTTACCGGCTGTACAGAGGTTTAACCGGAAGGCGCGCCGTAGCCCTTGCGGAGGCGGCCTGCTCGTCTGAATCGCGCGATGACTTGCGCCCAAATGGTCAAGCAGAGCTTGCCCCTACCAACCTGGGGTGCTGCGAGACAATCTCTGAATTCTCGCCCTACCAAGGTTGACCGGGTGAGAACGACGTGGTCTGATGCGTTGATTCCTTCGGTAGTCATTAAGTCCCGGACCGCGGGCAGCAAACTTCCTTTTCAAAATGCAATCGCTCCCCTTCTCCACGGTTAAACTCGACGCTTTGCTTGATGAATCCGGCGCCGATGTCCTTCTGGCCTCGTCTAAGCATAATGTCCAATACCTGCTAGGCGGCTACCGTTATTTCTTTTTCGAACACTCGGCCGCAATCGGACTGGGGTATTATTTGCCGGTAATGGGATACATCAAGGGTCGTAAGGATTTGGCCTTTTACGTCGGGGGCGGGGACGAGGGCTGGGGTATCGAGGTTTCTCCGATATGGCCGGAACGGATCGCCACCGTATCGTGGACCGCGCGCGAGTCGGCCCGAGCAGCCGCAGAATTTCTAAAGAGCGCCGGTTTTATTGCTCCAAAGATTGCACTGGAATTCGAGCTCTGGCCGGTAGCTGCCTGGGAAATTCTGCGCGCTGAACTACCAGGTGCCACATTCATCGACGCGACGGAAATTCTTGAAGAACTCCGGGCCGTAAAAACCGAAGTCGAACTGGATCATCTGCGCAAGGCCGCAGCCGGTATCGTTGACGCAATGCTGGCAACCTTCCAGCAGGTCAGACCGGGCGTGACAGAAACGGAAATCGTCCAACAGTTACGCGTTGAGCAAACGTTGAGAGGACTGGATTATGAGTTTGCCCTCATCACAACCGGAGCCACCTTTGGCCGGGGACCTTCACAGCGTAAGATAGCGAACCGGGAAATCCTGTCATTGGATACTGGGGGCTGCTATCACGGTTATCTTGCCGATATGGCCCGAATGGCGGTCCTCGGCGAACCCACAGCTCTGATGAACGATCTTTTAGGGGAGATCCTCGATATCCAGTCGGCTGCCCGAACCCCAATCAAGCCAGGGGCACTCGGATGCGAAATTTACGAGATCGCCCTTGAGAAGCTGAAATCCTGTTCGCACCAGAACGACATGCACTTTGTAGCGCATGGTATAGGGCTGATGGCCCACGAAGCGCCCAGGCTTACCGCAACCGGCCCGGTTCCGTACTCGGATAAGCATGCAAAGCGGCCCCTTGAAACCGGGATGGTTATTTCCATTGAGACCCATGTGAAACATTCTGACGTCGGGTTTGTAAAGTTAGAGGATACCGTCGCGGTAACTGACTCAGGATGGGAAGCCTTTGGAGACTGGGGCAGGGGATGGAATGTGGCACAGGCTTCCAGCCTGTGAGCCGAGTCTGTGCGCACACCCCGCCGACGAACCTCAAGCCGATGCAGGATCCTGAAGAAACCGAACGGGCTTCTTGTAAATCGCAAGAACGATACAGCCACTTTCGCCGACGACTCTGTGCCGCGTGCCGGGCGCGTTGATAATCAAAGTCCCCGCTCCAAAAAACCCGCTGCTGTCCCGCTGCAAGCCGGCCAGGATGGAATGTGTCCGGAACCTGGACCGCCAAAGCCAACTTGGAGCAACTGACCAGGACCGCGGCAACCGCCAAATAACTGATCGCCACGACCGGCGTCTGTCCGATGCCGATTTTCTCGCCGTGCATGAATCCGAAGAAAGTCAGAGCTGCTCCGGCCAGCGCGAAGGAGGCTGCCTTCATAAACTGCCGGTCGATGATGAATACCCCAATCGCTCCGAGCACCAACCCTGCAAGAATTGCTCCGCCCCCGAGTACTTCAAGGCCGTGATAGAGAACTCCGGTTTGCCCCAGCTTCTCCAGGCCGACCGTGGCCGCGTTTGTGCCTGCGGCAGCCAAGGCATTGTCAATCTGCATCTTACCCCAGGCGGCCAGGTGCGGCGTAAGGGCTAGAATAATTGCCGGCGCATGATTTTTCGGGGTTTCCTGAAAGGCCTGAGCGCCAATCAGCATGCCGATATAAAGCAGGATCGGCGAAATCGCGACAACCGGAATCAGGGCTACCATTACCGAAATGATGCCAAACCAGGATAACAGGATCACCATGACGCCCGTCGCAGCTGAATAGCCGATCCTGCCCCCCATCGCTTTCCAGCCGGGATGGCCGATGTAAACGGCGTTAATGAAGGGGTTACCCATCAGACAACCAATCAGGCTGACAACGCCATCAGCGGTGAGCACTCGCGTGGTCGGAAAACTGTCGCCCGCGGCGGAGGCGCTTTCGACGTTATCCATCGCCTCGACCAAATCGTAGATGCCGAACGGGATCGCGGTGACGAGGATCACGCCAAGAAATTGAAAACCCGCAAAGACGTGGTTTACGGCCGGGAGCGGAACCGAGAAACCAAAGTTCGCAAATGATTGCCAAAGATTCTCCACCTTCATCCCGCCATACCCAAAACCCAGCGCGGTCGAACCCCAGGCGATCACCCAACCGACTGCAATAGCGACCAGGCCGGCTGGGACGCCGCGGAAATAACGAACGCCGCCAAACCAGCTCGCGAGAATGATCGCAAAGCACGTGATGCCGATCACTGGCGACATGAACATTTCCAGCGCCGGACGCATAGAGATGAACGCGATTGAGACGCCGGCCAGTGTTTTGAGAAGAGCGGCGCGCGGTGTGATTTTGCGGATGACTGGCGCAACAAAGCCGCCGGCCATGAGCACAAAACTCTGAACAAAAACCCACGTCAGGACCGCTTCCCAGCCCTTGATTGGATTGCCGGTCCTGACGGCGATCGGCAACATAATCACGAAAGTGACAACAAACATATGGGGCACGCTAATGCCTGAAGGAAGCGCGCAAACATCGGTTCGCCCGGTTCGCTTGGCCAGCCGGTAAGCCAGCCATGCATAATAGATGGTGCTGAGGAACAGCATCAAACCGGTCGCCGGGAGGATACGCCGAAAGACGAGATCGTCCGGCATCTTCAGTACGAACCGCAAAAGCCCGCTCAACACGAGCAGATTTACCAGAATATTCGTCCCAAACCCGAAGAAGGCGTTCCAATCGCCAGACGCCCAGAGCGCGGGCCTCGTCTTATTCATAATTGTGTTTTTCAATTTCTGTGTTGCATCGTTCTGCCTTACCCTAGAGCGGTCAGGATTGGTGCCGAGTCTGATACCCAGCCGAAGATCCCGCCTTGCGCCTTGATCATCTTCAGCCCCATTTCCTGAAATTCCGGAAAATAGGATCCAACGCAGTCCTCCAGGACAAGGCAGTCGTAACCGCGATCGTTGGCTTCGCGGACCGTCGTGTTTACGCAGACCTCGGTGGTCACCCCGGTTACAACGAGCTTCTGGATGTCGCTATTCTGCAGGAGGGCGTGGAGGTCAGTGCCGAAAAACGCGCCTTTTCCCGGCTTGTCGATTACGGGCTCAGCGGGAAGAGGGCAAAGCTCGGGAATGATGTCATGCCCGGGCTCACCGCGGACCAGGATCCGACCCATTGGACCGACATCGCCAATTGAGGTCTTGCTCCGGCCGCGCAGTTTCTTGGCGGGCGAAAGATCGCTCAAATCGGCGCGGTGGCCTTCCCGGGTGTGAATCACCTTCAAACCAGCTGCGCGCCATGCAGCGAGAAGCCGGCCGTTAGGCTCGATTGTGCGACGAAGCGTGAGACATCGTTGCCCAGCATCTCGCCGAACCCTCCCGGCTAAAGAAAATCCCGCTGCATGTCGATGATCAGAAGCGCGGTCTGCGCCGGACCGAATTGGTAAGCGTATGGCTCGGCCTCAACGCTCACGGTCCCATTCATCTTCATCAGTTGCAGGGGTTCTGTCAGGATTCGCTGATTTTCGTATCCAGGTTAGAGCGCAAGTGCGGAACGAAAACAGCCAGCCGCGTTGAAGAGCACTAGCAATGCCAAATTGGGAGATTTTCTGATGGCGCAAAATAGCCTCTGGGTTGAGATGATTTTCTCGCAACGTGCTCTGGCCCTGTGCGGGTAGGGCGAGAATTTTATTCGAGCCGCTTTCGGTGTGGCATCGAGGACGAGGTGCGGTACGGATTCCATTTGAGGCATGTCCGGTAGCGTGGACGGCCTCGTCCCTATTCCGGTGGCAGCACCACTGTATTGCTGGTTCCTTTTAGCCCGATGAAGCGAGGTCGTGTGTCAGGCTCCGGCGGATGGCTGACAACTCGTCCACGATTACGGACGAGGCCGTCCGCGCTACACTCCTCTTCGGGACGCGAGTCGCGGGCGTGAACCTACGGGCGCTGAAGCGCGGGTCTATTCTCTTTCTGCTCCTGCGGAGCAAAGCGCTTGGGCGGAACAATGGCCAGACTACAAGGCTAGGGGAGCGTCGGTCCTAAGAATTGTACTTTGAGGCAGGATTCGTGCTCACCGAGAGAAGGCGTAAATTGATTGCTTTGTGTCACTCAGAACAATTTCCAACACATGAAAGATCTATCGGGGCTTTCTTTGGACATCGCGACACTTCAGCAGGGTTATCAGGCAAACGCTTTGACGCCTCCCGATGTCGTCCGCGAAATCTACAAACGGATCGCCGAGAGCAGGAAGAACCCGATCTGGATCTACCTCGTGTCCGAAGAAGAAGCGCTACGAGCCGCGGAGGCTTTGTCCGCTGCGTCGAGTGCTCCGCTCTCCCGTCGTGGCACGGGAATTCTGCCGGTGAACCTCCCGTTGTTTGGAATTCCTTTCGCGGTCAAAGACAATATTGATGTTGCCCGCCTTCCCACGACCGCGGGTTGTCCCGCATTTTCTTACGTGGCAGCAGAAAATGCGGCTGTTGTCCAGCGACTGCTGGCGGCTGGAGGTATCCTCATCGGCAAAACGAATTTAGATCAGTTCGCTACCGGCCTGGTAGGCGCACGATCACCCTATGGAATTTGCTCGAACCTTTTCGATCCAGAGTATATATCCGGCGGCTCAAGCTCCGGCTCGGCGCTCGCAGTAGCTTCCGGGCTGGTTAGCTTTGCGTTAGGCACCGACACCGCCGGCTCGGGTCGTGTTCCAGCCGCCTTCAGCAACCTTGTTGGTCTCAAGCCGACCAGAGGGGTGGTGAGTACGCATGGCGTGGTGCCGGCTTGCCGCTCGCTTGATTGCGTCACGATCTTTGCCCTGACAGCCGACGACGCAGAAACCGTTTTCTCGGTCGCGGCGAGTTACGACGCACGGGACCCCTATACACGCCATTACCGTCCCGGGAGGCATTCTTCGCCGAAGTACCGCATTGGCTTTGCGACGTCCCAAAATCTCGAACACGTCGAGAACGATTATTGCGCGCTGTTCGCTCAAGCAGTGGATCGCCTGGAGTCTCTCGGCCATTCTTTGATCAAGATTGACGTGCAGCCGTTTTTGGAAACTGCTCAACTTCTCTACGGTGGGCCCTGGGTAGCAGAGCGTTTCGCAGCAGTCGGAAAATTCATTAAAGAAAACCCGGCCGCGGTTCATCCAGTTGTTCGCGAGATCATTCTCGGCGGAGAAAAATTCTCGGCGATTGACGCGTTTAATGCCCAGTACGCGCTGGAGGAATTCAGGCAGAAGACGTCAGTAGCTTGGGATTCCGTCGATGTTCTGCTGTTACCGACCGCTCCCAACATTTATCGAATCGAAGAAATCGAGCAGGAGCCTGTTTCTCTGAATAGCCGCCTTGGGCTATTTACCAACTTCACTAACCTTCTGGATCTTGCCGGTGTTGCGGTTCCGGCCGGCTTCCGCGCTGACGGTTTACCATTTGGTGTCACCCTCCTGGGACCTGCATTTTCAGAGCCTGCTTTGCTCGCGCTTGCTAAATCCTATCTTGGATCTCTGCGTCCACCGCTAGGCGCAACTAAAATACCGTATCATGGCGCGGACTCGCCGAGAGCCGAGGTTGATTCCGAGACGATCGCGCTTGCGGTAGTGGGTGCTCACCTGACCGGGGAGCCATTGAATTACCAACTCACTGATTGCCGCGGCCACTTTATTCAGCGCTCCAAGACAGCCCCTTTCTACAAACTCTTCGCGATTCCTGGTACCACTCCGCCGAAACCGGGGCTTATTCGCGTCGGCCCCGAAATGGGTTCGTCCATCGATCTGGAGGTATGGGAGCTTCCAGTCACCGAGTTCGGAATTTTTGCGCAGAATGTTCCGACGCCGCTGACCATTGGAACGGTTCATCTGAATAACGGTGAGGTTGTCAAGGGCTTCCTGTGCGAGGAAGTCGCGGTGCGCGGCGCTGTCGACATCACCGAATTTGGCGGCTGGAAGGCTTATCTGAAATTCCAATCCGATCTCGTGCCCGGAAGGAGTCCGCCGAAGCTTTAGGGAGGAAAAGCGGCTGTGAGAATTCATAGTGCACACATCAGCCACAATGTTCACGCCAGAGCACTCCAGTAGCGCGGACGGCCTCGTCCGTATTCTGGTGCGACGCACGAGGCCGTGCGCCTTACCCTGCCGCCAGAACCAAATTTGGTTGCGGCTACGCCGCGGATTTAGTGCTGCCGTCGCGCCGCTACCTTCCAATTACTGGCTTAACCAGCGAAAGCTCTTTTCGACGAACGTCTTTGCATTACGCTCGATGCCATTGCTCCAACCGCCAAATATCGAATTTAGTCGGTGCAACCAGGTATCGCACCGGCCCGATCGCTCTGAGGCCTTCTGTGTTAAGTCCGACTGATTCTTCCAGCCTTGTCCGATGACGCGTCTCCTTTCAGAAGTACGGGTAACAACAAATGCGAGCCCACGTGACCATCGCCTTCGTGAAACGTGAAACGCGAAACGTATTTTGTCCGCTATGACGGGGTTGCCCCAGCCCTCGACCACTCGCCACCGCGCCCGCCTCTGGCTGGTCTTGCGGATGATGATTGCGACCGCGCTCACCTA
The DNA here is from genome assembly GCA_963813025.1 of uncultured Verrucomicrobiae bacterium. Classification (GTDB taxonomy): domain Bacteria; phylum Verrucomicrobiota; class Verrucomicrobiia; order Chthoniobacterales; family JAFAMB01; genus CAVSUL01. The sequence continues at coordinate 200,269 of CAWEXO010000001.1, read as the reverse complement.
TGCGCTGGCCACTATCCTCCACCTGCCCCAAGGCTTCTGGGCCGTGCTGACTGCTGTCATCGTTACCCAGAACAGTGTCGGTGGCTCTTTGAAGGCGGCAATGGACCGCCTCGTCGGTTCGGTCTGCGGCGCACTGATCGGCGCCCTCGCTGCGGTCCTGCTGCCAGTCCGCACGCCGTTTGCGCTTGAAATCGCTCTCGTCGGCGCGTTGACACCGCTCGTCGTGCTGACCGCCTACTTTCCGAACTACCGAATCGCGCCGGTCACCGCGATTATCGTGCTGCTGAGCAGCAGCGCCGTCACAATGGGTCCGCTCGGCTACGCGCTCGACCGCGTACTGGAGATTGCGCTCGGGTCCGTCCTCGGGGTGGCTGTTTCGATGTTCATCGTCCCGGCGCGGGCGGATATGCAAGTTCGCGAGGCAGCAGCCGAAACCGCGCTGCTGCTCTCCCGGATCATGACGGCGCTGGAGCCGGCAGTACGCACCGGCGCGCCGGATCTCGGCGAACTGCCGGCGCGCTTGCGAGCCGCGCTCAACCGCCTTGGCACCGCGGCAGAAGAAGCCGCGCACGAGCGTCGCAGTCGTCTGTCCAACCAGCCGGACCCGGAGCCCTTGTTCCGTACCCTGCGCCGGCTGCAGCAGGACGTCCTGGCGTTGAATCGCATGTTCGGTGCGCCCTGGCCCGACAGCGTCCAGACGGCGCTGGCGCGACCCTGGTCGGCCTGTGCGAAGGCGGTTGCGGCAGAGTTCTCCGTTCTATCCGCCGCTCTGCCGACTAGCCACGCGCCACCGGACTCATCCGCGTCGCGGACCGCGATGGGCGATTTCATCGCGGCAATCGATAAAGTACGCCACGAGGGTAACACTCGCGAATTGCCGACCGATGTCGTAGGACGGATTCTCGGCAGCGCCTTCGGGGTGGAGCAACTGCAGCGCGACCTGGACGATCTGGCGGAACGGACCCGCGAGGTAACTTCCACGAGTTAGGTGATGGGCGTTTCGGAGTTACCACAGAAGGCCGCAAAGGTCTCAAAGATTTGAGTCGCTTTACACCAACATCATTTCTTCTCTGTGATCTTTGCGGTCTTTTGTGAGGAAATTCTTCCAGGCACAAAGCCTGTGAACTGGAAACAACGTTTCGGTTAGTAAAGCCGGACGGCGAATTGCTTTTGCTCCAAGGCGATGGGATTAGGCAAAGGCCACGAAGGTCGCGAAGGCGAAGTTCAGGAGCCTTTGGCGCCCCGCGGAAGTGCTGCCGACTTTTAGCAGTCTCGATCTTGCACAGTTACTGACTTAACCAGCGAAAGCTCAAACATGTCCGGAAAAAGTCTGCTTGTTCGTCGTATTCAAGAATATGAATATCGATCACGGCCTCTTCCAACTTTGTTGCGTGGTTGCCTCCTTCCGAGAGAGTAACCGCTTACCTGCAGTGTCCGACCTGATTTCCGGGGTGGAACCAACGCTTCCTGAGATCGACTACTTCCTTCTCAGGGGCGCGGCATTTCGGGCAAACCCTTCGCAAAGCCGCGACTCTCGGCCAAAGTGTTTTCCGCTGGGACAATCGGCGCGACGCCTTGAATGTACCGGCTGATGAACCTTTGTTCGGTCAGCTGATTCATGGTCCGTTGCGCAAGATGAAATCAATATGAATACGCAAAAAAAAGTCTCTCCCGCTTCGTTTCCGGGCGAATCACTCGCGCCGGGCGGCTCGGAATACCTCCTACTGATTCGGAACACCGCCTGGCAAAAAGATTACTCTTCGGCGGAGGTCCAGAACCTCGTGGCTAAATTCGGTGCTTGGGTTGACGGGTTGCGGACCAACGGAAAAATCAAACTCGCGTCTCCATTGGCGCACCAAGGAAAGTTACTGGAACACAAGCATGCGATTATCGACGGTCCGTTCATTGAGTCCAAAGAGGCCATTGCCGGATTTATTCTCTTTGTGGCGGATAGTTTCGACGAAGCGGTTGCGATCGCCAACGATGCTCCCTGCCTGGAGTACGGTCAGACGCTTGAACTCAGACCAATTCTGTCAGAACCACCCGAACTCAGCCAAAGACGCTCATAATTTTCAATCTGAACGCGACCACTGACCTCCCCAACGGATTCTGCACAGAAAGACCACGAAGATGAGGTTGAGTGTCCGTTTGCGATTTGCGATCTGCTATTTGCTATTTGCTATTTGCTATTTGCTATTTGCTAAGCCGACAGGGTGTGTCGGACTTAACACAAAAGGCCGCAAAGGCCGCAAAGATTTGCTCAGTTTACGCTAGCTCTGATTTCTCTTCTTAATGTTTTTCGTGACCTTCTGTTAATAAATCCTGAAGACGCCCCTTTTACCAGATAATGCCGAAGAGCTTGAACAGAAGCTCCCAAAGATCACAGCGTGGCGTAGCCGCAACCAAAGCATCCGCGCAGACTCCACTGACAAAGTGGAAGGGTCTGTCGGACTTTGGGTAATTTTGTAGCGCGCCATCAAGCGATTGGCGGTAGGGATAAGCTCCTGGATAAGTCGGGATGAGCCACCCACTCCAGACGGCTCCGCCTTCGCCAAGGCTATGGCGGACACGTCAAATAAGTTCTCGCCTTGGCGATCGACTCCTAGTTTTTGACCCGTCCCCCCGGGAATTAATGCGGGGAGGGAGATGGCGAAGGCTTGATGTAAACGCCTTCCTTGTGGGCGGCTCCATCGTGTCCAAACCAGAACTTGTAAAACGCCACCCCACCACCAACTACAATTAAACCCAAGGCAAACTTTCCACCGGCCCGCGACTCTGCCAATACTTTGGCAATGTTGACGGCTTCTTCAGAGAAGGCTTCCCCGAATCCGATCTTTTTCAGCAGTGTCGCGGCGTCCTTGGCGGCATTCGCGTCAGTACCCAGTCTATATAGTTGCCAGCCCGTTGCGCTCGCGCCAAATCCGGACGCCGACATAAACTTATCCGCGTGCGTCTCCAGGAAGCTGGGCTCGGTTACTTGTGAGTTCGGACTCGCGGCAGGTAGGTCGCCTATTTTATTGCTGAGAACCACGTCGGGCACGGAACTGCTAAGAGTAGGGCGCGCAGGATTAATCGTCGCTGATTTTTCGAAAACTGCGAAGGCGTCGTCCTTATGATGGAGAAATATTGCACCAGGAGAGGGGGAAGGGCTGGAAGATTGGTTAACCCTGGCAACGCCAGGCCTGGAAGAATTAAAATGGTATGGACTTTTTGCCATCAGAGCTTGCCAGTCCTCCTGAGTGTCAATTGGACTGACCGTAATCGTTTTTGGCGTGTGCTGCTGGCCAATCGTAGTTTGCTGTTGACCAACCTGCGGAACGGGGTTTGGAGAGGGAAGATGGACTGCCTTTCTAACCGTTGAGTGAAACTATTGTTTCCCGTCGGCGTTGATCTCCCAGATACCGATCCTGGAGTGGGTTTTGACAAATCGAATTCCAGTGGATCCCGCTTGCTCAAGCTACTAAACGCTTCCATTTGAAGCTCTTTAGAAGTTGGGCCTAATTCATCCTTGAGCCGTGAAAAACCAGAAAGCGGCTTCACTGTCTGACATAGTGCCGATATCTGAGTAAGAAGCAGCAAACACAGCGCAATGCATTTCATTGTAGATTCGGACAGTGACGAGCTTTTTTGCGCTCTGTGCGGACGGTGTATTTTTAGGAGAAACCGCGTTGACTTGAAATGGTGCTCCACACAGATCTCATATTTTAAAAACTACGGCCGGATCAATACTCCTTCCGGGTGAATTGCTGCGAGTGCATGCTGGCCCATTTTCAGCAGTATCTCCGAGACGACAGAATGGATTTGGTTTGCGGCTATGCCGCGCTGTGGTCTTCTGTGAGGAAATCCTTCACGGGACGAGTCTTCCATATGGCCGTGCTTGTTCGAAGCAACAATATGCGAACCCAGCTGACCATCGCCTTCCCGCGAAACCTAAGACGCGAAACGTATTGTGCACAGAAGGCCGCGAAGATCACAGCGCGACGGAGCCGCAACCACAGCGTCGGCGCAGACTCCACTGACAGGCTGGAAGCCTGTGCCACTTTCCGCCGTGACACCGGCATCTTGCCGGTGAACCTTCAAACTGTTCAGCTCCTCCTGAACCCGCGCAGGAAAACAAGATTTCCAGGACAGCAGGTACGGAGGGATTTGAATTGCCGAACGCGGGGTTCACTCGCGGCTTGTTGGAATCGGTGATCAACGACTAAAATGCTGAGCCCGGCGCGAAACGTGAAACGTGAGACGCCTTCCGCCGAACAACCCTCGAGCTGGACGGTTGGCCACATTTCGTTCTAGACTGAATGGTACGCCATGACGAACGAAGAGCTGCGGAAGTTTAATCAGAAACGTAAGATTTATCAGATCGCCTGGGTCACGCGAAACCTGGAAAAGAGCATGCACGCTTGGGTCGACAACCTCAAAATCGGGCCGTGGACGGTTCTGACCTTTACCGAGAAATCAATGGTCTATTTGAAAGTCAACGACCAACGGGTTACCGAACCTTTCAAATTTCTGATCGGCATCTCCTGGCTGGGTGACATGCAACTCGAGCTCATCGAGCCAGTCTACGGGCCAACGATTTACGAGGCATTCATCCGTGAACACGGGGAAGGTCTGCACCACATCAAGGAGCGGATCGACGAGGAGTCGACGCAATCTGTGCTCCAGGAATATCGCGAAAAAGGTATCGGCGTAACCCAGACCGGCCAATTCACCACCGATTTTCATTACTACCTCGACACCGAACCGAAGCTGAATTTCATCCTGGAGCTTGGAAATTGTCCTATCCTCAACCTCTCGCCGGACCAGTTCTGGACCTTCCCGCAGGAAGGTAGCTAGCTGAGCAAAGCTTCACCATTTCCTGGAAATCGGAAACGCGAAACGGATTCTGCACAGAAGGGCGCGAAGATCACAGCGCGGCGTAGCCACAACCAAAGCAGCCGCGCAGAGTTCACTGACAGGCGGGAAGGGTCTGTCAGACCTTGGAAATCTGTAAGTACGCCATCAAGCGATGGACGGTAGGGATGAGCTCCTGCTCGTCCGGCGAGCTGGCTTCGCCCAACGGGGCGGCGTCTATTTCTTCAGGTAAGTAATGATGCAAATGGTGGCACCCTGCGGATCCTGGATTACGGCAAAGCGTCCCACTTGGGGGATATCCTGCGGCCCTAGTACGATTTTCCCGCCGAGCTGTTCTGCCTGTTTCGCGGTCGCATCGACATTGTCTACCGTCACATAGCTGAACCAAGCAGGAGGCATTCCCTTCGCGTGCGGCGGTATCGCCATTATCCCACCTTGGCCCATGTCAGCTCCGCTTTGCTTCACAACCGTGTAGGTGAACTCGGGCATTGGAAAATCCTGAGTAGTCCATCCGAACAGCTGTGTATAAAACTTGGTCGCCGCGCTCGGATCAGTGGTCAAGAGTTCATTCCAGCTAAACTGGCCATGTTTGGTCTGTGTGGGGTCCATATTTTTGGGTTGGGTGTCTTATCTCTGCTTTCGTTGTTCCGGGAATGGAGAAAATTGATCCGCTGCCTCACAAGATTTTTTCTTTTATCCAAGGTGCCACTTCAGCCGTGGCCGCGATCATTCCGCGACTCGATTCTACGCAGTTCCTCGTGAGTGAAAAGAATCTCCATCGATTTACCCGCTGAGGCAAGTGCAACGGTGCTTGTGCCACTTCCCGCCGTGACACCGGCATCTTGGGTCTGTCGGACTTTGGAAATCTGTGGCGCGCGCAGTCGAGCTATGGTTCAGAAGGGAGCTTAGCGACTTGTCCCAACGGGTCTTTGGTCCAGCGCCGGTAGGCGCGAATTAAAGAGGCTGCCTCACGACACCCCAGGTCGGTAGGGTCAAGCTCCTGCTTGACCTCCTTAATGTTGGATCACGTCTAAATCGGGACGAGCAGGAGCTCATCCCTACCGCCGATCACGCGGTGGCGTACCACAGATTTCCAAAGTCCGACACGCCCAAGATGCCGGTGTGACGCCGGTAAAGTCGCGGAGGTTTCCAGCCTGTCAGTGGAGTCTGCGCGGATGCTTTGGTTGCGGCTGCGCCGCGCTCCGTGTGCTCCGTGACCTCTGCGCGAATGACAATGGTCCTGATAGGGGCGACTTTTGTGTTGTCTCAACGTGAAGCGCCAAACGCAAAAGGTCGTCCCATGGCCTCTGCCACTGACATCGCCAATTTCCTCGCTTGCCGGCACCTGCTAACTTTGCAGCGAGCTCAGACAGCCGGAACGATCAAACAGCCCTACGCGCCTGATCGCGGTGTGGAATTGCTGCAGGAACTGGGCAACCGGCATGAAAAAGGCTTTCTCGAACGTCTCAGAGATCAAGGGCTGCGGATCGCGGAAATTTCAACTGCGGCACCCTGGTCCGAAGCGACTACGGAAACGATTGAAGCGATTCGCTCAGGTATTGATGTCGTGTACCAGGCAACCTTTCAGGACGGCGATTGGCGAGGGCGCTCCGATTTGTTGCGAAAAGTCAGTGCCCCAAGTCTGCTCGGAAATTTTTCCTACGAGGTGGTCGAGACCAAGCTGGCGCGATCGGCCAAGACCCGGGCAATTCTGCAGCTCTGTTTTTACTCAGAGCTCTTGGCCAAAATCCAGGGAATCGAACCAACTTGGATGAAGGTAGTGCTGAAAGGAGGAATCGAAGAGCCGTTCCTTCTCGCGCAGTACATCGCTTTCTTCCGGAAAGTGAAACGCGATTTCCTGGAAGCGTCCCGAACAGAGGAAATCACTTATCCTGAGCCGGTTGCGCTCTGCGATGTTTGTGACTGGTTTCAAGTTTGTGATCAACGCCGGCGGGCCGATGACCATCTGTCGTTGGTCGCAGGGATAACCTGGAATCAGCGACGGGCGTTAACCTCCGCCGGTGTCGAGAGACTTGCCCAACTCGGCAACCTGGCGCCGGAACCCGGGATCAAGGGCATCGGCAAGCAATCGTTTACCCGGATCCGTGAACAAGCCCGTCTTCAGGTTGCAGGTCGCGAACAGGGAAAAGCGATTTACGAACTTTTCAGTCCGGTGAAAGACGGCGAAGGGTTAGCCTCTCTGCCATTGCCTTCGCCGGGCGATATTTTTCTCGATTTCGAATCCGTGCCCTATGCGTTCGACACGGGCCTGGAATATCTCACTGGCCTTGTCACGCTCGATGACGGTCTTGGCGGTCAACCGCAATATCAGTCGCGCTGGTCACTGGATCCGAAGGCGGAGAAGCCCGCTTTCGAAGAATTCATCACTCGGGTAATGGACCGCCTCAAGAATTGTCCCGGTCTGCACATCTATCATTACGCCCCGGCTGAACCGACCGCCATCAAACAGCTGGCGGGACGCCATGCCGTTTGCATAGATCAAGTCGACGAGCTTCTCCGAGCTGAAGTGTTGGTCGACCTTTACCGGGTCGTCCGCCAGGCTTTACGCGCATCGGTCGAAAGCTATTCGATAAAAAAGCTTGAACCGCTCTACGGATTTGTTCGAACCACGCCGTTGCGGGAAGCGAATCTGGCTCTGCAAACCTTGGAAACTGCCTTGACCCTCAGTGACAGCGAGGACATTCCCGAGGAAATTCTTGCGACCGTCGAGGCGTACAATCGCGACGACTGTTTCTCCGCCATGCGGTTGCGCGATTGGTTGGAGGAGCAGCGACGCGCCTCGGAATTGAGTTCCGGACAAACGCTGCCGAGACCTGTCCCAAAGTCGGGCGCGGCCAGCGAAGCGTTATCTGAGCAGCTCCGTCGCACTCGGGACGTTGAAGCTCGACTGCTGAAAGGGTTATTGGAAGACGGCGCTTGGACCAAAGCCGAATCCCGGCGCTGGCTCCTCGCCCAACTGCTGGAGTGGCATCGGCGCGAAGATAAATCTGTTTGGTGGGAATACTTTCGGCTTCGGGAATTGTCGACCGAAGAACTGATCGAGGACCGAAACGCGCTCGGCGGCCTCATCTACCAAGGACCGGTTGGAAAAGAAAAAAGGTCGCTGATCCATCGTTATGCGTTTCCTACCCAGGACCATCCATTCAAGGTTAGTGAAACGGGTTGGAACCCAGCGACTGAAAAAGCGGCCGGAAAGATCATGCGGATTGACGAGGGAGCGGGGACCATCGACCTCAAGCGAGACATTCGTTCGCAGGTTCCGCAACCAACTGCCTTGATTCCGAAAGACATCGTCGGGGCCGAAGCTCAAGTCGAGAGCTTGCTTCAGTTAGGCGCCTGGGTGGCCGAGAACGGACTGGAAGCGCCCGGCCCATTCCAAGCGGCACGTGATCTCCTGCTTGGGCGCCCGCCTCAATTGCTTGGAGGCCGGCTGGGCTCCTTTTGTGACGAAAACGGGCAGCTCACCTCCGCTGCCAGGAGCCTCGTGTTGTCTCTTGCCAGACAGCCGACAGTTTTGCCGGTCCAAGGACCGCCGGGTGCGGGCAAGACCTTCGTGGGTGCACGCATGATTCTTGAGCTGGTCAAAAACGGCTTTCGGGTCGGCGTCACGGCCAACAGCCACAAGGTGATCAGTAACCTCTTGGAAGAAATTTGTCGGGTTGGAGAAAAAACGAGCGTGTCGCTCCGGGTTGTGCAGAAAGCGGACGGGAAAGATCAGTGTCAACATCCCGCTGTTTCGCAGGCAACGAGCAACGCCCGGGTGCTCGAGCTTTTTCGGAATGGCAAAGCGCAGATCGGCGCAGGCACGGCGTGGCTTTGGGCAGCGGAAGAAATGATCGAATCGATCGACGTCCTTTTCGTGGACGAAGCCGCCCAGATGTCGTTGGCCAACGTTTTGGCGGTGTCACCGGCTGCGACGAGCCTGGTCTTGCTGGGTGACCCGCAACAGCTTGAGCAGCCGCAGAAAGGGGTCCATCCGTTGGGCGCGGACGGCACCGCGTTCAGTCACCTGCTGCAGGGTCACGAAACAATCAGCCCGGAACAAGGCTTATTCCTCGCTGAAACCTACCGGTTGCACCCGGATGTTTGTGTCTTTACCTCACAAACGTTTTACGAGGGTCGGCTACAGCCGCGGCCGGAAAACGAACGGCAACGGATTAACGTCCATGGGCCGCTGGACGGCACCGGCCTCCGGTTCGTTCCGGTTGTGCATGAGGGAAACCGGAGCGAATCACCGGAGGAAGTGGATCGCATCGCAGCGCTGATCGACGGTCTACTCGGGGCCGGCCCGACCTACACCGACAAGAACGGCGCGATCCGCTCGCTCACCTCGGAAGACATCCTGATCGTGGCGCCTTACAACGTCCAGGTAGCCAAGCTCCGGGCGCGATTGGCCGCCGGGTCAAGGGTTGGCACCGTCGACAAGTTTCAGGGACAAGAAGCTCCGGTGGTCTTCTATTCCATGGCTACCTCTACGCCCAAGGATGCTGCGCGCGGCATGGAATTCTTGTACAGTTCCAACCGGCTGAACGTCGCCATCTCGCGCGCGCGATGTATTGTCGTCCTGGTCGCCAGCCCGGCTTTATTCGATGTGGAATGCAAGACGCCAAGGCAAATGATGTTGGCCAATGCGTTTTGCCGGTTCCTGGAATGCGCCAAGGTGATCGGAAACGTTTGAGATTCACCGGCAAGATGCCGGTGTCGGACTTTGGGGTAATTCGTAGCGCGCCATCAAGCGATTGGCGGTAGGGACGAGCTCCAGCTCGTCCGGATCCAGATTGATCCAACACCAAGGAGGTCAAGCGGGAGCTTGACCCTACCGACGTTGGTGTTTGCGAGACAATCTCTTTATTCGAGCCGGACGCTGGGATGAGCCACCCACTCCAGACGGCTCAAACAAGTTCTCGCCTGGCGCTCGAATGAATTTTCGCCCTACCAACACGGAGCCAAGACGCGTTGGGACACGTTTCTAACCTCCCTTCCGAACGGTACCTCGATTGCGCGCCTACAGATTACCCAAAGTCCGACAGATCCAAGATGCCGGTGTCGGACTTTGGTCCCGAAGGGACTGCAGGACTCAGCCCGCGGGTTTTAACCCCGGGAAAAACGTGCCCTCGCCGTCTCGCCCTGAAGGGGGGAAGATTCTAGCTTCGCTGTAGTCTGTGTCGGGCGCATGCCAGATCCACTGCGCTCTTGAAATTCTCGCAGCAATCGGGCCAATCAGGCAATCCTGGCCCGGATTTTCGCTCGCCGCAGCCCCGCGCCGGGGTTAACCCTTGACGGCTCCGGACATGAAACCACGCACGTAGTACCGTTGCAGCAGCAGGAACAGGATCAGGCAAGGGACGGCCATCACCACGACCCCAGCCTCCGTGGCACCGTAGTCGATGGCGCCCATCGTCTGCTGCCGCAGGTTGGCCACCGCGAGCGGCAGGGTCTGCTTTGCGCTGTCGGTTAGCAGGATGAGGGGAGCTAAGAAGTCGCTCCATGCCGCCAGGAAGGCGAACAGGCCCACTGTGATGAGCCCGGGGCGCACCGAGGGAAGGAGGATTCGCCACAGGACGCTGAACGTGCCGCAGCCGTCCACCAGTGCGGATTCCTCCAGCTCGCGCGGCACCGCTTCAAACGAGATACGCATCATGTACGTGGCAAACGGGAGCTGGAACATCGCCAGCACCAAGCTGAGGCCAATCAGGGAATTCTGCAGCCCAAGGCGATTGAGGAGCACATATAGCGGGATGAGCAGCGTCGCGTACGGGACCATCAAGATGGACAGCGTCAACAGGAACAACGCCTCTCGACCCGGAAACCTGAACCTGGCGAAGGCATACCCGCCAAGGGTCGACACCGCCAGAGTGATCGCGACCGTAAGGAGCGCTACGTAGGTGCTGTTGATCAGAAACTGGACCAGCCCTGCACCGTAGTTGAAGAGCGTGGTGTAGTTCCCCAGACCGAAGCCGTTCACCTGTCCGGTGGAGGCCTGCGGGCTTACGGAGGCCGCCAGACTCCACAGCAGGGGGAACAGGAAGATGATCGCCACCCCCCCCGTCAGCACATAGTACGGGGTGCGGCCTAGCGTTCCCGTGCGCGTCGTGGTCATCGCTTCAGACCCGATTCTGAGCTGCGGAGGTAGCGGAACTGGACCGCGTTAAGCACAAGGAGCGCCACCAGGACCATGATCGAGATGGCCGCGGAAGTGCCCAGGTTCTGTTTCTGGAACGCCTCGCGGTAGATCAGTTGGACGACCGTGACTGTGCTGTTGTCCGGCGCGCCCTTGGTCAAGATGTAGAACTGGTCAAACGCGAGGAGAGAACCGGTCACGCACAGGATGAGCGCCAGTGCAAGCGACGGCCGGAGCAGCGGCAACGTTATGTGTCGGAAAACTTGAATACGGCTGGCGCCGTCAAGGGCGGCCGCCTCAAAGAGATCGTCCGGAATGGCCTGCAGCCCGACAAGGAAGATAAGCATGTACAGCCCAGAGTATTTCCAGACGATCAAGAAGCTCGTGGACAGCAGCGCGCTCAGGGACGTTCCAAGAAATGAGATGGGGTCGTGGATTAGTCCCAGCTGCTCGAGGATTGGATTGATCGGCCCGATTGAGGGCGAATAGAAACCCCAGAACAGCAGCGATGCCGCAGCCAGACCAAGTGATACGGGCAGCAGGATTACTGTGCGCAGCATGTCCACCCATCGCCCGCGCTCCTGGACCAGAAGGGCCAGACCGAGGCCCAGTCCGATAAGCAGGACCGTGACGATGAGCGTATATTCGATTGTGAAGACGACGGCCGGCCCGAACAGAGCGTTCTTCCAGATGGAGAGGTAGTTCTTGGGGAAATTCAGACCGCCATTTCCCGTCAAAAGGGGCCAGCTGCTCAGGGACATCCGGGCGACGAGCAGCAGGGGCGTTATGAAAAAGACGGCCACGAAAACGACGGTCGGCGCCGCATAGGCGACGCCCATCAGCCGACGGTATCGCCACCGGGTAAGCCGCCACCAAGCGGCTGGCGCCGCTCGGTGGTCAGGTGTCGCCGGAGTCATGGCCACTGAAGGCGCCTTGTCTTTCGAGGGTCGTCAACGTGGTGAGGGTCGCGAGGATGGAACCGCACCACGCCGCCGATCAGCTACGGGTTCAGAGAGGCGTTTATGGCTGCGTTGTCCGCGTCGATTTTGCTCGCGTCGCCGAACACCGCATCACGGAGCAGCACGAGCCATGGTCCCTGAGGATCGTTAAACGTCGCCCCAAAGGCCTTCGCGAAGGGCGTCTGACCCTTTGCCGCGATCGTGTTGAAGGTCACAAGGCGCGGGTCAGCCGCGCTGTACTTGTTGTTGGCGAGGTCCGGACGCGCGAGGACGTTGCCGTCCTTGGCCACAACCTCGATCTGCGCCTCGTCACTGACCATCCAGGCCAGGAAGTTCCAGGCCGCGTTGGCCTTTTTGCTATCTCTGGAAATCCCGATGGCGTCGCCGCCGACTAGTGTGGCTTGCCCACCCTTAAGGCCGGCGATGGGGGTCACCCCGATATCTGCATCCGCAAGCGAGGAGTTAGCCATGCCCTGAAGACTGGCCGGCATCGGCATGATGCCGATATTGCCCTTTGGGAAATAACCGGTCCATGTAGGTCCGGTCTCGGTCTTGGTGTCGGGCATCAGCGCGGTGCCATCCTCAACAAGGCTGCGGAAGGTCGCGTAGATGCGTTTGTTTTCTTCGCTGTTGAGGTGCGACTCGGTCCCTTCAGGGTTCATCACCGTTTCGCCATCGGCCCATGCGATCGGGAACCAGGTGAACACTTCGCAGCCACCGCAGTCGCCGCCGAAGAAGGTGCCGTGGACATTTCCTCCCAGCTTCTGCGACTGCACGGGCGTCAGCCGCGAACTCCGCCAGCGTATTCTGGCGGCTTGTTGGGATCGAGGCCGGCTGCCTTGAATAGCTTTTTGTTGTACATCCAGACGGAAAGATCGATGACGAATGGTAGACCGTATTTCTTGCCCTTCCAGGTCGACACATTGATCGCGCCTTGGGCGATGTTTGCAGCAAATGGCAGCGTTGCGATCTTGTCCGTCATGTCAGTGAACAGCCCCGCCGAGGTCCAGTTCGGCATGAACACGACGTCGGCCGAGAACAGGTCCGGCAGCCCTCCAGCGGCCGCCGCGGCGCCGACCTTGGTCTGGTAGTCGTCGGTGGGGACGTATGTGGCGTCGATGTGGTTCTTGTGCGTCGCGTTGTAAGCTTTGACCAGCGCATCTGCTCGGGCTTGTGTGGCGGCTCGTGACCACAGCGTGATGTGCGTGCCGTCATCGACGCCATAGGTTGCCGGGCCGGCCGCCCAAGCGGCGAGTGGCATAACTAAGGTCATCATACCGACCACGAGCGATACGGCGGCTGTCTGCGCGACGCCCACATTGGTTGCGGTGCGGCCGATCGTGAATCTCCTCCCATGACTGCGGAATTGTGGCAGCGCCGGATCGGCGACCGACGGCGAGGCGGGGGGGTCATCGCTCATGATCGTGCCTCCGATGTGTTAACCGTTAATCCCAAAAAATAAAACTCACGCAGTTTGAAAAAAATACCCGACAGTGACACTAAGATCATTCGCCGGTATTGGGCCCGGAACTCGTTAAGGGAGAAGGCAAAAAATTTGTAGAGGGGCATACTGTGCTGGGGGATAGGATGCGCCTAACCATCCCTTACGAACCACCCGGTTCGCACCCGGTCGCACCATGGAATTTACTCCGATGCTACCAAGTAAAGCGCCTGAGAGTGCAATATGAGAATTGCGGGATTCGGTCAAGACAAAGGAAGCTTATCCTGCCTCCCGGCCAGAAAGTCTGATTCATTCAAATGCGCCTTGAATTGTAGCGATCCGTCCTCGCTCCGCCATATGCTTCCGGGTCCGCCAAACGACAGGGGATTTCCCCCTTCCCTCTCGAAGCGGATCTTCCGACAATCTAAATCGAACGTTCGTTCGGCCAGCTGTTAACACGCCTGCTCGATATTCACAAGTTTGCGTCGGGTTTGATTGATTTAATGGGATTTAGCCACGCAAATGCGCCAATTTTTGTGAGCCTATAACGGGAAGCCAAGCAAAAATAGAAAGCGGAACGTTCAACTTCAACCCTGGTCTGCTACCTGGACGTCATCCAATCTGATGCGCTCGACAAATTTTCAGACGACATTGGCGCGGCTCTTTATGTAGGCGCTCAGAGCACAGGCCCGAGCGTGGCAACGAGGTTGTTCCACAGCTGGCGTGAAATCGGCCACGCCGCCACGGCCTCCTTAGTAATCCGATTCGACCGCGCAATGTATTCCTGCTGGCGCCCGCGCACAGCACCGGTAAGCGCGGAATCGTGGAAGAGGATGTTGTTCTCGTAGTTGAGCTCGAAACTGCGGCGGTCCATGTTCGCCGAGCCGATCAAGGTGACCTCACCATCCAGCGTCAGCGATTTCGTGTGCAACAAGCCGTCCTTGAACTCGTAGATCTTGACCCCCGCGTTGAGCAGATCCGCGTAGTAGCTGCGACTGGCCGCTCCGACAAACCACGAGTCGTTTCTGGCAGGAAAGACGATCGTCGTGTCCACGCCTCGGTAAGCGGTCGTGCACAGCGCGTTGTGCAGGGACTCGTCGGGCACGTAGTAGGGAGTAGTGGCGACGATCTCGCGCCGCGCTGCGAACATCAGGGATTCAAACATTTCAGGCATGGCCGAGTAGCGCACCGTCGGGCCCGTTCCGATCACCTGCGCAGGTAGCCCTCCCGGCATCGGTAAAGGCAACGGTTTGCTCAATAGTTGGTCTAGATTCTCATCAACGTACGTCATCCAGTCACTCGCGAACAGGAACTGGTTCTGGCGCGCTATGGGACCCTCGAAGCGCATTACAGCGTCCACCCAGGGTGCGTACTTCGCCTTCACTCGGAACTCGGCATCGGCACAGTTTTGGCTGCCACAGTAGGTAATGCGATCGTCGATGATCACGATCTTGCGATGGTTCCGAAGGTCGATGCGGCCTTCGAACAGCCACAGCAAGGGGTTGCCTATGGGCAGGCCAGCAGCCACGCGCACGCCGGCTGCACGCATCGCTTGCCAATGCTCGGAGCGGATGATCCCGCGCGAGCCGAGATCATCGGCCATGACCCGGCAAGTCACGCCGCGGCGAGCCGCGCGCTTCAAGGCCTCGACGACCTTGGTGCCGTTGTGGTCAGGTAGCCAGATGTAGAAAAGCACATGGACGTGATCCGTTGCGGAATCGATGTCTGCCACCATCGCATCGATCGTGGCGTTGGAGTTCGGCAGAAGACGCGCGGTGTTGCCACCCACTGGATGGAACCCACTAACAGAGTGGCCGAGCAAAAAAAGATGACGGTAACGCTCGGGGACGGCGGCTGCGAAGTCCGCCTCATCATCGGCTGCGTAACACGGAATCTGCTGCATGCGCTTGAGGACTGCGCGCAACCGGTTCACACGGTCGCGGCCGATGTTCACCTCGCCTAGAAGCAGATAGGCGAACATGCCGATTAGAGGCAGCGCGGCAACGACCACTACCCATGCAATTCGGGAAGCAGGGTCGCGATGGGGTCGAAGCAGGATCCGCACCATGACCATCAGTTCGAGTAGAGTAATGAATGCGACAGCAAGCAGCGAGTGGTGGAGCGTTGCGATCATGCGCAGACTCTATTAACGGTTAAACCTCCATTAAAGGTACGAAAAGCGACGTTTGAGTTTAGCAAGGCACTTATTTCCAAAGCCATAAGTCGGCTAAATACTTTTGGTCTGCGAGGAAAGGCCCTATCAAAAAAGCACCAAGAATTCGGGCTTCAACCCATCAATTCCCGGGCTCTTGAGGACATCACGGCAATGTTGAGAGCCAGGATCACGTTCAAGGATAGCGGGTTGAACCTCACGCGGGGTGTCGGACTGTACTTAAATCGTGGACTATGCTCCCAGGTAATCTACAATTTAAGTACAGTCCGACAGGTGGGCCTAGCAATTGTTGAGCCACCCTGGATTTGCTGTTCAATCTAATTGGCTATGCAAGCTTCAGACGGAAAATGAAAATGAACAAACTCTGGGTCTTACTGCTCGGATTCACCTGCTTTGCCCTGTGCGGTTCATCACTAGCGCAGGAACCGCAAGGGATTTCCTTACCGGAAAATAGTCGTCTCGTATGGGCGGTTGTTGGAGAAGGGGTTCAAATCTACGAAGTTAAGGCGAACCCGGCGGGTGGTTATCAATGGACGCTCAAGATGCCAGAGGCTGAGCTAAAGGATTTGTCTGGCCAGCTTGTCGGGAAGCATTTTGCTGGGCCGGGTTGGTCTGCCAACGATGGAAGCGAGGTCGTGGGTGCCCTGCCGCCGCTGAAAACGTGGACTTCGCACGGCGCAAAAAACATCGCATGGTTGCTAGTGGCCGTTAAGTCAAGATCTGGCTCTGGACTTTTAGACAAAGTCGACTATGTGGTCCGGATCTCGACTGAGGGCGGAGTTCCTCCCAATGAACTACCGAAGACCGAGCGCGAAACTGCGAGGGTTAAATACCGCGCCATCTATTTATTTCTGCAGAAAGCGGGTTGATTAGCGCCACTCCTGCTTTCCTATTTGGTACTGCAACCTGCATGCGCGGCTGTCAAGGCTCGGCAACCACCTTGGGGATAAGTTGGTCACGGTCAGTAAAATGCAGCAACTTCGTATTCGCTTTGGCAATGACAGGACTGCTAAGAATTGCTGGCATGCTGTCGCGTATAGAGATCTGCTTAATTTTCCCCTTTCGACCAGACCGGCACCAGCAAAGGTCGTTTCGCCCCATTGTCTCTTGCGGCGTCAGTGGCTCCGGCATGGATGCTGCAAATGTCATTGGCGACATGGTTCCCCCCCAAGTTGTATATCAACGATCACTGGCACTGTCACATCGTTCGATCCGCCAGCGGCCGCAGCCGCTTAGCCGCCGAGAGCTTTATCAACAGGCCGACCTTTTAAGGTCATCGCTCTGGCAGTACGATCAAATCCCTGTCTCGCCCACGGTTGCCACAGGGACCAAGGCGGCAGCCAGAACCATCCGCCGGTGGGTTCGCCATGAAAAGGCGCCTAAACGAAAATGGATTCACAAGGGCGACGAATCAGCTTGTCAGTACCTCGCGGAAGCAGCGGTCCATCGAGAGCGATGAGGGAGGGCTGAAAGCCGCAGGGAATCCTGCTCTGTCGGCTCTCCCACGTGGTTCCTGCGGGTTGAAGACAATCTCCCGGGCAGGATCGCCCTTCCGCTGACTGATCATTTCCCAGGGTTCCTGCCGAACTCTGGCCACCGTTTGGGTAATCTGCGGCCAAGCCAAGGCTAGCTTCTCCAGTTCGCCCACCGCTTTTTGCTCTTTACGATCACCTTCCCGAACTCGTTTGAGTAAGGTTGTCGCGCTGCCTTTCCACGTGCAGATGATAGTGGTTGCGCAATCAGAACGTAACTGTGGACCGGACCCCAAAACTGCTGCACCATCCGCTCCAAGAGCTCTTCAATCTGAAAAACAAGGCTCGCCCGGGTAGATGATACGCCGTTCGATACCGCGATTGATCACATGATACCATAGACCCGACACAAGAACTCGGAGCAAACGCGCTATGTCTAGTCATCATAGCCGTTCCTATCCTCTGCGTCTCAAAATGTTGCCTGAATCTTTAGATGCGAGCCTGAAACCATTCCCCGGTGCCGCAGCGGCGGCTCATGGTGGTTCGACTAACTCCCGTTCTGAGCTTTCGGCGGCGGACGCGCCACGATCGCGACAGCGATGTTAGCGACAAGAATGATACCGCCGAACGCACCAGCAAGCCACATGACGATCACGCGGAACGCGTCTTCGGCAATGCGCACGGCTACCGAGACCGGCACAGAAACGATTTGGGCACCGATAATGTCGTCCAGCTTCCAACCAAAGCCGTTGGCTGTGCCATAAAGCTTGATCATCTCTGCCGGCGCCTTATCTGGTGTGCTGTGGCACTCCAGACAGCTGACATTGTTTACTTTGATCGGTCGCGCCAGGACAAGCGCTGTCCCGGTGGCAGATTCGCGCGTATTGATGAATTCGGTCTGTTCCAAGTGGGTGCGGAATTGGTTGATCACGTCGCTTTCCCAATCCGTGGCGCGGTTTCGCGGGTTGCTCGGATTCAGAGTAGCTTCCTTATAGAAATAGTCAGGAAATTTTTCACGCAGATAAGAGAAGATCTCCGTCGCGGCGAACGCGGGAACCGACTGAGGATGGAACTCGGTGTCGAGGAGCTCTTCCGGTCTGCCTTTTACCGACTCCAGAAACTGCTGCTGAACGTCCAGGGCGCGCTGCTGACCGAGAATATAGCTTTTCTTTGCGTTACCCCGAATGTCTTTCGGAGCTGCCGGATCTAAAACCTTCGGCATCTCCTCGATCGTCTTTCGAAATTCCGAAATTGCGGTTTGCAGCTTGAAATTCTTTTGTTGAAGCAGAGGGGCAACCTGTTTCGTCGTATAGGTGCGGCTCGACAGCATCGTCTCCATGATTATCCGCGCGTTCTGGATGACGTGTTCGCGCGTGTCCTCAAGCAATAAGTTTCTCGCAATGTAGCCGACCACGCCCAAGCAAAGCGCGAGTAAAGGAATGAAAATAAGATTGAATTTAAGCAATTTCATTCGTGCGCTCCATCTATGGCGATAACGCAGCGGAACCCGATGTCATCGGAACGGAACAATGGTCCGTAGCCCCGGCGATGGGAGGAGAGTAACTCTTCGGGACTCGATGTTGCCCACGAGCCACCGCGGAGTGTGCGCCAGTCCATTCCGTTTTCGAACGTATCCATACACCATTCCCAGACGTTCCCTCCCAAGCAGTAGAGACCTTTCGCGTTTGCCTTGAAAGCCGAAACCGGAGCTGTCCGGGGGAAAGCATCGTGAAAACCTGCAATGACCATCCATGTATCCGGTGCGCCTTCGCGCGATTCCTCGCCCGCATAGTTTGCTACGTCGTTCGGCGGCGGAAATACTGTACCCCAAGGATAGATGCTCTTAATCTTTCCGCTGCGATCTGCTGGCGTAGCGCCCTGCTCGTGCTCAAGCCCGACAGCCCGGCTCCATTCGCGATCGGTTGGTAGCCGATAGCTTTGAAAGGTTGCGAGCGCCCCTTCGCTTCGTTCCTTTTTCGTCAGCCATGCACAGAATTGATTCGCGTCTTCCCAGCTGACGCCGACGACGGGTTGCTCCGGTGTTTGCTGGAAACCCGGCGCCATCCAGCTCATCGTGCTGAGCTTAAATCCGTTCCGCGTAATGGCAGACGACATGCCGCCGACGGCATCGTAGCCGGTTGCGTGAACGAATACCTCGAAATCTCGGACCCGGGTCTGCCACACAGCGAGGTGGATTTCACCCAGCGGCACGAAGCGCATTCCGAGGCTGTTCGACCATGGTTTACCGGGCGTGGGCGGGGAATGAAAAACGAAGACCGCCGTCGGCTTTGGTGAAATCGTTCCGCGAAGAGCCGGCACCGTTGGATTCCGGAATTTCGGTCCGAGAAACCAAACCAAGCCGGTAACCAGCATGATGGCGCCTAGCGCCGCCGCGAATAGGAACAGATTGTGCCGCCGTGTAGGCAACGGACGAGAATGGAGTTCTTTTCGCATCGGCGCTGCCTGTGAAAGCACCTCTGGTGACGATTGCAGGCGCGGCGGAGTTGATTGGTCCAACTCTGGCGCTTTGGGAGCAGGGGCCATGGACTCCAATTTCGCTGTCGCGATCCCAGACAGCGTATCGCAGAACTCGCCCGGTCGGGTAGCGGCTGGCCGCAAGCTCCCACGAGAGATTGTACGCCCCGCGTCGATAGCGCCCGTTATCGTCGGCATCGCCTTCAGGAGTTCGGTCGGGCTCTGGAAGCGCCGCGCCGGATCTTTCTCTAAAAGCACCTCAAGTAGAGTGACGACCGGCTGCGGAACGTCTTTGAGTTGTTTGAGGGGTAACGGTGCATGCTGATGCTGATACATCACCTCAGCAGGGGAGCCCCTGAACAGACGGTGGCCGGTGACCGCCACCCAAAGCATCGCACCCAGCGAGTAAAGATCCGAGCGAATATCAACACCGACGCCCGCGAATTGCTCGGGACTAGCAAACTCTGGTGTCCCCGCAAACCATCCGGGTATAGAAATAGCCGCTTCGGAATCTGGTTCGTTCACCGTCTTGGCCAGCCCCAGGTCGACGATCTTTGCGGTCACAGCGTCTCCATCCGCCATATTCACCATGATGTTGCTTGCTTTGATATCTCGGTGCACGAGTCTCTGCTTGTGCACCGCAGCCAAACCAGCTGCAACCTGAGTAGCAATTTCGAGCGCCAGCTTTACCTCAATCCGGCCGGTACGGTTCATGAGACTCGCGAGCGTTTCCCCCTCTACAAACTCCATCGCATAGAAATAGCTCTTTCGGGTTCTTCCCAGATGGAAGACCGAGGCAACATTCGGGTGACGTACGCTGGCTGCTGCGCGCGCCTCGCGCAAGAAACGAAGCCGCGCTGACTCGTCACCGAGATATTTTTCGTTGATGACCTTCAATGTCACCGGGCACCGCAGATCGACATCAAGCGCCTTGTACGTGACGCCCATCGAGCCACGCCCCAGCTCGATCGGTCTACCCTCTTCATCCAACATCAGTTCATAATGCTCAAACCGGTTGACCGGGGACGCCGGCTCTCCCTCCTCGGAGCCTTGTTCTGGCTCACCTGTCGGATTCACCGCCGGGGCCGCTGCGGATTCTCCCCGTGCAGCTCCGCGTAGTATGCAAACCGGACAGAATTCCATCGCTTCGGAAAACTCATTGCCACAGCTTGGGCAGGTGCGTCGAAGCTCCGTTTTCATGGACCTAACCGTCCTTCGGATGCGATTAAGGCTTCGCAGAGCGCATGGATTTCCTCGTCGATTTCTGCCGGATCTGACACCGTACGGCCGACCTCCTCGCGCAACAGAGCGGTGTATCGCTTTCGCAACCGGTGGATAAGTGTTTTGACCGCGCCCGTGCTGACCTGAAGCCGATTCGCGACCTCTTCATAGGAGGGTGGAGCTCTGCTGTTAATTGGGTCCAGGAAAACTTTCAACGATGCGAACGTGGACGTTTTTCCCTCGGTGGCATACTCCTGGCGCAGTTTGGCCAAAGCTTCGGCCAGGAGCGTCATTGCCCACCGAGCATCGAACATTTTCTCTGCTGTTAAACACTCGACCGGCTCCAGTCGATAGCGTTCTTCGGCCTCTTCCGTATTCAGCTCAACGAATTCTTTGTCTCCTCCTCTTTTAAGACGGCGCGTGCGATCGGCCTCATCCGAGAGATGGTTCTGGAAAGAGGCGAGCAAAAACGACCGGAACTTGCCTTTGAGCCGGTCAACTCCCGCCAGCGCCCGTTGTTCCAGCAGGTGCAGGAAAAAACCTTGGGTCAAGTCCTGGGCGTCATCCGGGGAGTGCCCGCGGCGGCGAGCGAACATGTAGAGTGGATACCAATAAGTGCGGCACAACTGAGCTAAGGCGGACTGCCCCCCTTGCGCCTGACTTTGCGCCGCCTTCATAACGATCGTCCAGCGCGTGGTGTGAAAGCTCGCCGCCTCCGCTGGCGGACCATGGTCGCGTTCCAAGAGAGACTCCGTATTTCACCAACAGTAGCGGATGAAATCACGTTTTGGAACAAAATTGCTGAAACTCGGATCCGGAGCGTGATGTCGGGTTTGGCCCGAGAGATTGCGCTGCAGATCATGGTGAGGCAGCCGCTTGTCTGCGTCTGGTCCGGTAAAGCCCTTAAGCCCGACTTGATGGATGTCGATCATTGTTTTCCATGGACAGCCTGGCCATGTGACGATCTCTGGAACCTGATGCCGGCGCATCGGTCGATCAATCAACATGAAAAATCGGCAAAGCTGCCATCGGCGGCGCGGTTAGGTCAGGCTAGGGAGAGGATCTTGAACTGGTGGAGCGACGGCTATTTCTCAGGTGGTAACCGGGAAATCAGGAAACGGTTTGTGACAGAGGCACAGGTTTCGCTGCCCACCGTTTCGAGCGACCCAGAACTCGATCACGTCTTTGAGGGAGTGGAGCTGCAACGGCTCCGAATACATTACGATCAGCAGGTTCCGGAATGGGGGTAGACGGCTGAGCAGATCGCAAATCGAAGAAGATTCACACAGAAGCGCGCAAAGATCGCCAAGACGGTTCACCACGGATCGCTATAGAGAAGAACCCACGGGCCAGCCAGGATCAGCTCTCACAAGCTGAAAGGGTATGTCGGACTTAGGAGCACGCCGGTGCGATTTGATATTTTGTTTGCGGCCGGACAGGATCGGTAGGGCGACAATTTAGAGAGTCTCGCAACATGGCCTCGGCCCTGGTCCGGTAGGGCGAAAATTTATCCGAGCCTTAGCGAGGACTCGTTTCAGCCGGACATAAGGGTGTGCCACCTCCTCCAAGACGGCTCAAACAAGTTCTCGCTGACGCTCGAATGAATTTTCGCCCTACCGAAGCAGGCCAAGGCCATGTTGCGAGACAATCTCTTATTCGAGCCGGGGCGGCGGCCCGGCGAGAACCTGTTTCAGCCCTTGGGTGTGGCGACCAGCAAAGTTCCGGCTCGAACGAGTCTTCGCCCGGCTCCGCCGGGCTCGAATAAATTCTCGCCCTACCGACAGAGGCGATACCGCTCAAACTTCCCTGAACTTCCCTGAACTTCCCTGAACTTCTCTGCCGAAGTTTCCTCGGCCCCCTATAAGCGATAAATATGCTCGAGCTTTCCCCTCATAACCGCTGCGTCAACATCGAATCCGGTCCAATACTTTATGCTGATGACACCTTGATTTACCAGCATACCAAGGCCGTCGACGATCGTGCAGCCACGCGCTTCGGCATCCTTAATGAGATTGGTGCGGGGTGGGCTCGGAACGACATCCGCAACCACCATCTCCGGTTTGAGTGATTCGGTATCAATATCGAGTCGACCATCGACATCTGGATACAAACCGATCGAGGTGGCGTTAATCACGATGGCTGCATCCGGACGCACCTGATATGTCTTGTCCCAAACAACCAGCTCTCCCTTAGCAGGCGTCTTGTCATTTATGACCCTGATCAATTCCGCGCCGCGCTCTCGACTGCGGTTCACCACAGATATCGAGTGCGCGCCGGCCAAAGCGAGTTCGACCGCCAACGCTCGGGCCGCTCCACCCGCACCGAATAGGACAATATTCTTGCCGCGCGGATCTACGATACCTTGCAGAGACATCATAAACCCTTTTCCATCAGTGTTCTCGCCGATGAACGTGTCCCCGTGTCGGACTGCGCAATTAACCGCGCGCATGATCGCTGCGGACTCGCCGAGGCCGTCGAGATGCTCGATGACCGAAACCTTGTGTGGCAGAGAGCAGTTAAAACCGGCCCACCCCATTGCCCGAGCGCCGCGAACAGCGTCGCCCAGCTTTTCCGGTTTAACCTCACAATTCATATAACGCCAGTCGAGTCCATGATGATTAAAGGCCGCCTCAATCATGGCGACGGTCGGGTTGCCGGCTGCGGACAGGCCAAATGACCCGGTCATCTGGCTCAGAAAGTTCAATTTTTGCGGCATGACATTTCTCAGGGATGCCAGCCTTCATACCAGAATTCCGGCAAAGCCTCCTGGAGAGCCGTTCCGCTGAATGCCGGGAGGTAGGGCCTGCCGTGAGCGCGAGTAATCGCATTCAACTCGGAAAGCCGCGCAACCGCGTCGGCAATCGCGCCCTTTTTCGCACCGGGATCGTGCGTCGACACAGCATCGCGCCAAATCGAGCGCCCCGCGAGATATCCGGATGCACCCGCCTTGCAGGAAATCTCGACTTGCTTCTTAAAGCTATCGTAGGAAACGCCTGCCGAGAGGATCACCCACGGCACATTTACGCCCTTTTCCAGGCGTTGGCACGCGTCGAGAGCCTCGTCTTGACTTTCCTCGGAACTGACGTCACCAGGAAACTCGACTTTGAGCATGTCAACGCCGAAACGACTAGCTTCGTGAGCGGATTCAATGATGCCCTCGACGCGCCGGACCTTCCATGCCGTACTCGTCGGTTGTTCGTCTGGTAGCGAATACCAGATCGGCTCGACGACGAGCGGCAGGGAAAGAGCCGCGCACTCGGCCACGAGGCGCTTTAGAACGCCGCGCTGGAAGTCGGCAGTCCCACTGTCTGGTCGGAAAAACCAGAGCAGCTTACACACGTCGGCGCCGATCAGTTTAATTTTGCGGGTACCCCAACCCAGTCGCAGCTTGGTCATCCGGGACTCAGAACCGTGGTAACCTTCGTCCTCAATGGATGACATAAAGCCCATCGACGCAGGTAGGGCCCTCGAGGCAATGGCTTGCGCTAAGGCAAAGCGGGGATCGAGCAAGAAGGCGCTGACCTCACCGGAAATGGCGCGAATTAGATCGAGCTTTGCATCCATTGTGCGGGCGTAATCGACAGTTTTTGGATCAGGATCCAGCAGCTCCTGGAAATCCGAAAGATGGTCGAGCGCGCAGATCAGAAAGAATCCGTCATGAGAAATAACCCGTTGAAAGCTGCGCATTTTCCCGGGATCAATGCCAGGAACGCGCGTGCTAATGTGGTTTTTTAAACGTGTATTCATAATATTTAGTCAATCGTCTTATCGTTTCGGGAAGCCGATGCGTCTGCCGTGGCCGGGGCATCGCGAACTCCGCGCTGAGAACAAGCAAAGTGCCGGCGAGGAACGTATCGCCAAGGCCTATCGTGGCGACCGGAGTCGCGAGATAGGGCACCGGACAGCAGACGGCACACCAACCGTCACAGCGTTTCGAGACCGGAAGAGGAGGCTCGAAGAATCGTGAACCGTCCGGCAGTCCCTGTGGCACCGTGACCCGCCCAACCGCGGCGCGGGTGGATGCCAGGAGACAACCCATCAGCAGCGCTTCGAGCTCGCGTTCTGGATCGTTCCGGGTTATCGCCATTGCCCAAGTGTCAGCATGGACGCACAAGCGAGAGAGCCCGGACCTTTCGGCGAGTTCGTGAGCTCCCGCGACTGGATCTTGGGATTCCCCAAACAAGCCGCGAAACTCTGATTCGCTCATTCCAAGGGAGGTGATAACCCGAATGAGACCGTTCAAGACGGCGTCCCTGTTGTTGTCGCGCGAATAGCCGCCTAGCTCCAAATGAATAGTTTTGAGGCCTTGATCGCTCCAAGCCTTAGCCAGGCTCAGCGCCTCGCCGACCGCCGTATCCAATTCCCGGTCAGCGACTCCGTTAAAGCCACACAAAATTCCCGCGCCCGCTCCAGGAGCGGCCGCGATACTCTCACGAGCGAAGTCAGGATCTCTGTCGAGTGAATCAGGGGCGAATAGAACGATTATTCGCGTCGAACGTTTCGGAATGATAGATCCAACCCTGACTCCTTCGGTAAATTCGAAAATATAGTGGGCGGGTTTCTGGGTTTTGAGGACGGGAAGATCCCTGCACCGAACCAGACCGGAACTGGATCCTACCTGGATGTCCGGATGAGTAACCGATAGCTGGCGCGCGCCCCGGTCTTCCAAGCTCATCAGCGCCGGTGCCCCGAGTGTAGCGAGCGTTTGTGCTGCTTGAGCTCCTGTTCCACCGATACCCCAATTTGAGACCTGAAGGTTTTCTTCGACCCAGGTCCCTCCGGCCGGCCAATTCATCCGAAACTCCCCGCCGATGCCGGCCGCTGCCCTTCGAAGCAGTTCCTTCGCGAGCTCAGCTTGCGGTGTCCCTTTCTTCGCGTTCAGCAGTTTCTCTGCCGCATCTAAGCGCACGTAAGCATCGACGCACGTGGCTAAGCCGCACATCGCCAGCCGGGCACCGCTGACAAAATCGGGCAATCGCTTGATAAGATCAGAATAAACCTCTTGCCATCGGCCGGTAGTCATTCCTTGATCGCTCCTCCTGTGAGGCCAGCAATGATGTTACGTTCGAAGACGAGTACCAGCACCACAAGCGGAAGGGTTACAACCACAGAAGCCGCCGCGATATCACCCCACGGAATATAGTGAACGTCCGTAAAGTTCGCGATGCCCACGGGGACGGTTTGATGGTTGATATCCGAGGTGAACGCTAGCGCGAACATAAATTCATTCCAGGCAGCGATGAAGGAGAGTAGCCCAGTCGTGACGACACCGGGGAGAGACATCGGGAGTGTGATCAAGAAAAAGATGGCCAGGGGTCTTGCGCCGTCGATTCGTGCGGCCTCGTCGATGGACTGTGGAATCGTCCGGAAATAGCCGAAGAGTACCCAGATCACCAATGGCAAGCCTAGCGCAAGGTAAACAACAATCAGAATTCTGTACGTGTCCAACCAGCCGAACTGCGAAGCTAACACGTAGAGCGGAGCGACGATCGCAATCTGCGGGAACATCGAGACCGCCAGAATGAAGCCCAGAATCCCAAAACGGCCACGGATATCGAGTCGCGCGAGCGCAAACGCTCCGACGGCTCCGAAGAGTAAACAAAAAAACGTCGTTGTACCGGCCACAATTACTGAATTAAGAAGGTACCGGTGAAGGTTTTTGCCCACGAAGATGTTAATAAAATGATCGAAGGTTATCGGATCAGGTATCAGCGTCGGATTACCGCTAACTAGCCGCTTGTCTAACTGTAGCGAGGTAGACATCTGCCACAGGAATGGTCCGACTGACCAACACACAACAAACAGGGCACAGGCGTAGATCGCGACTCGGTTCCAAGGAAACAAGGAAAAGCCTCGCGGTGATATCTGTTCAGTGACCGGTGCAGCCTTCATTGGCCGACCTCCTTCAGTTTGCGCAAAATGAAGATCCCGAAGCCCAGAGCGATGAAAATTTCGGTGATGAACATCGCAGTGGAGAGTGCGGATCCATATCCGAGCTGGAGCGCCGAGAAGAGATTTTTGTAGGTTAACGTTGAAAGGACCTCGGTAGAGTCCGCCGGGCCGCCGCCAGTCAAGACGTAGACAAGATCGAAGATCCGGAAAGCATCCAAGGCGCGAAACATCGCAGCGATCAGGAGGGTGGGGGCCAGTAATGGCAGCCTGACGCACCAGAAACGTTGCCAGGGCTTAGCGCCGTCAATTAAGGCAGCTTCGGAAAGAGAACGGGGAATAGTCTGCAGCCCGGCTAGAAGAAGCAGGGCCATAAAAGGAGTAGTCTTCCAGACATCGGCAATGACAATCGTCCCTAAGGCAAGATCAGGCGATCCATACCAACTGATGTTGTGCTGGATGAAGCCGGCACTTCGCAGAAGATAATTAACGACGCCGTTCTGTCCGTCGAACAACCAGCCGAACATCTTTGAGGTTACCACCGTGGGAATCGCCCATGGTACTAACATCGCTGCTCGGACAAGTCCGCGGCCCAGAAATCGTTCCGTCAGATTTAGCGCAATTAACAATCCGATCAAAGTTTCCAGCAGCGTCGACGCACTCATAAATTCCATCGTATGTACCCATGCGTTCCAGAACTGGCCATCCGAGAGAAGCTGTTGGAAATTCGCCAGGCCGACAAATGAATCCGTTGGAGATGATAGCGTGGTGTCTCGGAGCGAGAGCCAGAGACCAAGAACCACCGGATAAATCGAGATCGCTGCGATGGCCGCTAACGCCGGCGCCAGCAATAGTGCCGGCGCGGGCGCCCAAACCTTGGACCGACCGTACGGCGGACGCAGACTCGCTTGCTGACTCAGTGTTTTAGCGATCGCCATAAGCCGCATGTGTAGCCGCAGATCCTGCTATGAGGTCCGACAGCTACCCGGAAGACCACTTATTATGCCCCGACGATCCTTTGGATTTGCGTCTTGGCTCTGTTCAGTGCGCCATCAACGTCACCGCTGACCAGGGCGCGTGAGACCTCTGACTGGAGCACAAGGGTGACCTGCGGGTATTTCGGGGTGACCGGACGTGGTATCGCGCCGAGGGAGACGGTCTTTAGCTTCTGGATAAAGGGCTGAGTCTTCGCGAGTTCTGGCTCATCAAAAACGGCCAGACGCGTCGGCACAAATCCCTCCGTCGTCGCGAAGTGCAACTGGGTCGCGGGAGTGGATAGCCAGCGCAGGAAGTCGATCGCCGCTTCCTTGTTTTTCGTCGAGGCGTTAACACCATACTGATAACCGCCGAGGCACGCCGCGCTCTTCTTACCAGGAAAATGAGGGAGTGGCGCGACCTCAACCTTGCCGACAACATCCGACTGCGTCTTGTCCTGAGCGATCGACCATACATAGCTCCAGTTTCTAAGAAAAACCGATTGCCCGGCGGTGAATGGCCTGCGCGATGGTTCCTCGTCCCAGGTTAGTACGTCAGACGGCGTGACCTTGTACTTGTGAATAGTGTCATGCATCAGTTGCACTGCGGCTTTGGCCTCGGGCTCGGCAATCTTTACCGTTTTTCCGTCCGAACCGAGAATAGAACCGCCATTAGACCCAACGAATGAGACCAGAGTGCAAGTCAGGATCTCGGCTTGTTTGGCTTGCC
Source organism: uncultured Verrucomicrobiae bacterium (assembly GCA_963813025.1). Lineage (GTDB taxonomy): Bacteria > Verrucomicrobiota > Verrucomicrobiia > Chthoniobacterales > JAFAMB01 > CAVSUL01. The sequence continues at coordinate 171,939 of CAWEXO010000001.1, read as the reverse complement.
AGATAAAACCAAAACGCACGTCTCCGCTCATACCTTTCTGGGCCGTCTCGATCAGCTGATCCCAGGTCTCTGGAACGCCGGCACCGAGCTTCTGTAACACGTCGGTTCGATAATAGAGCTTGCCGGAGTCCAGGAACCAGGGCATCCCAACGAGCTGACCTTTCCAAGTGCAGCCCTGGACAATACCTGGAAAGAAAGCCTTCATCTCGTCGGCACCAAAATAGTGGTCGAGCGGTAGTGTCCAGCCAGCCTGTGCGAATTCGGCAATCCAAATAATATCCTGTGTAAAAACATCAGGTGAGCCGTTTTTGCGGGCAAGTTGTTGGACCAGTTGCTGATGAACTTCTGTGGAGCTACTCGGCGGCGGCAGTTCGATATAGCTGACGTGTACGGAATTCTGCGACTTATTGTAGGATTCGATCACCTGCTGCATTGTGTCAGTTGAAAAAAACCGAGCACTGGCGAACGTGATCTCCGTTCGGTTGCCCTGGGCGAAGAGCTGGGACGGCATACCAAGGGCGCCCATGGTCGCGGTTACGACCGCGCCCCCGGAAACCCGAATGAAATCACGACGCCGCATATCAGTACTGTCCTGAGCGTCGGCACCTTGGATCAGTTTCTTACGCATTTACTTTCTCCTAGATCCAGCATCCTGCCTGCATGAATCCTCTTGTTTTTAAGTGTATTATCGGATATCAGCATTAAACGCAATGTCAAGCAACGGTTGGATGAACACGCCTTTTCGATAGGTTGCCACGCAAAAAGACGAGAAACCGGCATGGACATTGATTCGAAATCAGAAGCCCAAGGGGATCAAGGCCTTCTCCCCGACTATGCAATACCTGCACAACGTCGCGGCGAACTGCTAAAAACTGCAAAAATACGCGGCGCCATCACCGTTGCGGAAAGCGCGGCTCAGTTTGCCGTCTCGCTGGACACTATCCGACGTGACTTGGACTACCTGGCCGAGCGAGGCTTACTTAAGCGGACTCACGGCGGCGCGGTTCCCTTGGACGACGTGATCGTGCCGGATGTACCGGTCACACAGCGCTTGGTCTCACAGGCAGCGGAGAAGAGTCGCATCGCACGCCAGACGTCGAGCTTGATCGCCGATGGCGAGACATTACTCATCTATGGCGGATCGACCACCCGGGCTTTTGTCGGTCAGTTGGGTTCCCGCAGAAATCTCACGATCGTTACGAATGATCTCGGGATAGCGTCGGCATTGACGCCGGAGACCGCCCGGGCGGTCTATCTACTGGGTGGCCAGGTCCTTGTGCACGCCCAGATCACCATCGGCACGGTGGGCTTTCCGCAAGCAGGACCTATCAGTGCCGACACGGCCGTTCTTGGAGTCGGCGGGATATCAGAGCGCGGATTATCCACAACAATATTCGAAGAGGCTTCGATGATGGCCGCGATGATAGAAGCCGCGCGGCGCGTGATCGTGTTGGCTGATGCTACAAAGCTGGATCGCTCAGTCTTCGCGCACGTAGTCTCTCTTGACCAGATCGATGTTCTCGTCACGGATGCTATGCCCTCGCCGCGCCTTGTTGCCGCCTTGAACGAATCCGGGGTTGAGATCGTTGTAGCCGATTGACAAGGAACTCGGCTCGCTTTGCTCGCAATCGCAAATAGCATATGCGGCTGTGCCGATAGCCGATAGCCGATGGCTGATCGCAAATCGCAGATCGCAGAAGAATGACACAGAAGCGCGCAAAGATCGCGAAGATGATTCAGCACGGATGCTACAGAGAAGAACTGACGAGGCAGGATCATCGCTCACTGGCTGGAAGGATCTGTCGAACTTAGGAGCACGCCGGTGCGCTTTGATATTTTGTTTGCGACCGGACAAGATCGGTAGGGTGAAAATAAAGAGAGTGTCTCGCAACATGTGCCTCGGCCCTGGTCCGGTAGGGCGAAATTTGTCCGAGCCTTAGCGAGGACTCGTTTGAGCCGGACATAAGGGGTGTGCCACCCCTCCAAGACGGCTCAAACAAGTTCTCGCTGGCGCTCGAATGAATTTTCGCCCTACCGGTCGTGGGTCAGCGGATGTTGCGAGACATTCTCTTTATTTGAGCCGAGCGGCGGCCCCAGCGAGAACTTGTTTCACGTGTCTTGGGTGTGCGGCGACCCACAAAGTCCCGGCTCGAACGAGTCTTCGCCCGGCGCCGCCGGGCTCGTCCGCTCAAGGCGGATCGCCCTCCCGACAGAGGCGATACCTCCCAAACTTCCCTGAACTTCCTTGCACAAGGACCGCGTGGTCCTGGACGGCCCTCCGTCCCTCCTGCATCCGCGGGTTTGCCGTCGGTAATCCGATGAACATGGCGACCGTGATCGCGGTCTACGCGGCGCTGTGCAAAGAACTTGGCCTCGCGCTGCGGTTCCCTGGTTCGACGGCGGCTTACCAAGCTTTGATGGAGATAACCGATGCAAATCTTTTGGCCAAAGCAATGGTGTGGGCTGGTCAGAACGAAGCGTGCGACGGCCAAGCATTTAATATCACCAATGGGGACATCAACCGTTGGGAGAACCTTTGGCCGCGATTGGCAGATTTTTTTAAACTTCCCTGCGGTTCTTTTCAACACCTGCCGTTGGCATCATTCGTGTCTGACAAGGAGCCGATCTGGAACCGTATGGTCAAGAAGTATGGTTTGCGGAATTACTCCTATCAGGAAGCTGTTTCCTGGCCTTCGGAGAAGCTATTTTTAATCTCGAGTACGATGTCATCTCCGACACTACGAAGGCGTGTCGGTTCGGTTTCCACGAATGCGTTGACACCGAGGAAATGTTGCTGCGCCTGTTTGCCGAGTTTCAAAAAGAGCGCTTTATCCCGGCCTGACTTCTTTCTTCCACTTTGGCTGGAGTGAAAAGTCTGACGTGCTTCTTGGAGCGGTCTTTTTAAGGACTTAATTTGCGCGGAAACAGAACTTACTGCATGCGGAGCATATGAAAGTCTCTGAAATCGCCTTCACCGTAAACCCAGTAACTGATCTGAAGCGCGCCCGGCAGTTCTACGAGGGCGTTCTTGGTCTGCAGCCAAGCATGGTCCATGAAGGTGAAGCTTTGGGCTGGGTTGAGTACGAAATCGGCTCCGGGGTTCTCGCACTTGGTTCGGGTGCGGAACAATTCAAAGCATCGGTCGATGGCGCGACCGTAGCGCTCGAAGTAGAAGATTTCTCAAAATCAGTGGAGGAACTAAAAGACCGAGGAACCAGATTCATGTTTGAACCAACGGAAAGCCGCGTCTGCCACATGGCCGGCATTTTCGATCCCGATGGTAACACAATTATCATTCACAAACGGAAAAGCTGATAGACTGGCGAGCATGCCGCTTCCGTCGTGCAGGAGGCCAGGTCAAAAATAATCGCAAATCGCAAATAGCAGATCGCAAATGCGGCTGTGGCAAAATAACCGTAGCCAATAGCCAACAGCCGATGAACGATCGCAAATCGCAGAAGATTCACACAGAAGATTCACACAGAAGATTCACACAGAAGGACACAAAGGTCGCGAAAATGATTCACCATCTCTTCCTATAGAGAAGAACTCACGGGCCAGGATCAGCGCTCACAAGCTGAAGCCTGGATTAGTTTTCCGCCGTAACATCGGCGTCCTGCCGGTGGTGAAACCTGACAAGCTGGAACATTTAACTGATCCTACGGCAGCGCAGTGAGTCAGAGTTGCCACGGAAGGCCATAAAGGTCTCAGGGATTCGCTCAGTTTCGGCTTTCTCCTTCTTCGCGATCTACTGCGGTCTTCTGTAAAAAAATCTCGCTCACGGGCTGGAAGCCTTTTGAGAGCCGCGCTCCGGGCGGTCTAAAAGCGGCGACAAGTCGTACGCACTCCACAACGCTCCGGCCCTCGGGCGAACTCATTGAACTCCCGACTCCTGCGACTCCTGCATCCCTGCCCTTCGTGAAACCTGACAAGCTCGAAAGCTGATCCTTCTCGGGTCAGCCAGGATATTTCGGCTTCAAAAAAAAGTGAGCATCCTAGCTTAAAAGATGAACCGGCATGCCACGCAAGGTTCAGAAGATCGCTGATCGCTAAGAACACATTGTGTACTGGTCGGATGAGGATCAGTGCTACATCGGAAAATGCCCAGAACTGTTTCTCGGTGATAGACTTTCAGCTTGTCAGATTACGAAGGCCGGCGGGATGCCGGTGCCACGGCAAATCGCAGATCGCAAATCGCAAACGAACGCTCCTCGAACTTCTCAAGCTTCCCTGAACTTCCCTGAACTTCCCTGAACTTCTTGAACTTCCTTGAACTTCTTGAACTCCCGACTCCTGTGAACACCGGTTGAAACCGGCGGCGTTAAAGGATGATTTATGAGTTTAATGACACAATCACTCTACTTTACTGGACCGCGCCAGCTCGCCGTAATCAGTGAACCGCTCCCCGCACTGAAGCCGAACGAAGTCTTGTTAGAAGCCATTGTCTCTGGAATCAGCGCTGGAACGGAGCTCAACGTCTTTCGAGGATTGGCGCCACAGTGGCGTGAGCGCATGGATCCTTCCACGCGTTTGTTCACAAAGGAGCAAGGATCTGATTGGAAATGGCCGGCCCGCTATGGCTATGCCATGGTCGGACGGATCTCTGACATTGGTTGCTCGGTTGCGGTGCGTAAAGTGGGCGATCTTGTTTTCGCCTATGCGCCGCCTGGCGGCCATGCCGTCGTTGCCGAAGATCGGGTGGTCAGCCTGGGCGACCTCGAGGAGGAAGAGACCGGCGTTTTTCTGGCGAATCTCAACACGGCTTATAATGGTGTTCTGGATGCCAATCTGCCGCTTGGCGCTGATGTCGTCGTGATGGGGCTTGGCGTGATCGGTCAAATCGTCGTCCGCCTCCTTAAACTTGGCGGAGCGCGCCGGATCATTGGCGTCGATGGAATCGAATTGCGACGACAACTTGCGCGTGACGGGGGCGCTAACCATTTGCTGCTGCCTTCAGATAAAGTGGCGGAGACGGTGAGGGAACTGACCGATGGGCGCGGTGCCGATGCGGTCATTGAGGTTTCCGGAGCCGCTCCGGCTCTCAACGAAGCAATCCGAACAACCGGCTTTAACGGAACAGTGATCGCCATGTCCTGGTATGGCGGCACGTTTGAAACGTTGAGCCTTGCCGGAGAATTTCATCACAATCGACCGCGCATTATTTCTTCACAGGTCGGCTTTGTTAATCCAATGTTAGGTCCGCTGTGGTCGATCGAGCGGCGTTCGAGAATCGCGCAAGAATATCTTACCTTGTTTGCTTCGGACCTCCGCCGAATGATTACCCGTCTCGTTCCGCTTGCGGAAGCGGAGCGCGCCTATCGCTTGCTCGACCAAGGGTCGCTTGAGGTTATGCAGGTGCTCATCGAGTATCCGGCTGAGCCGATGACCGATCGCCGATGCCCGATTGCAAATCGCAGAAGAATGACACAGAAGCGCGCAAGATCGCGAAGATGATTCGGCACGGATGCTACAGAGAAGAACTGACGAGGCAGGATCATCGCTCAATGGCTGGAAGGATCTGTCGAACTTAGGAGCACGCCGGTGCGCTTTGATATTTTGTTTGCGACCGGACAAGATCGGTAGGGCGAAAATTTAGAGAGTGTCTCGCAACATGGCCTCGGCCCTGGTCCGGTAGGGCGAAAATTTATCCAAGCCTTAGCGAGGACTCGTTTAAGCCGGACATAAGGGGTGTGCCACCCCTCCAAGACGGCTCAAACAAGTTCTCGCTGGCGCTCGAATGAATTTTCGCCCTACCGGTCGTGGATCAGCGGATGTTTGCGAGACATTCTCTTTATTTGAGCCGGGGCGGCGGCCCAGCGAGAACTTGTTTGACGTGTCCGGCATAGCCTTGGCAAAGGCGGAGTCGTCTTGGGTGTGCGGCGACCCACAAAGTCCCGGCTCGAACGAGTCTTCGCCCGGCGCCGCCGGGCTCATCCGCCAAAGGCGGATCGCCCTACCGACAGAGGCGATATCCTCCAAACTTCCCTGAACTTCCCTGAACTTCCTTGAACTCCTTGAACTCCTTGAACTCCCGCGACTCCTCCATCCTTTCCTTCGTGAAACCTTGTGAAGAAGTTGCTGAACGAGAGCATCATCGCGCAAATCGTCCATCGTCGATATAACCGCCACGTTCCCATGGCGCCAGGACACCAGCCAAAGTGCTGCTGGCAATCCGATGAAGTTCAAGCCCTTCGGCCGCTTGCATTCGTTTAAAGTTAATTGCCACGGCGGCGTTTTCATTCAGCCGACTTCGCGTATCCAGACCAACGATGGCAGCGTGAACTCCATCCAGGCTCAGTGCATAACGAAGAAGTTCCGTCGCAGGCAGCCTGGCTTGCCGGCCGAATCGGATTGTCTTCATTGCGATCACACCTATCTCCCGCTTGCGCGCTAACGGTAGCAGCTCGTCTTCATACCGACCCTTGTCCGGCCGTGTAGCTGGAAAGATTGTCAGCACGGCATCGGGATCAAATCGCTTCATGCATTCGATCAGAATCCCGGCGCTGGAATGTCCGGTTACTCCGAAGCCGCGGATGATTTTCTGGTTTTTTGCCTCGCGGGCGGCACGCACCGCCCCGGACTCGATGGCGCCCAGATCGCCCGACTCGTGAGGCCGCATGTCGTGCAGTAGATAGAGATCAATGCGGTCAGTCCGTAGAACCTGAAGACTGCGGTCAAGGTCCCGTTTGAAGCCTTCATAATCCCGCGCGTCGCTCTTGCTGGCCAGAAAGACCTTATCCCGATTGCGCGCGAGGACGGGAGCAATCATGCCTTCGCTTGGACCATAGCCGCGTGCGGTGTCCCAGTAATTTATACCTTTGGCGAGAGCGGCTTCCAGCAGTGCATGTCCAGCCTCCAAGTTGCGTTCATAGGCGTCCATGAATGCACCGCCCAGCCCGAGACCCAGAATGGAAACATCCGCACCGATACGACCAAGTTTTCTGCGGTCGACCGGGTCAGACGCAGCCCTGGCCGAAGTTAAGCCGAGGCGTGAAAACAAAGCTGCGATGGCACCGCCGACGAGTGTGCGACGAATGAAATCCCGGCGGGAGCGTCCCGCTTTCATGCTGCAAACTGGCTTTTCCGCTATCCTATGTCAATATAGGGACCTTGCGACCAGCGCGCTGCTGCGATAAACGTTGGAAGCCATCCGTTATGGGCCAGAAAGCTCTCGTTGCCGGCGCGCTTGGGGTGACAGGTCGCAGCCTTTTAAACCACCTGGTTGAGATTGGCAATTGGGAGGTGATCGGGCTGTCGCGCAGAAGCCCCGAATTTGCCACGTCAGCGAAGTTCATCTCGGTAGATTTGCTGAACCGATCGGAGGTGGAAAGTAAACTCAACGACTTTCGTGACGTCACGCACGTCTTCTAGGCTGCGCTTCAGCCGGCCGCCACCTTTGCCGCCGAAGTCGCTCCGAACCTGACAATGCTGGCCAACACCCTGGAGGCGGTGATCCAGGCGTCATCGCGTTTGCGCAAGGTCGACTTCCCTGCGGATCCCCCCAGCACCTGCCGCTGACATCATTCATGTCCGACAAGGAGCCGATCTGGAACCGTATGGTGAAGAAGTATGGTTTGCGGAATTACTCCTACCAGAAAGCCGTTTCCTGGCCGTTTGGAGAAGCCATCTTTAATCTCGAGTACGATGTCATCTCCGACACTACGAAGGCGCGTCGGTTCGGTTTCCACGAATGGGTTGACACCGAGGAAATGTTGCTGCGCCTGTTCGCAGAGTTTCAAAAAGAGCGTTTTATCCCCTAGGGAGGCAATGAGGGTCAGGTCGAGATCTTCCGCCAACCAACAGAATATATACTTTTCATGCTCAAAATCCGGCGGTATGGACGATTATCAAGAGGGGGGAAGTGTGTGAGCCTCCGCTCATATACAGCGGAATATTGCGAGCGGTTTTTGGAGAAACGCGGGATCAGCGTTCAGACAAAGCTCTTAAACTTGCTTCGCGTAGTTCGCCATTCCTGAAACATCGATTACAACGACCGGTTCGTTGCCCACGACCCATGCGTCGTGTCCCGGAGGCAGCAGCGATACTTCACCTGGTCCAAACTCATCCTCACTCCCGTCATCCATGCGCACCCTGAGGCGCCCGGAGATATGGTATTGCAGGTGACTCGCCTCGCAGCTTTCGGTATTTACGAGTGGTTTTACGCAGGTCGACCGACATAAGGCGAATCTTTGCGACCTTTGGGATCTTCTGTGTCAAATCCCAAAGACCGGCAGGATGCCGGTGCCACAGCGGAAATAGTGATACAGGCTTCCAGCGTGTCGGACTTAGTAGCAGTAGAGTAGAGAGGGCTCCTCATGGACCCTCTCTACTCTACTTAATAGATCTTCCACAGACAGGCTGGCCTGTGTCACTTCGGCATTCTGCCGGTCCTAAGACCTGACAAGCTGGAAGCAGTGAAATCTGTGCTTCCAAACGCAACGGCTTTCCCGAACACAAGCCTACTCGCCGTAGGGGACCCAGATATTTTTGATTTGGGTGGCGTGCCGGAGGTATTCCTTTCCGTGTGCCTGTTGATCATCAAACCAATCACGGGTCTTGCCAAAGCTGACCCAAGTAGGTTTCAGGTTACCAGAAGACTCTTTTTCGATCGTTGCGCTAAGCGCTTTCGAACCAAAACACCAGATTGCGCCAACGTCATCGTGCTGGGCAAGGACTCGTCCGAGTTCATTGGGATCTCCCGTGACCAGATTGAGGACGCCAGCGGGCACGTCACTCGTATCCAGTACTTGATAAAAATCGGTCGAGATAAGCGGGTAACGCGAAGAGGGAACCACCACGACTCGATTTCCTACCGCGAGTGCCGGCGCTACCAGCGAGATAAAGCTCAGCAGCGGCTGCTCCGGTGGACAGACGATGCCAAGTACGCCCCAAGGTTCGGGCATCGCCAGAGTCACGTTTCGAAATGGCACCGCATGCACTTGCCCTTCGTACTTATCCGCCCAGGCACCATAATAAAACAGTCGCTCGATTGAACGACTAACCTCCCGCTCCGCCAGTTCGCGTGAATGTCCAGCACTGCGTGTTAGCTGATTCCTAAATTCTGCCGCCCGCACCGCCAGATTTTCTGCGAGATAATAGAGAATTTGAGCACGGAGATGAGCCGTCGCTCGCGACCAACCGCCGGCTTTGTGCGCAGCTTCCACCGCATTCCGGATATCTTTCCGATTTCCGAGGCCGACTTCGCCGAGATATTTTCCGGCCCCGTCTTTAACGGCGAAACTATAACCGCTGTCGGGTCTTACCTGCTTTCCTCCGATATATAACTTCGGACTTCGGTCGATGTCCGGCTCGGATGGACGGCGGCGGAGCATTGATTCCGCTGCTGGCCCTATGCTGAGTTCCGAGCTCACCTCCTCTGTCGGCTTCGCCAGTCGCTCCCAGCAAGGCATCAAATACTCGTACATCCCTTCTTTACCTCCCTCGCGGCCGAATCCGCTTTCCCGATATCCTCCGAACCCGGCTGCAGCATCGAACAGGTTGGTCGAGTTCACCCAGACAACACCGGCCTTGAGCTTGGGCGCTATGTCCAAGGCCAAGTTCACGTTCTCAGTCCAGACCGACGCTGCCAAGCCGTAGGCCGTGTTGTTTGCCAATGCCACCGCCTCGGCGGGTGTCCGAAAAGTCATGCTCGACCAACACGGGACCAAAAATTTCGACCTGAGCGATCCGGGACGCCGGTTCGACGTTAGTGAACAATGTCGGCGGATAGAAATAGCCCTCCTGCGGGACGGCCCAACTCGGTTGCCAACAGGTCGCTCCATCAGCTTTGCCTTGCTCAACCAGTTGCTCAATTCTCTGCAACTGGACCGGAGCGACGATCGCGCCAAGATCGATCGCTTTATCGAGGGGATCGCCGACGCGCAGACTCTCCATCCGCGCACGAAGCTTCTCTTCAAGGTAGTGGGCAATCCCTTCCTGCACCAACAAACGGCTGCCGGCACAACACACCTGGCCTTGGTTAAACCAGATTGCATCGACCACGCCTTCAACGACACTATCCAGATCGGCATCTTCAAACACGACGAACGGCGACTTGCCTCCTAACTCCAGTGATAGCTTCTTACCAGTACCCGCGGTCGCCTGGCGAATGATTCGGCCGACCTCGGTCGATCCGGTAAACGCCAGCTTGTGAATTCCTGGATGCTTCACTAGAAGTTCGCCGGTCGAACCGTCGCCGGTGATAATATTTACCACTCCGGGCGGCAGACCGATCTGCTCAAGCAGTTCGGCAAACAGCAGCGCGGTAAGTGATGTAAATTCCGCTGGTTTTAATACCACCGTGTTTCCGGCGGCCAACGCCGGTGCTATTTTCCAGGCCAACATCAGCAAAGGAAAATTCCATGGAATGATCTGGCCGCAGACACCGATTGGCCCATAACCGGAAAACTCTTCCGGCAAAAGCTGTGCCCAACCGGCGTGATGATAAAAGTGGCGAGCAACCAGAGGAATATCGATATCGCGTGATTCGCGGATCGATTTGCCATTATCCAATGTTTCCAGCACCGCAAACAGGCGGGAATGCTTCTGGATCTGTCGGGCGATGGCGTACAGATAACGCGCGCGGACATGGCCGGTCAAAGCAGCCCATTCAGGAAATGCCGCCGCCGCGGCCTCAACCGCCGCGTCTACTTCTGCTCTGCCGCATTGTATCAGTTTAGCGATTGGCTTCCCGTTACGCGGGTTGATACTTTCAAAGGTTTTTGCATCTGGGACGTCCTGGAAATGGCCGCGAATAAACGGGCGGAAACTGTGCTGATGTCTTGCTAACCACTCCAGAGCCGGATCGGGCGCTTCCGGGGCCGGACCGTACTCCATAGTTTGGAAAATTTCGCGAACCGTGCTCATACCATTAAGCCATTGGATGTCGGTGGGCCGCCGAATAGCGTCCAGTTACAAAGTGTTCGAGCTGGCGTTCGATATCGGTAAGCAATGTCGAAACGCCAAATCGAAACAAATCTGGCTCAAGCCACGCGCGGCCCAGTTCTTCTTTCATCAGAATCAGCCAGGTCAGCGCGTCCTTGGCTGTCCGAATCCCGCCCGCCGGTTTGAACCCTATCCGATAGCGGGTGCGGTCCAGATACGCTCTGATCGCGCGTACCATGGTCAGGCTCACCGGTATAGTTGCGTTTTCGGTCTCTTTTCCAGTAGACGTTTTGATAAAGTCAGCGCCGGCCATCATGGCGACCAAGCTGGCGCGATAGACATTCCGCAGCGTCCCGAGTTCGCCGGTGGCGAGAATCGCTTTCAGGTGAGCGTCGCCGCAAGCCTCACGGAATTGCAATACCTCTTCGTACAGCGCTGGCCAATTGCCGGTGAGCACATGTTCGCGCGTAATAACGATGTCTATTTCCCGAGCACCTTCGCTTATCGCGTAGCGAATCTCCTCCAGCCGCAGCCGCGCTGGGCTCAGGCCGGTCGGAAATCCTGTAGCGACCGAAGCCACGGGTATACTCGAGCCAACTAACGCTTCGACCGCCGTGCGCACCATGGTCGGATAGACACAAACCGCGCCGACTGTCAGACCAAGATCGTCCGCGTTCATGGCTTTCAACAGATCCGGACGAACCGGTTGCCGACCTTTCGCACAAAGCCGGCGAACTTTTCCCGCGGTGTCGTCTCCAGCGAGGGTTGTCAGATCCATACAGCTCACCGCTTTTAGCAGCCACGCCGCCTGCCATTGCTTCTTTACGGTTCGGCGAGCGGGCAGACTGGCTGAACGGCGTTCCACTGCGCTGAGGTTTACCCTGGCATCGCGGACCCATTCCAGATCCAGTGGCATACCGGGGTTTCTCTCGGGCGGGGTTACCTGCGCCCGTGGATGCGGCTCAAGGAGGGTAATCGACCGTTTCATCAGATCCAGGCTCCGTTAAGGAAAGAACTCGTCCGCCGATCAGCTCGGCTCGCCATTCACTCTTTCAAAAGAAACTTAGCCGTTTGTTCATCGGTTACCAACACGTTGTAATAGCGGGCGATTAAGCCGGCACGGACTGCAGCGTGCTTAGTTTTTCCGCCCGCCACACAGATTGAGCGTTCCTTGTCCCGTAATGCTTTTGGGGCGAGGCCAATTGTCCGGGCATCAATCTCTTCGTCGGCAATGTCGCCCTCGCGATTGATAAATCGACCCAAGATATCGCCGACCGCCCCTTTCCGGCGAAGCTGTGCTATTTCGGCTTTCGTCAGATTGCCGGACTCGACATGAACCGAATGATGGGAAAGAGCGCCCACGGTAAAGCAAGCAATGGGCGTCTCGGCGGCCGCGGCGAGCACCGTAGAGATCGTCGGATCTCTCTCTAGCGCTTCTTTGGTGGTGGCCAGCCCGAGGATCGCGGGGACGGGCATAATGGTGGCAAAGCCGGACGCCGAAGCGGCCATTCTTACCGCAACATCGACGGGTTGGCTCGGAGAATTCGTTCGACCGATACCGCCGTTCAGCACCACTACATGTAATCCGCGGTTCCATTGACGAGGCATCCACCTGACCATTGCCGCCATCGTTCGTCCCCAAGAAATACCCAGTGTTTTCGGACGCGGATATTTTACAACAGTTGAGCGATGGGCTCTAATGATGGAGCAGAGTCGACTGGCGAGCCCCGGAGAATTATCGCCGACGGTTGCTGGCGCCTCCACCCTGGAAGCCCCCTACGATGAAACCCAAATTCCTCCCTCTTTGGTTCGCTTTGATGGCCGCAAGCACCGGCTCGGCTGAGCTGCCGCATTTCAACAATGTCACCATCACGGTCATCGGCGATGCCGGTCAGAACATGGAATCGCTCAACAAGTACGAGGATGATTTCACCAAGGCCGGCGTAACCATCAAACAAGTCGGAGCAACCTTCACCGGCCTCTACGATAAGCTGAAGACCAGTTTTGTCGCTGGTTCCGACGAGTATGACATGGTGATTTTTTATCCCTCCTACATTGGTGACTTCGCCGGCAACGGTTATCTGGAACCGCTGGACGAGTACATGAAGAAAACGCCCGCTTCCGTTTGGGATCCGAATATGGCCGAAGTAGAACCGCCCTACCGGGAGATCTACTGCAAATGGGCAGGGAAGACTTATGCCTTGCCCTATGATGGAGACGTGCTGATGCTTTACTACCGCAAAGATCTTTTTGAGAATCCCGAGGAAAAAGCCGCCTTCAAAAAGAAGTACAATCGGGAGCTGGCTCCGCCGGCAAGCTGGAAAGAATGGTTAGAAGTCGCAGAATTCTTTACCCGAAAACCGGGTGACATGTTGGCCGGTCAAAAACTCAATCGAGCGTTCTACGGTGCCGGCGAGTACGGAGCGCGCGGATTTAGTTACGGCTGGTTCTTAGCCCGTTTCGCGAGCGCGGGTGGAATTTATTTTGATGAAAATATGAACCCGCAGATCAACACGGCCGCAGCGGTCGAAGGGCTGCAAAACATGGTCGATAGCCTGAAATTCTGTCCTCCAGATGTGCTGAGCTACGGGTACGAGGAGCTTAAAAATGCGTTTTTGAACGGTGATATTGCCATGGTGGTGCAATGGTCGGATGTCGGAAAAAAGACCGCGGATCCGCAACTCAGTAAAATTGTTGGCAAAGCAGGGTTTGGCCAGGTTCCGGGCACCGAGGTGAACGGTCAGATTCAGCACAAGGCGCCGATGCCGGTTGGCCGGGTCCTGGCAGTACCGGCGAAGTCGAAGAACAAGGAAGCCGCCTATTGGGTCGCGAAATATCTCTCTTTGGACAAGAGCCCGATCACAGTCGCGGCCAACTGGAGTGGGCAAGATCCTTACCGGATCAGCCATTTCACCGATATCTCGCACTACAAATTTCCGGATGAAGCTTCAACGAAGAGCCTATGTCGCGGCGGTGAAAGCCAATCTGGAAAACGGGTTCCCCGACCTGAATATTCCCGGCGCCGCGCAATATATCGACGCTCTGGATTTGGCGGTGGGCAAGGCCCTTTCCGGAGAAGCAGATCCGAAGACCGCGTTGGATGGAGTGGCCGCAGATTGGAAAGGCATTACTGACCGACTCGGGGCGGATACCCAGAAAAAGTTTTGGAAAGACGCACTTTCTAGCTATCGCGCGGCGGGACTCCTCAAGTCCACTAGCCAGTAGCAAATAGCCCATAGCCAATAGTCGATAGCCGGAGCTTGCAAACCGTTACTTCCAACGTCCGGGCTGTTAGGGTGAGCGAGGGCCGGAGGGCTCCGGGGGGCAGGCATGATCAAACGTTTGCCTGGTCGATGGTTGGTCCCGCCGTTGCCGTACTTTTCCTGGTAACGATCGCACCGCTGCTCTTTTCTCTGGCGGTTTCATTCACGAATCTTCAATTCAGTAGTCCACAACCGCTGCGGTGGATCGGCCTGGACAACTACCTCAACCTGGTCACGAAAGATACTCGCTTCCAGACCGCGTTAGTGCGGACGTTGTTGCTGGTGTTCGCTGGAGTCGTCATCCAAACGGTGCTCGGATTCATCATTGCTTCATTACTGTCCCGGGTAAGAAGGAACCGAGCGCTGCTTTTAAGTCCGATACTGATACCAGCCGTTATTTCACCGGTGGTAGCTGGGTGGCAGGGCAGGATGATCTTCAACGCGTCTTATGGTCCGCTGAACGATCTCTTAGCGCGATTCGGCATTCACGGGCCCGCCTGGCTTGCATCGCCCCAGACGGCGTTAGTCTCGATTCTTTTGACCGATACCTGGCAATGGACCCCCTTTCTCGCCTTGGTAATCCTGGCTGCGATCGAAAGCCAGCCGCAGGAATTGATCGAGGCCGCGCGACTCGATGGTGCACACGGATGGTCCATGTTTCGGCGAATTACGTTGCCGCTGATCCTGCCAGTTACCGGAATCGGGATTCTGTTGCGTGGCGTCGATCTCTTCAAAACCTTCGATTTGGTCTATATTCTCACACAGGGCGGTCCAGGTAATTCGAGCGAGACGCTGACCTTTTTTACTTACTTAGTCGGTTTCAAATTTTTCAATCCAAGCTACGCCTCTGCGATGTCATTTATCCAGCTGCTGGTTGTCACGGTGGCGGCAAAGATCTTTTTAGGGGTCATGCTAAGGCAGGAGGGATTTTAGTCATGCTCCGGCGTTTTTTGGTCGGCTCAGCGAAATGGATCCTCTTAATCGGAGTGTTGATCGTTTTTCTGTTCCCATTGTTTTGGATCGTCTCAAGCAGTCTTAAAGCGCGCGGGGAATTTTTTACTCGTCCACCCATCTGGATCCCAGCGCATGCGGAGTGGTCAAATTATCCTGATTCGCTTGGACGCGGAGCGGCGAAGGGACTGTTCGATAGCTTCACGATCGCGTTCTCATCAATGTTGATTTCATTGTTTCTCGGGGCGCCAGCGGCTTATGCGATTGCTCGATTTAACGTCGGTCGGACGAATCTTTCGTTTTGGATTCTTTCGATCCGGATGTTTCCGCCAATCGCTACTATTCTTCCCCTCTTTGTCATATTTCGCTTTGCCGGACTGGTTGACTCGTACTCCGGACTTATTCTGTCATATACCGTGTTCAACTTGCCTTTTGCCATCTGGATGCTCAGAGGTTTTATTGAGGATCTCCCGCGCGACATCGAAGAAGCAGCGAAAGTGGACGGAGCCTCACGCCTTCAGATTTTCCGAAACATTGTGATTCCGTTGGTGGCTCCCGGTTTGGTTGTGGTAGCGCTTTTTACCTTCATCTTCGCTTGGAATGATTTTGCTTACGCCGTGATCTTCAGCGGCTCGAAGGTGATTCCGCTACCGATCGTAATCGCACAGTTCGCGGGCGGACACGAAATTCTGTGGGGACAGATCTCGGCTGCCGCAATCATCGCGATTGTTCCGGCTCTGGTTCTGGCGACTTTTCTCCAGAAATATTTAACCCGCGGTCTCACGATGGGAGCGATCAAATAGCCATCCCAAAAAGACCAACTATTTGCGTTTTGGGTGCGTTCGTGGCCGATCTTACTTGCCGGGCTGTACGAATGCCCAATTGGGGTGAGACCATTTTAGGCGCAGGCTTCAAGATGGGTCCGGGCGGAAAGGGTTCCAATCAGGCGGTCGCGGCCGCTCGGCTCAACGCGGACGTTCATTTAATTACAAAACTCGGTCGGGACGCGTTCGGCGAGATGGCTCGGAAGTTCTATCAGGAACAAGGGATGAGTCTCGACCAGATTTTTGAGCATCCGGAAGAGTCCAGCGGGACTGCGACCATCCTGGTCGATCACGCTTCCAGCGAAAACGCGATCGTTGTTGTCCCAGGCGCGTGTAGCACCATAAGTGTTGCCGAAGTCGAAGCGGCACGCAGCGCGATTGTGTCGGCTGACATTTTCCTCACTCAACTGGAACTGCCGATTGCGCCGACGATTCGCGGTATTGAGATTGCTCATGAAGCCGGTGTTGCGGTGATCTTGAATCCTGCCCCGGCTGTGCCAGTTCCGCTCAGCGCGCTCGCGATGGTTAACTATCTGACACCAAACGAAACGGAAGCGGCAGGCCTGATCGGAAACGGCGCTGAGATCGATCCACACGACTTTGAAACCCTCTCCGATCGATTGCTTCAGATGGGCGTCGAGAATGTGGTCTTAACATTAGGCGAAAAAGGCGCATTTGTTAGAAACCAGAGCGTCCGCGAAATAGTTCCGGCGTTTTCTACTGGCCAAGTGGTAGAAACTACCGGAGCGGGAGATGCTTTCGCCGGAGGTTTTGCGGTGGCTCTCGCCGAGGGTAAATCTATTATCGAAGCGACGAAATACGGGTGCGCGGTAGCCGGGATATCAGTTACCCGGCCAGGAACCGCGCCGTCCATGCCCTATCGCGATGAAGTCGACAGGCTGGTCGGTTCTAGTTAAAATGCGCCCCGAGAGATCCTCCAGAGGATATGTCGGACTTAGGAGCACACCGGTGCGATTTGATATTTATTTGCGACCGGATCGGTAGGGGAAAATTTAGAGGCTGTCTCGCAACCCCGTGGTGAGCCTCGTCTCGATCTGGACGAGCGGGCCACCTCCGCAAGGCTACGGCGCGCCCTCCGGTCAGGCGTTTGTGCCATTCCGTACCCGACCGCGACGAAGGCTTGTCCGTAGTCTGGAGCTCATCCGAGGAGCTCATCCCTACCGCTCCTCGGTGCGGCTCGAATGAAATTCTCGCCCTACCGACAGAGGCGATACCGCCGAAACCGATCGCAAATCGCAGATCGCAAATCGCAAACGAACGCTCCTCGAACTACCCAAGCGTCCCTGAATTCCTTGAACTCCTGTAACTCCTACGACTCCTGCAACTCCAGGGCGCAGGACCGGTTCATCGTGCTGCCACAGCCTCCGCTCGTCTCAAGATGCTTCCGAGCAAACCCGCGTAATGCTCGGGTCCGTGCCCACCCGCATTCTTGTTTCTCTTTTTCTCTGCAGCTTCAGCGAGCCAGTTCAGATGAAGGAACAACTCATGCACTATCACCGCGGCGGGCTCGATTTTGTGCGCCGCGATTTCGTTATACAAACTAACCAACCGCTGTAGTCCACTAGAAATTCCAAGTGGTTTGCGAACGCCGCGGGTTACGATAGCCAGATCGTAAGCTGGATCCCCGATTTGCGCGCACTCCCAGTCGAGGACGGCTATCCTGGCGTTCTTCGAGGTATCCAACAACAGGTTTTGCGGAAGCAAATCCCCATGCAGGACTACTGAGGGCCTGTCACTCGGTGAATGATGCAAAATCCAATCGCGGGAATTTTGCGCCTCTGCAAACTCATCAAAAAGCGATAAAGGGAAAGCGTCCAGTTGCTCCATCACATGCGCGCGACTATCAGCCCACACCTTGAGATGCGGAAAATCCGCTTTAGGTAAATTGTGAGTGGCGCCCGCGACCTTCGCGATTGTCTCCAGCGGCAACTCAAGGTTGACGCCACTCGACCACGAGAGTGGTAGACCGCTCACTGCTGACTCGATCAAACCGACAGGCTCACTAGAACCATCCCTCACGAGGCACACGAGTCTGGGAACCTCGAATTGCAAATCGAAAGCTCCCAACGCCTGGAGGGTTCGTGCTTCTTTCCGTAAACTAATGCCAGCCTCTTCACGGCTCTGGAAACCGCGCTCGATCTTCGACAGCCTTAACACCAAAGGCTTGCCATCCACTCTAAACAAATAGTTCTGGTAAAAAAGACCCTGCCCAAATGAGTGAATGTATTCTTCAAGCCGGAAATCCTTTTGAAACCCCGGCTGTTGCCGCAGATTGGATTCAATCAGCCAACGTACCCACGACCAGTTGATTCGAGACCCGCGACGCGTCATAGATCTGAAGACCGCTAACTTAGCCTAAACAGCAGGTCACGACCAGCATGGCCGATGACCGATGAGCGATAGCCGTGCCGTTGTTGATGGGTTTGGGTGTGATCGAGCTATCCGTGGCACATCATTGCGGGCGATAGCGCGGGTGAGCTGGCGGCCGCGTTACAAAAAACCAGTGCTTGAAATTTGCTTTGTCGAACGCGCCGGAATCCAGCAACCTTTCAAATGTTCGGGGTGGTCGATTCCCGTGAGCCGCAAGTTCTTCATAACACCCTGGCCATGCTCAACTCATGACCGCTGAAGCTCAGCAATTCGAGAAAATCGATACCCGCGTTTTTCCAAGTGCGGATGACGCGGTTCGCGAAGTCGCCGGCGAAATCGCTCAATTGATCCGGCAACGCCAATCGGAAAACAGAACGGCGGTTCTAGGTCTCGCCACCGGGTCTACCCCCGTTAAGCTTTATCGCGAACTGATTCGTCTCCACCGCGCTGAGGGGCTTTCCTTCAGGAACGTCGTTACATTCAATTTGGATGAGTACTACGGGCTTTCGGCGGCGCATCCGGAAAGCTACCGGCATTTCATGGAGGTACAGCTCTTCGGACAAGTGGATCTGCCGCCGGACAACACGCATGTACCTGATGGGACGGTTGATCGGAGTCGCGTCTTTGAGTATTGCGCCGAGTACGAACGGCAGATTCATGAGGCCGGTGGCATTGATGTGCAGATCCTTGGCATCGGACGAACTGGTCATATCGGGTTCAATGAGCCGGGTTCAGGGGCGGACTCCAGGACCCGGCTGGTGGCGCTGGATCGATTGACCAGGCGAGACGCGGCTCGCGATTTTCGCGGTGAAGCGAATGTGCCCAGCTACGCGATTACGATGGGCGTCGGAACTATCCTGACCGCCCGCCGGATCATCCTGCTCGCGTGGGGCGAATCGAAAGCCGGGATCCTGCGGACGGCAATCGAGGGACCGCAAACCGATGCGGTTCCCGCCAGCTATCTGCAGCGGCATCCGAATTGCGCTTGCTTTGTCGATCGGGTCGCGGCCGGGGAGCTTACTCGTTTTCGGGCGCCGTGGAAAGTGGGGCCGGTTGATTGGAACCCGCCCCTGATTCGTCGCGCGGTGGTTGGTCTGGCCGGGGATCGCCATAAACCGGTGCTGCGACTGCGCGATGAGGATTTCACGGAGTCAGGCCTGGCGCCACTGCTGGTAGAGACCGGCTCGGCCTACAGTTTAAACATCCGGATCTTTAATGAGCTGCAGCACACGATTACCGGCTGGCCTGGCGGGAAACCAAACGCCGACGACTCCAACCGGCCCGTACCAGCGGAGCCGGCCCAAAAGCGAGTCTTGGTCTTTGGACCGGAGCCGCTGGATGCCGAACTGGGGATGGCCGGAACGTTGAATCGTTTAGTGCGGCATCGTCATGAGGTAACCGTTGCCTACCTCACCTCCGGTAATCTGGGCGTTCCGGATAACGAAGCGAGGATGGCGATTAACCTTTTCACGGAAGCCGGCGTTCAGCCCAGCCAACCCGGAGCGACGAAAAGTCACTTGGATCGGCTGGCGAATGAAATCGAGAACAAGACTGCCTACGACGAGGACAGCTTCGAATTGAGGCAGTTCAAAAGCCTGATTCGCCGAGCCGAGGCGCGCGCTTCTGGTCAGCTGCTTGGATTGCAACTATCCAGAGTGCTTTTTCTGGACCTGCCATTCTATGAGACGGGTCGATATCGCCAGTTTCGTACAGGAGCGGAGGACGTGTCGGCTATTGCCGGGCTGTGCCAGAAAATTCAGCCGCACCAGATCTATCTCACGGGCGCAGGTGCTGAACCCAACAGCGTGGCGGGGCTTTCTTTTGGTTTGATCAACCAGGCGCTCCAGCAATGCGCGGGGAAGCAATCCTGGTTACGGGAAACTCAGCTCTGGCTTTACGCCTCGACCGAGCGCCCCTGGTCCCCGCATGAGATCGATATGGCCGTCCCGCTCAGCCCGGATGAGCTAACGGTCAAGCTTGACTGCCTTTTCCATCATCGGTCGCAACGAAGTCAAACGCCGTTTGCTGAACAGCAGTCGGGCGAGGTCTGGCAGCAAGCGGAGATGCTCAATCGCGCCACGGCCAAGATGTACGATGCGCTTGGTTTGGCAGAGTACGAAGCGATCGAGGCGTTTCGAAAATCTGCCTAGGCTGTGCTGCCCCAACGAATCGAGATATTGTCAAAAGTTGTGTATCGGGGATGGGCGCATCCTTTTAAAATAACTTGGTTAGGCGGCCTGTTGAGCTTGTTCTTCGCCATCGACGAATCGGACACCGGTGACTACCTTTGGAATCAGTTCGAAGCCCTGAAGCCGACGCCAGTGCTTTTGGGCTTCCAGGCCGAGTTTAAAGACCATGGTCAGGGTTGCGATTCGTGAACCGGAACCCTTGGTTCGATGAGTTCGCAGCCGAACGGTAGCGAAGGTGGATTCGATGGGGTTGGTGGTCCGTAAATGCGGCCAATGTTGAGCCGGAAAGTCATAAAAGGTAAACAGGACTTCTTGATCTTTCTGCAGGCACTCGCAGGCTTGAGGGAATTTAGCCCGGTAACTGGAGATGAACTGATCGTAGGCGGCCAGAGCTGCTTTGCGGGTCGCCGCCAGGTACATTTCATGGATCAGTTGCTTGGCCTTGCCCTGAACGCTCTTAGGCATTTTATCCAGGATGTTAGCCGTTTTGTGTACCCAGCAGCGCTGTTGGGCGATTTGGCCATATTCTTCCTGGAGAGCGATCCAAAAGCCAAGCGAACCATCACCGATGGCCAGCTTCGGTGCGCTAGACAGACCCAAGCGTTTGAGCTGCCCAAGCAGTTCGCGCCAGGATTGGGTGCTTTCCCGATACCCATCGACAACCGCTAAGAGTTCCTTGGTGCCATCCTCGGTAGCTCCAATCAAGATCAGCACGCAGGTTCGTTCCTCATCGAGCCGGACGTTGAAATAAACTCCGTCGGCCCACCAGTAAACGTAACGCTTCTGACTTAAGTCGCGCTGAGTCCACGCCTTATAGTCGCTTTCCCACCCGGCCTTCAACCGGACGATATTGGTTGCTGATAGTCCACTGGCTCCTTCGCCCAAAATCGCTGCCAACGCTTCACTGAAATCTCCAGTCGAGATCCCTTTCAGGTAAAGGGCTGGAATCAGTGCATCGACGCTCTCGAGCCCGACGCATGTACTTGGGCAGAATCGCACTGGAAAAGCGACCCCTGTCACGATGCCGGATCCGTGGCTGACGAACCCGGATCGGACCGACTCCACTAACCACTTCCCGCTCCGGCAGGTGTCCATTGCGTACCACCAACCGCTGTCCATTCTCATCCCGTCGATCCTTGTGGAATTGGATATAGTCGATCACCTCATTCTCGATTGCCGCCTGTAACAGCTTCCTGGCTCCTTCCTGCAGCAACTGCTCCAGGAATGGCTTCTCTTCATCTTTTGCTCGCTCATCGAGCGAGACCACTTTATTCTCTGGCACTGGTGCATCCTTTCTTTTTTGGCGCCCTCGAGTGAGACCGCCATCGTTTCTTTTTCTTGCTGAAAGGATGCGCCTTTCTTTATCTCCTCATCCACAAAATTCGGTTATAACTCCCAACGAATTGGCACGGACCTCGGAACAGTTGCCTCGTAACACTCAAGGTCGGCAGGGACAAGCTCCTGCTTGACCTCCTTAGTGGATCACGTGTCGATCTGGACGAGCAGGAGCTCATCCCTACCGAGCAGAAGTCCATGCCCCCGAACGGGAGTGCGCAGACCGGATAGATCGCTGACACCTGTTCGGAAACATCGCTGACACATTGGCCTAAGAAAAAGGGTCTGCTAGGGAGGGAGGCTTATGCCCTGGCAGGTCAAGGAATTGTTCGCGATGAAAAAAGAATTTGTGCTGCTTTTTGAGCAAGCCGGAAGCGATCGAAGAGCTTTATGCCGGCGTTTTGGCATTAGCGCCGAATGCGGCTATAAATGGTGGCGGGCCTACCAAGAACAGGGCGAGCTGGGGTTGGAAGAAAAATCGCGCCGTCCGCGCAATCATCCTGAGCAGACCAGCCCAGAGATGGAAAAATGGATCCTGGAACTGAGGGGCCGACAGCCCAGCTGGGGAACGCAAGCTCAAACGGCGCCTGGAAAACCTTGGCTTGGGTGCGGCGCCGGCGGCTAGCACCATCACCGAGATTTTGCGTCGGCCGGGACAACTGCGCCAAGCCGAGCAAAAAGGGCCCTGGCAGCGTTTTGAGTACGAGGCGCCCAATGAACTGTGGCAAATGGATTTTAAGGGCCCGTTGCAGCTGAGCAATGCCGGACGCTGTGAGGTGTTGACCCTTTTAGATGATCATTCCCGCTTCTGGTTGGCGGTCGAAGCCTGTGCCAATCAGCGCAACCAGAGGGTCAAAGAGCGGCTGAGAGAGGTTTTTGGCCGTTATGGGTTGCCCCAGCGGATCTTGTGCGACAACGGCTCGCCTTGGGGCAGCGCCGAGAGCGCCTGTCCCTATACGGAATTCAGTGTCTGGCTGTTGCGGCTAGGGGTCGAAGTCATTCATGGCCGGGTCTATCACCCCCCAGACCCAAGGCAAAGCCGAAGGTTTTCACGGCACTCTGCAAACCGAGGTGCTCAATCAAAGCACCGCTTGGCCTGAGCTGGAACAGTGTCAAAAGCGCTTCAGCGCCTTCCGGGATTGTTACAACACCCAACGGCCCCACGAAGCCCTGCAATTGGCCGTACCGGCCAGCCGCTATCAACCCAGCCTGCCGAGGGATGCCTCAAGAGCTGCCCGCCCTGGAATCCCTCAGCCAGGACCAGGTGCGAAAAGTGCGCACGAAAGGAGAGATTAAGTTCAAGGGCCATCTGCTCTATGCCGGCCAAGCTTTTGCCGGACTGCAGCTCGCCTTTCGCCCCAGCGGGCAAGAGGATTGTTGGGATCTATTTTTGGGTTGGAAAAAAGTTGGCCGGCTGGATCTAAAAGAACTCTCCCAAACCGACTCCAATCGGTGGCCGCTTTGCCGGCAAATGAATCCTGCGACAGCCCGGGGGGCAGGCACCGCAAAAAGATGAGCCAAAAAGGCAAAAAGACAGCCCTTGGGCTTCGCAGAAGTCCGGCTTCAAGATGCGACTTATCCACAATCGCCTTTTTCCGGACCGGTGCGCTGCTGCGACGTAGTGGACCTGTACCAGGCATTCTCGCAGCACACCGGTCCGGGGCGATTATGGATAAGTCTGGACGCCCTCGGCTAGTCACCTCAAACGCGCAAAAACCGCAGCCAACAAGGCCATTGACTTCTTATCCCAGCATTCGATAAATCTGTTACCCACCTGTCAGCGATGTATCCGAACGGGTGTCAGCGATCTATCCGGTCAGAACACGGGAGCTCATCCCTACCGAGAGAAGTCCATGCCCACCTAACAGGAGCTCATCCTACCGCAACTGTTGCACTCCGTCGCTCCTCGTCCTTAACGCCGCTCAGAAAGCGGCTCGAATCTTACCCCCAGAGATATTGTTAACAATCGTTAAATCCCCCGATTGCGAGCGGCGTGGATGGAACTATTCTCCAAAATGAGAAGGTTTTTTGGTATCTTGATCGTGGCGGTCGGTTTCACCCGCTCCGCCTTCGCTTACCTTTTACAGCGCGGTCCTGGGGTGCAGGCGGTGCAACGATGAAAACTGGCGAACTGACACCAGCCGAGCGCGATCGCTTCTGGCCGCCATTGCCTTATCAGGATTGGCAGGACACGGCGCAAACACTGCGCCTGTGGACACAGATAGTCGGCAAGGTTCGACTCGCCCTCTCGTCGTGGATTAATCATTCCTGGGGTGTCACGCTTTACGTGACGTCGCGCGGACTAACGACTTCGCCGATTCCGCATGGCTTGCGCACGTTCGAAATCGAATTCGACTTCATCGATCACCAATTGCGCATCTTAATCAGCGACGGCAGTCGCCGCGAGATCGAACTGGGCCCTCACTCAGTCGCTTTCTTCTACAACTCCTTAATGCGCGAACTCGATGCGCTCGGGCTCCCGGTGAGTATTAACCGGGTGCCGAACGAGATTCCTGAGGTGATTCCGTTCGACCAGGACGAAACACATCACTCCTACGATCGCGAATACTCAAACCGTTTCTGGCGGGTGCTTGTTCAGGCTGATCGCGTGTTCAAACGTTTCCGATCGCGTTTCTGTGGGAAATGCAGTCCGGTGCATTTCTTCTGGGGGAGTTTCGATCTCGCGGTGACGCGGTTCTCAGGGCGGCAAGCGCCTCCGCATCCCGGCGGTGTTCCGCACCTGCCCGATGCGGTTGTGCGCGAAGGCTACGCACAGGAATTGAGCAGCGTCGGCTTTTGGCCCGGTGACGCAGCAAATCCGGCAGCATTCTATTCGTATGCGTATCCGGAACCGAAAGATTTTGGTGTACAAACGATCCGACCTGACGGCGCATTCTACTCCACTCAGCTCCGCGAGTTTCTCCTTCCATACGAGGTGGTGCGCGCGGCGCCGTCACCTGACGAAGCGATCCTTCAGTTCGCTCAGACTGCTTACGACGCAGCAGCGGCCCTTGCTCACTGGGACGTCGAATCTCTGGACGAAACGCGACTGAGGCCACCTGTGCCAATCGAATGAATGTGCGACAGCAATGTCCGCGCCTCAACGCGGTGAACTCCCCTTCCTTTCTCTCCCGTCGGCGAAGACTCGTCGCCCATAGTATCGATCACGCGGTGAATCCCCGATTGCGAGCGGCATGGATGGAACTATTCTCTGATATGAGAAGGTTCTTTAATATGTCGATCGTGACGATCGGCTTGACGCTCGCCGGTGCTGGCTCTCTTTCTGCCACAAATCTAGTCGGGGAATCCGCGGAGGCGGAAAAGGGAACAACACCGATGTTTCAGGTCCCGGCAGACCACGCGGCAATGCATCAAGCCGTGATTCGGGCACGGCGAAGCGTCGGGAAGTTCATTGCCGCGCTGCAGCATCCGACCGCGACTGACACTGATTTTGCCGTGAAAAAGCCATGCTATGAAAACGGCCAGGTCGAGCATATCTGGCTGACCGATGTGCGGTTTGTGGGCAATCGGTTTCAGGGACGGCTTGATAACCAACCGCGAAAGATAACCCGGCTGAAAATGGGAGATCTCGTTTCGGTTAATCCGAATGAAATCTCCGATTGGATGTATGTCCGAGATGGAGTCTTAGTCGGCGGTTACACGCTCCGGGCGCATTACACCGAACTAACGCCCCAAGAGAAGCAGGCTTTTGACCAAGCGACTAATTTTCGTATGAGCCGGCGATAGAAGCCTCCCCACAAGTTAACAGATTTCATGAAAACGAGGCTCCTCTTTGCGGCAGCTGCGTCAGCAGCTTTGCTTTTTACCGGGTGCGAGGGTGATTACTCGGTAGGCGGCGCGTATGTTGGTGGCGCCTACGCCGGCCCCTATCTGGGAGGGTACGGTCCGTACTATCCTGACTACGGTTCCTACTATGGCGCGGATCTGGTGATCAATAACAATCGCTATCCGAGTCATTTCGGGTACCACCATTTCTATCCGCATAGCTTCGGTGTTCGCCATTTCGCGGCTCACGAAGGAGGAAATCGCGGCAGCTTTCACGGGTTCGGCGGAGGCGGCCCGCGTGGCGGTGGTGGTCGCGGCGGATCACACCGTTGAGCTAGTGCACCGTCTCGCACATACGGATGACGTCGCCGCGGTCCAAAAGGTTGCGTTGAAAATGGGCCAGCGGCGGCGTTGCTCGTCGGTCACGCATCGCTTCAGATATGCTTCCTCCTGCTGCCAGTCCGGCTCGGACCGCGCGGGCGGGGCGTGAAATATGACCGGTGAACCAGTGGCGGAACAAAGGATACTTGACCTGCATGTGCATTTGGTTGGCAACGGTTTGCAAGGGTCGGGATGCCGTTTCCAAGGGCGCTTGTGGTTCAAACCGTTCGCCGGTCTGATTGCGCGAAGTATCGGGTTGGACATGGCCCTGGACTCGCGTGCGTTCGACCAGGCGTACGTTGATGCTTTGCTGCATTGGATCCGCGACTCTTCGCTGTCTTCCGCTGTGATTCTCGCGTGTGATGATGTTCACGATGAGCAGGGCAAGGCGCGCCCGGATTTGTCCACCCTTTTTGTCCCCAATGACTACGTGCTGAAGGTTGCGGCCGAGAATCCGGAGTTGCTTGCCGGGGTCTCGATCCATCCCTCGCGTCCCGATGCGCTGGACGAGCTTGAGCGCTGTGCGGAGGGTGGAGCGGTGTTGCTGAAGATCCTGCCATCGGTGCAAATGATTGATCCGGGTGAGCCGCGCTCCTGCCGGTTCTGGCAGCGCGCGGCCGAGCTGGGTTTGCCGTTGCTGGCGCACACCGGAGGCGAATTTTCGCTGACGACCTACCGGCGGGATCTCGAGAATCCCGCCTGTCTAATTGGTCCGTTGGCAGCCGGCATGAACGTTATCGCGGCGCATTGCGGCAGTCCGGCAATGCCTTGGGATCGTGACTATTGGCCGGAGTTTGCCCAACTTCGAGAGCGCTACCCAAATTTTTACGGCGATCTTTCAGCGCTCTCCCAACCAACCCACTTGAACACTCTCGCTCGATTGCGGGACGATCCGCGCCGCGTTTTTTATGGCAGCGATTATCCGGTCCTGGCTACCGCGGTCTGGGCATGGTTGTGCCGCTGGATTTCCGCCGATGAGTTTCACTCGATCAGGCGCCAGAAGAATCCGCTGCAGAAAAAATACCAGCTGACCAGAGCCCTGGGTTTTCCGAAGAACATGTTCACTGACGCGTGGAAACTGCTTCGGCCGGCGGAAACAACAGCCTTGCGCGAAAAGAAGTAGGGCGGACGGCCTCGTCCGTACCTTGGCCGGCGCTGCTTGACCTCTTGCGTGTTGGATCACGTCTCGATCTGGATGAATAGGCTACCTCCGCAAGGCTACGGCGCGCGCTTCGCCAGCAAAAAGCTTCGGCGCAGGCTGGACAACCTCGCGTCTGTCGGACTTTGGAAATCTGTAGCACGCGCCATCGAGCTATGGTTCGGAAGAGAGGTTCGAGGGATGTCCCAAGGCGTCTTTGGTCCTGTGGCGGTAGGGCGAAAATTTATTCGAGCCTTAGCGAGAACTTGTTTGAGCCGGACGCTTGGGTGAGCCACCCGCTCCAGATGCTCAAACAAGTTCTCGCCTGGGGCTCGAATAATTTTTCGCCCTACCGACGCAGGACAGGGGGCATTCTGGGACGATCTCTAGAACCTCGCGCGACCAATCGCTTGAATGGCGTACTTACAGATTTCCAAAGTCCGACAGGCCCAGTCTCGTCCGTACTTTACGCGGCTTCCCTGCCCGCCGTAGCTCCGAGCGAAGCGAGGGCGAAGGGGGGAGCAGTTGGGAGCACCCGATTTGCTTTTGGCATCCCGCAAGTGTTACAGGTCAGGTTACATTCCGGCCTATGGACTTTACAAAGAAAGAGGGCAACACCTGCGCACATTTGTTCGCTGGAGAACGAGGCGCGGAGCCGCGGCCCGGTCTTTTGCTTTTGCACGATTCTGGCGCGGACGAAAGCCAGCTCATGTCCATGGCCCAGGGGATTGTCGGGGATTCGGGCGACGGTATTCTCTCTCTCCGCGGATGGTATCCGCGGCCCGGAGGATTTTCGTTCCTCTCCGCTGATCCCGAACTGACTGAGACGCTTTTCCTGGATCGCGGCACACATATCTCGCGTTTCCTGGACTGGGCCGCGCCGGAGTATGGGATCAACCCGCAACGCCTGCTTTGTCTCGGTCTGGGCGAAGGGGCCACGTTGGCTGCTGCCCTGCTGTTTGTCCATTCGGAGCTTCTTGGGGGCGCGATCCTGATTCGTCCATGCAATCCTTTTCGGCCCAAACCGCTCCCTGCCCTTCCGTGTTATCCTGTACTTCTCTTTACGGGAGAAAAAGATCCGGAGGCCTTGCTCGAGGAAGCGAAGACGCTTGAGGACACCCTTTTTCAGTGTGGTTGCAGTGTCCGAAAACATCGTGTGCCACTGGACCAGCGCATGGAAGCAGCGATTGTTCGGAAATCGCGGGAATGGTACAAGAAGGTCTCGCAAACGGACATTTCGATTGCTTGCGCAATATAGTATCCGCGCATGGTCCGAGCTGTTTTGTTGTCCACCGTTTTCTTCTGTCTGCTGTTCACCAACGGTGCGGCTCTGGCTATTCCACGCGTTGTGGTTATTGATCCGGGTCATGGCGGATTCGATCGGGGCGGAATGCCCGGCCAGAGGATTGGCGAGAAAAATTTAACGCTCGATACCGCCCTTCGACTGAACCGTATTTTGCGCGCCTCCGGCCAGGTTCGGACGATCATGACTCGCTCGGTTGACCGCTTCGTGACGCTCGACGAGCGCACCGGCATCGCCAATGCTTATGGCGGTCCGCGTGGTGTGTTTGTGTCGATTCACTATAACGCCGGGCCGCGGGAGAGCGCTTACGGCATCGAGACTTACTATTACAGCGCGCGATCTTATCGGCTGGCGGGTCTGATTCATCCGAGGGTCATCCGTGCGATGAATACCGTTGATCGCGGGATCCGGCGGCGCGGTTTCTGGGTGCTGCGGCGCAACCGGTTACCGGCGGTCCTGGTCGAGTGTGGTTTTCTAACCAATCGCGCCGAAGCTGCGCGAGCGCTCAATCCGGCCTATCGCCAACGGATTGCGGAAGCGATCGCTCGCGGGGTCCTGGCCTTTTAGCGCCAAAAGCGCGCTAAAAGGAATGAGCGATGGCCGATGACCGATGGCCGGCTCCTCCTGACTCCTTCGACTCCTGCAACTCCTGTAACTCCTGCACTTCTCGCTGCCAACTGGTACCGGCACTGGTCTCCGCCTCACAGCACCGCCACCTGCCGCGCGACCTTGCCCTCGGCGAGTTGATCGAACCCTTCATTGAGCTCTTCCAGAGACAGTTGCCGTGTCACGATGCGGTTCACCGGCAGTTTGCCTTGACGATAGAGCGCGATGTAGCGGGGAATATCACGCAGGGGAACCGCCGAGCCGATGTAACTCCCGCGGAGAGTTCGTTCCTCGCCAACCAGCATCGCCGGCGAGAGCGCGAACCGTTGATCCGGGTGGGGAAGGCCAGCCGTTACGGTCATGCCTCCGCGTCGCGTGATCGCATACGCGAGTTCTAATGCAGCGCTGCTGCCAGCCATCTCAAAGGCATATTCGACGCCGCCGCCGGTAAACTCGCGAATCTCGGCGATAGTGTCCGGTTGACCGGCGGCCCATGTTTTGGTTGCGCCAAGTTGTGCGGCCAGTGCCAGTTTTTGGGGGTTGATGTCCACGGCAATAATCGTGCGTGCGCCAACCAATGACGCGGCGAGAATCGCATTCAACCCCACTCCCCCGAGGCCGACTACGGCGACCGAGGAACCGGCGGGTACCTTAGCGGTATTGATGACCGCGCCGACACCGGTCAAAACCGCGCATCCGAAAAGAGCCGCTTCGGCGCTGGGCAAATCCTCATCCACTTTCACCGCGGAATGCTGGGAGACGACGGCATACTCGGCAAAACCCGAAACGCCGATATGATGATTCAAGGTTGTTTCACCGAGATGCAAGCGCCGTTCGCCCGAAAGCAGTGTTCCCGCGCGGTTGGCGGTCAACGCTGGTTCGCAGAGTCCAGGTCGACCGGCGGCGCACGACGGGCAGGCGCCACACGAGGGGACAAAGGTCAGGACAACGTGATCGCCCGGACGAAACGCAGTCACTTCTGAGCCGCACTCGACCACGCGTCCAGCCGCTTCATGACCCAGAACGAGCGGCAATGGCCACGGGCGATCACCATTGATGACCGAGAGATCGGAATGACAAAGGCCAACCGCTTCGATCCGGACAAGCAATTCGCCGAACCGGGGCGCATCGAGCGTTACGTCGGTTATGCACAAGGGTTTCGACTCGGCGTAAGGCCGAGCGGCTCCAGCTTTGGCGAGGACGGCAGCTTTCATGGAAGAGTCCCGGGTCTCGAGTCTCTAGTCCCGAGTCCCGGGTCGCCAATCCGATGCTGCATGCCTTCTAACTAACCACAAAAGACGGGAGGGTACAGCACGCCGCTCGCTGCTCGTGACTCTCCACCCGAGACTCGGGACTCGCCACTCGGGACTCGGGACCCGCAACTCGGGGCGCTTTTCTGCTTTCTCTCGGCCGATCGTAACTCAAACTGCGCGCGATGAAAGTCGCAGTACTTTTTGGCGGAAACAGTTCGGAACGGGATGTCTCGATTGCCAGCGGGGGACAGGTGGCAAAGGCCTTGCGCGAAGGTGGGCACCAGGTTCTGGCGGTCGACACTTACCGCGGTGTTCTCGATGAGAAAGCCCAGGAAATTTTGCTTTCTCAGGGAGTCGCTCCGGAACCGCCGACCGAAGGGGAGTTGCAAGTGATCCGGGCGAAGACCGGCGCGATCGTGCAACCATCTTATTTTGTGGACGCGGACGTCGTGTTCCTTGCCCTGCACGGCGGGGCCGGTGAGGATGGGACGATCCAGGCCGTCTTCAACGCGGCCGGGGTTCTCTACACCGGAAGCGACCAGGTCGGCAGCGCGGCTGCGATGGACAAGGACCTGGCGAAAAGGCTGTTCCTTGCCGCCGATGTCGCGACACCGCGCTGGCTGATGGCGCCGGTCGATCCAGCCAAAGCGATCGCCTGTCTGGACTTGCCATTGGTTGTAAAGCCGAACAAGCAGGGGTCGACGGTGGGCCTCACCATCGTTCGGGCGCTTGATCAATGTCTGCCCGCGATCGACGAAGCCTACCGTCACGACAACGAGGTCATTCTGGAATCGTTTGTGCCGGGACGCGAATTTACGGTTGGGATCCTGGGTGAACGCGCTTTGGCGGTCGGCGAAATAGTGCCAACCAGATCCGAGATTTTCGATTACGAGAGCAAATATCAACCGGACGGCGCTATTGAGATTTTCCCCGCAGATATTTCGGAACAACTCACGAGCCGTTTTCAGGAAATAGCGCTGCGGGCGCATCGGGCACTGAAGCTGCGAGACTATAGTCGGATCGATTTTCGACTCGATCCCAAAGGTGCAATCTGGTGTCTCGAAGCGAATACGCTTCCTGGTATGACCGCGACCAGCTTACTCCCGAAGTCAGCAGCGGCGGTCGGAATTCCTTTCCCGCAGCTTTGCGAAGAAATCTGCCGGCTCGCACTGAAACGAGCGAAGTAGGAAGGCGAGCGGTGGAACGGGAGGGAGCGGGTTCTGCGGCGGGAATTGCCAGGCGAAGAATTCAAAGAGCGTCTCGGAACATTCTTTGGCTTTGTGCTGGTAGGGCGATCCGCCTTGGCGGACAAGCGTCAGCGAGAACTTGTTTGAGCCATCTTGGAGGTGTGGCACATCCCGTATATCCGGCTCAAACGACTCCTCGCTAAGGCTTCTCTTCCGCTAAAGCTTCGGCGAACACGTCGGATAAATTTTCGCCTACCGGAGCAGGGTCGAGGCCATGTTGCGAGACAACCTCTTCATCTGAGCCGTAGCGAACAGGGCCTGGGCCCAAATGTGAACCTGTATTGGCGTTCGCATTTGTCCCGTTTTGTGCTCGGATCGCCGATTCACGGGGTTGTGAGGCGGCACTGGTACGCTTTGGAACAGGAGTAGCGCTAGGATTCGGACTTGGATTGGGAGTAGCGCTAGGATTCGGACTTGGACTGGGAGTAGCGCTAGGATTCGGACTTGGACTGGCGGCAGGCGTAGGGGATGGTGTGGAAAGATCGGGCACTTTAAAGTTCCCACGATAGCCGGCGTCATCTGAGATACCGTTGGGAGTCGCTCGGCTCCGGAGGATAATGGACTTCGATACTGTCCACGGTCGACCATGACCCGTCGGCACCTCGGACCTGAATGATCACAGGTGTACGCGCAGGCAGACCCGCAGCCTTAAATTCGTTCAGCAAGGTCGTATGTGGCGAAACGTCTCGCCCAACTAATCCCGTCGCCAAAGTCTCGCCAGTATCCAGCCGGATAATCCGATAAGTCCCTCGTTTCCCGGTATTCGTGACTGAAAAGTCGAACTGCAAGTCCGTGTTACGATCGTTCGGCGCGCTTTTGTCGACTGGTTGCTGACCGATGACAGGGGCGGCCATTCCGAAAAGGAGCACTGCCAGTGCAGCTTGAAAGTTTTGCACAGCGATCATTTTTCCATCTCGTTTTTCGGCGAGCTTCGCCACGACTCCGAGCGAATCTCGCCGGCTCCGTGACATGTCAAGTCAGGATTTTTTTCCGCAAAAAAGATGGCAAACAATGTCCTGACCGGACGGTGTCAATACGTCGAAACAATGAACCCCGCCAGTAAGGGCGTGTCGGACTTTGGGAATCTGCGGTACGCCATCGAGGGATTGCCCGCGCGAAAGTTAGAGATGGTCTCAGAGTGCCGTACTGTCCTGTGCCGGTAGGGCAAAAATTTATTCGAGCATTAGCGAGAACTTGTTTGAGCCGGACGCTGGGGTGAGCCACCCGCTCCAGGCGGCTCAAACAAGTTTTCGCCCTACCGACACAGGATCAAAGATGCGTTGGAACAAGTCTCTAACCTCCCTTCCGAACCATAGCTCAATCGCGTGGGCCACAGATAACTCAAAGTCCGACAGGCCCAGTAAGCCGGTCCTCTGTCAGTCCTTCCGAAAGAGAACAAGAAGGTTTCTTGTCAGAGGACGTGGAAAACAAGGAAAAGGCAGGGCAGAGCAAAGATGACGGATCCGGTAGTCTCCAGTACGATCGAGTTGGCGGCGTCGATCCGGGCAAGGCAGATCTCGGCAGTGGAGGTTTTGCAGGCCCATTTGATCCAGATCGAAAAACACAATCAGGCGCTGAACGCGGTCGTCATCATCGATGCCGAAAGAGCTCTGGCCCGGGCTTCTCGCAACCGCCTATGCCCTGTCACCGATAACCGGCGGGTTTCGCCGGCCCCCAGGTTATTGACCTTCGTCACCTCGATTTGGCCTTTAGAAACGATCAACGAACTTGTTTGGAAACAAATCGGAAAATGAAGATGAATAAGCGACAAAAAATCACCCCGTTCCTGTGGTTCGACGACCAGGCCGAAGAGGCGGCCGCCTTTTATGTTTCGGTCTTCAAAAATTCGAAGATTGTGAGCGTTAGCCATTATGGCGATGCGGGTCCCGGAACACCGGGCACGGTCATGTCGGTGATCTTCGAGCTCGATGGGCAGGAATTCTTTGCTCTGAACGGCGGCCCTGAATTCAGCTTTTCGGAGGCCATCTCCTTCTTTGTGAACTGTGAGACTCAAGACGAGGTCGACGACCTGTGGGAGAGGCTTTCCGAGGGCGGAAGAAAGCGACAATGCGGTTGGCTGACAGACAAATACGGTGTGACCTGGCAAGTGGTCCCGTCTATTCTCGGCAAGTTGTTGCAGGACGAAGACGCCGCGAAAGCCAACCGCGTCATGCAGGCGATGCTGAAGATGGATAAACTGAACATCGAAGGCTTACAGCGGGCCTACGACCAGGAATAAGAGGCTGCCTTACAACGTGTCGTATCGCTGGTTCTGTGCCGGTAGGGTGAGAATTTAAAGCTTGTCCCGCAACCCCCGAGGTCGGTAGGGGCAAGCTCCCGCTTGACCATTTGATTGCGGCTATGGCGGACACGTCAAACAGGAAAAGCGTTTACTGTTAGGGACATCGCATCGACACACACCACTGGGATGCCTGCTTCAATCGCGCTGCTAATCGCAGGAATTAACGCGCTCGGATCCCAGCAGGAGATTCACGAGGTTAAGTTTGCGATTTGTGATTTGCGATCGGCTTAGCCGTCATCGGGCCTGCTCCACGGCATTCTCAAGAACCCCGATCTGGTCGGCTTCCAACCGGACAACGTCGCCGGGCCGCAAAAAAACCGGCGGATGACGAAATGCGCCGACGCCGGCCGGGGTACCCGTACTAACGATATCTCCAGGTTCCAGGGTAATTGTTTCGGACAGAAAGCTGAGCAATTGCGGCAGACTGAACAACCAATCTGCCGTTGAGCCGTCCTGCATCACTTTCCCGTTCAGCAATGTCCGCAGCCCGATCTGGTCAGGATGAATGATTTCGTCTGCCGAAACGATGCACGGACCAAGCGGACAGAACGTGTCGAAATTCTTACCCAGCGTGATCTGGTTGTTACGAAACTGAACGTCTCGGGCTGAGACGTCGTCGAGGATCGTATAGCCGAAGATATGCTCCATGACCGCGGTTTTAGGTACCGCGGCCATCGTCTTCCCGATCACGACCGCGAACTCGATCTCGTAGTCCACTTCCCGTGAGCGCCGCGGTAAGATAATCGGTTGCCCGGACCCAATCACGGTAGACGGAAGCTTCGCAAAAAAGAAAGGCTCATCCGGCAACACCGCTCTCGGGATTTTCCTGTTGATGGGAGCGGTAGTTGATTCCGGAACAGAGGATTTTTCCTGGTCGCGAAATTGGCCCAAGGAGCTCCACTTCATCAAGAAAATGAGCATGGTCACTTGCCCGGCGCCGGTGAATTAGTTCAGCCGCCATGCGGCTTGTATCCGGAGAGTTCGCGACAAATTCGAGCAGAGTACGCGGCAGACCATGGGCCGCGGTCAGATCCAGCACCTGTTTGCCGCCGGGAAGTTCGACCCCGTAGTGAGGTGTCTCCTTGATCAGGAAGCTGTAGAAGCGCATAGGCACTCCCTTGTGGATTTTGCCGGGATCCTGGGACATCTCCGCGAACACGCTGGGGGCGGACCAGAGATCAAAGGCAGAGGCGACATCCGGATAGTTGATCCGGCGGCCGGCCAACAAAGCGAGCGCTTCCGGAAAACAATTTGTTTCTGTTCGGGAACCCAGGATCGACAGTTCTTTGCGAGTGAAATCGAGTCCGGGGAAGCTGACTTGCAAACCTTTTGCCACCAACCCGACGATCACGATCCGCCCGCCGGCGGCGACGAGATCGACTGTCGCTTCCATGACCTTGAGATTCCCGGTTGCTTCCACCACGACCGACGCGCCTTCTCCGTTGGTTTGTTGCAGGGCTTTTTCCAGCAGGTGCTCATCCGAAAAAATTGTTTCCGCTCCCAGCCTTTCAGCCATCGTTAGGCGCGACTCGATCACGTCCGCGGCGACGACCCGCGCGCCTCGCAGCAGCGCTATCTCGATGATCGCCAGGCCGATAGGTCCACAGCCCAAAATCAGGACATAGTCGCGATTGGCAATCTCTCCCCGCCGGCAGGCATGGATCCCAATGGTAATTGGCTCGGCAAAAGAAGCGCGGAGCGCGGAGACGCCGGTCGGCACCGGGTGCAGATGAGTCTCTGGTGCAACGACAAACTCCGCGTATCCGCCAGGTTGATGCACTCCGATGATGCGCATGTTCGCGCAGCAATTCGGTTTACCCACGCGACAGGGGTAACATTTCCCGCAGGCAAGAAATGGCTCGATCACGACCAGCTGTCCGTGTGAAAACCTGGTCGCAGCGGAGCCGAATTTGACTACTCTGCCGCAAACTTCGTGACCGCCGATCAACGGATACTGGGTGTACGGGTTCTTGCCGGTGTAGATATAGAAATCGCCCGCGCAGATCCCGGCCGCTTCCACGGCCAGAACCACCTCGCCAGGACCCGGCTCCGGATTATCCC
This sequence comes from uncultured Verrucomicrobiae bacterium, assembly GCA_963813025.1. GTDB lineage: Bacteria > Verrucomicrobiota > Verrucomicrobiia > Chthoniobacterales > JAFAMB01 > CAVSUL01. Next base: position 136,025 of record CAWEXO010000001.1, on the reverse strand, counting down.
AGAATCCGACATGCATTTGGAAAGGGGCATCGAAGATCGCGGCCTTCATTTGAGCGCAAATGTTTGCCCCGGTTTGAGAACGACTGAGACCGGAACAGTGGCTCCGCCGGCTTGTGCCCGGGCAAGGTGATCGTGGAACTCATTAATTTCGGGACAACTCGGATCGACATAATGACAGGGAAATACTGTCTGCAGGCCGAGCCACTGGGCGGCTAGCGCCCCCTCTCGCGGATTCATCTCTGCGCTGATCATGCGACCCGGCATCGGGTTGCGCGGCAAAATCTCCAGCGGATTGGCGATCCCGATGCAACCAATCGTGGGCTGGTAAAGCTCGGCCTGAAGCTTCAGATCCGAAAAGATTGCGGTATCGCCGTAATGATAAAACCGAACGTCCGGAGCGAGTTCGACGATGAAAGCCATCGGAACGCCGCTGGCAAAAGTTCCATCCGGCATTTTGATCTGCGACCAGTGGTGGCATTCAACCGGTTGCACCTTTATGCCATTCACCTCAACCGCAATTCCCCAGGTCGTGGCACGGATCTGCTCCGGTGCGATTCCCTTGGCCATCAGGTATGCCTTGACCTCGCCGCCACACACGACCGGCGCTCCCGTCCGATGCGCGATCTGCTCGGTATCTCCCAGGTGATCGAAGGCGGCATGAGAGACCAGGATGAGATCTGGGTTTGCCAACTCCGTGGAGCCAACCGGACTGCCTGGATTATCGTCCAGAAAGGGGTCAATCAGAATGCGTTTGCCAGTCGAACTAACCAACTCGTAAGCGGCTACCCCGAAAAAACGAATAGTAGGAGTCATGGAGTTATGGAGTGCGTGCGACTTGTCGCCGCTTTAGGATCCGCGGAGCGCGCGTCAGGCCGAAGACGGGACCACGAAGTGTCGAGTTCGCTAACCAAAAGACTACCTTGGTTAAGGGCCGCGCTCCGCGCGGTCTCAAAGCGGCGACAAGTCGCACGCACTCCAGAACACGCATTGACTTTGTGACTAAACCCGTTTGTCATCGCTCAACCGAAGGTTGTTTCCAACGCTTTGATCAACTGAACCATCACTTCGTTGGCCGGTGTTGGTATATTCTGCTCCTGGCCGACGGCAACCACAGCGCCGTTGATGACATCAATTTCTGTGCGGCGGCGGCGCTCGACGTCCTGAAACATGGAGCCTTTTGTATTTGGAGCCAAACGTCCGAGTAAGCCGGTGATCGCCTCCCAGCGTTCTTGGAAGCCGAGCGAAATTTTTTGCGAACCTGCTACCGCCACTACCTCACGCAAAAGAACCTGCATCAGTTCGCGCATCTCCGGCGACCCCAGCAATTTTTCCGCGGTCAGACCGGTCAGCGCCGAAGCCGGCAAAGTGGCGACATTCAAAGCCAGTTTAGACCAGATCTCTTTGAGCACATCATCGGATGCCTGGGTTTTAATGCTGGCCGAAGAGAGAAATTGAGCAACGGCTTCCGCCCGGGAACTAACTGATCCATTAATCTCTCCAAGGAATGTTGGGCCGTGACCGCCATGTAACACCGCTGCCGGACCAAGCACAGTCGCGCTGTGGTAACTAACGCCGATCAGAAGCCGCTCTTCCCCGACAATCGCCGCAATCCGGGGAGCATTTCCCCAACCATTTTGTAGCGAGAGAACAATGGTGTCCGCTTTCAGGAGCGGCCCGGCGCTGCGGACGGCGGCCTCCGTGTGGTAACATTTTACAAAGACGATCAGAAGATCAACGGGACCGACCGCGGCAAGATCGGTGGTCGCAGAGATCCGCACTGTGGTTTGCCGGCCGTCTTTGTTTTGGAGAGTCAACCCGTTCGCCCGGATCGCGTCGACGAGCGGCTGGGCTACATCGATTAAGACGACATCATCGCCCGCTTGCGCCAAAAGTCCGCCAATGACGCTGCCCATCGCTCCGGCCCCCAGAATAGCTGTTCTCATGATGTTCGAACCGCGGCTGGCTATTTGCACTGCCGCGTTCAGCAAAAATTAAAGTCGTTGAGAGTACTGGGCTTTAGCCGGTCCGGAAAATCATGTCGCTGGGTCGGAAAAGTCAACCATTCCTGGAACTGAAGGACACGTCCTCGGCAAATGGTTCAGTCCTCCAGTCGGTAGGACTCCGCCCGGTATGCCGCCGAAAGGCACGTGCGAACTCATGCTGTCGCTCATAACCCAGCTGATCGGAGATCTCCTTGATGCTCATAGACGTATCGAGCAGCAGATCGCTGGCTCGGTGTATGCGTAACCGAGCCAGTAATTGCGTGGGCGACACTCCGAAAACGTTTTTGAACCGATGCCGGACCGAGTCGTAGTTAGGAACCCGGCTGATCTGATGAACAAATTCGTTCGAGCGGCCGATGCACTCATTCACCAGGTGCCAGAGGTGGAGCACGTCATTATCGGGTTGTTGCGGCAACATTTCCTGGTTGTGATCGCCTTTCACCCAGCGTCCCAGGTTAACCAGCAGGAGTTGCAGCCAGGCTTCAGCGCCCAAATGATTGTTGGCCAGAGCCTGGGTATGCTCGTTAAATAATTTGATGAACAACCACTTGAAAGTGGAAGCTTGTTCGGCGGTCAGGCGCCAAATGCGGGCGGCGGAATCCGGTTCCGACAAGTAGCTGAGCTGTTGGCAGAGCGGTGTAATGAAGTGAATTACCCAGAATCGCGGGGTTTGGCGGCTTGAATTCCAGTGCCCATGCGGTTCTCCGGGCAAGAAAAGGTACAGCGTGTTTGGCAGCGACGTTAATTTTCCACTGGCGCATCCGTTTAACGTGGAATCGTCAGTTACTAACGTGAACTCCGGGTAAGGATGTGAATGATAATCGCAAAAGGCGCCGGGCGCGGATCGGAGACAGCGCATGGCGAGGACGCGGGAACGAGTGTTGGTTGGAGACATGGGGGAGGGAGCAGTTGCAGGAGTTACAGGAGTTACAGGAGTTACAGGAGTTACAGGAGTTACAGGAGTTACAGGAGTTGCAGGAGTCAGTCATCAGTCATCGGATATTGGCTATCGGAACTCAGGAAACGATGTCTTCGAACCGTGGTAAACCTTTTAGGTAAGTAACACTTTGTTTCGCCCAGCTCTCTTCCAGAGTGAGCGTCTCGGACAGTGATTGCGAGAATGGTGTCCAGAGCTCAATGATAACATCGGGGCGGCGATCGAGACGGCGCAACTCGGCGAAAATACGGTCGAGCGGCAATCGGCCTTGCCCCGTCGGCCGGCCCGTAAAAGCGAACCCCATCAGGTGAGCCATCCGTTCAATCGTAAATTCTTTCAGATGCACGTTGACGGCCAAAGGGAGCAAATTCTGCAGAATCTCCTCTATGTTCTCCAGGGCGCCTAGCGAATTCGTCAGGTCAAAACAAATACCCAGAAAAGGATGATTGATCGCGCGAACCAGATTGGCCAGATCGCTCGTGCGATAAGCTTCGTAATTCTCCAAGGCCAACAGCACAGCAGCGTCGCCAAAGTCCGGGAGTACATCTCGCAGGCTTTGCTCCATGATCGGCAGCGGCGCCGGTTTTCCGTTCCAGCCTCCCATCGTTCGAACCAGGCGAGACCCTACCCGGCAAGCTATCTCCAGGTAGCGACGGAGATGATCTGGTTCGACGCCGCGAGTGCCGATCTGCAGATCAACCGAACAATCCTCAGCGGCTCGACGTAGCTCATCCAGTTCAGCCCGCGATAGTCGGTCCATCGGCAAGTTGTCGAGGATCTGGACTACCCCGACACCGAGCGCGTGTGCTCGGTGGACCAAATCGATAGGCTTGAGCGGTGTCTCCGGCCGGCGCTCCGGAATTGTTCCGACCGCCCATGGATAAGTCCATGAACCAATGCCGATTTTTCCGCCGGTGGGTCCGATTGTCGTCATGCCGCGTTACAGATATCCCGCACGCTCTCGCGAAGGGCAGGAATCGAAATGACGTCGCGCCAATCCTCTCGAAAAATTCGTTTCATGTTTTGCTCAACTGCGCGCTTAGCGCCATCTGACACTGGGAAACCCGCGAACCCGAAGACGATTGCCAGTTCGGTGCGAATGTGACCGAGACAGAAATCCCAGGCGGCCTCGCGGGGGACTCCGTATTGCACGGCTTCTTCCATGGCCTGTTTCATAATCGTGACACAGGTCAGCATAGTGGACTCCACCACCGCAGGCTCCAGGATTGCCATCTGTTCGACCGTAATCCGGTGAAGTCGGAGGATGGGAGCGAACATGTGGGCCGCCAGCCTCTCCCCAATGGCGTAATCCTTTTCCGGACCGTGATGCAGCGCACAGACAACGCTTTGGGGAAGGGTCCCTCGGCCGCCAAACCAATCTGAGTCAGGTCCAGCCGGGTCTCGGTCCGTAAACAAGGGCGGATGGCACGGATGGGCAACGAAGTAGGAAAGATCTTCGCGAATCGGAATGACTCCGGCGTAGGCAGCGGCCGGGTCCAGCCCAAAGACCATGGTACCAGGGCGCAGCTGAGGGATGAGCTCCTGAGTTACCTTTCCAATCGCGGAATCAGGAATCGCCAGGATGAGAACTTCGGTCCGCCTGACCGCCTCGGAGAGCTCGGTGGCTTGGATCTGTTGCTCCGCCAGCCGTTTCCTTGCGATCTCGCTGATCTCAACATAATCGATTTTGTACTCCGGTCTGGGCCGAAGATTAGCGGTCAGCCGTCCACCCATCTTTCCCCCGGCGCCAAGTAAGGTGATATTCATGGTTTACATTTCTTTTGAAATCATCCGTCAGCCAGTTTGACTACTTCGCCGAACCGCGCGCTGGCGTATGCCGCAAACACGAGCTGAAGCGTTCGCAGGTTATCTTCTCCCGTTGTCTCGGCCGGTCGTCCGAATCCAGCACTCGGGGCCAACTCCACGGAACCTCGGTTGCACTCAACCAGGATAACGGTTTCCGGGAATCGTTCGAGCTCGAGCCGGCTGGCGAAGCTTAGATTGCAGGTCACCGTAGTTCCATTCCTCATCTTCAGGAAAACGGTCGCGACGTCTTCTCCGGCGCACTCGATTCCGGCAATCTCGCGCCAAGCCGGAATCTGGAAACGACTCCAGAAACCGCAGCCGACGACAGCAATGCGCAGGGGGGTCACAGACGGCTGGCAACGTAGCTGTTGCCCAGAAACTTCGGCTAGAAGGGTTTGATCTTTCTTTTGGACGATTTTTACCCCTATAGAAATGCGTTGCTACCAGTGCATTGGTGCAATCCGACAAAAGAACTCGTTTGCACCTTGGCCATTTTGGGAAACACTTTGCATCATGTGGAAACCGATTCCAGAAGCCGACTGGAAAGTCTTTCGTCAATTCTACAAGATTTGGCTCGATCGGTATTGCACGAGCGTGAATGAAGAGATGAAGCGCTTGCTAGCGCGGCCAGGATGGAGCTCTCACGAGCGCTATCTGAAGGCTTACCGGTTCATGCACGATAAAGACAAGGAATTGGGTGCGGCTTTCAATGACTTTCGACGTTCTACCGCAGAACTACAGATAAGCATTATTATGAACCTCGGAGTAATCACCGATGAAGAGTTGGCCAGGTTCAGCGAACCCACGCGTAATTCCCTGCTCGGGAAGTGGGAGTGACTCTCAGGCGCGTTCGCTAAAGCTTCGACGGATACGTCCGGAGCGGCGAAAAGAACTGGGCACCTGGCCGAAGGCGGCTTTGAATCGGCGATCAAAATAGCTTTGATCCGAAAATCCGGTGCGACTTGCCACCTCCGCGATGGTGTAGGAACTCTCTTTCAGCAAACGGAGTGCGTGGGAGAGCCGGACATGCGTTACGTAGCTCACAAAAGTCATTCCGGCGACTCGTTTGAACAGTTTGATGAATTGCGGCAGGCTCATGTTGACCATGGTTGCGGCCTGTTTGAGGGTCAGGTTTTCTGTAAAATTGTGCGACACATGTTCAAAAATCGGCCGCAGCCGGGAGGAGCGTTCCTGTTGGCGAATGAGTTCTGAACGGAGGTACTCGGCGGATCGGAACTGCTGGGCAAGCAGGTAAAGCAGCTGGAGCAAGTGCGCCTTGCAGCCGGCCTGAAAGTAAACCGGGCGCTGAAAATAACACTGTAACAGCTGGGCAATCGCATCGTGCATCTGCGACAAAAGAGGGGAACTCCGGCGAACAACATGTGCTCGGTCGATGGCCCGAAAGTAAAAGGGCAGTAGGAAAAAATAATCGTGGGAAGGCGAGCCCAAGCTGTAGACGAATTCGGGCAGGAAACTGACCACTATAACCCGCGAATCGAACCCCGGATAATCGAGTGTCATGTGGAGGCGGAGGTTGTCAACGATCAGTAACTCGCCTGGCTCCAGTTCGACGACTTGTTCTCCCATCCGCATCCGGGTGATTCCATCCAGCGGGAGGAAAAGCTCGAGCCGCTCGTGCCAAGTCAACCCTGGGGTGTAATCCTTGTGCCGAAAGTGAAACAAGCGGACGACAAACGGGAACTCGCGATCAAGCGCCTCGTCGTAACGGCCGGTTGCATCCAAGCGGATTCGGTGCGGCTCGAATCGCATCCCGGTCGCGACATCCCATAGCCTGCGTCGCTCGCAAATAGTAAACGGTTTGCGAACGACGCAGGCTGCGGCAGCAGAATCTTCCGGCTGCGCCGGAGAATTCTGCTGACTTTTTTTGCGAGAAGATTTCGAAACAGTTTGTTGGAATCCATCCATTTTGAGAAATGCTTTAGGTAGGGGCGCGATGTCTGTTTCGGAATCTTCTGGCTTCTAACGAGTTCGTTGCTTCAGCTCTTGGGTGGTTCTCGCGGGTCAGCTTGCAGTAGCGCGACCGATAGGGCCGGGAGCTCCAAGCTCAAGATTCCGTCAGGGAACGAACGCCGCTCCGCTTCGGGCAATAATCCGCGACGAAGTAGATCGATTTGATCAAGACCGAGGTAAACTGCGGCAGCGCTTTCGGCAGGCAAATGGCAAACGATCCGCTTGTCGCGGGATTCAAGATTTGCCACAATGTATCGGGTAGAGCCGTCCGCACGTTCAACGGCCAGAGCGGAAATTCCCTCGGACGGTGGACTGGCAAGGCGCAGCACAGTGGTTGCTCCGGCTAAAAATTCGAAGAGGTAATAGATCGGAAAAACTTCGTCCGGCGCCGACCCGAACTTGGCCTGCAGCGGCGAGCCCTGGCTCGTTTCCATCAGGCCGCGCCAGCCAGTCGTTTCAAAATAGGTAAGGCTGGCCACTCCATCGCAGGGAAGCAGGGCAGCCAGAGAACCCGCTGTCCAGCACGCCCCAAACAGAGTTCGCTGTCGCGGGTCCACACTGGAAGGAAGGTGGTCAGGAAGTTCGACCGTTCCGCTGGTGGCGTTTGGGTTAAACCGTGGTCGCAAGGTGATCGGGGTCACAAAAACGCCGCCCGTACAAAATTGGCGCGCGCTGTTCACCACCGCCGGTTGGCCTTCGAGATTCTCCATCAGGCTGAGATCATCGAAAGCGTGTACTTGTGGATTGATGGAAAAAGTGACGGCGAAACGTTCTGGAGGATGCTGCCGGTTCAACTCAGTGAAGTAGGCATTGGTTCCGGCAACCAGTGGGAAATCTCCTAACATTCGCTCCGCTAGCTCCAACCAGCGCGGAGAAGTCGCGCTTTCCTTTTCATGAAAGATCAAACAGGAACGGATCGAGGACAGGTCAACGGATTGTCGAAATCGGATCAGCTCGGCCTCCGCCTGGTCGGAGAGAAAGATCGCTGTCTGCAGTCCGGCGTTCAGGGCAGACGCCGCCTCGCGCGCTTCCTCGTAGCGGTTCAGCCAATCTTCGCGGGCCAACGGCAGATCCACCCGCAGGTGATCGAGCGACAATCGCCGGAGCCGATCGAGTTGGAGGTCGCTCAAGGGCTGCCCGTGACTCGCCATGCCTAGTCCCACGGCAGGCATCGCCAGCTTCGCTCTTATTTGGTCCAGGCGAATCTCGCCGGGTGCGTTCGGGACATCGGCGATCGCGCTGGTCGGCTGTATCTGTAGAATTACCTCCTGGTCAATCTTTGTCCCGGCCTCGATCAAGACGGGAAAAGGAATTGCCAGTGGAGTACAATAGGTCTTGAACGACGCATCGGTCCAATTCCGCTGGTCTTCGGTCTCAAAAATATCGCCAGAGAACTGCAGCTCGGCGTCGATTTTCGGACTGGCCGGCCAGCGCATTGCTCGCAAGTCCTTGAACGGTTGATGGGGCGAGATAGAGGACGGAAACTCGGCTTTTATCCAGGCGCCTGTCGCTTGCTGGATATGGCAGTGAATTCCCGCGCATTCCCGGATGGGATGAAGAATGCACAGACCAATCCGGTTCTTGCGAAAGCTGGTTTTCGCTTCTCCGTGAAATGAAAATGACAGGCAAGAACCCCGTCCTTCGATCGATCCAGTCCACCAGAAGCGAATGTTCGGCGCTTCACAATGTGCCTCGAAGTCGACCCGAAATGCGTTGGGCTCGGCTCGGATCGCCCTGATCTCGATCTGCGGCTGAATCGTGTTCCAATTTTCGTCCCGCACGGCGGCGTAAATGGCGCGCACGATTTCGGTGTTGCCTCGATTGATTCGCCGAAGAAATCCGGTGTCGGTTTCAAAACGGCAGGTGAATTCCTGGGTGGACAAATGGATGACACGGCGATCCGGCGGTGAGGACATCGGGCGAAGGGATTGCAGGGGCTCAATCTCACCTACGCAAAAATTCGTCTCTCTAAAATAAAAAACACTGTCCCGTTGATTTTATGCAAGGTGCTGAGGGCTGTTCGTTTTCTAGAATGGCTAACGATCGATAATTTATTCGAGCCGCTTTCACAGTGGCCTCAAGGACGAGGAGCGGTAGGGATGAGCTTCAGCTCGTCCGGATCAAGACGTGATCCAACAGAAAGGAGGTCAAGCGGGAGCTTGACCCTACCGACCGTAGGTGTTGCGGGACAATCTCTTTTATTCGAAAGGCTCATCCGCCAAGGCGGATCGACCTGACGGAACCTGAGCCAAAGACAGGTTGCGACAGAATCGCGAATTGTTGACCTATCGCGCAGGGCCGAGGCCTTTTGTGCGACGCAGGTTCCAAACCGGCGAAACAACTTTCCGTCCCGGCTAAAGGCAGGTCTTGGCCGGCTGGCTAGACTAACAGTTCGTTGCTTCAATAGCTCTGCCGACCCCCCGATACACAATTGTTATGAAACGTCTCGTCCTCGTTCTCAGTCTGCTCTCCGTTTGTTTTGGTTTTTCGACCCAGGCCCAGGAGGCTGGTCAGAAAAAGAAATGGAAAATCGCGCTCTCGAATTCTTATTACGGAAACATCTGGCGACACCAGATGGTAGAGGCCTTTCGTCAGGCCGCTGATCAAGCAAAAGCAGAAGGGTTGATTTCTGATTACGTCGTTGAAAATGGAGACGGCACGGTCAATCAGCAGAACGCCCAGCTCAGCGGACTGATCCTCAAAGGAGTCGATGCGATCTGCATCAATTCCGCGTCGCCCACGGCGCTCAACGGCACGATTGAGAAAGCCTGCCAAGCCGGGATCAAAGTGCTTGCCTTCGACTCGATCGCGACGGCTGATTGCGCTTACAAACTCGATTTCGATATGGTCGGTATCTTTGGCAGTATGGCCGACTATATTGCCGGGACACTGATGCACGGGAAAGGAAATGTCTTGCTGGTCCGCGGCGTCCAAGGATCCGCACCGGACAAGATTATCTCGGATGCGCAGAAGGATGTCCTCAAGAAATACCCCGAGATAAACATTGTTGGTGAAATTTACGGTCAGGCGACGACCTCAGTAGCACAGGCGGCAGTGGCAAACATTCTGCCAACGCTGAAACACGTGGATGCCGTGATCGCTCAGGGGGGAGGTGACGATATCGGAATCGTGCAGGCCTTCGAGCAAGCCGGGGGTAAGCTTCCGATTATCCAGGGTGGTGGAACTTCGAATTTTCTACGATGGTGGGCTGAGCAGAACAAGAAGGCCCCCTACCAGACAATCTCCGCCAATACCGCGCCGGGGATTGGGGGTGCCGCTGTGTGGCTGGCGATCGATATTCTCAATGGTGAGAACGTTCCAACAGTGATCAAGATGCCCGGCGCACGAGTGACCAGTGAAAACCTGGCGGAGTACACGAACATGCCGCCTGGTCAGATTGTGAGTCCGACCTACACTCGGGAATGGGTTCAAACGAATCTGGTGAAGAAGTAGGAACTAAGCGGAAGGAGCGGCGGGGGCGGTTTCAGCGGAGGAAAGTAGCGCGAGAGCAGCAGAAGGTATGATATGTCAGCGATTCGTAATTGCAGGATCAGGCTGTTGAGTGTGATCTGATACTTACCTTCCTCCGCTGAACCCGCTCCCTCCGCTTCCGCCGCTTAAAATGCTGCCTCATGATTTTCGCGTTGACAGCCCTCCCGATACGCTCCTCGCGGCTGAGCAATTAACGAAAACGTTTGGTGCGACCGTGGCGGTCAACGGCGTTTCGCTCGCCATTCAGCGTGGGAGGATTACCGCGTTGCTTGGCGGAAATGGAGCGGGCAAGTCCACGCTAACACGAATCCTTTCAGGTCGCATTACCCCGGATCGCGGCTCCGTTTCTCTGGATGGAACTCAAGTTCATTTTGGAAGCTATTCTCCATCGATTGCCAAGAGCCTGGGCGTTCGCGTTGTCCACCAGGAACTTTCCTTATGTACCAATCTGACCGTCAGCGAGAACGTTTTGCTCGAGTTTGGACGCGCTTTCCGGGGGTTTAATTGGCGTCGAAAAGCCGAGCGCGCCATCGCGAAAATACTGCATGCGATCTTTCCTGATAATCGCGTGCGCACAAGCAGTCAGGTGGGCAGCCTTCGCCTGGCCGAACGCCAGATGGTCGAGATCGCGCGCGCCGTGCTCGATCCAAGGCTAAAGCTGCTGATTCTCGACGAACCGACCTCGTCGTTAGACGCCCGGCGCGCCCACCAGCTCCTCGCTTATCTCCGGAGGCGATCGAGCGAGGGCATGGCCGTGGTTTTCATCGGCCACCGCTTGGAAGAGATACTCGATCTCTCGCAGGAATGCATCGTCATGCGTGACGGGCGTGTTGTCTGGCAGGGGCCGCGCAGTCAGACCGACGAAAAAAGCCTGATAACGCTATTGTCGGCCGCAACGATTCTTCCGACTGGTTCCGGTGCCTCAGGAAACATGACGCCTCGGGTACGGGAGGCACCTCTGCGCTTGCCCTCACCTTCAGGTACGCCCGGGTGGCGGGTGGAGATCGGCGAGCGCTGGATCTCCAGCGGTCCGGGGCGTCAGATTCAACTCCGTGCCGGAGAGATTATCGGTTTGGCCGGCCTGGAGGGGAGCGGCCAAGAGAATCTTTTGCAGGCGATCTTCCGGGCGCGAAAACAGCCATATCAAACCGTTCGAAGATCAGGTTCGGCGGCCTATGTCACCGGAGATCGGGCCAAGGAAGGAATTTTCGGCCTCTGGCCGACGCTGCTGAATATCACGGTCTCGCGTCAGGTTCAGCGTCCGACATGGGCCTTGGTCTCGTTGCGGGAAGACCGCGAATGGGCCAATCCCTGGATCAAACGATTCGCGTTCACTTCGGACGCTTTGGAAAAACCGATCGTCGAGCTCAGCGGCGGCAATCAGCAGAAGGCTCTTCTGTCCCGGGCGCTGCTCGTGGATGCAGAGACCATCCTGCTCGACGACCCGACTCGGGGGGTGGACGTAGGAGTCAAAGCGGAGTTTTATCGAACACTTTCTGAAATGGCTAGCCGAGGCAAACTTGTCGTCTGGCAGAGTTCGGAAGATAACGAATTCGAACAGTGTACGCGGGTTTTGGTGTTTCGGCTTGGCCGGATTGTGGCCGAGCTCACGAAACCGGAACGGGACGAGCTGGTAGGACGGGCGTTTGGGGTCGACCCCGCTGAACGCCGCGCCGCCGAAGCGAAAGCGAAGAGACGCTTTACTGCGCCGCATTGGATTACGCCTCTGCTGGCTGCAATCGCGGTGTTTAGTGCGATCGGCTGGCTGAATCCATCAGCACTTTCTCCTTTTGGCCTCGGATTGCTCCTGGGCACGGCGGTCCCGCTGGTGCTGGTTTCGCTTGGGCAGATGTTTGTGGTTGGCCGAAGCGAGATCGATCTGGGCATCGGTGGTTTTGCCGGGCTGACGAATGTTGTCAGTGCGACCTGGTTAGTCGAGAAGCCGCTCCTCGGGATAGTCGCCCTGGGCGGAGGGTTGGCTGCCTATGGGGTCCTCGGCTGGTTAATTCACGTGCGCCGGATACCGGCGCTCGTTGCTACTCTGGGGAGTTCTTTTGTCTGGATCGGGCTGGGTTATGCTCTGCAGCCGATGCCCGGTGGAAGCGCCCCCGCTTGGCTCGCAGGTATATTTAACTTTAATTTTCCCCTGCTGCCAATGCCCGTGATCCTGATCGCGGCGTTTGCTGCCGTCGGTTTAATCCTCCTGCGAACCCGGTTCGGCATTGTCCTGCGTGGTTTCGGCAACAACGCCCACGCGATGCGCGAGCTCGGCTGGTCGGATTTGCGGTATCATGTCTGGACCTACCTCACCAGCGGATGTTTCGGTTTGGCGGCTGGTCTAGCTCTCACCGGAATCAACACGGCCTCTGACGTGAACGCTGCGCTCAGCTACACGCTTTTGAGTGTGGCTGCGGTGGTCATGGGCGGCTGCGATCTCGTCGGTGGTCGCATTGACCCAATCGGTGTGGTGCTTGCCGCGGTGACTTTGTCCTTGCTGGGCGCATTATTGGGCTTCCTCCAGGTGAGCTCGGACTACATTGCCGCGTTGCAAGGCTTGATCCTGTTACTCATTGTCGTCATTCGGACGATCTGGCAGCGGGTCTTATGAAGCGTATCATCAGCCAGCCTTGGATTTGGGCGTTCCTGGGTATTCTTGTGCTTTGGGGCATTCTCAGTTTCGGCGCCGGGCAGATCAGCTTCGCCAGCCTAAGCGGAATACTGGGATCGGCGGCACTGCTTTGCGTTGTCGCGCTTGGACAAATGTTTGTGGTCACTACCGGCAATGGGGCGGTCGATCTCTCGATCCCGAACGTCATGACTCTTTCCGCGTTTGTCGGAACCAGCTTCATTAACGGAAGTGACGGACGTTTGCCGGCGGGACTGTTGCTTGTGCTCGGGCTGGGGCTGGTAATGGGATGGTTGAATGCGGCGATCGTCAATCATCTGCGGATTCCGCCGATCATCGCCACATTGGCTGTGGGATATATTCTGACCACTGCTACGCTTCTATACAATCGCGGCTTCCGGACGTACGCGATCAGTCCGGCGCTCGTCTATTTGGCCAGCGCGCGGCTGCTGGAAATTCCGGTGCCGTTGATCGCGGCGTTCGCCTTGACTTTGATTGCGCTTTTTGTGCTTGATCGAACCGTTTATGGCCGAAGTCTAGCCGCGGTCGGTCAGAGCCCGGCCGCAGCGCGTTTGGCGGGCATCGGCGTCCACCGGACGCGCACCGTGGCTTATCTTTTGAGCGGACTGTTGGCGGCGCTAGGCGGCGTGATGCTTTCCGGAAGAGTCGGTGGTGCTTTTTTGGAAATGGGTAGTCCATTCCTGTTGCAGTCCGTCGGCGCTGTGGTCGTCGGGGGTACCTCGATCCTGGGTGGTCGAGCGACCGCGCTCGGAACCATCCTGGGATCGATTTTTCTGGTGATGGTCGTGACGACGATGCAGGTGTTGCGGTTGGCTGGCGGTTTGCAGCAGGTTGCGCAAGGACTCCTGATTATAATTGTTCTGGCCATTGCCACTACCCGGAGGTGAACGTCAGGGTTGAACGGGCTGAGCGGGAGGATGAGCGGTTCGGGCTGATGTCCGTCACGGGCCATGTAACCCGTGCCTTCCCGCCGAGCTTTATCTCGAGCGGCAATGGCGACCCGTTGGAATCGCAGGCTGTCGCGCTCGCACAGGAACTCAGTGGCCTGGGTGTCCACGTCGAGACTCTTTGCTTCCCGGCTTCCCGTGTTCCGCCGCTTCCGCACGAGTACCAGTTCAACTTGGACGACCCGGCAGGGCGAGAAGCTTTGAACCGGATGCTCGCCTTTCTCGATGAGGTGCGCACGGGGGCGATCACCGGACGCTGATCGCGTCAGAAAGCGGACCGACGGAGCCGGTCCCTACCGCTCCGTGGCCACCAGCGTTCGGTAGGGATGAGCTCTGCTCGTCCAAATCGAGACGTGATCCACAATAAGGAGGTTCAAGCGGAGCTTGCCCCTACCAACGTGGGTTGCGAGACAATCTCTGAATTCTCGCCCTACCGTCCAAAGACACGTGGAGCGACCACTGACACCCACTAAATCGATAGTCGGCAAACTGCGTCCAGTCAGTGAGCCACGAGCACGAATCCAGTACGCGACTCCAAGCCAAGTTTTCGATAGTAGTCGTCGACTCCAGGTGCGGCGATGAGAACCACGTGTACTGCGGAGCCCCCCGCCTCCTGTGTGCGGCGGAGAAGTTCTTTGCCAATGCCCAGACTCTGGTGACTCTCGCGCACTGCGAGGTCAGAAAGATAGGTTACGTACGAGAAATCAGAAAGTGAACGGGCAATGCCGATCAATTGTTGCGCGTCCCATGCGGTAATTATCAGGTTAGCGCCTTTCAGCATGGCCAACATCCGTTGACGATCATCGACCGGTCTCCGCGCGCCCAGCGTGCAGCTTTTGTATAAATCGACCACCGCATCGATGTCCGGCAGCCCGGTTTCGCGACGGAACGTAAAGGACGGTCTGGTGACAAAGTCCATAGATGGCCAGCATACATCGGAGAGCCAACTGCCGATAGCTGATGACGGATGACGGATGACGATGGCCGATGACGGATGACGATGTCCGATAATCGATAGCTGATGACCGATAGCTGATGACCGAGGACCGATGGCCGATGAAGCGCCCTCCGAGTTGTTTGTCCCTCCCGACGGAAGTACGTTTATAGATGTCCCTCCTGCAAAACACTGATTTTGATTACAAGGTTCAGCTTCTTTCCAGTTTTTCGGAGATGGTCTTTGAACCATTTTTCAGCCGGCTTCCGCGAGACCCTTACATTAAGGGAAATTTTCGGCGGCGGCGGTTTTCCCGTTTCCGCGGAGAGCCGGAAAATCTGACCCGGCTTGACCACAAAGTTTTTGAACAGAGCGCCCGGGTCAATAAGCTGGCGGGGGGCGTGAAACGGGATTTCGAAGAGCTGGAGGCCGGCTTGATCGAGATGACAGAATTCAAGCTGCTTGTCGCAAAATTTGTTGATTTCTCGAAGATCGATCCAGTGACCACAGAGGTAGGAGTTCATCAGATCCGCGTGGTTGCCTCGCCGGAGGAACAAGGAGAACCGGCTCCTGAAGGCATTCACCAGGACGGTTTTGATTTCGTGGGCATCTTCTGCATCAAGCGGCGAAACCTGTATGGCGCCGAGACTCATCTGTACAGCGATCCGGAGAAACCGCCGATTTTTGCGAAGGAACTACAACCTGGCGAATTTGTGTTGGTCAATGACCGGCGGCTATTTCATTACACGAGTGCCCTCTACCCCCAAACGTCCGGCGAAGGCGTGCGCGACGTGTTTGTGATGACAGCTTAGCCTGCATCGCTCAAAATCCTTAGAGACTTGCGACCGGGGAAGGCTGCGATGACTGAATCACTCTTTCCGATTTCCTGGGTTCGAGACCAGTTCCCTTCTCTTCGGCTGATCGTTGAAGGCCGGGCCGCGGTTTTCCTGGACGGACCAGGAGGTACCCAGGTCCCAGCCGTCGTGATCCAGGCCGTGACCGATTATTATCGTCGGCAGAACAGCAATTTAGGTGGCCAATTTGTTTTGAGCCGCCAAACCGGCGAACTCGTGCAATGCGGCCGGGAGGCCATGGCTGAGTTCCTGAACGCCAGACAACCGGAAGAGATCGTCTTTGGGCCTAACATGACGACACTCACCTTCGGTTTGAGCAGAGCGCTTGCCCGGACGTGGAAACCAGGCGACGAAATCATTGTTACCTCGCTGGACCACGATGCCAACATCACACCGTGGCGCCTCGCCGCCGCCGAACGAGGAGTAACCGTCAAAGTGTGGAAGGTCCGTCCAGAGTGCTGCACCCTGTCGATTGCGGACTTGCCGGAGCTGGTTTCCGATCGAACCCGGTTACTCGCGGTTGGTTTGGCTTCGAATGCGACCGGCAGCCGGCTGGATGCAGCCGCTGCCCTCCGGCTTGCCAAAGCAGCCGGGGCGCAGACTTTCGTTGACGCGGTGCACTACGCTCCGCATGCGCCCATCGATGTGCAAAAACTCGATTGCGATTTCCTGGTCTGTTCGGTTTACAAATTTTTTGGACCGCATCTCGGTGTGCTTTGGGGTCGACTGGACTTTTTGGAAAATCTGGAAAGCTATCGGGTTCGGCCGGCTCCGGAGGACGCGCCGGGCAAGTGGGAGACTGGAACCGCAAACTTAGAGGGGATCGCGGGTGCGGTGGCCGCGCTGGACTATCTGCGGCGACTTGCTGGGCAAGTCGGCCACGACGGCGGTTTACGCGAAGCCATGTCGGCGATCGAGAATTATGAGATGAGCCTCAGCCGGCGTTTCCTGGAAGGCTTGCAACGATTGCAAGGTATTCGGCTTTTCGGATTAGCGGAGCTCAATACTCTGAATCGCCGGACACCGACCTTCGCATTGCGAGTTGACGGACAATCTCCCGCGGAAACTGCCCAACGGCTTGGTAATCGAGGAGTGTTTGTCTGGAACGGCCATTTCTACGCGGTTGAGCTGATCAAGCAGCTTGGGCTGGAGGATTCCGGCGGGGTGGTTCGCGTCGGGTTCGTCCACTATAACACCGCCCAAGAGGCCGACCGCGTTTTAGAAGAGCTGGAACTCTGTGGTCGCTAGTGCGGAAGAGTCGACATCGATTTTCTCTGTTGAAATCTTCGAAGACGCTCTTGGCCGAGATGTCAGGCTTTGGCGGGCTGCTGTGCCTGGGGCTTGGTCACTTCGCGCCGCAGGTTGCCTTTTCGCCAATCGCTCCACCAGAGAACGATCGGGGAAGCGATAAAAATCGAAGAGTACGTTCCGACCACGATGCCGATTACTATGGTGAAAGCGAAATCGTGCAGGACGGCGCCGCCAAAAAACAGCAGCGAAAGCATACAAATCAGGGTGACACCGCTGGTGAGCAAGGTCCGGCTCAGTGTCTCATTGATGCTGGCGTTCATGATGGCCTGAGTGCTCCCTTTCCGGCCGGCGTGAAAGCCTTCACGGATTCGGTCGAAAACGACAATGGTATCGTTAATCGAATACCCACCGATAGTGAGGACGGCGCTGACGACTTCCAGCGAGAGCTTGTGTCCGGTCAGGACAAACACTCCCAAAGTAATAATGACATCATGCACCAGGGCCACGATTGCACCCACGGCAAAAGAGAATTCGAACCGAAGCGTGACGTAAATGAGGATTCCCAGAACTCCCAGAGCGAGGGCCAGCAAGGATGTTTTCGCTAAGCTTGAACCGATAACCGGTCCGACACCGACCGACTTGTCAACGGTCAGATGTACCTGGGGCAAGCCCTGCTGCAGTTGCGCGGTAATCCGGGAAGCCGTCTGGAACGGGGAACGGATCTCAAAGTAGTTGATGACTTGGTTGTTCACCCGGTTGGTTTCTCGCTGAATCACGACGTCGCCCAAGCCGATTTTTTCCAACTGACCGCGCACCTCCGCCTCCGTCAACGGTTTGTCGGCGTGAATCCGCAAAAGGTCGCCTCCGGTGAAATCTATATTCAGAGCATTCTGCCGCTGAATGGCGAAAGCCGCGATGGAAGCGGCAATCAACAGAAGAGATCCGGCGATCGCGATCCGGCGCTTGCCGAGAAAATCAAAACTTTTCGATCGGATCAAGTGCAGCATCGAGATGCGCTTGATTGCATTGAAGGCGTTGGCCCAGCTGAATACGTTTCGGGTAACCAGCAACGCGGAAAACATGGAAGCGATGATACCGACCGTCAGGGTGACGGCGAATCCCTTGACCGGACCGGAGCCTAACCAAAAGAGGATGCCGGCAGTGATCAGCGTCGTTACGTTCGCATCAAAAATGGCGCTGAACGCCTTCCGGTAAGCGGCTTCGATAGCGGGTCGCAACGTTTTGCCGGAATCAAGCTCCTCGCGCAAGCGTTCGTAGATCAGGACATTGGAATCCACCGCCATGCCGATCGTCAGGATAATACCGGCGATACCCGGCAGGGTGAGGACGAAACCGAATAGCGACATGATCCCGAATAGCAGGATCCCGTTGACGGCAAGCCCGATGAGAGCCACTGCGCCCGCCGTTCGATAATAGATCAGCACGAAGAGGAGGGTTGCGCCGAGCCCGGCCAGACCAGCGATGACTCCTCCCATAATCGAGTCGTGTCCAAGTGTGGCCGAGACGCTGTTCATCTCATCGATGACCACGGGAGTCTGGAGCGGATTCTCGAGCGCACTGGCCAGCGCGCGAGCCTCGTCTGCCGTAAAATTCCCAGTGATTACAGCCTGGCCGTTGGGAATCTCGCTTTGAATGACGGGAGCGGAGATCACCTCGCCGTCCAGCACGATAGCCAACCGATTATTGATGTTGTCCCGCGTAACCGTGCGAAAGATCTCGGCGCCCTGACTGGTAAATTTCAGAGAGACCTCGTAGCCGCGTGTCTCGAAAGTCGCTTGGGCCCGGGTGATCTGGTCGCCGGTTAGCTCAGGCCGCCTTTTGACCAGGTACTTCGCCGCTTTCGGAGCGCTTTTAGCCGTTCCCTCGATCGGCTGCTCAGGTTTCCCCGGTAAAATGACGTACCCCGGAGGAGTGAACGTTGCCCCCGACTCAATTTGCGGAAGCAGAGTATCCATGTTCGGGTGAACCAGCCGAAACTCCAGTTTGGCGACACGTTGAAGCTGCTGGCGAGCGTTCTCGATTTGTGCGGTATCGAGGCCCGGTATCTGGACCAGGATCCGGTCGATCCCTTGCTTGGTAATGACGGGTTCACTGACCCCGAACTGGTCGACGCGCCGGCGGATGACTTCGACCGCCTGGTCCTGCATCTCCGGCGTAATAGTCCGCGGTGCGCCGTTCTCGCCGGTCGGTGAAACCAACCGGATCAGAAAAGACGTGCCGCCCTGCAAATCCAGGCCAAGGCGAATCTTCTGATCCAGCGGCAGGAACGAATCGATACAAAAAGCGCAGAGCAGGACGGTCAGAACAGTGGCCAGCCAGCGTTTTACCCGGTCTTTCTCGCTAACGAAGTACCAGGCAAATATAACCAGGAGCAGGAGACCGAAAAAAAACGTGAGGGTGGGATTCATCGACGCCCCTCCTAGGTCACTGATTTTGTCGCTTCGCTCGGCCGAGCCACGGAGGAAATAGCGCTTTTCTCGACCTCGATCTTTACGTTATCAGCAATTTTGAGCAGGAGAGTGGAATCCTTTACATTGGACACCAGCCCGTGGATACCACTCGTGGTTACCACCCTGTCGCCGGTCTTGAGGCTGGCCATCAGTTGCGCACGTTCCCTCTGCTTTTTCTGATTTGGCCGGAACATCAAAAAATAGATGATAATAAAAAAGCAGACGTAGATCGCGATCGTCGGCAGGAAGCTAGTCTGCGGCGCGGGTGCAGGAGCGGCCGGGGAAGCCTGTTGCGCCAAGAGGAAAATCGTCAAAATCATAGGATACCTACGGGCCCTTGCTCCAGGTCGCAGGACGCCGGAAACAGGGGAGGGAAGTCAATAGCGCAAAGCGTCGGCAGGGGCAACGGAATTTTGTCTCCGCGATTTGGACGAGCGGGAGCTCGTCCCTACCGAGTGGAAGAACCGTGAGAGAAGCCCGCCTGCTATCGAGTCATTTGCCGAACCGGCGGCCGATAGCCGTTCGGATCAATCATCGCCTCGGAAAAGCCGGCTCGGAGGAGCTCGCTCAGAACTTCGGTTTCACGGCCCTGCAGCAGATGCATCTCGTCCTGAGCAACCTGCAAACGAGCTCGCGGGCCAGTTTCGCCCTCGCCCGGTAAGTAACGGACCCGGAAAACCCGCAAGCCAAAGGCCCGGACCCAGTCCTCCGCCCTTTCGATTGAACCCAGAGCCGCGGCCGTGACCGGAATGCCGTGAGGAATGCGTGAACTGAGACATGGCTGCGCTGGCGCATCGGCGATCGAGAGGTTCCGGGATCGCAGCAGTTGCCGGATCTCCGCCTTCGTGAGACCGGCTAAACGCAATGGCGCAAGGACGTGAAATTCCTCGGCGGCTCGGGAGCCGGGGCGCACTTCCAAGGCATCATCTGCATTCTCGCCGTAGGCGAGCGCGCGGTAACCGCGCCTGCGGGCCAATTGTTCCATCCGTTGAAACAGCTCCGCTTTGCAGAAATAACAGCGGTTGACGGGGTTGCTGGAGTAGCGCGGATCACTCAATTCCTCAGTCTCGAGCACCTCGATTTTTCCACCAAGATCGCGCGCCAGCGTGAGAGCATTTTCCAGGGATTTGCGCGGCAAACTGGGACTGTCCGCAATTACCGCCAAAGCGGCATCGCCCAGGACATCGACCGCTTCGGCCAGGAGATAGGAGCTATCGACGCCACCCGAATACGCCACCATTAAACGCTGTTGACTCGCCAGCACCGCACGGAGAGCCGCTCGCTTGATCTCAGTTGGCACAGAGAACAGTGGCACAGTGCCAGTGGCAGTGCTAGTGCTAGTGCTAGTGCTGCCAGTTGTCATCGGCCATCGGCTATCAGCGCCAGTGCCAGTTGGACATTGAACCTCCGTCGTTTTTCCCTAGCGTTACGCCATGTCCGCGAAAACGACTCTGCGACCGCAGGAAGGCTGGAACGTGCTGCACCTGTTTTACCGGATTGAACACGGCCAATGGCAGCTTCTTGATGCCGCTGAAAAGGTGAAAAGCAAAACCGCGTTGACGGCGGTGGTGCAGGAAATTCGCTGTTTGCCGGCGACCCAGCTGCTCGTTTTCAGCATGCTGACCGCGAAAGCTGATCTCGGGTTTATGCTGCTTGCGGAGGACCTGCACGAAGCCAACAGTATTGAGAAGCGCCTCACTCAGTCACTCAGTCCTGACGTTCTGACCCCGGTATTCAGCTTCTACTCCCTCACCGAACGCAGCGAATACACCACCACCGAAACGGAGTACGTTGCTACGCTGACCGATGAACGCGGGTTGACGCCCGGAACGCCGGAGTATGCGAATGCTCTCGCGGAATTCAACAGCCGTATGGCCAAGTACCTTTCCGATCGGCTCTATCCAAATATGCCGGATTGGCCGGTGTTTTGTTTCTATCCCATGACCAAACGTCGCCTCGCTGGGCAGAACTGGTACGCTCTCCCCTTTGAGCAGCGCAAAAAACTAATGGCCGGTCATGCGCGCGTCGGACGCCGGTTCTCCGGTCGGGTCAGGCAGTTGATTACCGGCGCCACCGGACTAGACGATTGGGAATGGGGCGTTTCGCTCTTCGCTCATGACGTGTTTGACATTAAAAAGATCGTTTACGAAATGCGATTTGACGAAGTGAGTGCTCAGTTTGCCGACTTCGGCGAATTTTACATCGGCTTGCAAGTACCGCTCGACGAGATTTTTCGTCGTCTGGCCCTTTGAAGAGTGCCCGCCGCTTGGGGTCTGAGGCGCGGCCTCGCCCGGCGCGGCGGCGCTCGAAGGCGCTACTTGCAGTCAGCAGATCCGTTGTTAGATTAGCAGGCTTTGGCAGGAACTATTGTCCCGATACGCAGAGTTTAAGGCGAACCAGGAACTCAGGTTATTATGGCAGACGTTGCGAACAAGTACGCACAAAACGTAGCAGGCATGTTTTACGTGGACGATCAGTGCATCGATTGTGATCTCTGTCGTGAAACGGCCCCGGCGAATTTTACCCGGGATGATGACGGCGGTCACTCCTATGTGTACAAGCAGCCGACGTCTCCGGAAGAAGAGGCTCTTTGCAAGGAGGCCATGGAAGGTTGCCCGGTTGAGGCCATTGGGAACGACGGCGCCTGAACTCCTCCCGCAGGACCCGTATCCAGGCGGTAACCACGCCGGCAGCGTTATCTGAGAACCACCGATGAAGCGCTCTCTGCGGGGTTATGTTCTGGAAGAGTGGCGCGGTTTACCCCAAGGGGAAGAGAAGGCCGATCGCACCGTTTCGGTAGGCGAAGTGCTGAAATTGCTGGCACCAAAGCTGGGCTTGGCCAGCCGCTTAAAGGAACAGGAAGTACTGGCGGCGTGGAGCGCAGTCGTCGGCGAGTTTTTCGCCCGACATTCGCATCCGGCAAAACTCTGGGAAGGAACTTTGGTTGTGCACGTCGTGCAGCCTACGATTCTTTACGAACTGGACCGGAAATGGAAACCGCTGGTTTTGCGGAAGCTTAAACAGCGTTTCGGTGGTGGTATAATCAAAGATATCCGTTTTCGGTTAGG
This sequence comes from uncultured Verrucomicrobiae bacterium, assembly GCA_963813025.1. Taxonomy (GTDB): domain Bacteria; phylum Verrucomicrobiota; class Verrucomicrobiia; order Chthoniobacterales; family JAFAMB01; genus CAVSUL01. The sequence goes on along the minus strand of CAWEXO010000001.1, from coordinate 113,644 downwards.
GTAGCCCGCATCGCTCGCAAATCTCAGCGATTTGCGAGCGATGCAGGCTGATTGGATCGAGATCCGCGAACTCAACGTACGGAGCCGGATTGGAGTGCCGGCGGCAGAGAGGAGCGCAGAGCAGCAACTCTCCATCACGATACGCTACCGGTTAGCTTCAAGGTTTTCCGAGCTGGAGGACCAGATCGATCGGACGATTGACTATGGCGAGGTCGCCCAGGAATGTGCTCGTTTTGCTGAGCGGGCTGAGACGCGCCTTCTGGAGACTTTCGTGTCGCGGCTGGCAGATGCGTTGCTGGAGCGATTCCATTTCCGCGAACTTCAAGTCGAAGCCAGGAAGTTTGTTCTGGCGGACACGGCTTATGTCAGCGCTTCAACGACACGAGAGCGGCCCTGAAGAGGGGGGAGTTCCCTCGAGGCAGGAGCCAGGAGTTAGAATTTTGGAAGCTTGGATCTCGAAGGAACAGATACCCTGTGCGCCCGACTCTATATTCTGGATCCTAAATTCCAGCTCCCGGGCGGAACATGCCCAGGTTTTCCGCACACCCGCGCAAGTCGGTCTGACGGAATTCAACCGGGAAGACGGGAACGTCGACCAGCAATTCCAGCACGGAACGATTTGTGACGCGGTCGGGAGCGTCGCTCGCTTCCAGGCTGTTCAGGACAACCCCGCAGCACCGCACCTTGCGGGCACGCAGCGCTTCAATGGTCAAACGAGTATGATTGAGCGTGCCCAGGCGGTTCGGCGCTACCACGACAACTGCGAGATCCCACGCGACAGCCAGATCCCGGTAATCGAAGTCGCGAAGAATCGGGACGAGAAGTCCGCCAGCACCCTCGACCAGCACGTCATCATGACGAGCAGTCAATGGGCGGAAAACGTCTTCAACCTGTGCCAGATCGATGATCCGGCCTTCGATCATCGACGCAGCGTAGGGTGCGGCGGGTGTCCGAAAGAAAACCGGATTGATCGCATTCTCCGGCTCACCGAAGTCGCTGGCCGCCTGCAGCTCGGTAACGTCATCGAGGCTGCCGCAGCACCAGGGTTTCATTCCGATGCAATCGCGTCCCTGGGCACGCAAGGCCCGGATCAGACGCGAGGCGATATAAGTCTTGCCAACGTCGGTATCAGTGCCGGTAACCAGGTAATTCACGCTCCCAGGGTGTTCTCTACGGCCTGTCCGATTGAATCAGCCAATTGTTCAAGCAGGAGCCGGTCCGGGCCTTCCAACAGCAGGCGTGCTTTCGGTTCCGTCCCGGAATAGCGGAGCAGGACTCGACCTTTTCCGGCTAACTCCTTTTCAGCAATTGCGAGCTGGTCGGTGATCAGTCGGAATTTACCGAATGGAATCTTTTCGCGAACGGCAATGTTGCGCTGCACCTGCGGATATTTTTCCATGACGCGGCGCAATTGGCCTAACGTTTTTCCAGTGGAGACCAGCACGGAGAGCATCTGCAAGGCGGTGATCAAACCGTCGCCGGTTGTCGTCAGGTCACGAAAGATAATGTGGCCGCTTTGTTCACCGCCAAAATTCAGATCGCCATTCAGGAGTGCGTCCATCACGCAGTGGTCGCCCACCTTGGTTCGCTCGACGCGGCCGCCTAATTTTTTTATCATCTCGTCGAGGCCATAGTTGCTCATCACGGTCGCCACGATGGTGTTGGCTCGCAGTTCATGGCGCCTCAGGAGATCCGCGCCGGCGATGGCCAAGATCTCGTCCCCGTCCAAAGGGCTGCCGCTTTCATCACAGAACAGAATGCGGTCAGCGTCGCCATCATGGGCGATACCAAGATCTGCTCCGGTCTGACGTACGAGAGAGATCAAGGCACCCGGATGCGTTGAGCCGCAATCCTTGTTGATATTGTAGCCGTCCGGATCAGCGTAGCCGACCTCGAGTTTCGCGCCGAGAAGCTCCAAAACCCGAGGAGTCGATTGGTGCGCCGCGCCATTGGCCAAATCCAAGGCGAGGCGGAGACCCTGCAGAGAAACGTTTTTCGGGAAGGTCGACAGAGCGAAGGAAACGTAGCGGTCGATGGCATTGACCAATTCCGTGATTCGGCCGATTTGGCGGCCAGTAGGTCGCTGCGGCTGATCGCTCGATTGCGAAAAGTACTCTTCGATCTTGCTTTCCTCCGCATCGCTCAGCTTGTAACCCGTTGATCGAAAAAATTTGATCCCGTTGTCTTCGAACGGATTATGAGAGGCCGAAATCACGACGCCGAATGAGGCCGGATACGAAGCGGTAAGATAGGCGACAGCGGGAGTAGGTACGACACCGGCCAACAACACGTCGACTCCGCAACCAGCCAAGCCGGTGGCGGCAGCGGCTTCCATGAGTTCACCAGAGGCGCGGGTATCCCGGCCAATAATTGCGACCGGCCGCGCGACACCGGGAGCCAGCACGCGGGTCGCGCTTTCCATCAGGCGAATGATGGAAGCCGGGGTAATCGGCTCCTCGTTTGCCAAACCGCGAATCCCATCAGTACCAAAAAGCCGAGTTAACACGGCTCTGAGGCTAGCGTGTCCACCGGCAACCTTCAACGTCTGAGGTTCGAGTGGACAGTGGCTAATAACCAATAGCCGATAGCCGATGACCGATGACAACCGGCAGCGCTGGCACTGGCACTGACACTGGCACTGGCACTGACACTAGCACTGGCACTAGCACTGGCACTAGCACTGGCACTAGCACTGGCACTGGCACTGACACTGACACTGATGGCCGATGGCCGGCCGCGGCCAGGTCATCGATCCTCGCTAGCGAAGATCAAAGGCCGATACCGGCCGACCGTAACGCCACTGTTCCTGGGCTGATTCGACATTTTTTTTGATGAGATACCAAACCGCGAATGCCACCACCAGGGACATCAGCTTCGCGCGCCAGTTATGCAGAAAGATTCGTTTCAAATTCATCAGGGGATTGTTTGCTCGCGTTGGAGTTCGTCGCTCTCCTCGGCCTCCGATGGAGCGTGATCGAGCAAGAGAAGCTCGGAAAGCCGCTTCTGGAACTGAGCGGGGTGAAAGCCGCGCTCGATCTTGCCGCGAGAGCAAATGGAAATACTCCCGGTTTCTTCCGAAACTACGATAGCGACGGCGTCGGATTCCTCAGTGATTCCCAAGCCGGCCCGGTGGCGGAGACCGAGCGTGCGATCCAGATCCTCGCGCTGGCTTACCGGAAAAATGCAGGCGGCCGCACTGATGCGATCGTTACGGATGATAACTCCACCGTCGTGAAGAGGAGTCTTCGGAAAAAAGATGGTCAGTAACAGCTCGGGTGAGATTTCGCAGTCCAGGTTAACTCCGCTTTCCGCAAAATTGCGAATGGCCGTGTCCTTCTCGATAGCGATAAGCGCTCCAATTTGGCGACTGGCCAGCTCAAAAACAGTTTCGGTGATGAGGTCGATCGTCTCCTTTTCCTGCGACGGAGAGGCGAAGATCCGGCTGCTGCCGAGCTCGGCTAAAGCTCGTCGAAGTTCGGGCTGGAAGATAACCACTAGGGCGATCGCGAGAAAAGCGGTCAGGCTCCGCAAGAGCCAGCCGATCACCGTGAGATTCAAGAGCTGAGAAACGAGGGTCAGCAGGATGAAAAGAATCGCCAATCCGGTGAGCACTTTGGCCCCGCGAGTTCCCCGGAAAAACAGATACCCGTAATAGATAGCCACGGCCAGCAGCAAGATCTCGATGCCGGCGTTCCAGTAATTTTTCAGGAACTGGAACAAAAAGTCATTCATCGTTCAGAATCGCCTCAGTCATCCGAATTGCTTCTACGTTAGGCCGGACATCATGCACGCGCACAACCTGAGCGCCTTGTTCGCGCAGGTAGCTTGTAAAAGCGATCGTCGCCCAGAACCGTCCACTGTAGTTCAACTTCGGATCGCCGAGGAGTTGGGCCAAGCTGGATTTTCTGGAAAGGCCAACCACGACTGGTTGACCCAGCTTGGCCAACTCCTTCAAGTTACCCGCCAGCACAATATTGTCCTGCAGCCGTTTGCCGAAACCAAATCCGGGGTCAAGCCCAATCTGCTCTCGAGCGATGCCCTGCGCCACCAGAGAATCTCGGCGTCTCTCGAGGAATTCGACGACTTCGTCGATCGCATTTCGGTAAGCAGGACAAAGCTGCATCGTCTTCGGAACTCCCTGCATGTGCATCAGAATAATGCCGGCGCCGAACTCCCGAACGACCGCGAGCATCTCTGGATCTCGTGCGGCGGAAATGTCATTCACGATATCCGCTCCGGCCGCGAGCGCCTGACGGGCGGTCTCGGACTTATAGGTATCCACAGAAATCAAGATTTCCGGCAATCGCTCCCGCAGGGCCGAAATCACCGGGACTACTCGCCGAACCTCCTCTTCGAGGGGTACCGGATCCGAGCCGGGACGCGAGGATTCGCCTCCGACGTCGATAATGGCTGCCCCCGCGCCGGCCATCGTTTGGGCGTGGGTCAGAGCCCGGTCGAGGTCCAGGTAAAGACCACCGTCAGAGAAGGAATCCGGGGTGACATTCAGCACACCCATGATTTGGGCCTGCCGACCCAATTCGAGACGATGGCCGCGTGCCTGCCAGAGCATGGCAAATTCTCGCGTCGCGAACAGGCCGAGCGCAAGGAAAAGGTCTGGAGCAACGAAAGCCGGAGGAAGAGGCAGTCTCCGCAATAATCTAAAATCGGTAGCGAGAATTCATCTGAGCCTTCGGCGAAGACTCGTTCGAGCCGGACGCTTGAGCTGCCACATCCAACGCCCGGCTCAAACAAGTTCTCGCCTGGCGCTCGAATGAATTTTCGTATAGCAAGTCCGGAGTTATTCAGCAAGCTGTGGTCGGAGGCCCTACCGGTCGGAGCTCCAGCTTGTGAATAACTCCGCCCGGAGAAAAGAAAGCTTTGGAAAAAAGAAAGGGTTTTCTTTGCCAAGGGCAGTCGGGCAAAATCCCGCGCTGCCCACGCGAAGAAGGACGCGCCGGCTGGCTACGAATAGGATTTTCGGGTCCGCGAGATCTTTAGGGCAGAGTTTCGAGCCAGCCGGTCGCGCTTTGATTCGTCACAACGAATACTCTAGTTGAGGTCGAGCACTTCACACTTCGACGACTTAACTATACGGATTTCGGACGGCCAAAGCCAAGCGGCTTTTTTCGCGCTGGGTAAAACCAGAAAAAAGGAGCAAGCATGAACCGATCAAATCCGTTTCCGGTCCCAGATCCCCATTATATGGTCAGCGTGGGAATCGATTGGGCTGATAAAGAACACGCTGTCTGTCAACGCTCTGGTCCGGAGGGAGGATGCCGGACATTCCAGCTGGGCGCCGATCCCGTTTCGGTTCGGACCTGGCTCGAAGAGCTCAAAAGCTTGGCTGGTCCGCAGGGGCGGGTGGCCATTGGTTTTGAACAAAATCGGGGAGCACTCTTTGAAATGCTCCGCACCCAGGGAGACTGGATCGACCTCTATCCGCTCAATCCTTTGAGTTTAAGCGAATACCGCAAGGTCTTCTTTACTAGTGGCGCCAAGGATGACCCTCGCGACAGCCAATTGATCGAAGAGCTCGTTGATCACCATCGGGATCGGCTCCGGCTTTATCAACCCTCGGAGCCGGTAGTGCGGGAACTGGATTTGCTCGGTCAGCACCGACGCAAAGCCGTCGAGGCCTCCGTGGTGTGCGAAAACCAACTCACCAGCTTACTCAAAGTCTACTATCCGCTGGCCCTCGAGCTCCTCGATGATTTGGGCACCACTCTGGCGCTGCATTTTTTGAAACGCTGGCCGACCCTGCAGAGTTTAAAAAAAGCCAAGCCCCAGACCCTGCGCTCTTTTTTTTATCAGCACCACAGCCGCAGCCAGAGCTTGATCGAGGAGCGCTTGGAAAAGATTGCTCGGGCCCAAACCGTCACCGAGGATCGTTCTCTGCTGGAGCCCTCCGTGCTGAGTTGCAAGTGTTTGGTCAGTCAATTGTTGCCGCTGCGAGATTCCATCAAGGCTTTTGACAAAGCCATCCACACTCTGTTTGCCAAACATCCCGATCGGCACATTTTTGAAAGTCTGCCCGGAGCCGGCCCGCAATTAGCCCCGCGCTTGTTGGTGGCTTTTGGCTCCAATCGGCAGGCTTTTGCCCAAGCCCTGGAGGTACAGAAAAAAAGCGGAATCGCTCCGGTCCAAGTGCGCAGCGGCCAAACCAAAAGCGTCCAGCGGCGGCGCTTTCGCTCCAAATTCCTGTGCCAGAGCTTCCACGAATTCGCGGCTCATTCCATTCCTTATTCCCAATGGGCCAAGCTCTATTATCAAGAGCAAATGGCCCGCGGTAAGTCCCACCACACTGCCGTGCGCGCCTTGGCCTTTAAATGGATCCGCGTCATCTTCCGGCTCTGGCAGGACCCCACCCCTTATGACGAAGAGCGCTACCTCCAAGTCCTCAAAAAACGCCACTCACCAATCGGTGAAAAACTTTAACTTTTTCCCTTGCCAGACCTGCTCAGATACTGCCCTACCGGCACATGACCGGGTGCCACGTCGCGCCCACTCCCAAGCGATTTAGTTTTTTGACAAGCCCCTCAGGAGGCCTCCGCCGTTTGCGGCTGCTCAGCGTGGGCCGGACGGAAAGCGAGTTGCTCGCCCGCGGCGTAAACCTCAACGGTATCCCCGGCTTTGATGCGCGCTCGCAGAAGCTCCTCGGCAAGAGGGTCTTCCAGGTACCGTTCGACCGCTCGCCGCATCGGTCGCGCGCCGTAGGTCGGGTCGTAACCCTTATCGATCAGAAATTCGACTGCGCTCGACTCGAGCTGCAGGTGAATGTCTTTTGCACGAACCCGCTGGGTTACTTTGGCCACCTCCAGATCGACGATCTGCACCAAATCCTGCCGGGACAGCGTGTGAAACACGATCATATCGTCCAAGCGGTTCAGGAACTCAGGTTTGAAACCGCGTTTGGCTTCGTCCAAGATCTTGTCGCGCATCGCCTCGTAAGATTCGTGGCCCGACGCCGCGCCAAAACCCATCGCGTTTTGGCGTTTGATGAATTCGGCCCCGACATTCGAAGTCATGATGATGATCGTGTTCCGGAAGTCGATCTTGCGGCCGAGACTGTCAGTTATCTTACCTTCCTCCAGGATCTGCAGCAGCAGATGCATGACGTCGGGATGCGCCTTTTCGACTTCGTCAAACAGAACAACCGAATAGGGCCGGCGGCGAACCGCCTCGGATAATTGGCCGCCTTCCTCATAACCCACATAGCCGGGAGGCGAACCGATCAATCGAGAAGCCGTGAATTTTTCCATGTATTCGGACATGTCGATCTGGATCAAGGCATCCGCGTCGCCGAACATAAACTCCGCGAGAGTCCGCGCGAGGAATGTCTTGCCCACGCCGGTAGGTCCCAGGAAAATGAAGGAACCAATCGGCCGCCGCGGATCCTTCAAATCTGCCCGGGAACGCCGGAGCGCTTTACTGATCGCGATAACCGCCTCGTCCTGGCCGATGACTCGCGTCCGCAATTCGTCTTCCATTTTCAGGAGTTTCTGAGTCTCCTGCTCTTCCAGACGGTTCAAAGGGACACCTGTCCACTTTGAGACGATATGCATGATGTCGTCCGCCGTGACTACAACCTCGTGCTCCTCCCGCCTTTCTCTCCACTCGGCCAGGATCCGTTCCAGCCTGTCCTTCGCCTGTTTTTCGGAATCCCGCAGCGCGGCCGCTTTTTCAAAATCCTGCGCTTTGATGGCAGCTTCCTTGTCGGCCCGGATTACTTCGATCTCCTTTTCGATCTCTTTGACATCTGGCGGACGAGTCATGGCATTGATGCGGGCGCGGGCACCTGCTTCGTCCATGACGTCGATTGCTTTGTCCGGCAAAAAACGGCCGGTAAGGTATCGGTCCGAGAGGCGGACGGCCGCGTCGAGTGATTCATCCGTAAGTTTGGCCTTGTGGTGGGCCTCGTACTTCGGTCGTAGTCCGTGCAGGATCTGGATCGCCTCCTCAACGGTAGGAGCTTCGACTTTCACGGTCTGGAATCGCCGTTCCAAGGCGGCGTCCTTCTCGATGTATTTGCGATACTCGTTCAGCGTGGTTGCCCCGACGCACTGCAGTTCACCCCGGCTCAGAGCCGGTTTGATAATGTTCGAGGCATCCATGGCGCCTTCCGCCGAACCGGCACCGACAATCGTGTGAAGCTCGTCAATGAAGAGCACCACATTTTTGGAGCGGCGGATTTCGTCCATGACCGCTTTGATTCGCTCTTCGAACTGGCCGCGGTACTTCGTTCCGGCAACCATGAGGGCCAGGTCCAGCGTGATCACCCGCTTGTCACGCAGCAATTCCGGAACATTGCCGGCCCCGATTTCCTGAGCCAGTCCTTCCACAATGGCAGTCTTGCCAACACCGGCTTCACCGAGCAGCACTGGGTTATTTTTCGTCCGCCGGCAAAGAATCTGAATTACCCGTTCGATCTCGTTCTTGCGACCGATTACCGGGTCCAGCTCGCCTTTCTTCGCGAGTTCAGTCAAATCGCGACCAAACGCCCGCAACGCGGGCGTTTTAACATCTTTTTTATTGCCTTCCTGCGGGCTCTCTGCCTCGCTTTCCGGCGGTGTAAAATTCGGGTCCAATTCTTTTAAAATTTCGTTGCGGGTTCTTTCGATATCGACCTCGAGACTTTTGAGGACTCGAGCGGCTACTCCTTCACCTTCACGGAGCAACCCTAATAAAATATGTTCAGTGCCGACGTAGGAATGGTTGAGCGCTTTAGCTTCTTTGCCGGCGAGGGCGAGCACTTTCTTGACCCGGGGAGTATACGGGATGTTGCCCACCATTTTCGTCTCGGGATGGGAGCCGACCTTCTTCTCCACCTCCATGCGGACGGTTTCCAGATCGAGTCCCATTTTTTGCAGGACGTTTACCGCGACACCCTGGCCGAGTTTGATCAGTCCGAGTAAAAGGTGTTCGGTGCCCACATAGTTGTGGTTAAACCGATCCGCTTCCTTCCGTGCAAGCGCCAAAACCTGTTGAGCACGTGGAGTGAAATTGTTCATCATCTTGCTTCCGAAGCCGAACTTCCCGGCGGGCTGTCCGACGCTCTAGTATTAGGTGGTTTAGGAAAGTTTTTCAACTTCTCCCGGATAAGATCAGACCGGAGATTGTCCCGTTCCTCGGCCGCCAGTTTTTGTTTGGAAGAGAGTTGTAGATGGGCCGGTTGGGTTTCCATCAGAAGCTGATTGATTAAGCAGCGCCCTTCCTCGGGGAAAATCCTCAAGTCAATTCCCAGCCGGATGATCGAAAGCAGGTTCAACGCTTCTTTTGAGGAAATCGAGTAGGCGTTGGTCAGAATCCCGAAGGCGCGTCCCACCTGATCGAGGAAGACGTTTCGTTTCGTCTCCAGCAGATTGGCGCGAGCCTGCGTTTCTCGCTGGACCAGCGTTTCAACCACTTTTCCGAGGCGATCGATAATCTGCGATTCTTTCTCGCCCAGAGTCGTCTGGTTAGAGACCTGAAAGAGATTGCCCATGGCCTCAGTGCCTTCGCCGTAGAGGCCGCGAACGGCCAGCCCGATCTTGTTCACTGAATTCACCACCTGGTTGATCTGCTCACCCAACACCAGACCCGGGAGGTGGACCATGGCCGAAGCGCGGATCCCGGTGCCAACATTGGTCGGACAGGCTGTCAAATAGCCGAAACGCGGATCAAAAGCGAACTCCAGATGGGCTTCCAGAGCGGTGTCCACTTCATCAATCATTTGAAAGGTTCTCGGCAAACCAAAACCCGAGGTGATCGCCTGCATCCGGAGATGATCCTCTTCGTTAATCATGATGCTCACCGTCTGCGACGGATTAATGATAACGGCGCTACCCATGCCTTTCGCGGCGTGTTCGCGACTGATCAAGTGCCGTTCGACCAGCACCTGCTTTTCCATGGCGCTCAATTCGTTGAGCGGAGTGGAGAAGGCGTCAGACATACTTTCGAGGGCATCAACCTCCGGCTTAATCTCATCCAGGATCCGCATGCGCTCGGATTTTTTTGCCCATCCCGGGAAGGGCGCGCGGGCCAGGTTGCGGGCGAGCCGAACCCGGCTGCTGATGACAATTGGATGTTGATCAGCGCTCGAGGTCGCCCACTCGCCTGGGCTGGCGAGGATCGCTGCTATCTTCATTGCGTTTTATCCTCCAGCTGTTTGATTTCGTCACGGATGTTCGCTGCCGACTCGTAATCTTCGCGCGAGACCGCGTCATCAAGGCTACGCTGCAGCTCTTTCAGACGGTCTGATTGCGTGAAGTGAAGGCGCGTCGGGGTTTTGCCGATGTGCTGGGTCCCTTTGTGCATCGCTTTGAGAATGGGATCCAGGGTTTCGTGGAAAGTTTCGTAACACGCGCTGCAACCGAGTCGTCCGGTCTTCTTGAAATCCGCTTGAGTGAACCCGCAGACCGGGCAATGCTCGGTAACAGCAGGTTGCTCGACCTGTTGATTCTCACCCAATCCCAAAAGAAGATCGGCCAAGGCGAACCCGGTTGGATCGGAGACGCCTTTCTCTTTGGAACACGATTCGCAGAGATTGATCTTCTTCATATTCCCCTCCACGATCTGCGTCAGGTACACTGTCGCGGTATTAGTTTTGCAAACGTCACAAAGCATTCCGTTCCGTCCTCCCTACGGCGGGTTGACCGCGGAATGGGCGAACGGTCCAAAGTTTTCGTTGCTCTTTCCGCACGAGTAAATATAGCACGTTTGTCGAACCTGCCCGAGGAGTGGCTTCCTTTCTGTCGGAAGCAATCTCCTGCCGGGCAAAAAATAAGGTTGCTGGTTCTGGACTAATCATAAATGGGAGTGCCGGAAGAACGTGTCAACTGGCGGAACGCCTCGATGAAGCGACCCGTCATCGCGCCTGGCCGGCCATGCCCAATCGGCCGGCGATCCAGCTCGACGGCGGGTATGACCTCGGCTGCCGTGCCGGTGAGAAAGCACTCGTCCGCGGTGTAAATGTCGTATCGGGTAAGTTCGCGTTCATGCGTGCGGACTCCGATGGTCTGAGCGATCTCAAGTACGACCTGCCGGGTCACCCCATTCAGCAGCCCGGCGTTGAGCGGGGGAGTGAACAGTTGGCCATTCTTGACGACAAAAATGTTGTCGCCCGTACATTCGGCGACGTAGCCATGCTCGTTGAGCATCAAACCTTCCCCGGCACCGGCCGCCTGAGCCTCGATCTTAGCCAGGATATTGTTGAGATAGTTCAGTGATTTTATCCGCGGACTGACCGCATTGGGGGCGACTCGCCTGGTCGAGCAGGTCACCATGGTTAAACCTTTTTGGTAAAGCTCTTCCGGGTAGAGCGAGATGGTCGCGGCAATGATCACCACACTAGGACGCCGACAACTCTCAGGGCTCAGTCCTAAAGAGCCGGCGCCACGCGTAATGAGCAGGCGAACATAACCGTCGTGGAGATCATTCTGGCGGATTGTCTCCAACGTTGCGGCAACGAGTTCCGATTTCGACATCGGCACCTCGAGGGCAATGGCCTTTGCCGAATCCCAAAGCCGGTTCATGTGTTCGTTGAGGCGAAAAACCCGGTCGTGATAAAAGCGGATACCTTCAAAGACGCCGTCGCCATACAGCAATCCATGATCAAAGACCGAGATCTTCGCCTCGGACTCGTCGAGGAACTCGCCGTCAATATAGATCTTCAGATTCATAGTTCTTACTTTGCCAGAAGGCCGTCGTGAATATTCAGACGCCGGTCGCCGAGGACGGCGAGGTGCTCGTCATGCGTGACCACAACCAGTGTCGTCAACTTTTCGCGGGCAACGGAAAGCAGCAGTTCCATGATGGTGCGACCATTCAACGAGTCAAGATTCCCGGTAGGTTCATCGGCGAAAATAATCGCTGGTTCATTCATCAACGCTCGGGCGATCGCTACCCGCTGCTGCTCCCCGCCCGACAATTCACTGGGCAGATGGTGTGCGCGGTCACCTAAGCCAACGCGAGCCAAGAAAGCCTGCGCTTGATCGAGCCGTTGTTTCTGGCGGATCAACGATGGCAAAAGGATGTTCTCAAGGGCGGTGAGTTCCGGCAGAAGGAAGTAGCTTTGAAAGACAAAGCCCATGCGGGTGTTTCTGATGCGCGCGTCTTCGGCTGAGCTTCGGCGATAGAGGATCCGGCCCTCAAAAGTGACTTCCCCCGATTCCGGTCGCTCCAGGCCGGCAAGCGTGTAGAGCAGCGTGGTCTTGCCAGCGCCCGAGGCGCCGCAGAGAAAAACTGTTTCGCCATGGTGTACCTCCAGGGTAATTCCCCGAAGAACCTCGATCCGGCGTGAGCCGATCTTGAATGATTGGCGCAGATTTGCCGCGGTCAATTGTGGAGCAACGTTCACGGTTGGACGCTCATTTGGCGGATTCCTTCAAATAACACGATCGCGACAGCGGTCGCTAAATTCAAGCTTCGCGCAGCAGGCTGCATCGGAATAACGAAGCACTGGTCTGGATAGGCCGCCAAAAGACTCTCTGGTAAGCCTCTGGTTTCACGGCCGAAAATGAGGTAATCATGGTCGCGGAAGCGAATATCCCAATAAAGCTGTCGCGCTTTCGTCGAGAAAAAGAACCGGCGCGATTCTGCGGACGTCGCTTTTTCAAACTCCGCCCAATTTTCCCAATACGAAATCTGCACTTGCTCCCAGTAGTCCATCCCGGCGCGGCGCAACGCGCGATCGGTAGTTTGAAAGCCTAGCGGCTTCACCAGATGAAGATGGGTGTTGGTCGCGAGACACAGCCGGGCAACGTTGCCGGTGTTCGGCGGTATTTCGGGTTCGACCAACACGACGTTCAGCATGGAGTCAGTCTCCCGGTCTTTGAAAGGCGAAGAATAGAAGCAGTGGAAAAATCCGCCTAAAACTTGATCCAGCTTAATCGGGTTTCAAAGGACTCTAGAGCGCCGCGGGTTAAAACAGCCGCTCGCGTTCGCTGAAACGAAAAAAGCGCCTCAACGGGCGAGGCGCTTTTTCCATCGGGAGGGAAATCTTTGCTGCTTTCAGCTAGTTGAACCCGCAAATGCCTCTTCAACCGGTTCGACGTTTACCCGACGGCCTTTCTGGTCGAATCGTACCGTGCCGTCGACTAAAGCGAAAATCGTATAATCCCGACCGAGGCCAACGTTCTTTCCAGGCAAAAATTTTGTGCCGCGCTGCCGGATGATAATATTTCCCGCAACCACCGATTGGCTGCCGAATTTCTTGACTCCCAGCCGTTTGCTGACGCTGTCTCGTCCGTTTTTGACACTGCCCTGCCCTTTTTTATGAGCCATGAAAAAGCCTCCTTATCAGTAGACAATCTAAAGACCAATTGATTCAATTTTTACCCGCGTGAGTTGTTGTCGATGCCCGACAGTGCGATGGTACCCTTTGCGCCGCTTGTATTTAAAGGCGATCACTTTATCGGCCTTAAACTGTTCAACAACCTTCGCTGTCACCGTGGCGCCTTCGATCAACGGAAACCCAGTTTGCACCGTTTTGCCATCGGCATGAAACACCACGTCGGAGAAAGTGACTTTGTCGCCTGGCTCGCCGGAGACCTTTTGCACCGCGATGGTATCTCCCGGGCTGACTCTGAATTGTTTTCCCCCTGAGCGAATAATTGCGTACGCCATAACAAAGCGGTGATCTGAAAGGCGCGGAACATGCCATAAGGCGGCCCGGCTGACAACCGCTTTCTGCAAGATTGAAATGACCGATGGCCGATGACCGATTACCGATGAGCGATAACCAATGACCTATGGCAACTGGCACTAGCACTAGCACTGGCACTGACACTGGCATTGACACTGACACTGACTCCTGGACTGAGTTGGCTAAATCTGTGAAATCTGTGAAATCTGTGAAATCTGTGGTTCCCTTTCTCTACCTCTATGGACAAAAGTACTGAAGCAGTTTTTCCCCGTTTCGCGGGCTTGGGAGATCCTTTTCGGGAGGGCCTGACAGTGCAAGAAGCTGTCGCGCGGCTGCTTCGTTTCGGGTACGTCGAGCGACGGTTGATGTTCCTGTGCGCGGCCGCTTTGGTCATCGTTCCAGAACGCGATTTGAAACTGTTGCTTGGACGATTGCAGTATCTCGCGGGAGAACGCGGAAATCGCATTTACGAGCGGCTCCGGCAGTTGCGCACTCCGAAGGTCCGGATTGAAGCTTCACCTGACGCAGGTTTGGAGAGATTGCTGGATGAAGCCATGCAGGCGCGTCCAAGCGACGAGCTCGTTTTGGTCATTCGACGGTTGCATGAGGAATTGCGAGCCGGATACGAAAAGTACCTGCGCGACACGAATCCGCTGGCTGATTCACCGACTTGCGATTTGATCGAGTCGGAACTACCTCGTCTGACCCAGAGTATCGGCTGGCTTGGGATAGGGGGGGATAATGCGAATGGTCTGTCGCTCGCGCCGGCGTGGCTGCCAGCATACCTTAGCGCCAGCGGTGGCCTTGACGGCGCCGGAGCTCGTTCCGGCGATCTCCCGGAGCGGCAACGGTCGGTGAATGGGTTTGTTCGTCCACGGACTCCGGGCCGGGATGCGCGTGTTCGGCGTGTCTGGGATTATCAGAAGCCAGAACTCAGCGACACCGCGTCCTACCTCGTGTACATGATGGGCATCCGACTCTCAGAGATCAATGTGGCCGAAGGTCTCTGCGTCGTTCTATGTGAAACACCGAATATGCCCTGGGAGTTCTACCACGACCTGTCCCGCCATCTCTGGGACGAGGTCCGCCATTCCATGATGGGCGAAGCGGCCATCGAAGCTACCTTTGGGTCGCTCGGCGCCGTTCCGATGCGCGACTATGAAAGCGCTTACTGTATGGAAGCCACCCCGCTCGAACAGTACGCTACACTCGGATTGGAAATAGAAGGTGCCCAGATGAAATACCCGGTCGGCAAAAGAGGCGAGTGGGAGTTCTGTCGCGTTGCCGCCTGTCATCCTTTGATGGCCATTTTTCAAGACTACGATTGGGCGGATGAGGTCCTTCATGTAAACATCGCTAAACGGCGATTAAACGATTGGTTCCCCGGCGGCACGAAGGAACTGAACGCCTTGGCCGAACAAGGCAAAATGAAGCGGACCCAGGTCAAAGAACGCCATGCCCCGGTCGCGCTGGAGGTGCCGGAGCGGTCGAGTCCATGAACTGTTCTGCGCGGGCGGTCACGTAGCGCGGACTCGGGTCTGTCAGGTCTTGACTCTTCGCCCCGAAGGGGCAGCAGGACTTAGCCCGGTGTTTTTAACCCTGGGAAAAACCACCACCCTCAACCCGCCCTGAAAGGTCGGAAGATTCCCGCCTTTCGCATAGGACCTATAGCGCGCATTCTCAGATGCCCGCGTCTACCCGTGCGGCAAAAGAAAGGGCCAGCGTGCCAAGACCAAAATTCCAAAGATCAGCATACCGACCAGATAGTTTCGGGCGTGATGTCGCCCTGCGGGGTACTTCGATTGCCGAAACCGTCGCCACCGCATGATGGTTCCAATAAGGCCGAGGAGGATAAAGTAGTCATACCACTGAGGCGGTTGGCTAGTCATGCGTCAGTGCGTCGGCAAAACAAACTCCGGCGCAACCGAGCCGGCGTCCGGCCAGCGGCTGGTCACGGTCTTCAAGCGCGTGTAAAAGCGCACGCCTTCGACCCCGTGCACATAATGGTCGCCGAAGAGCGATCGTTTCCAACCTCCAAAAGAATGGAATGCCATGGGTACCGGGATCGCCACGTTCACGCCGACCATCCCCGCTTTGACTTCCTCGGCAAAAGCCCGGGCAATACCGCCATCTCCGGTAAAAATCGCTGCTCCATTTCCAAATTCATGTTCGTTCACCAAACGGGTAGCTTCCGCCAGACTCTTCGCTCGAACGACGGCCAGTACTGGTCCGAAAATTTCCTCTCGATAAATCCGCATGGTCGGCCGGACCTGGTCAAAGATGGAGCCGCCCAGGAAAAAGCCCTCGGCCGGAACCTCCGTCTGGCGCCCATCCAGGATAAGCTTCGCTCCTTCTTGCACGCCTGTTTCCAGGTACGACAGGACCCGCTTTCGGTGGGCTTCAGTGACGAGAGGCCCCATCTCGGAATCCTCGCTCAGACCTGGGCCGATCCGAAGTGCTCTGACCCGCGGGATCAACCGGGCGAGGAGCTCGTCGCCCGTCCGTTCTCCCACCGCCACAGCCACGGAAATGGCCATGCATCGCTCGCCGGCGGAGCCGAATGCTGCCCCGACCAGCCCGTTGACGGCCATCTCCATATCGGCGTCCGGCATTATGACGACATGATTTTTGGCTCCGCCCAGTGCCTGAACGCGCTTGCCTGCGCCGGTTCCCTGCCGAAAGACCGATTCCGCAACCGGAGTGGAACCAACGAAACTCACCGCTTGTACCAACGGATGAGTGATCAATTGCTGGACCGTTTCCGCGTCGCCCTGAAGCACATTGAAGGCTCCTTTAGGTGAACCGGCCTGCTGCAGGAGATCTGCCAACAGAACGCTTGCACCGGGATCGCGCTCGCTCGGCTTGAGGATGAATGTATTTCCGCAGGCAAGCGCAACCGGAAACATCCAGAGCGGCACCATCACCGGAAAATTGAACGGCGTTATTCCAACCGTTACGCCAAGCGGCTGGCGACATGCCTGACTGTCGACCCCGGTTCCAACCTCGGGAGTAAATTCGCCTTTCAGCAATTGTGGAATGCCGCAGACAAATTCCACGACTTCCATTCCCCGAGTGACTTCTCCTAACGCGTCTTGCAGTGTCTTGCCGTGCTGCGCTGAAATGATGCGTGCCAAGTCGTTCCGGTGCTGGTCGAGCAAATCGCGGAATTTGAAGAAAACGCGTGCGCGCCGGAGCGGAGTGGTGGCCGCCCAAAGAGGAAAAGCGCCTGCGGCCGCCTGGATAGCGCGCTCGATTTCCTGGGCGGAAGCGAAACCGACGACTTCGTCGATTTTGCCGGTGGCCGGATTAAAAACGGGTGCTTGCCGGGCTGCGGAAGAAACGACTTTCTCTCCGTTGATGAGATGCGGCACGACTGTGAGGTGCGGGGTTGATTGGGTGTCCGGGGACGGTGGCGCGTTCATAACAAGAAATCAGCACAAGCGAGGTTGTTTTACACGCTAGCCGAGTGGCCGAGGAGTTCAACAAGGCAGCCGTAGAAGAATCAGCTCTAAAGAGGCGTGCGGGTAAGACGCACCGGCCCGTGTGTCGCGGCTGTCGTGGAGAGAGGAGGGGCGTCAAGAAGCCCTGCTCGTCCGGATCGAGACGTGATCCAACGCTAAGGAGGTCAAGCGGGAGCTTGACCCTACCGACGTTGGGTGTCGGGAGACACTCTCTAAACTCTTGCCCTAGCGATACAGCTCAAAGTCACGTCGAGAGAAATTTCTAAATTGTCATCCACCTGTACTTTGATGCCCTAGCAGTACAAGTTTCCAAACTCCGACCGACCGAATGCCGCGGTATTGATTTCAGGTGAAGAAAATCCTCGCAGAAAAACGATGATCTGATCGACACTGAACGGGTGACCGCTCCAAGGCCAGCCGTTGCTCCGCGCCAGACTCGATTACTCAAAATCAGGCAGAACAGTTTCGGTTACTGGCTTTTGCTACCGGCACTGCTTTTGATCCTCGGGCTGGATCTTTATCCGACTATCTCCGGAATTGCTACGTCATTCACTGATCGATCGTTGATTAACCCGAATCAGTCAGCGTGGGTCGGATTTCAGAACTATGGCAAACTGTTCGGCGATCCGGTTTTTCGGATTTCCCTGATTCACTCCTTTGAACTCACGATTTCGGCCGTTCTACTTCAGGTATTCCTGGGTCTGGTTCTGGCCCATCTCCTGGTTCAGCAGATGCCCGGCATCCAGATCTTTCGCAGTGTTGCCATGGTTACCTGGGTGCTGCCGATCATCGCCTCGGTGGTCATGTTTCGGTTCGTGACCCTGCCGAATTATGGTTTCGTCAATATCGTTTTGCGCGATATCGGGCTCGGCACTCTTGCCCGCAACTGGCTGGGCGACGAGAGTACCGCGTTTCTTTTGATTCTGGTGATGCATCTCTGGCGGAACGTGCCGTTTTATGCGGTCGCGTTTATGGCAGCGATGCAGGCTATTCCGATTGAACTCTATGAAGCGGCGCGGATCGATGGAGCAGGGAATTGGCGCCAGTTTCTCTCCATCACGCTGCCAAACCTCCGTTACATCATTCTCGTGATGGTCGTGCTTCATGTGACCTTCACCTTTAACAATTTCGATTTCGTCTATCTTTCAACCGGCGGCGGACCGGTCACCGCGACAGAGGTTTTGCCGACCTACATCTATAAACAGGCGTGGAACGGGTATGCGCTTGGCTATGCGAGCGCCGGAGGAGTCGTCATGCTAGTGCTCCTGGTGCTCCTGGTCTGGGCTTGCAACAAAGTCATTGGAGGTTTTGCCGAAGCGCAATGAAGGTTTCGCCCAGAGCGGTTGTAACCTATGCCGGTTTAGCTGTGTTCTACACCTTTCTTCTGCTGCCAATTGCCTGGTTGACCCTCTCCAGCTTTCGCACAACCGATTCGATCCAGTCGGGGCGCCTTCTGCCGCACTGGACGGAATTAACGTTGAGCAACTATTTTGCAGCGTTTCAAATCAGCAATTTCACAACTTTCGTAACGAACTCGTTTCTGATCGCCACCAGCGTGATGGTGTTAGTCGTCTTTCTGGGAAGCCTGGGAGCATACGCGCTGAGCCGGTTCGCCTTAAAGGGAAAGCGGCTTTTCATGATGAGCGCGCTGTTACCGCAATTCTTTCCCTACGTGCTCGTGCTGATTCCTTTTTATGTTATGATGTCCAACCTCAACCTGGTTGACAGCCATCTGGGGCTGATTCTCACTCACACCTCGATTACCCTTCCGTTCGCCCTCTGGATGTTGACCGGCTATTTCAACGCGATTCCGCGCGAACTCGATCAGGCGGCCCTGATCGACGGCTGCTCCCGTCTTGGGGTACTATTCCGGATCATCTATCCGGTAGCGATCCCGGGACTAGTGGTCGCCGGCTTTTTTGCGTTTGTTGTCTCCTGGGGCGATTACCTGTTTGTATCGATCTTGTCACAGAGCAATACGACGCAGACCTTGCCTATCGGGCTGCAAACTTTCATGAGCAGCTTGGAAGTGAGGTGGGGTCTGATCACCGCCGGCACCGTGATCGCCATCGTTCCGACGGTGATCTTCTTCGCGATCGTCCAGAGGCGCTTGGTGACTGGGCTAACCGCGGGCGCAGTGAAGAGCTGAGTGGAAGTCTGACACAAAGGCACACAGACTGAATTCTAAAGAACTCTATGAGATTGATCGTTAGTTTCCTCGCCGGCATCATCCTCACATTGGTCATACTCGTTTGCGCGGGATTCTTCGCCGTCAAGACAGGCATCGTGCCAGCGAACGCCGATGGCAAGCCCTCCACGCTGGAACAGTGGGTTGCCAACACGGCGTTGCACGCGGCAATCGAGCGCGACACCAAAACGCTCAGCAATCCGCTTCAGCCAACCGACGAGAATTTGATCGCCGGGGTACATCTGTACGCCGAGAACTGCGCGATATGTCATGGCGCAGCGGACGCCATGCCATCCAGGCTGGCGCAAGGCTTCTACATCGAAGCACCGCAACTCGCTCGGGATGGTGTCGAAGACGATCCGGAGTCGGCGTCGTTCTGGAAGATAAAGCATGGGATTCGCTTCACCGCGATGCCAAGCTTTGCTGCGACGCTGAACGAAAAAGATATTTGGAAGATAGCGATGTTCCTTAAGCGGATGGATACGCTGCCGCCCGCGGTAGCTGATCAGTGGAAGCAAGTACCCAGCGTTGCCGCTCCATCCTTGAAGTAGGTAAGGGGTTGACCGCGAAAGCTGGGCCGGCCTTGTGCCGGGGGGCGAAAATTTAGAGACTTGTTGCACAACCCCGCGTTGGCAGGGGGCAGGCTCAGGGCATGCTCCCGCTTGACCGGCAGCGCGCGGGCCACCTCTCGACCCGGACGAGCAGGCCACCTCCGCAATGCTACGGCGCGCCCTCCGCTCAAGCGTTTGTGCCATTCCATATCCGGGCCGCGACGAAGGCTTGTCCGTAGTCGGGAGCTCATCCCTGCCACACGTATCCATGTCGCGCCAATATGCCGAAAGCGGCTCGCATAAAAGAGAGTGTCTCACGACATAGCCTCGGCCCTGGTCCGGTAGGGCGAAAATTTATCCGAGCCTTAGCGAGGACTCGTTTGAGCCGGACACAAGGAGTGTGCCACCCCTCCAAGACGGCTCAAACAAGTTCTCGCTGGCGCTCGAATGAATTTTCGCCCTACCGGTCGTGGGTCAGCGGATGTTGCGAGACGTTCTCTAAAATTTTCGCCCTACCGACACAGGACAGTGAGGCGGCGAGCAGGCAAACCGCTCGATTGACTGATACTTGACAAACTGCTCATCTGAACCGTGCTCCGCTCTTTGAAGCTTCGGGATTTTCGTTGTTTCCGGCAGCTCGAGCTAGAGCTTCATCCAGCGATGACCTGTTTTGTCGGCCCAAACGCGGTTGGCAAGACGTCGCTGCTCGAGGCGATCGCCGTACTTGTTCGGTTACAATCCCCCCGAACTGCTTCTCTCCAGCAAACTATCCGGTTCGGAGCCAAAGGCTTGGTTCTCGATGGCTACGCGAACAATTATCATCTGCAGTTCTATTACAGTTCGAGCAGAAGAAAGCTGGCCCTCGACGGAGTCGTACACGCGAAACCGGACGAATACTTGTCCGTCGGTCGGGTAGTTTATTTCGCGAATTCGGACATCGATCTGGTGCGCGGTTCGGCCGAACAGCGCCGGCGGTTCCTCGATTTCGCCGGCAACCAAATAGTGCGAAATTACCGCGAGGTGCTCCGGTCGTATGAGCGCTCGTTGCGTTCACGAAACGCCTTTTTGAAGATGGTCCCGGCACGCCCTCGGGAAGTGGCCGCGTACACGACGTTGCTGTTGAAGTTTGGCCATCAACTCACCGCTTTGCGAGCTTTTCTGGTCGAACGGTTGCAACCGGCTTTCGACTCCGCTTTCTCCGCGATCAGCGATGGCGGTGAGGCAATCACGTTGCGCTATTCGCCAGGCGTCCGCGCAGACTTCGCATCCGAACTGGCCGCCAGCGCGGATGAAGAGCACCGTCTGAAAACGACCATCATAGGTCCGCACCGCGACGATCTGCTGGTGTTAATCAATGCGCGTCCGGCCGATCTTTTTGGATCGGAAGGGCAGCAAAGAACGACCGCACTGGCGCTAAAGCTAGCGCAGGCGCGTCTGCTGCAGACCGAATTCCATCGGCCGCCGGTGTTGCTGCTCGACGACGTCTTTGGCGAGCTGGATGACCGGCGTCGGAACCGGCTTCTGCAAAGCTTGCCGGCGGATTCGCAAAAGGTGATCACGAGCACATCCTTGCAATGGGCCAAAGACTTGCCGGCCGGCGGGATCTACGATCTGCGAATCGACGAAAAAGCGGAGCGCCGGCTGGATGCGCGCGCTCCCTTCTAAAAAGTTCCTACTTTGCTCTCTCCTCGCGTCGCAATTCCCGTTCGGCCTGTACCCAGTCAGAAGTTTCGTTGCCCGGTTGACCGAGCTTATGCCGGCGCTCGCCGATGAAATAAGCGCGCAGCTGGATCTGTTCAAAGCTCGGACCGGACTTCTTGCGAGCACCGCGTTTTGCGCCCGGAGCAGCGCTCTGCTTTCGCCGAGTAACGGCTTTTGGGAAAGCTTCTTCCGTTTTGGGAGATCCTTCTTCCGATTGATTTGCCGGCTCAGCTGGTTGAAGTTCACTCTCCGTCGGTGCACGATGAACACGCTTTTCCGCTGGCCCCTTTTTCCGTCTTAAATCACCTTCCATATTGCCAAACGACTCCTTTTGATTTGGCCCAAGGTATTAGGAATCGCTTGCGAGTAAACAGAAAAACAACAGAGTCCTTCAATACTGAAATTCGATGTAGATGAAGAAGCTTTTTCAAGCGGATTTTTCCCCACTTATTCTATGCTTCGCCGTTCAAGGACTCTATCCAGCGAGGCCGTGAAACAGCGGATAGCCAGATCTCCACGCCGCCTTTTTTCGGTAAATCTCATCGCTCTGAAGGACGGCCTCGCTAAATGAAGCTTTTTTTTCAACCGGACCCCGCTGCTGTTCGGATAAAAATCTGCGGGATTACACGCTGGTCGGATGCCGTTGCCGCGATTGACGCGGGGGCCGACGCAATCGGCATCAATCTGGTAGCGGGATCGAAACGGCAGGTGACTTTGGCGCAGGCCGCCGCCTGGATCCGGAAGGCAAAACACAAGATCACAACGGTCGCTGTCGTCATGAATCCGACATTTGAAAAAGCGGAAGCGTTGCTGACGTGCCCGCTGTTCGATGCAATCCAGCTGCACGGTCTGGAATCGCCGGAATTCTGCGACCGGCTCCGTCAATTTCAGAAGCCGGTGATCAAGGCGATTGGTGTTTCCGCCGAGTGGTCTGGTAACCATGCGGACGAGTACCCAGTGAACGCGATTTTGCTGGATAGTTCGGCCGGATCCAGATTGGGAGGAACCGGCCGCAGATTTGCGTGGGAACAAAAGGTCGGTCTGCTCCTGGCCAAACCGCTTATCCTTTCCGGCGGTTTGACGCCGGACAATGTCGAGCAAGCAATCAGTCTCCTGCATCCTTACGCAGTGGATGTCGCCAGCGGAGTTGAGTCGGAGCCCGGGCAGAAAAACTTCGGAAAACTCCAGGCTTTCGTGGTCGCCGCGCGCCGTGCTGCGGATTTAGCGAAAGGGCAAGTTGGCCTGCCAGTCCGGGCTCGGACAGTGTGAGCGAAAGGGCGAAAGGCTGAATGATGCGAGTTAAGGGAATGAATGGACCGCGTGCTATTAAAACGTTCTCGATGGACTCCGACTGTCTTCCTCGCACGGTCTCCCTTTTGCTCGTTCGCCCACACGCCAATTCGTGAACTCCCCTGCGACCCATGCAACCCAGAATTTTAAAAATTGCGGTACTCGCCGGGGACGGGATCGGCCCGGAGGTCATGGCAGAGGCATTGAAGGTGTTGCGTGCTTGCCTGGCCGGGGCGGACATCGGGCTTGACCAGCGCAATGCTCTGGTCGGCGGAGCCGCGATCGACGCTACCGGGAAGGCGCTGCCAAGCAGAACGTTGGAGACCTGTGAGTCGGCTGACGCGATTTTATTCGGATCGGTGGGTGGCCCAAAATGGGAGACTTTGCCAGCCAACGAACAGCCAGAACGGGCTGCCTTGTTGCCACTGCGCCGACATTTCAGGCTGTTCGCGAATCTTCGGCCGGCCATCTGCTATCCGGAGTTGGCCGAGTCCTCGCCCTTGCGACCAGACCTGGTTGCCGGCGGCTTTGACATTCTCTGCGTCCGTGAATTGACGGGCGGCCTCTACTTTGGCCAGCCCAAAGAGACTCGTCAGGAAGGTTCAGAGACCGTTGCGGTGGATACGATGATCTATCGGAGTACGGAGATTGAGCGGATCGCTGAACTGGCTTTTGCGATCGCGCGAACTCGGCGCCGGCGGCTTGTCTCCGTCGATAAAGCAAATGTGCTGGAAAACAGCCTTCTCTGGCGCGCAATCATTCGACGTGTGGCCGAGCGCTACCCCGATATCGAGGTCAGCCATCTCCTCGTGGACAACGCGGCTATGCAATTCATTCGCGACCCGCGACAGTTCGATCTCGTCGTGACCGAGAATCTTTTCGGCGATATTTTGAGCGATGAACTGGCGATGCTGACCGGTTCGATCGGAATGCTGCCAAGCGCCAGCCTGGGTCTCGAAGGATCCGGTCGGTCGCGGTTCGGTTTGTATGAACCGAGCGGCGGCTCCGCCCCGGATATCGCGGGGCGGGGGGTTGCCAATCCAATTGCCCAGATATTATCCGCCGCCTTGATGCTGCGGTATTCCTTTGGGCTGAATGAACAGGCGGCCCGGATCGAACAAGCGGTCCGCCGGACAATTGCCGATGGGCTGCGGACCCGCGATATCGCCAAGGACGGTGAGCGGGCACTGTCGACCGGCGCGATGGGCGACGCCATTTGTGGATTCCTATGAAACAGCCAGAGCCTCTTGCGCCGTGGCTGCCGCGTACTCCCGATTCAGATGCGAGATGAAGGACGCGCTGATCTCCGCCGGGCAAACGGCTTCGCATTCGTAATGGTTGCTGCAATTGCCAAAACCCAGCTCGTCCATGCGACGCACCATCCGAACCACCCGCTCCCGGCGTTCCGCCTGGCCTTGGGGCAGCAGGGCAAGGTGCGAAACTTTTGCGCCCACAAAAAGCATTGCGGCCGAGTTTGGGCAGGCCGCGACACAGGCGCCGCAACCAATGCAGGCCGCGGCTTCCATCGAAAGGTCCGCAATTGTTTTTGGAATCGGCAATGCGTTTGCCTCCGGCGCTTCTCCTGGGTGGACCGAAATAAAGCCGCCTGCCTCGATGATTTGGTCGAAGGCGCTCCGGTCGACCACCAAATCCTTTATTACCGGGAACAGGGCGGCCCGGAACGGTTCGACCCAAATGGTGTCTCCATCCTTGAACCGGCGCATGTAGAGCTGGCAGGTCGTTTTTGCCTTGCCCGGACCGTGCGGTATGCCGTTGATAACTAAAGAACAGGTTCCGCAGATGCCTTCCCGACAGTCGGAGTCAAATGCGATCGGTTCCTCGTTGGACGCAGTGAGCCCTTCGTTGACAATGTCGAGCATCTCCAGAAAGGAGGCCTCCGCGGGAATATCGGACGCCGCATAATCGATGAACCGTCCGGCGGGAGCGCTTTCTTTCTGACGCCAGACCTTGAGTTTAAAGTTCATTTATAACTGCGTTGCGAGAGCTTCACGCTTTCAAACACGAGCGGTTCGATGTTGCGGGTCGGCGCGGCATGCGGTCCTTGATATTGCCAGGCCGCGACGTGGGAAAAATCGTCGTCATTGCGGAGCGCTTCTCCATCGGGAGTTTGATATTCGACGCGGAAGTGTGCGCCGCACGACTCCGCCCGCTCAAGAGCATCCCGACAAAGCAATTCGGCAAACTCAAGAAAATCCGCCACTCGGCCAGCTCGCTCCAGCGAGTCATTCAACTCACCGGACTCGCCCAGGACGTTTACGTTGGACCAAAATTCCTCGCGGATTTGCGGGATTTTGGCAAGCGCTTCGCCCAGGCTTTGCACACTGCGCGTCATGCCGCAGTTATTCCACATGAGCAGACCGAGGTCCCGGTGGAAACTCGTCACGGTACGTTTACCTTTGACTTCTAACAGCCTCTTGGTTTGACGACACACCGCTTCTTCGGCCGCTTTAAACTCCGGCCGATCGACGCTGACCTTTTTCCCCATCTGGGTAGCAAGATAATTTCCCAGCGTATAGGGAATAACGAAATAACCATCCGCCAGACCCTGCATCAATGCGCTCGCTCCGAGCCGATTTGCGCCATGATCGGAGAAATTCGCTTCGCCCAAGACGTGTAATCCAGGCAAATTACTCATCAGATTGTAATCAACCCAAAGGCCTCCCATTGTGTAGTGAAGGGCGGGATAGATTCGCATTGGGGTCCGGTAAGCGTTCTCTCCGGTAATATTGGCGTACATGTCGAAGAGATTTCCGTAGCGTTCCTCGATCGTTTCGGCGCCGTACCGTTTGATGGCGTCGGCGAAATCCAGATAAACGCCGAGGCCGCCGGGACCTACACCGCGACCTTCATCGCACACCTCTTTGGCACTGCGCGATGCAATGTCGCGCGGCGCGAGATTGCCGAAGCTCGGGTACTTGCGTTCCAGGTAATAATCGCGCTCTTCCGGGGGGATCGACTCGGGCGATCGATGATCATCCTTCTTTTTTGGAACCCAGACCCGCCCATCGTTGCGCAGCGATTCTGACATTAACGTCAGCTTGGACTGATACGAGCCGCTCACCGGAATGCAGGTCGGATGGATTTGCGTATAGCAAGGGTTGGCGAAGAACGCGCCACGCTTGTAGGCGCGGTAGGTTGCCGTCACATTGCAGCCGCGGGCATTAGTCGAGAGAAAGAAGACGTTGCTGTAGCCGCCCGTCGCCAGGATGACGGTGTCCGCGGCGTGCGAGCTGACCTCCCCGGTAATCAAATCCCGGACAACGATCCCCTTCGCGTGCCCGTTCACAACCACCAGGTCGAGCATCTCCGTGCGGGGGAACATTTGCACCGATCCGGCCGCGATCTGGCGCTCCAGCGCCTGGTACGCCCCGAGGAGCAATTGCTGGCCGGTCTGTCCCCGTGCGTAAAAGGTGCGCGAGACTTGCGCTCCGCCAAAAGACCGGTTGGCCAGAAGACCGCCATACTCCCGTGCGAACGGGACGCCTTGAGCGACACATTGGTCAATGATGTTGACGCTCACCTCAGCCAGCCGATACACGTTCGCCTCGCGCGATCGGAAATCGCCACCTTTGATGGTGTCGTAGAAGAGCCGGTAGACGCTATCGCCATCGTTTTGATAATTCTTGGCCGCATTGATGCCTCCTTGGGCGGCGATGCTGTGGGCGCGCCTGGGTGAATCCTGAAAACAAAAGCATTTCACGTTGTAGCCGAGTTCGCCCAGCGTCGCCGCGGCCGCGGCCCCGGCCAAGCCGCTGCCGACAACGATCAACTCGAACTTTCGTTTATTATTCGGGCTGACGAGTTTCGATTCGGCCTTGTGTTTCTCCCACTTTTTCTCCAGCGGCCCGGAGGGAGCTCTCGCCTCGAGGGTGGTCGTCATAGGTTCATCGGATGAGTCGGGTCATGACGCTGATCGGGATGGAGATATAGCCGGCGAAAATGAGCCAGGAAAGGATCAGTCCGCCCGTGGTCAGGCCAGCTGACATCTTTCGATTATTGATCCCCAGAGTCTGCATCAGGCTGGCAAAACCGTGACTGAGGTGGTTCGTCAGGAGGAACAAGCTGAGGATGTAAAAGAAAGAAACCCAGAAGTTTTGGAAACCCAATATCACCATCCGGTACACGTCATGATGGCCCTGGGCGTCATGCAGGTCGCGAAATCCGGGGTTGGTAGCCATAACGGTGAACTGCAGCAGGTGATAGATGACAAAGCAGAGAACGACGAGACCGCTGACAATCATGGTCCGGGACGCAATCGTCGATCTCTGATAAGCGCGCACGGCGTACTTCATTGGCTTTGCCTGCCGGTTCTGCCAGGTGACCTGGATGGTGGCCACGATGTGCAGCACAAAAGCGGCTAACAAGAAAATTCGGATCAGCCAGAGCAGCGGTCCAAGCGATTGCAAAAAATAGGCGTAGTTGTTCAGTTTTTGCGGACTGACAAAGATCTGCAGGTTCCCGACCAGATGTCCGATCACATAGAGCAGGGCAATCGCTCCGGTGAGCGCAATCACAATTTTTTTGCCAATTGATGACTGATAAAAGGCAACCAGCCGATTGGCCGAAAATTTACGCGCAGACGCGGGAGGAAGAGCGGCTGCTTCCATAGCGGAGGAAAGTATAAGAAATTCTAATAGTGGTCAATGACTGGAAGGCTGCGTGTCGGTGTAGTGCGTGTCCCGCGACCCGTCACCCGGAACTCGCGACTCGGCACTCGGGGACTCGGAGGCGCCGCCTCATTGGCACAACGCCTCGCTTTCTGCTAAAAGGTATCGCACATGCGGATACGTACATTCCTTTTGTTGGCCGTGAACATTTTGCTGGCGGCATGTGCCACCAAAGACCGAAGCCATTACGTTGTCGTCAGCATTGCCGATCAGGCGATGGATGTTTATCAAAACAGGGTTCACCTTGTGCGATACCAGGTCTCAACTTCAAAATTTGGCTGGGGCGATCGACCAGGGAGCTGTCATACTCCTCTGGGCGAACTCGAGGTTGTGCGGAAGATTGGCGCTGATGCTCCCCTCGGAGCCGTTTTCCGGGACCGCCACCCAACCGGGGAAGTGCTGGTGCCGAATGCTCCCGGACGAGATCCGATTGTTACCCGCATTCTCTGGTTGCGCGGTCTGCAGGCGGAAAATCGGAATGCCTTCGGACGCTGCATCTATATTCATGGCACGCCCGAAGAACGGAATATCGGCCGGCCCGCGAGCTATGGCTGCATCAGGATGCGCTCAACGGACGTTATTCATTTATTCCGGACGGTTGGAGTAGGTGCGCGAGTGGATATTCTACCGGGGCCTTTGCCCGATCCGGATAAGCTGGCTCGCTCAGCTCCGGCAAGGGCTGCGACCCAGGCGATCGGGGGCTGAAGGAAAGCGGCCTGAGCGGCTCGATCGGCCTGAGCTGGCTGAACTGAAATTGATCAGATGCCCGATTATCTCTCATCGCAACCGAACCTGCTCCCGCGCGCCGAGACTCGCTCAAACCGCTCAATAAAACGATGAACACTTTCGCTGATCGGGCGCCATGGGTCGTTGCGCAACTGACCGAACGCCAACTGCCGTTGAACGCACGCCCAGTAATGCATCAGCAGTGGCGCCGATTGCTCTTTCTTCACTGGCGCTTCGCGCCAGCGGTAATTCAACAAACTTTACCGCCCGGGCTGGACGTTGATGTCTACGATGGGAGCGCCTGGGTAGGTATTGTTCCGTTTGCCATGCGATGTGTGCGACCATCGGGCTTACCCGGGGTCAGTGGGGTTCCGAGCTTCCTTGAGCTGAATTTGCGTACCTATGTCCGCGATACGGAAGGGCGGCCGGGCGTCTGGTTCTACTCGCTGGATGCCAATCAGCCGTTGGCCGTTTGGGTGGCCCGGCGGTTCTTCTATTTGCCTTATCATCACGCTGTGATGCGCCTTGAGATCTTCGGAAGAAAGGTTCGGTATGAATCACGGCGGCTGGGGCAATCGCGGAGATTCGTTTATGAGTACTCGCTTCCGGCTAATTCAGCTATCGGCGAAGCCAGCTTCGGTTCGCTCGATTTTTTCCTGATCGAACGCTACCGGCTGTTTGCCTGGAACAAAAAACGGCTCAACACCGGGAGGGTGTATCACCCGCCATACCAATTGCGCTCGGCGGTCGTGGAATCATTTGACCCGCGCTTGTTCGCGCTCGAAGGCTTGGCGGTTCCGGACAGATCGCCCGATCATGTCGTTTACGCGAATCGGCTTGACGTGACGATTTATCCAGTTCGGCCTTCGTCCGAGCCGTGTCCGGGATAGCTTGAGCGAGGTCGCCGAAGCTGTGGCGAACATGGCCGGAAGGGAAACTCAACTCAGACGCCCCCGCAGCCGACCGCGTTACAACAAGCCGCTCCCTCCTTCGTCCTCACTTCGCTCGGAGCTGCGGCGGGCAAGGCGCTCAGGCCGCTCGTTCGGTTCGCGCTTTCCGCGCTAGTTCGAGGCACTTTCCCAGGTCCAGTTTCCCGGTACCCAGCACCGGAATTTTCTCAACCAATTTAACGGTTCTCGGGATCCAGAGAGTGGGAAAACCGGCGGCCAGAAGCCGACCGCGAAGCTCCCTCACCGCCAGGTCATAGGTGGAAAGCAGGACCAGCGACTCTCCCTTGGCGTCGTTCGGGAGCCCGACGACGGTCACCACCTGTTCCTCCTCAGCTTTAAACCCAAAAAGCTCAACGATCTTGGCCTCAATAGTTTCGTGCGGGACCATTTCTCCGGCAATCTTCGAAAAGCGCGATAGCCGACCCTCGATGTAGAGAAAGCCGTCTTCATCAAACCGGGCGAGATCGCCGGTGCAAAACCAGTCATCCACCTTTGTGCGTTGGGTCCAGCCTGGCTCATTCAGGTACGACTCGAAGATATTGGCTCCTTTCAGCCAAAGGATTCCGAGTTCGTTCGGAGCCAAGGGTTTTCCCGACTCCGGATCACGAATCTCCGCAGCTTGTCCAGGTAGTAATTTACCAACCGAACCAGTCCGCGCACTCGGTAAGGCGCGTTCGGCCGCGACCGGTTCCGGGAGATTCACGCTGACGACCGGTGAAGTCTCGGTGAGTCCATAACCTTCCATCACCGTAATGCCGAATTTCTGCCGGAAGCTTTCCGCGAGATCCCGTGGCAGCTTTTCTGCTCCGGCAACCAGCAGTTTGAGCGTCGCAAATTGTCTTGGCTCGCAACGCTTCAGGTATCCGCGCAGAAAAGTGGGAGTCGTCGTCATGAGCGTGACTTTGTAACGCTCGACCAGTTCCGCGTTTTTTACGACATCGACGGGCGTTGGATAAGTTACTATGCGAACACCTTCAAGGACCGGGTGCCACAATGTTACTGTACAGCCGAAACAGTGGAAGAAAGGAAGGGAGGCCATCAGCGTATCGTCACGGCAAAGATCAACCACGGAACGAAATTGCAGAACGTTTCCGATAATGTTTCGGTGACTGAGGACGACTCCCTTCGGTTCTCCGGCGGTGCCACTGGTAAATAACAGGACCGCTTCCCGGCTCTGACCCGTCCGGGGAAGCCGCAGCAGTGAACTCAACACAGGGGCTGGCAGAGCCAGGACGGCTAGCCGCCACAGGGCGATTTTTGGCTTCAGTTTAGGCACCAGCTCCTCGAGGCGATAAACCACCTCGGGCCAGGGAAATTCCTGGAGGCGCTTCATCACTGGTTTGGCCGAGATGGCGTGAGCGATCTCGCCTCGTTGGATCGCGGAGCCGAGAGCCGCCCGCCCCACGGTAAAGTTCAAGTTGACTGGTATTTTGTCGGCTAGCACGACCGCGATATTCGCGATAACCGCCCCAGCGCCGGGCGGCAACACCACGGCAACTCTCTTTCCCGCGCAATTCCGCTTGAGCCAGCGGCTCAGGGCGATGCTTGCCGCCAGAAGAGTGCCTCCTTTAAAGCGGCGATGGTCCATACCGTCAATGACGACTTCGGAAAACTGGCTGTTGCGCAGTCCGCGGATGGTCGCGCGGCCCAGGTGATCGTCCAAGCCCGGTCGTTTGCTGAAGCAGAGTTCGCCTAACTCCAGGAGCCGCTGGTGCAGATGACCGAGGGAGTACTCAGATTGCTTCAGCGGCTTTCCGAAAGCCATCCTTACAGGTTCCCGAACACCTTTGGGCCAAAGCGAACCCCAGAGCCGATCGATCCAGACCGGGACGACGGGTACGGTTGTCAATGCGGTCAGCTGTGCAGCCGTTACTCCTGAGCAAATCGGTGTTCCGGGCCTCGCTGCCCAAGCCTCGGGAATCAAGCAGATCACGGTGCCGTCACGAATTCCAAGCGACGCCGGTTCAGAAAAAACTTTGTCTTCCAGGCGTTTGATCCGGCCGCTCCGGATGAAGGCTGGGTGCTTCAGGCAAAATGATTCCGGCGCAAAAAAAGAGATCTTGCGGCCGACCGCTTCTTCGAGAGGGGCAAGATCTTCCGATTCAAGGCGGTTGGGAACCAGCACGCAAGTAGACCGCGGCAAATGGTCGTGCCCCAGCATGACACCCGGGCGCGCTCGATCACGCCAGATTTTGGCATGGGTTGAAGAGCCGGTTGGTGGTTCGCGATCTCGTAGCATAATTACCAGGGGTCTTTTCCCGCCCTCCCCGATTCCAATGGGCCTGCCGTGAACCGGTTATCCCTGCAGCTCTCATCGCCCGGGAAAGGGCGTAGGACAAATCCAGATTTTCGGAAAAGCGCAAGAAAAATAATAAACCATAGCGCGGCACTTGTCGCGCCGTAGTCCCGCGAAGCTGGGACGCAGGCGGACGGCCTCGTCCGTATTCCGGTCTGTGGCGCACGATGCCGTGCGCCTTACGCGATGCGTGTCACGCCTCACATCCCGAAAAAACGCGCAACGAGCGGTGTTGAACGCAAACGGCTTCCCTTTTAACCTCCTGCTCCATGGCCGCGACCCCAATGATGCAGCAGTATCAAAGCATCCGCCGGGGATTGCCGCCCGGTACGCTACTCCTGTTTCGCCTGGGCGATTTCTACGAACTCTTCTTTGAAGACGCCAAAGTCGCTTCCGAGCTGCTGAACGTCGCGCTCACCCGAAGAAACGGCATCCCGATGTGCGGAGTCCCGTACCATGCTGCGGAGGCTTATCTGAACAAACTGATCCAGGCGGGGCATCGCGTCGCAGTATGCGACCAGATGACCGATCCACAACCCGGCCGGATCGTTGAGCGTCAGGTAACGCAGATTGTCAGCCCGGGAACAATCAGCAGCCTCGAGGTGCTGGCCGGGGGCAGGAATAATTATCTTTGCGCTATTAACTACCACCGCGGCCGCTTCGGGCTGGCCTTGTTGGACCTGAGCACCGGAGCGTTCCGGGTCAGCGAACCGGCGACGCACGGTGCGCTGGTCGATGAACTAGGTCGATTCCAGCCTGCCGAAATCATCGTGCCGGAAAACTGGGCCTTTGCCTCGGTGGAGAATACCACCGTTTACGACGGCTACACTTTCGAACCTGATCAGGCGGCTTTGACGCTTCGCGAACACTTCAAGGCGCAGTCGCTCGACGGGTTCGGTTGCGGTGATCTGCCGGCGGCGGTGGGTGCGGCCGGCGCTTTGATTCACTATCTCACTCAGCAATTGCGCAGGAACGCTTCCCATGTCCGCGCCTTGGGCGTGTTTCTCTCTGATGCATTCCTCGGACTCGATTTAGCGACGCAGCGCAATCTCGAAATTGTTACCCCGCAAAACCCGCGCCGGGATACCAGTCTGCTCGCGGCAGTTGATCGAACCACCACGCCGATGGGTGCGCGGCTCCTGCACCAGTGGCTTCTCCAGCCGCTCCGTGACCTCGCCGGAATCCAGGAGCGCCAGGCGCTTGTGCAGGAGCTGCTTGATCAATCGTTTCTCTTAAGCGCCTTGCGTCAATCCATGCGCAAGATCCGGGATATCGAGCGAACGCTCAGCCGGCTCAGTCAGGGTAGTGGGAACGCGCGTGACCTGGCGGTGTTGCGGGTCTCATTGGCTGTGCTGCCTGAATTGCTTGATCATCTTGGCGCGTTAGCCAATGCGCTTGCCTCCGCCGGCGACAACGTTCTGGACCAGAAGATAGCCCGACGGATTTACCCGCTGCCGGAGCTCAGGCAGTTGCTGGAAGATGCGGTGGTCGACGAACCTCCCGCCCTGCTCCGGGAAGGCGGAATTTTTCGGAACGGTTATCATCCCATGCTGGACGAACTGCGCGCTGCCTCGTCCAGCGGAAAGGATTGGATTGCCGCCTTGCAACGCCGCGAGGCAGAGAGAACCGGGATAAAATCGCTGAAAGTTCGGTACAATTCGGTCTTCGGATATTTTATCGAAATTACGAATAGCAACCTGGAGGCCGTTCCGGCTGATTACCAGCGCAAACAGACGCTGGCGAACGGGGAGCGATTTGTCACCCCCGAGCTAAAGGAAGTGGAAGCAAAAATACTTGGGGCTGACGAACGCGCCAAGACGTTGGAGTACGAACTGTTTGGCGAGTTGCGCGACAAGGTGCTTGCCTATTTGCCGCAGCTCCAGGATACGGCAAACGCTGTGGCGATCCTCGACGTCGCGGCTTCGTTTGCGGAGAGCGCCCGGCTTTTCGGATACTGCCGTCCGACGGTGACCAATGACTTGGTACTCGATATACGAGAAGGCCGGCATCCCGTCCTGGATCAGACCGTCGCGGCTGAAAAGTTTGTGCCAAACGATTGTTTCCTCGACGGCTCAGAAAATCGGTTGCTCCTGATCACCGGCCCGAATATGGCCGGTAAATCCACCTATATTCGTCAGGTCGCTTTGCTTGTGCTGCTCGCCCAGTGCGGCAGTTTCATTCCGGCAGAATCCGCCGAGATCGGTCTGGTCGACCGCATTTTCACCCGGGTTGGCGCGGCCGACGATCTCGCGCGCGGCCAATCGACCTTCATGGTCGAGATGAACGAAACAGCGAATATCATCACCAATGCCACGGAGCGAAGCCTCGTCGTACTGGATGAGATCGGGCGAGGCACTTCAACTTTTGATGGTTTATCGATCGCTTGGAGCGTCGCCGAGCATTTGCACGATCGGGTACGCGCCCGCACACTTTTCGCCACGCATTATCATGAAATGACTGAACTAGAGAAAACTGCGGAAGGAGTGAAAAACTACAATGTCGCGGTGCGGGAATGGAACGATCGGATCATTTTTCTGCGCAAAATTCAGCGAGGCGCGGCGGACAAGAGTTATGGAATCCAAGTGGCGCGTCTGGCTGGGCTGCCCGACTCCTTGATTGCGCGTGCGCAGGAAATTCTGGCGAACCTGGAGGCGTCCGAACTCAACGCCCAAGGCCGGCCGCGTCTGGCTGAGTCCAAAGTTTTTCGCAAAAAGGCGCTTCCAGAGGAACCGCGACCACAGCTGAATCTGTTTGATTATCGGCCGGGGGGATGAATCGGAAGAGGAGTTCAGGAGTTGCAGGAGTTCAGGAAACTCGCAGCGGCCGGCTGGCAATTCGGCACTCGGGACTCTACCCGGGACTCGCTACCCGGGACTCGGGACCAGGCGCCCAGCGCAGAGGTGCCAAACCTTCGGACCGAAGAGGGCGAGACCAATCAGCAACGAGGCAAGGACTGAGAGCAGCACCGCTCCAGCGGCCAAATCTTTTGCGTCACGAGCGGCGGGGTGCCAATCCGGTTTTGCCAAATCGATCCAACGCTCCAAGGCAGCGTTCACGGCTTCCGCCACGACGACATGAGAGATCGTCGCGATCAAAATCGCCCATTCTACCGGCGAAAAACCGAGAACGATGGCAAGGACGATCGCCGCCAGTACGCCGACGATCACCAGAGGTACGTTCGCCTCGGAGCGCACGAGGAGAAACGCTCCCCGACGCGCTGCCTGTAAGCTGTGGCATCTAGCTTTCCACCACTTCGCCACGGCGAGCCGCGCGCTCACTTCGGGAAATAGGTTGGCGGCGTCGCGCTCGCGGAACTCTGCGGAGTGGGAGACGGAGAAGAGCTCGGCGTTCTCGTTTGGTCACGCGATTCAGGCAACTGGCTGACGGGATGCCGTTCGCATCCGACCGATCCAACAAGCAACACAACGAGGAAAAGCTTCTTCATCCGAGGTAGGTTTCGCGCATGTGAGTAATAAGGATTGGAATCTTAGTCAAACGAACAGTTTCCTAACGATCCGCTGGCGCTCAGGTCAAGGGGCTGCGTTTTAGGTTAATCCTGGAATAAATCATCTGGTCACTGGCAATGTAAGGAGCCCTGTTGCGGACAGTTTCTTGGCCCTGTACCGGAAGGGCGGAAAATTTTATTCGAGCCGCTTTCCGAGTGGCGTCAAGGACGAGGAGTGATAGGGATGAGCTCCTGGATGAGCTCCCGACTACAGACAAGCCTTCGTCGCGGCCCGGATATGGAATGGCACAAAGGCTTGACTGAAGGGCGCGCCGTAGCCTTGCGGAGGCGGCCTGCTCGTCCAGATCGAGACGTGATCCAACGCTAAGGAGGTCAAGCGGGAGCTTGCCCCTACCGACCATGGGTGTTGCGAGACACTCTTTTTATTTGAGCCGTCCTGGATGGTGGTAACTCCAGCCTCCGGCTCAAACGAATCCTCGCTGAGGCTCGGCTAAATTTTCGCCCTGCCGGACCAGGGCCGAGTCCATGTTGCGAGACACTCTCTTCATCCGACGCGTCCGCCGAAGCTTTAGGAGGAGCCTTAGCGAGAACTTGTCTGGGCCGACGTAGCGTGCGCTGGTTGGGCTCTGTCTCGAATGAGTCTTCGCCCAAGGCTCAAACAAGTTCTCGCCTGGCGCTTGGGTGAGACATTCACTGGATTATCGTCCGACCAACAGATCGCATTCAATGGTCACTGCATAACCATCAAACCTTTCGGCTTTGTAATTGTCGAGACAGGATCCAGTCATTCCGGCGTTCTATGCATGCTCTTGAAACCATTGACGGCCATCCAAGGTACTGGCCCGGAACCGGAATGGATTTTCTCTATGGATCAGGCAAAGCGAAGCGCAATACCGGATGCGTGGCGAATCGCCCGGTCTTACTGGACGTCCGAAGAGAAATGGTCGGCTTGGGGACTCCTCCTCGCCGTTGTAGCGCTCAATCTCGGGAATGTCTACATCAGTGTCCGAATCAATTCCTGGAACAACGCCTTCTACAATGCGCTCCAGACGTTCAATGCCGGCGAGTTCTTTCGTCAACTCGGCATCTTCTGCGTTCTAGCCGGCTTCGCTATTGTAATGGCGGTATACGCTCTGTACCTGAACCAGATGCTCCAGATACGCTGGCGACGCTGGTTGACGAACCGCTATCTCGGCGCCTGGCTGGCCAATCGCGCCTTTTACCAATTGCAGCTTGGGAATACAACCGACAACCCCGATCAACGTATCTCGGAAGATCTCAACCAGTTCACCAGTTACACGTTAAGCTTGTCGCTTGGTCTCCTCACTTCGGTTGTCTCGCTCGGCTCGTTCCTCTTCATTCTTTGGGGACTATCCGGACCGGCGCAGATCCCGCTGGGCCCGTGGGGGACAATCACGATCCCGGCCTACCTGGTATGGGCCGCGTTGGTCTATGCCGGCATCGGTACCTGGCTGACAGTAAAGATCGGCCGGCCTCTGGTGCCGTTGAACTTCGCCCAGCAGCGCTTCGAGGCAGACTTCCGGTTCAGTTTGGTGCGTTTGCGCGAAAACTCTGAGGGTGTTGCTCTTTATGGCGGCGAACCGGTCGAACTCAACGTCTTTCAGGAGCGTTTCAAAAGCCTCTATCAAAACTTTTGCCGGATCATGAAGCGCCAAAAGCGCCTGACCTGGTTTACGGCTGGCTATGGCCAGATCGCGATCATTTTCCCGGTAGTCGTGGTCGCTCCGCGATATTTCGCCAAGCAAATTGGCCTGGGCGGCCTCATGCAAGTGGTCAATGCATTCTCCAGTGTACAAACATCCCTGTCCTTCATTGTCACTTCGTACAGCGACATTGCTGCTTGGCAGGCCGTGACTGAACGATTAACAGGTTTTGAGCAGCGCCTGAAGCCAATTCATGAGGCCGCTCGTGCCCCACGGCATATCGTCATTCAGCGGCAGGGCGCCGGTGCGGAAGTCGAAAGCGTCGATCTCGATCTGCCGGATGGTAAGCCTCTTCTACGCGACGTCCATTTCGACGTAGATCCGGGAGAGGCGGTCCTGGTTGTTGGCCCGACCGGTGCCGGGAAGAGCACCCTCTTGCGGGCGCTCGCCGGGATCTGGCCTTTCGGACGAGGCGAAATAAAACTCAGCGAAAGGAAGGTGCTCTTCCTGCCGCAGCGGCCATACTTGCCGCTGGGCTCTCTGGCCCGAGCATTGCGTTATCCGAGCGAGAATCAGAACGGCTTGTCCAAGACCAAATTGACGGCAGTGCTTGAAAAAGTGGGGCTTCGCGCGCTCGCCGGTGAGTTGGATACCGTCCAAAACTGGTCTCAGCGCCTGTCCCTCGGTGAGCAGCAACGCCTGGCGTTCGCTCGGATCCTCCTGGATGAGCCGGCGCTTGTCTTCCTCGATGAGGCTACTTCCGCGCTCGACGAGCATTCAGAAGCGCATCTTTATCGGCTGCTCCGGGCTGCGCCGTGGAAGCCAACGGTGGTGAGCGTCGGCCACAGAAATACGCTTCGTAATTTTCACGACCATGTTCTCAATATCGCTGATTTCATGCCTTTCTTGGTCGAATCCGCCGTGCCGGTAACGTAATGCCAACGTTCTCTTCGGGGATTCTAAGCGACTGCTTCCTGCTCATTCCTGGCTCTGCCGCCGTGAACGTGGTGCGCCAGTGCCTCGGCAATAATTTCGGCTGAATGGGCGTAACTGACTGCTCCGGTGTTAATCGTCAAGTGATAGGCGAGCGGATCGTCAACCCCGGCGTTAAAGTAATTGCGGACATAGCGTTTCCGGGCCTGATCGGTCCGGTGAACATAGTCAGCTGCTTCCTTGGCCGTTAGCTTCCGATCTTCGGCCATATATTGAACGCGCTTGCTAAATGGCGCCACCAGCCGGACGTGCAGCACATTCGCCAGCTTCGCCGTGATAAAACTTGATCCACGCCCGACGACTATGACGTGCCCGATCGCCGCCAAGCGGAGAATACTCTGGGTCGTGTACTGCACCAAGGACCAGGAGGCCGGATGTAGTCCCAGGATCTGCTCCACCGCGTCGGTCAAAGGAAATTTTGCATCCTCCTCCATGTACTGCACAAGACGTGGCGGCAGGAGGTGGTCTTCGACTACTTTCTCGGCCAGATTCTGGTCCAGCAGGGTCCACGGCGGCTCTGCGGGACCACGATTTTCCCTGGTCAGCAGGTCGATCAGCAGTTTACCGATCGAGACTGCGCCGGCTCCGGTTTCCCGTGAAATCGTGATTGCCGGAAGTCCATAGCGCTGCTTTTCCAGGGGTATGGCCGACAACGACTGAACGTAATGAGTGAATTTGTTAAACAGATCGCTTCTCATCTTTTCGATCTTTCCTGAGGGACGGCAAACTATCTGTAGGACGGCCTTGTACTGGCCCAGATCTCTTTGGAAGACTAGTGCACCTGTACTCCTAACGGTATCAATCTTCGAGTAAAAAAAAGATCTCGACAAAGATTCTGTCATCCCTGATTCATGGCAATTCCGTCGTCAGTAAGGCGTCTGTGCCCGTGAGTTTACAGTCTTCTCAGCCCCAATGTCGAATGAGTTGAATCCAGCGCGGATGTTGGCGCTGATCACCGCGCAAATCGCCAGCACCATGGAAGCCTTGAGCGATCTCGTCACGACCACGCTGGCTTCTCTCGGTCAGCAAAGACTGGCCAAAGGCATCGATCTAATGCCGCTGAAGGACGAACATACGTCAGCGTTTGCTGATGCTGTCGTCCAGAATCTCGAACAAGCGATTGGCGCGGTCGGCCGGGTCGAGCCGGGTCAAACGGGGCGGTAATCGCTGCGAAAAAGACAATCCAAGATCTGGCGGCATCGGCTCGGCAAAGCCTTCTCGCCAAGCTAAACCTCGCGGATAGAAAAGGCGTCGTGAGCTTCAGTCTGGCTTCCGATATGATCGAGCAATTCACCCAAATTGGTCATTTCGCCCGGCAAATCGCTCGCACGGTAGAGGCGTGGACTCATTGAGCGGTCCGTCCGGCGTCGCGTCGGCGTTAAACCGTTCGGCGATTCCGGTCCATGAGACTCTCCAGGAGTAGTTCCAACCGGGGACCGAGCCGGCGGATCTCCGCCCGATGAGCGCCGGAGAGTTGTTCCAGAGTTTTCGAACCGCGCTTAGTCAGGGTAATGTAGACTTGGCGTCGATCCTCGACGCCTTGTTTGCGAGTGATTAAGTTCTGAGCCACCGAGCGGTCCACCAATCCTACCGCGCTATGGTGAGCGATGTGCAATTGTTCAGCCAACTCGCCGACGGTGATGCTTTCGCGGCCAGGAAAACCCTTAATGGCCAGCAAGGCCTGATATTGCCGTGGGCTAAGTCCGGCGTTCCGCGCGGCTACTTCGCTGAAATGCAGAAATTGCCGCAGATGATAACGAAAGGCGGCGAGGCGCTCGTACTGGGCTTTGCTGAGTTTAGCGTTCCGGCGGAATTGAGGACGGGCTGGCATAGAGCGTGGGATCCGCCGGCGGAAGATCCGCCGAGGCGTCCTATCTATCGCAAAGCGATAGCAAATCGAGTCTTATCGCTCAATTTTATTCTGCGGATTAATGCCGCGGGTGACACTAGGTCGCCCGCGGCATTAGGTAATGGGCCGGATTACATGCGGAGGAAATCCAGCAAGAACCCGCCCACGAACGAACCGCGCAACAGGATGGACGCGCCGCTTGCGAGCAGTGCGACCAGGATCAGCATGATCGGTACGATGCCGATCACTCCCAGAATGCCCAGCACCAGAGCCGCCAGTCCGACAAGCACCTGTGCTCCCGCGGCGGCCATGCTCATCGAGTGCATGAGTTGGCGCACTACCTCATTCTCCCCGCTGAAAAAGGTAAGCCAGATCGACTCGCCACTGGTCAGCAACAGCGTGCCAC
This sequence comes from uncultured Verrucomicrobiae bacterium, assembly GCA_963813025.1. GTDB lineage: Bacteria > Verrucomicrobiota > Verrucomicrobiia > Chthoniobacterales > JAFAMB01 > CAVSUL01. Next base: position 73,794 of record CAWEXO010000001.1, on the reverse strand, counting down.
CGTAAATGATCACGGCGACCGACATCAGCGTCAGTGGTGCAATTCTTAACAGCGCCAGGATGCCCAGGACAATACCGGCCAAACCGGCCAGGAACTCTGCTGCAATCCCTCGACTGACTTCCGCCGCGCGAACCTGGTCGCTGGCCCCGGCTTCATGAAGAAGCGCGGTGTAGCGTAACACTACGTTCGCACCTTGGAAGAGTAAGAGAGCGCCTAGTCCAATGACCGCAATGGCCGCCAGATCGATCCGGAACACGCCGACGATCCCCAGGATTGACAGGACGACTACTCCGCAGGCGAGCAGCAGTTCGGTGGTCCAGGTCGTGTGCTCCCATTGCCGCGCATGCTCATGAAGATGAGCCGGGCTCATGGTCTCTATCGCCATATCACTTCACCTCCTTTCCATCGCAAGATACGCCTTCTAATGTTTATTTGCAAATAAATGTCGTATAGCGATATATATAATAACCGAAGGTTAACTGGTCGTTAAACCTGGTGGGTTCGGGAACAGCGTGACGCAGCGCTGGAAGTGGGCATCGCGCTGGAACCGTCTGTATCGTACTGCGACTCTTTTTCGAAATAACCGAGCGACTCGGTTGTCACGCGTGGAACTCCTCCGGGAAAGTCATCTTGCGATGGTGCATTCCTGGTTGGCCCGGCATCAACTCTGCAGGCTGGTTGCAAATTCGTCGGCAAGGTACTGCTCCGCTGCAGTGAGGTCGAATTGGTCGATCACGAAGAATTTGCGCTGCTGATCCTGCTGGAGTTCGCCGATTAGCAGCGGATCCAGGGCGCGGGGACTCGGATCTGCAAGGAAGTCAGATCCTCCCGCGGAGGCTTATATCATTTGACAGCGAGAAGCCTCGAATATTCGATTATATGTATCGGGTTACGACATAACATAGGGGAGCGGAACCCTGTCTTCCCGATTGCCTCCGATCCAGATTGGATGCTCTGCCGGCGAGAGGACAATGATCCATCGCCAACCGCGAAAACCTATCGTGTGCGGTGAAACGATCGAGTATGATACCACCCGGTAAGGCCGTGACACCGGAACTCATCATTGTCGGGCTTATCCTGGGGGCAGCCCTTTGCCTTTTCTGGACGCAGAAATTGCGGACAGATATTACCGCCTTACTGGTAATGTTATCCCTGGCTCTTCCCTGGCCGAGAGCGAACGGAGAGTGGTCGGCCATTCTGAGCCCGCAGGAGGCGTTCTCCGGCTTTGGCAGCGTAGCCGTGATTATGGTTACGGCCATGTTCGTCTTTGGTGCCGCCATGGTTCGCACCGGTGCAGCTGAGATGCTGGGGGGACGTTTGTTCAGGGCCTGTGCTCACGACGAACTTCTCTTTCAGGTCGCTGTTCTGTCAGTTGCCGCTGCCTTTTCGATGTTTATCAATGAGACGACGATCGTCCTGGTCTTCCTGCCGGTCGTTCTCGGGGTGTGCAGGGAGCGCGATCTCTCCCCCTCGCGTTACCTGCTTTGCATTGCCTATGGCGCAGCGCTCGGCGGTCAATGGACGCTGATCGGGACACGCAGCAACATCATTGTGAGCGAACTGCTCCACCAACGAACCGGCCAGGGGATCGGCTTCTTTGATTTCACGCCGATTGCCGCCACGGTTTTCGTGGGCTGCGCGATCTACTTTTTTCTGGTCGGACGGCGATTTCTGCCGGAAGCGAAGGTGCAATCGCTCGAACAGGAAGTCGGCAAAGAATACTTGACGGAGGTGATGGTGACGCCGCAATCGAGCACGGTCGGATTAACCCTTGACCAGCTCGACTGGGCCAAGCGGCAGGATGTCACCATTGTGGGTGTCATCCGACAAGGTGAAAGGATGCCGCCCAATGGCTGGATGAAATTGCATCCCGGGGATGCGCTCATCATGCAAGGCGCCGTTCCCACGATTGGCAAGCTTCTGAAATCTCCTGACTTCCAGTTCATGGAGGAGGTCAAGATCGGCGAGAAGACGCTCCGAAGCCTCGACCTGATTACCGTCGAAGCGTTGCTTTCCCCGAACTCAAGATATACGGGGCGCACCATGCAGCAGACGAACTTCGGTCGCGACTATGGTTTCAGCGTGCTCGGCATTTCGCGGCACGGGCAGGCAATTCAGGAGAGGCCTTCGGCTACCCGCTTGGAATACGGCGACTCCTTGCTTTTGCTCGGTCACAATTCAGGTGTTGAACGGCTTGAGCGTAATCCGAATCTGATTTTGCTGAGCCAACGACACTTCCCGACCTCGGGCCGAAAGCAAGCCATCCTGACAATACTGATCCTGGGTGTTGTCATTGCGACGGCCATCACGGGCGTTCTTCCCCCAGCGCTTTCCATTCCCCTGGCTGCCGTCGCCGTGCTCCTCTCAGGATGCGTAAAATTAACAGACACGTATAAGTCGGTCGACTGGCAAGCGGTGGTGACGGTTGGCGGCATGATGTCGGTTGGTCTGGCGCTAGTAAAGACGGGAGCCGCCGCCGCGTTGGCTCATACGATCGTCGCCAATTTTCAGTGGGCCGGCGCGAATGTGATTCTTGGCGTGTTGCTGGCATTGACCGTTACGCTGACGCAAATCATCGAAAATTCCGCTGCGGCAATCATTCTCGCGCCGATCGCCTACCAAATCGCGCGCGAATGCCACGGGGATCCGAAGCCCTTCATGGTTGGCTTGGCGGTTTGTATTTCAACCTCGTTTTGCACCCCCGTAGCCCACGAAACCACGATGCTGGTGATGGGTCCTGGCCGGTATCGTTTTAAACATTACCTTTCCATCGGCTTCGGTATGGCCATCATCGCCTGGATGCTTGCCACATTCGTGACGCCGCTGATTTGGCGGTTTTGACGGGAAAAACCGAGGGAAGATGCCGGCTCGTCCGCGTCACGTAAGCCGCATGGCCCCGTGTCGGTAGGGCGAAAATTTATTTGAGCCTCAGCGAGGACTCGTTTGAGCCGGAGGCTGGAGTTACCACCATCCAGGACGGCTCAAATAAAATTTTCGCCCTACCGCACGGGACCGTGTCGCACTGTGAGACGATCTCTAACTCTCGCCTACCCAATCGCTTGAGCCTGCTGCGAGTTTCCAAGGTCCGAAACTCAGCTCCCTCCGAATCAAGCAACTCACTGGTCGGAAGCCGATTCTGGAACCTGACAGGCTCTGGAAAGCTCATCTTACAATAGTGATTTCCGAGACGGTCAGGATGATCGCTCTTGGATAACGATCCGAAGGAGCCGGCTCAAATTGGCCGACAATCCGCGCTTGTTTTCCGCTGCTTGCCTTAAGCTTCTTTATTTGATCGGCCGAGAGCGCGTAGAGCAACACAGCACGTTGTTCGCTTACCGAATATATTTTATCCCCGGCAGACACTTTGCCGCGAACAGGTCCGTGCAGATCAAGGCAGATCCAGTCTTCATTCCTCTTCGTTAAACTAGTATCGATGGTTCCTGTTACCGTCGTCGGCTGATAGAATGTTATTTCCGCCGCATAGGCGACTGAAAACGCCGCAAACATCAGTGTTAAGAGAAATTTTTTCATACGTTAATGTTCTCCTCGCACTTCCTTTCGTAGATTGTTGTAAAATGACGCTACGGCTGGCCCCCACCCTCCGTTGGTGTGATTTGGATCGTTTTTCGCATCGGAAGGAGAATAGGTCATCCACAACTGTTGGATGGTGTAGTCGTTTTTGTAAGCGCCATTCGGGTTCGACAAGATTCGCGCGGCATACGTGATACTATCCCCCACTGAATCGAAGTTTCGTGGACCTCCATCCTCGGGTGAGATCCCCATGGCGTTATTCCGGTTGGCGAAAGCGTATGATGGACTGCTGCTACCTGATTCTTCCTCGGTGATCGACGCCAGTAGTAAAGGATCGATATTATATTGTTGTCCCGCCGTGATGTAATCGGCGCCATAAGATCTGAGATAGCCAGGGAGAGCCGCTTGCAACGAGTTCAGATCGGTATCCCGATATCCCCTCCACTGTTCACCAAGGAGGTCGGGGGTGCTGGGCGATTGGCCGGACACGACCGACGCAATTTGGTTTCCCTGCGACAAATCGTTTTGGCTGGGGGTGGGTGCGGCGCTGCCGCCGATTTGGTCAAACTTCTGATCGCAACTGGTCATGAGGAAAGGGTAGAAAAGCAGGATCGGCAGGAGCGAACGATTTCGGGCGCCTGAAGACGACGCTATCGTCCGGATTCTGCTTTGCCTCATCGAGTCGGTTCTCTGATTCGCGTACAGGCTGGTCCATTTGGGGAAAACGCACGCACTGATGAGTCAGCGGAGGCGGCGAAGGTCCCCTCCGGCTTTGCCATCCGCAGCACGGAGCAAAAAGGCGAAAACGCCGTTAGTGAGCCGGAGATCCTCCAGCCAGACCTTCACCGGCGCCAGCCGTCTCCAACGGCCGCTGGCGTCAGTGCCGTAGACATAGCGATCGGCCCCGACTATTCCGACGGCTCCCAAGGAGACCGGCCCATGTCTCTCATAACGGCTGGGGCTGATCAAAATCGATCCGGGAACGACGTCCGCCGGATCAAGCGAAAGCGCGTTGCTTTCCTGGAGCCTGGACAAGATCTCCCGCGTCGCGTTCGTGCGCAGATGGAATCCGGTAATCGGCTCCAGGAGCTGATCAAGCTGGTCACCGATCGGGCAGGTCGGGACGCAGGACGCGTTCGACGAAGAACCGGCAGGGCTGCCGAAAAGTGATATTGGCGTCTTGCCCGCCAGCAGCACGCTGAATCCCCTCAGGGCGGCCGCGACGATCTCGGGCGATTGGTCCAGGTGAATTGAGCTGAGAGCTGTATCCGCGCCGACCACCCAAGCTTCCGGATTATCGCCAATCACGACCACCCCGGATCGCTGACCCTGCTGCAAGCCGAAGAGATAGTAGCTTGTCGTCGCGATGGAGACGCTGCCGTAAAATCCCAACCAGTCAGCTGAGATGGCGGCGCGGGCCAGGTGCTCGATAGGCTTCGGCAAAGTGGTCGACCCGTCGGCCAAAGAGATCTGGAAGAGCAAGACCGGTAATCCCAGGAGGCGATGCATATATAAAACATATTATTGAAACGATATTATAAATCAAACTAAAAATAAAAACAGTTATAATATGTCTGGGCGAAAACGAAGCCTCAAGCATATCGCCGGCAAGTCGTTGCGGGTCTTGGAGTGCGCGCGACTTGTCGCCGCTTTAGGGTTCGCGCGGCCTCGACCGGGCGTTTTTTCGGCAGAGAGCTCGACCACTTCGTTTTTTGTTTTCGGCCCGGGTCGCGCTCCGCGCGATCTCAAAGCGGCGACAAGTCGCGCGCACTCCAAAGACGCTCGCCCGAATGGCATCTGCTCAGTGCCAGCCATGCTGCAAAACGGCCCCTGTTCAGGCAAGAATTTGCGAAACCTGTCTCGTACAGTGTTTGGGAGAAGAATTTTTGAATTTGCGCACTACCAGAGGGTCAGCGGTATGATTGTATGCCTCTGATTTTCAGTTTACCAGAAGCAGTGCTGCCTCACCGAAAAAGACACCCTGATGAAATCTTTTCATGAACGTTAGGACTCCAATGCTCGCGCTCGGTTCAATGATCGCGACGTCCAGTTCCGGGTGGGCTGGCGACAGCACCGTCAATGTTCTGTACGCCGGTTCTTTAGTGAATCTCATGGAGCGAAGCATCGGTCCGGCCTTCGAGAAAGGCGGGGACAGGTTTCAGGGCTACGCTGCCGGCTCAAACAAGCTGGCAAACGAGATCAAGAGTCGGCTGCGCCGCGGAGACGTATTTATCAGCGCCAATCCGAAGGTCAACGACCAGCTGATGGGGCAAGCCAATGGCGACTGGGTGCGCTGGTATATCGCTTTTGCCGAGTCGCCGCTTGTCATCGGTTACAATCCAGCAAGTCAGTTCGCTGATGACCTCAAGAGCAAGCCCTGGTATGAGACGCTCGCCGCGCCTGGCCTGAAGCTTGGGCGAACCGATCCAAAGCTCGATCCCAAAGGCGCGTTAACCCTGGAGCTACTGAAGCGCGCGGAAACCTTCTACAACCAGCCAGGCCTTTCCGAAAAAATCCTTGGAAGCCCCGATAACCCGGCGCAGGTTCTTCCAGAGGAAACCCTCGTCGGACGTTTGCAGTCGGGACAACTCGATGCCGGATTCTTCTATTCGACCGAAACCTCGGAGGCGAAAATCCCCGCGATCACCTTGCCGAGCCAGATCGCTCCAAAAGCCCGGTACACCGTCGCAATCCTGCGAAATGCGCCGAACCCGGCAGGAGCCGGGAGGTTTGTCGGTTTTCTGCTCGGCTCTCAGAATCGCGACCGGTTACAAGAGCATGGCCTCGAGTTGCTGAAAACGACTTTGAGCGGTGACGCGCAAGCCGTGCCAACTGTCCTTCAATCGCTCATCAACGCTTCCCAGTGACCCGACGTGTGCCCGGACCGCTGCTGTGGCTGGCAGCGTTGCTGGTAATTTATTTGTGTGCGCCTTTCTGGGCAGCGCTCCAGCAAGCGGGGCTCACTGACTGGACTTCGACCAATGCGACCGAGCTGTGGCGCGCACTCGCCGTCTCGGTCAGCAGCGCGACGGTGTCTGCCGCGCTGATCCTGATCGGCGGTGTTCCGCTCGGTTATTGTCTCGCGCGTTTGCCAAGCCGCGGAATGGCGATCCTTGGTTTCGTCGTGCAACTGCCGCTCGCCTTGCCTCCATTGGCCAGCGGCGTTCTTCTGCTTTTTCTGGTCGGACCCTATTCGCCGCTTGGGCGGCTTGGTCATGGTCTGCTGACTGACTCCTTTGCCGGTATAGTTCTGGCGCAGACGTTCGTTGCTGCTCCGTTCCTGATCGTCGCGGCGCGATCCGCCTTTGGCACAGTCGAACCTGTGCTCGAAGAAGTCTCGGCCACCCTGGGTCGGAAAAGCTGGGAACCTTTCTGCAGGTCAGCTTGCCGCTGGCCTGGCCTGGGATTCGCGCGGGTTTGCTGCTCGCCTGGTTGCGCGCCTTCGGCGAGTTTGGAGCGACCGTGATGGTCGCTTATCACCCCTATTCATTACCAGTCTACATGTACGTCGCGTTTGGCAGCCAGGGACTGCCGGCGATGATGCCGGTGCTGCTCCCGGCCTTGGCAGCGGCATTTGCGGTCCTCGCCCTGTGCAATTTGAGCGTCCGGCCAGCGCCGCGCCGCGCCGCGATTGCCCCCGCTTCAACGTTTGTCAAAACGCGCGATGCGACCGAAACGATGATCGCTCCGGGAGCCGGAGCAGAACCGGTCCTCACTTTCCGATTTGAGCGGCGCCTTGGTTCTTTTGAACTCGACGTCGCTTGGAGTACCCGAGCTCGGCGTCTGGCGATTCTTGGCCCTTCCGGAGCGGGAAAAACCATGACGCTGCGCCTGATCGCAGGCCTGGACAGAGCGGACTCCGGCGTTCTGCGCCTGGGTGAAAAAGACCTCTGGCCACTGCCGGCGGAAGCTCGCGGAGTCGGGTATGTACCACAGGATTACGCCCTCTTTCCGCACATGACTGTGGCGCGCCAAGTCCTTTTTCCGGCTGGCGCCAAAGCGCTCGCCGCGCGGCGTTGGCTTGACCGGCTCGGCCTTTCCGGTCTGGAAGAGAGGCTTCCGGCTGCGTTGTCAATCGGGCAGCAACAGCGGGTGGCATTGGTGCGCGCACTTGTGCGGCCAGTGGACATCGTGCTGCTCGATGAACCCTTCTCCGCTCTGGACACCCCGCTGCGCCGGCGGCTGCGCGAGGAGTTCCGTAAACTGGAGGACGAAATTCAGGCAACGGTAGCGATTGTGACCCATGACCCGGACGAAGCGGCGGCGCTGGCCGACGAGATCCTCGTCCTTGATCAAGGCCGGGTTCTGCAAACAGGCACAACCGAAATGGTGTTTGCCCGGCCGGCCAGCGAAACTGTTGCTCGCCTGCTTGGCGCCGAGAACGTGGTGTTCGGAACGACCGTCGGGGAGAGCCAGATCGAAATCGGGAAAGGCGTGAGCCTTTCGGTAGGAGGCCCGCCCTTGGTGCCAAACGAGCGGGTTGGCTGGAGTGTGCGACCGGAATACGTCCGGCTTAGTGGCAACGGGCGCTACGAAGCAGCGATCGAAGAAGTCGTTTCCATGGGCGCAATGCGGCAGGTCTCTGTTCGGCTGGGCGATGTTCGATTGCGCCTTCTGGCCGATCCAAGCTCGATCAGCGAGCGCTGCCGGCTCGACATCGATCCGGGTTCTATCCAGGTCTGGAAAGCTTAAGACTGGCCCTGGGAAATCCGCGGAGCGGCAGGATGGTTGATCGGGACCCGTGACTCGGGACTCCTCACCCGGGTCGTTTCCAGGTTGCCTCGGCGGTCGTTTCGCTTCCGAAGAGATCCCGGGCAATCACCTTGAACTCAAGCCCGGCCGCGGCGGGCGTTTCATCCCGGGTAGGAAACACGCGGTAGGGGGGCGAATCCGCTGTCCCGAGCCATCGATAATCCGATTCTCCTTTCAGGCGTACGCCGAAAGCCACCGAGAGCGGTCGCTCCTCATTCGTCTCGACCTTGAGCTCCCACCGCCCGTCAATCTCGCTTCCATGACTGACGACCAGAGTCATCGGCTGAATCGGCTTTTCCGGCGGCCGGAGAGGCTGCGAGTTTTGCAGGACCAGCGCGGAAAGTCCCGGAAGCGTCACCAAAAGCTGGTTTTCCGGCCCCGAAGCGAACTGTGCTTCTTCTCCATCCTGTGGATAGACCTGATTCCAATTGCCGCCGGGCGAGGCGACCGGAATTTTACCTTCCCGCGGCCCGGTCGCATTATTCAGAACAACGAGAATTTCTCGCCTGGTTTGCGGATCGATGCGCGAAAAGGCAAACAGGCCAGCCTGCTCCTCGCTCCAACGCGTGATCTGTGTTCCCGATTGGAGCGCAGGATATTTTCCGCGGATGGCAATGAGCTGCTGGATCGCCCTAAAAAGCGGGTGCCGCTCATTGAAAGAGTCTTCTGTCCCTGTCCCGCCGCCGAGATGGCGCTCCTCGGCGTACTCCGGGGTGCGCGAAGCGAACATATCCTGCCGCGCCGCGGAATCTGCGCCTTTGCCCGTATACCCCTGTTCATCTCCATAGTAAATGATCGGAATGCCGCGACTGAACATGAGCAAGACATTCGCGAGAATGGCGCGTGCGACTAGCTCATCTTCGTGCGCGTCCGGAAGACTGCTGCGGAGGAAATGGCCAAGGCGGCCAATGTCGTGGTTGCCGGTGAAGGTTAACAATTGATAGGCATTGGTCCGGGGAGTCGTATAAAAATCATCTTTGCGAAAAAAATCTGCCAATCTGGAGGGAGGATCCCGGCCAGTCGCAAAACCCACGCTTGCTCTTTGAAATCCGAAATCGAGAACCGTTGGCACGGCTGTCCGATGCGCATACTCAGAGAGGAACGCCGGGTCAGGGTCAAAAACCTCACCGAAGACAAAGAAGTTCTTTCGACCGGCATCCTGAGCGCCGGCCAGAATGGCAGGAACAAAAGCATTCCAGAACTCGTTGTTGACATGTTTGACCGTGTCCAGGCGGAACCCCTGCAAATCGAACTCCTGGATCCAATCCTGATAGATCCTGGTCATTCCTTGAACAACACGGAGTTGTTCGGTAAAAAGGTCATCGAGGCCGACGAGATCCCCATATTGGGCGCTTTCTCCGGCGCCCGCCACGTTACCGCGATTGTGGTAGACGGTGACATCATTCAACCAGTCCGGTTTTTTCACGAAGCGATCTGCCTCGCGAGCAAAGGACGGAGGAACAGGAAAACTGATGGCGGGATTGAGCTTCGGAAAATCTGGCCGGTTGATGTAGTCGCGGTCGTCAAACGGCCTGCCGTGAGCGTCCAGGTACGGTTTGGAAAACTTGTATTGATATGCGGTCGAGCCGTTTGCGGGCTGAATCACGTCGGCGGTGTGATTCACGACAACATCCATGACAATGCCCAGTTGTCGCTTGCGCGCTTCATTGATCAACGTCTGCAAATCTGTTTTCGTGCCGAGATGAGGATCGACATCCGTAAAATCGAGAATCCAATAGCCGTGATAGCCGGCAAACGACTTATCGAGGCCACCGTAGTTCTGGACCGTTTTGTTTTTCAAGAAGGGCGTCATCCAGATCAGCGTGGCGCCGAGGTCCCGGATGTAATCGAGCTTTTCGGTCACTCCGCGAAAGTCACCTCCATGATAGAAGTTGATTCGGGTCGGATCGAACCCGGTCAGCAGCAGATCTTCGGAATCGATAAGACCACGATCGTTCGAACGATCGCCGTTCCGGAAACGATCGGTTAACAGAAAGTAGAGGACGTCGCCTTGATGGGGGGAACGAGGACTGGGTTGATAAAAATTAGCTTCGGCCGCCGCCGAACCCGTTAGCCAAAAGAGCGCCAGAAGAAGCCGGATCATGGACTATTCTTTTCACGCAAACAGCCCGGCACACGCCAAGGCGAGCTTCGATGATCCTCAATGATCTTTGGCGGATAAATCAAGCAGGGAAGGACCGACAAGAGCCGGTGCCCTACCGCTCCGGGCGATCAGCATGCGTAGGAAGGACCGGCAGGTGAGTGTCTTTATCTTGGTGCGTCCGATTTGTCGCACACACTTCACGACTCGGGACTCGCAACTCGCAACTCGCAACTCGCAACTCGCAACTCGCAACTACTTAATCCCCGTCGCCAGGATTGTCTGGAAATGCGGTGCATCCGCTTCGCGAGAAATCACCTGAGCTTCACAGTCAGTGAAGCTGTTGCTTTTCAGGAGCTGCAGCAGTTCTACCTCGCTAAAACCCAGCCAGAGATCGGCATACAGTTCTCGCGCCTGCTCAAATGTATGGGAGAGCAAGTCGAGCACGACCACCCGTCCGCCCTGCCGCAAGATCCTTGCCGCCGCGCCAATGGCTCTATCCGGATTATTCGCATGATGCAGGGCCTGGCTGAAAATGGCTAAATCAATTGTACCCCGCGCGATCGGCGGATCTTCAAGATCTCCCAAACGATATTCAAGATTGGTGAAGCCATGACTCCTCGCCAGATCCGCGCCGAATTCGACCATTTTTTCCGACAGATCCACGGCAATGACTTTACGAGCGCGACGTGCCAGGAGTTGGGAGAGAGTCCCCTCACCGGCTCCGAGATCTGCGACATCGATGTCGGGGACAAGGGTGAGCAGAAGATGCGCGAGGCCTTGCCAGGAACGTCCAGGGCAATAGCTCCGCCCGAATTTTCCAGCCAGTTTGTTAAAATATTCTCTGGAGCGATCACGGCGCTTCGCCAAGACGTGATTCAGGGCCACTTGATCTTCAGCGGCTTCGGGCAAGTCGGAAATTACGAGACTAACCAGCTTCTTGAATTCGCTCAGCGGAAAAGATTCGGCGACCGGCCAGCGATAATAGATGTTTTTACCGACGCGCCGATCCGAGAGCAGTCCGGCGCGCTTCAGTTGCGCCAAGTGCGTCGAGATGCGGGACTGACCCATGCCGAGGACTTCCTGAATTTCGGCAACCGAAAGCTCGCCAGACTCGAGCAGATGCAAGAGTCGGATCCGAGTCGGGTCGGCCAGGAGCCGGAGAGAATTCAACGTTGACGGCATGGAAAATCAGTCGATATATCAGGATATCATGATCGGTCAATATTCTCCAGTCGCCGCAATAGGCCTCTCTTGAACCGTCTGTTCCTTAGCCCAAAATCTATGACTATGTCGCGCCGTTCTCTCTTTTCCTCCGAATCCGTGACCGAAGGTCATCCTGACAAGGTCTGCGACACCATCTCCGATCGCATCCTCGATGCTTGTTTGGCGCAGGACCCGGAAAGTCGGGTCGCCTGCGAAACATTGGTCAAAGGCAATCTGGTCGTTGTTGCCGGTGAAATCACCACAAACGCGCGATTCGATTATATCGACGAAGTGCGCTCCGCAATTCGAGATATCGGTTATGTCTATGAGAATTCTTTGTTTCATGCGGAGACTTGCCTGGTCGTACAGGCGTTAAGCCGTCAATCACACGATATCGCCCAAGGTGTGGACGCTCGAGCGGCCGAGGGTAAGGAGACTGCGGAACAGGGAGCGGGTGATCAAGGGTTGATGTTCGGATTTGCCGTTAACGAAACGCCCGAGTTGATGCCGGCACCGATCCAATTCAGCCATCAGTTGGGCAGCGAGTTAGCGAGTCTCCGAAAATCGGGTGAACTGCCTTGGCTGCGGCCCGATGCCAAAACCCAGGTTTCGGTGGAGTACGAGGGCCTTCGGCCGATTCGCGTGGATGCCGTGGTGGTGTCCACCCAGCACGCGGACGAAATCAAGCACAAGGAAATTCGCGAGACGATCATTGAGCGAGTCATTCGGAAGGTCATCCCGGAGAACTGGATTGATGCGCGCACCCGTTATCTCATCAATCCAACTGGCCGCTTTGTCATTGGGGGACCGGAAGGCGACTCCGGGTTGACTGGACGGAAGATCATCGTGGATACCTACGGGGGTATGGGCCGGCATGGCGGCGGCGCATTTTCGGGCAAAGACCCGTCCAAAGTGGATCGCTCGGCCGCTTACATGGGGCGCTACGTCGCGAAGAATGTGGTTGCCGCTGGTTTAGCGGAACGATGCGAGGTTCAATTTGCTTACGCGATCGGCTATCCCGATCCGGTCAGCCTCAGCGTCAGTACCTTCGGGACATCGACCGTTGATGAGGTCAGGATCGAAGACGCAATCGAAGAGATTTTCAACTTCAAGCCGGCTGCCATCATCAAGCAGCTGAATCTGCTCAGGCCAATCTACTCGAAGACAACCAACTACGGCCATTTCGGACGAGAGGACGATCTCGACGCATTAACCTGGGAGAAAACTGATAAAGCGGAGGCGCTCCGCAAGTTCCTTTCGTGAATCAACTATTATGAGCAACGTACTTTCCGAGACCCCATCCGAGTTCAAAGTCGCCGATCCGGGACTGTCCGAGTTTGGTCGCAAAGAAATTGGTATCGCCGAGAAGGAGATGCCCGGCCTAATGGCGATCCGGAAAAAGCACGCCAGCAAAAAGCCGCTCGCTGGAGTGCGGATCACGGGATCGCTGCACATGACGATCCAAACGGCGGTTCTCATCGAAACACTGCGAGATTTGGGAGCGTCCGTGCGTTGGGCGAGTTGCAATATCTTCTCGACCCAGGATCATGCCGCGGCGGCGATTGCTGCGGCCGGGGTCCCGGTCTTCGCCTGGAAAGGCGAAACTCTCGAGGAATACTGGTGGTGTACAAACCAGGCAATCTCCCATCCGGACGGCAAAGGACCCCAGTTAGTTGTCGATGACGGCGGCGACGTCACACTCCTGATTCACAAAGGATACGAGCTGGAAGAGGGGAGCGATTGGGTAAATTCGCCGTCACACGGTCCAGAAGAACAGATTATCAAGAATCTGCTCAAAGAAATTCATTCCGAGAATCCATACCGCTGGCATGAGCTGGTCAAAGAGTGGCGAGGTGTTTCGGAGGAGACTACCACTGGGGTACATCGGCTCTATCGGCTGCAGCAAGCCGGCAAGTTATTAATCCCGGCGTTCAATGTGAACGATTCGGTGACGAAGTCGAAGTTCGATAATTTGTATGGCTGCCGGCACTCTTTAGTCGATGGGATCAATCGTGCGCTGGACGTAATGATTTCGGGGAAAATAGCGGTAATCTGCGGCTATGGCGATGTCGGCAAAGGTTGTGCCCAATCATTACGCGGACAGGGTGCCCGGGTCATTGTCACCGAGATCGATCCGATCAACGCGCTGCAAGCAGCGATGGAGGGTTTTGAAGTAACAACCGTCGAGGACACCCTTGGGCGCGGCGATATCTATGTCACTACCACCGGCAACTGTGATGTCATTACGGTCGAGCACATGGCGAAAATGAAAGACCAGGCGGTGGTCTGCAACATTGGCCATTTCGATAACGAGGTGCAGGTCGACCGGCTCAAGGAAGTCCGCGGAATTACCTGGACGAATATCAAGCCGCAGGTCGATCGATACCGCTTCCCGGATGGTCACGAGATTTTTCTCCTGGCGGAGGGACGCCTGGTAAATCTGGGATGCGCGACCGGGCATCCTTCGTTCGTGATGAGCAATTCATTTTCCAACCAGGTGCTGGCGCAGCTTGATCTGTGGGAGAATCGGAACGTTTACGAGAACAAGGTTTATATTCTTCCGAAACGGTTAGATGAAGAGGTCGCTCGTCTGCATCTGGAGAAGATCGGAGTGAAACTAACCAAACTGAGTCCGCACCAGGCGGAGTACATCGGCGTTCCGGTGGATGGCCCCTTCAAACCGGACCATTACCGGTACTAGAAGAAAGCGGAGGGAGCGGAGGGAGCGGAGGGATGTAGCGCTAGAGCTGCGGGAATTACGAACTGGGTAGCTACATCCCTCCGCTGAAGCCGCTCCCTCCGCTCCCTCCGCTTTCTTCTATGTCCACGTAGCACAAGAGCGACCCAAGTGCCGGCCAACCGTCATGGTGCCAGGTCAACGGCGGCTTCTGCATTGCGCCGGGCAGACAAATCCTTTGAGCTCCGAGACCAACCGCCAGTTCTACATTTTGCGCGGTGAACGGAAAAACACTGATGGTGCTGACGAAGCGTCGCAACGGTTCCAGGGCGCCAATGGCATTCCACGGTTTCACAATCATCGTGCGATAGAGTGGGTTGTTTGGAACGCTCTGTGCGGGGTCAAGAAGGATTGTCCATCGGAGCGAGTCCTGGCTTGCCCACAAACCGGCAGAAGCATCCTGGGCGGCGGCAAACCGCCACTCATCACGGAAGGATCGCAGCGCGGTCGCGGTGGAAAAATCGATCGAGCCCGTAGCCAGGCCGTCCAGTTCCTGCGCCAACATTTCACAAAATCGGCGCGGCTGGCAGCGGACGAAGCAAAATTGGGGCGACAAACAGCCGAGCTGATCGAACGCACAGATATCCTGGGCTATCTGTCGCGCGATTATGCGATCGTAGTCCGCGGAAAGCAGGGCTAAGCTGATCTTTTGTCCGTGAGGCAGAAATCGCTGCCACGGCTCAACCCGACGGGAAAACTCGCGGATCGTATCATCCGCTCCGAAGACGACGATCGCGGCGGACTCGGAGAACCACTCCAAAACGAGCTCCTCGCTGCGCTCCGGTCGGTCAACCTCCGCCAATCCTTCAATAAAATCTTCGAGCTCAGGTAATTCGGACGAAGGTGTTTTCAGGCGGTTGATCGCGCCAACCAGGATTCCTCGCGTGAGGGTCTGGATCGCGGCGTGCGGTGTGTTCCCGCTGACGATGTGATAAATGGGCGAGCAGGGCGTCGAGCGCAGCTGGGATGAACCGTAGGAAACCGAGTTTTCGGGTGACCAGCCGGGGCCGAGTTCGAGCGCCAGCCAATCCCAGACAGCTTCTTCCGTAACCGCGTCCAGCCACGGGATACGCGAGCTCGCCGCGACCACACTTTTCACCCGATCGGGCAGGCTCATCGTGCCAGGGCGATCAATTCGTCAACCGCTCGGGAACAGCCGCGGGGAAGAGCCGCCAGATCACGTCCCAGCAGGAGAAAGCTTTCATCGTCTTCGGCAATCGCAAGATCCTGAGTTTGCACTCCGAGCACCGACCAGAGATTGGCCAGGTCATAGATTCGCAGAAGGCCAACTTCTCCGCGCGGCGCCTCTTGCCCAGTGCGAGGATCGATCACCAAAAATCGAACCCAGGGGGGCGCGCAGTGGGGCTGACCCGTTCCGCTAGCGTAAAACTGAGAACTCAGTTCAGTCATTCCATACTCGTTCCAAATCGAGGCTTGCGGGACCGCGAACCGTTCTGACAACTCCCAATAGAGACGCCCCTTGGAGATCTCGCGTCCGGAACCCTTGAATCCGCCCGTTTCGACCAACGCGCTTCCGTCGAGAAGATGGACATGCCAAGAGGGTTCCTCGAGAAGGTGCACAAAGGCAAGAGCGGTTCCAAAAACAACGGCGGGCTCTCGTTGGGCGGCAAGATCATCTCGCAGGCGGTCTGTGTCTATCTTCGCTGCGTCATTGAGGTAGAAACCGCTCTCCCGATTTTCGCTGAGGAATGCTCCCATCCGCGACAAGGAGGAGAATGGAGCGACCTGGGGAGACTGCATCAGAAGGAAGAAATTATCCCGGGGAATTTTTGCAAAATCCCAACCACGCAGGACCGCTTTCCGGTACAAGGAAAGCGAAGGCAGGAAATGGCGGCCATGACCTTCACCGGTAGTGCCGCTCGTGCGAAACTCGTAGTGTGTGTCTTCCGACACCTTTAGCTCGGAGCGCTTGAAAGCTTGCTGAGGAATCGCTGGCACTTCGCGCCATGAGGCCGGGTGAGCGTTCAGAAATTCACAGTAGCGCGCGTACGGCCGGTTGTGCTGACTTTGAAAAGCAAAAATTTCCAGGGCCAGGGTCTCAAAGTCCTCCGGCCGCCCTTGGGCGAGAAAGCGATCGACGCGTTGCTCGAGGTTTTGAGCGTCAGTGTTGGTGGAAAGCATCACTGATTGACTTCCCAGTGGAGTTGTTCGAAGTCAACGCGGTTCGTTGTTCGGTGAGTCGGTACACCAACATGGATTTGTTTCACTGGGTCTTGGAACCCGCCGCCTGGGTCAGCCTCGCTACGCTCACTTTTCTGGAAATCATTCTTGGGGTCGATAACATCATCGTTATCTCGCTCGTCGCGGAGCGGCTTCCGGAAATGCAGCAGGGGAGAGCACGTCTGGTCGGTCTCTCCCTGGCCCTTTTCACCCGCATCCTTCTGCTGCTGTTCATCAGTTGGTTAACCCACCTCACCGCGCCCGTCTTTTCCTTGCTGGGCCATGCTTTCTCTGGTCGCGATCTTGTGCTTCTCGCCGGAGGTCTCTTCCTTTTGGCCAAAGGCACTCACGAGATACATAATAATCTCGAAGGCGAACCGCCGGCGATCAGACCAGGGAGCGGCGCGTTCTTTGGCCTCGTTGTTCTGCAAATTGTGCTTCTCGATATCGTCTTTTCGCTTGATTCAGTGATCACGGCCGTTGGTCTGGCACAGCAGCTGGAAATCATGATTCTGGCCATCATTCTCGCGATGCTCGTGATGATTGTTGCGGCCGGTCTCATCAGCAAAGTCATAAAGCGTCATCCGACGATTCGAATGCTCGCGCTCGCTTTCCTGATCTTGATTGGAGTAGTCCTGTGCGCCGACGGTTTAGGTCAACACATTGATCGGGCCTATATTTATTTTGCGATGGCGTTCTCCACCTTGGTCGAGATGCTCAATCTGCAAGCCCGCAAGAGACGACCGAGGCGGCAGATGATCGATGATGACCGGTGACCAATGGCGACTGAAGTGGCACTGGCACTGGCACTGACACTGACACTGACACTGGCACTGGCCTTCCCTCCTTGACGCCGTGGACCGGACAATGAAACTCTTGCACCCGACCCTCAATGAAGTGTCACCAAATTTTCGCCCAATGCTCGGCCGCCTTTGTGGACCAGCTTTTGTCCCGGGTTCTTGAGCGAGAAAAACCGGCTTATAAGGCGGCTGTGCAGAGCCTGGCTGTGCGGCAGCGACTTCGGCCCGTCTACGTCGAGCGCAAACCGAAGCTGGAGCGCCATCTCTGGTTGCAAAAAGCTCTCTCCCGAAAAAGTTCCGACGATATTTCGGCCCAGCTTCTTCAAATCTGGCTGCTCGATTCCCAACGCGATCTGATCTGCGATTTTCTCGACGGTTTGAAAATACCGCATGACGGCAAGGGAGTTGTTGAGACGCTCCCGCCGGCTCCGCCCAAAGAGGAACTGCTCGCAACGATCGATCAGCTGCTGGCCAAATACCCGCCGGAAACTGTGGCAGTCTATTTGCACGCCTTTCAAGCGATGGACGAAGGCGCCTGGCCGACGCTGGAAGAGGTATTGGACTCCGAGCCGCGACTGCGTTTGGGAAATTGCCGATAGCCAAGAGTCAATGGCCAATGGCCGATGGCCGATGCCAACTGTACTGGCGCTGACACTGACACTGGCACCGGCACCGGCACTATGCGACTTTTAGCCCGCAAAACCGATGAGCGAGCGGAAGCCAATCTATAGTCAGACGTTACCGGAATTGCGGTCCTGGTTCCGCTCGCGTAACACCCCGGACTATCGGGCCGAACAATTGCTCGTCTGGCTTTATCAAAAACGTTGCAGCGATTTTGCGCTTATGACCAATCTTCCGGTGGATCTGCGGAAGAATCTGGCAACAGATTACCTGAGCTCCAGCTTGCGCTGTGCGCGCCGGATTGGTTCGGCCGACACGACTCAGAAATTTCTGTTTGCCCTGGGTGACGGCAATTTCATTGAGACCGTCCTTATCCCAGCCAGTCCAGCGCTTTACGGATCGACAACCGATCGGCGCACTCTATGTCTCTCTACCCAGGTGGGTTGCGCGTATGGCTGCAAGTTTTGCGCCAGCGGTCTATCGGGCTGGACCAGGAATCTCACCGCGGACGAGATTGTCGAACAGATTCTGCAGGTGGAAGCGATCAGCGAAGAAAAGGTCAACAATCTCGTCTTCATGGGTATGGGCGAGCCGCTGGCAAATTTCGCCAATCTGCTCCATGCCCTGGAGATCATCAATGCCTCCTGGGGTATAGGGATTGGTGCCCGGCACATCACGATTTCGACCAGCGGCTTGGCTCCACGCATTCGCGATTTGGCGGCACAACCGCTTCAGGTGCGGCTTGCGATCTCCCTGCACGGCGCGACTGATGAGGTGCGGGAGAAGATCATGCCGATTAACCGCAAATATAACATCGCCGCCTTGCTAGAGGCATGTGCGTTCTACCGGGCGGCGAAGCAGCAACGGATCACCTTCGAATACATCTTGATCAACGAGGTGAACGATCAGTTAGACCAGGCGGCGGCGTTAGCCGGCTTGGCCCGGGAAACTGAGGCTAAGGTCAATCTGATTCCCTATAATGACGTCGATGGCCTCGTCTGGGAGCGGCCTTCGCTCGCGCGGCAGCGCGCCTTTTTGCGAGTGTTGCGCGCCCGGAAAATTGACGCCACGATTCGGCTGGAAAAAGGCCACGATATCGCTGCGGCGTGCGGTCAACTCCGGCGGCAAACGATGGGAGACAAAAGCTTTGCAGGCGTTTAGAACCTGCGATAAAGGAACCCCGTATGGCTGATTACTTCGAGGAACCCGAGCGGGCCTGGGACGAGTACGACTGGGAACGGTTTCTCCAGCAGCAGGATCATAAGACCGAGCGCTATATGGAGCTGTTCGAAAAGTATATCGATGATCCGAATCGCGACCAGATCATTGCCAAGGAAATGGGATGGCCGCACCTGCTCGACCAGTCCGGCGAGGAGATCGAAGAAGCGGAGTTTGAGACAGAGGAGGAAGAGACGGGCGAGTCAGGGGAAAGCGGAGAATCGTTTGAGTCGCATCCGCTCTATCAGAACGCCTTTGCCTTGACGGTGTGGATCGATCAGCTGTTTGACGAAATGCCCAGCGTCGCCTCAAATCCGCTGGGGGTGAAACTGGCTTCGCATGTCGCCGTCGCCAGCGCAAAGCTGGCCGCCGCATTGAGCGACCACGAATCAGAGGAGATCGGCATGACGATCGCTTATCTGAAACGCGCATTGCTGGCCGTCACGACCGCGATCGAAGCGGCGACACAGATGAATCGCGACGGCGTACTCAATGCCGGACAGTTTGCCGATCTTTATCAACGTATTTTTCATGTTCGCGACAACATCATCGTGTTGATGGGCGAATTACGGGCCGAATGGCGCAGACGGAATGGTTTTTAACCTCTAACGCTCCAATAAAATCATTGAATGAAGTTAGCGAGCGTTCGTCAAAGCTAGAGGCGGGAAACAGTTCTTCTGAGCCGGTTGAGCCGAGCGATGTGGAACTGGTGAAGAGGTGTCAGGCGGGAGATTCCGGTGCCTATGGCGATTTGATAACCAGGTATCGTACACGGGTTTTTGCAATGGTGTACGGGATGGTCCAAAACGAACAGGACGCGTGGGATCTGGCTCAGGAAGGATTCCTGAAAGCCTGGCGATCAATTCACCGGTTTAAAGGTCAGTCCTCCTTTTACACTTGGCTTTATCGGATCATGACGAATGTCACGATCGACTCTCTCCGGCGCAAAGGAGTGCGTGGGGAAACCGAGTTCGACGATCGAATTGCTCCCGTGCGAGTTGAGCCGGGTTCGCGAACGACGCCGTCCGAAGCGCCGCTCCCGCACCGGAAATTGGAACAGCGTGAAATTCGAAAGCGAATTGATGAGGCAATTGGCAAACTATCCCCCGACCATCGAGCCGTGATCGTGATGAAAGAATTGGAAGACTTGCAATACAATGAGATAGCCGAAATCCTGGATTGCTCAATCGGCACGGTGATGTCGCGCCTGTTTTATGCCCGCAAAAAACTGCAAAACCTCCTGAAGGATGTTTATGAAGAGCTTTGAAGAAAAGTACACCGCCTGGGTGGACGATCGGCTGAACACCGAGGAGCGAACCGCTTTTGAGCGAGAGCACGACCCGGCGGAGAAAGATGAAATGCGGAAATTGCGGGCCTTCTTAAAGGAAAACCTGTCTCCGCCGCTGTCGCATCCCGATTTTTTCAACGACCAGATCCGGCAAAAGATTGAGCAGGAGAAGGTTCGGAGAGCGTCTCGGTCGCGTCGTTGGTTAGGTGTTCCCCGGCTGGCCTGGAGTGGTTTGCTGACTCTGGCCGGAGGCGCCGTGCTTTTTCTGACAATGATTCCTCACGGCAATCTCTCCGATCCCCGGTCGGGTTATGTCGCGGAAGTGTTAAAGACGAAAACGGGAAAGTCAGCGGTCACCGCCACGGTCGAAAATCGGAAGGGCATGACGATTATCAAGTTGAACGGTTTGGATAAACTGCCTCCAGAGAAGGATCCGAGCCATTGAAGGCCCGGTGGCCGAAAGGTTCGAACTTTGAAGCGACTGCTCCGAAAGACTGGGCCCAGGATTTACGTGATACCTGCGCTGCTTTTCTTTCTGCTTTTCAGTGGGCGGGTTCAAGCCAGCGATTCATTGCTCGGCTGGCTGCTCTATGCCTCCAACGATCGCGGCGGCGTCTCGGTGCCGCCGGTTCTGGCTCGGTTCAATCACCGGCTCCCCCAAGCTCTGGGTTACTCTCATCTGCGTGTTCTGGCCGACGGCCGGATCAAAGTTACCGCTCAAGGCCAGCGCTTTCTGATCTTCACCGCCGATCTCAAGATTCTGCTGACCGATTTACACCGGCAAGAGGATGACGATTACCTGGTCGGATTGCAGCTTTTCCAGGCCGACCAGCCGCTGTTGGAAACGCAGGTCAAGGTCAGCCGGGGTAGTCCGCTGTTCATTCGCGGTCCGGACTGGCGCGATGGTCAAGTGATCGTCGCCGTCATGGTGACGTCGTAAAGAAGCGGCTTGAGCGGTTTGTTCCGTAGCGCGGACGGCCTCGTCCGTATCCGGGCGGCTGGCGCAAGTCATCAAACCTCTCGCAGTACCCTCAGAATCATTGTTCCCGACAGGGAATTCGTTTAGAAAAGTGCTTGGGATACTGAGCTTCAGCGCGCGCTTTGACGACTTGTTCCGCCAGTGACAATGAAACTTGCCAGCTTTGACGCTATCGTCTATACGCTCAACAACGCCGAAGTGCGCTTCATCGTCGTGGGCGGATTGGCGGTCGTTACTCACGGATATGGGCGGATTACGCGCGACGTGGATCTCGTCATTCGTCTCGAACAGGATAGTATCATCCGATGCTTCCAAAGCCTGGCCAGGATTGGCTACCTTCCGCGTGTACCGATCACCCCAGAGCAGTTCGCCGATCCCGCTAAACGCACCCGCTGGATAATAGAAAAGCAGATGCGGGTGCTCAACTTCTTTAGCGATTTACATCGCGAGACTCCATTGGATCTGTTTATTACGGAACCGTTCGACTTCGAAGTGGAATACCAGCGTGCCCTCGTTCAGGAATCCTCGCCCGGGTTACCCGTGCGAATTTTACGTCTTTCGACGCTCCTTCAAATGAAGCGTCAGGCAGGTCGTCCGCAGGATTTAGCGGATATTGACGAGTTAAACCTCCTGCACGGGGAAAGGAGCAGCTATGACACCTGAAGAAGAAGCGCGAATCGATTGGAGTCTCACGACATGGAAAGGCAGCCGGCGGCAACAGCACCGCGAGTTTTTGGAACTGACGTTTCGAGAGAAACTGCGGACCCTCGAAGAGATGTGCGATCATGCGCGGTCCACTATTGCTTGGCGCAAAATGAACGGCCTGCCCTATTTCGATCCGGCTACGGGCGAGCTCGTCCGGATTGAATGTTCTAACCGACGTTGAGAATCATTGTCCCAGAAGAGGCATTCGTTCAGAAGGGTTCTCCAGATTCTGAATCCTCTTCGATTTGGTGACCCCAATCGGCCAGATATTTCTGGATCATCCAGTCCGAAAGCTTGTCAGATCCTATCTAAGTGTGGCTGACAAAAACCTCCGAATGCTTATTTAGACAAACGAAAGTACGTCCATGAGACTAGATTTGGAGACACTCACGAAAGCGGTGACTGACAGTCGCTCCGCATTCCGCTGCAACACAAAACTCCAGCCCGCCGGCGGCATCGGCGATAAGGTGTTCCCGCCGAGGTACTCCGGAGCCGTCTATGCCTTCGAGAAAAGGCGGGTAATAGACCTCGACGGCAAGCTGCAAACCCTACCGTGCGTGCTTAACTCTGACCGGTTCGATTCCGCGAGCGGCCAGGTAACGCCCAAAACGCTGTCGGCGCTCGCATTGCAACCGGCCGAGGGAAAAAGAAGTGACAAGAGCAGCAATATTGCAAAAAGGCTCGGCCGATCGTTCGCGCAATTCGAACCGCTCGCAAACGAGCGATTTGAGCGCTATGCCAGAACGACTTAGCAAGACGGCCTATCCGCGCCGATAAAGGCGCGGCCCCATTGAAGCATACCTCTCTGATCCTCCAGGCCTCGAACAGCTCCTTGGCTTTGCCCGAGTTTTGATCGAGCTCAACTTGTCGGATTCGATTCTTTCGATCGCGCGGAAGATCTTAGTATCCGTTTTACCCAAAACCTGAATGCCCGAGCCTTGGATCTGCTGCATGTGGCAATTGCGATCGAAACCGGCTGCAGCGAGCTTCTCACATTCGACAAAGATCAGGCCAAGGTGGCGAACGCCGCGGGATTGGCGGTCAAGCCAAGGTTGAGGTAAGGGCCGGTCGGACCCCAAAAGAATGTATTGAGTGAGTGCGAGGGCGGTATGGTTCAAGGTCTGGCGAGATCTCGGCAAGCCCCGGCTCTCTCTTCACGCTGGAAACCTCCGACTGGTTCGGGCAACAATGTTTAATCGACACTTCGAAATCTCCGTTGCCTATCCCGCCCCCGATACTCGCCTTGATCCTGGTGCTGGTTGCCTGGTTCCTTGAGACACTGTTGCCGGTTGCCCCATTCAGATTTCCTCACCAGAAGCTGTTTGGTGAGCTGCTAATGTTTGTGGGGTTCGCGATTGGCTTCTCGGGCTGGTTCATGTTTATAAGGCACAGAACGCCGTTGCGCCCCGGACAGCCGCCTCGAGTGTTTGTTGAAAGCGGTCCGTACCACTTTACGCGTAATCCGATGTACCTGGGAACCGTCCTCTTCCTGCTCGGATTTTTTTTCCTGAGTCGATCCTGGTGGTTCTTGATTTTGCCAGCTTTGTTTTTTGGGATCATCCACTTCTCGTTGATACCATTCGAGGAAAAGCTGATGCGCGAAACCTTTGGCGATTCCTATCTGGATTATTGCCGGCGGGTTCGCCGATGGATTTGAAACTCCGGGCAAATGCCGCGGAACTTCCGGACGTTGCCCACGGTTGCCCTCATTCTTTTCCCGGTATACAAAGAGACGCGCTTCTGTCGGTGAGCGCGCGCATTTCTTCCTGGAAAAGGGCCTATAGCTCAGCGGTTAGAGCAGGGGACTCATAATCCCTTGGTCGGAGGTTCGAATCCTCCTGGGCCCAAGCGACTTATAAAAGATGGTACTACACACTGCTCCTACACATAAACGCCCGAACGTGTTCCAAGATCTTACTTTTTAAGCTCTTTTGCTTGATTGGCGTTCAACCGATCCGTAAGTAATACTTTGGAGAGAAATGAACCTACTAGAAGAACTCACTAGCGGAACGGCCTTTGATCTTTCTGAATCCGCCTCGGATTTCGGCACCATAGTCGAGTCTGACGAGGACGTGGTTTTCGGCGAACTCGTCGACAACGAGCCGGTGATTCCTACCATTCTGAGTGACTCAACCCAAGCAGTAAAGCAGCCATCATAGGCTAAGACAGGGCCTTTCGGTGGCCAATTGGTCGGAAATTCTCAACGAGGTTACCCAGGGTCCAAACCTTGATGGGATCAGGCTGAAATATTTACAGCAGCTCAGCGCGCTTACCGACCGAAACGTCATAGCATTCTATTCCGGCTGGCAGAAGTTGGGGATTAAATCTCCTCACTTTTACATTTCCGATGCGGTAATGCCTGGACTTATGACCGCAGTCAACAAACTGGATAAGTCCAAAGGCCTAGATCTCATCCTGCATACTCCTGGCGGCGAAATAAATGCTACCGAGCAGATTGTCTTTTACTTGCGCAACACCTTTAAAGGCGATATCCGCGCAATCGTACCGCATCTTGCGATGTCGGCAGGGACGATGATCGCTCTGGCTTGTAAGAGCATCGTTATGGGGCTCCATTCTAATCTTGGTCCGATCGATCCTCAGGTCGGCGGCGGCCCAGCGCACGCTATTTTAGAGGAATTCAAAAGGATTACCACTCTGTGCAAAGACTCTCCCAAAGAGGCGCAGGCATGGATACCAATCTTGCAAAAATATTCGCCCACCTTAATTGGAGCGTGTGAGAAAGCCATCAAACTGTCCGAAACGATGGTGAAATCATGGCTTGTCACTGGCATGTTCGCACCCCAAAAGAACCGGCAAGCCATGGCTAGAAAGGTGGTTTCCGCACTTGGCTCCCACGCCCAGACTTTGAGCCACGGTCGCCATATCACCATTGACCAAGCGCGAGGTCTGGGTCTCAGGATCGAGGCGTTGGAAGCAAAAGGAAACGAAAAGCTACAAGACGCGGTCTTAAGCGTTCATCATTGTTACAACATCACTTTCTCGATGACCGCAGCGGTTTCGCTTATCGAAAACCAGATCGGCAGCCGTTTCATCAACCTTCATCTCCCTCAGGCCGCAGGCGTCCCTATGATGCTCGGACTACCACCGCAGCAGCCGCCACAGCAGCCAGTGCAGCCGCAGAAGCCGCAGCCGGTGCCGCAACAGTCTTCGCCGACCTAGCGCTTCGTCCTCCGAATCCGGTTAAGTTCTTTGCCGCTATGAATGGACTGGTCACTTGAGTCCTTTGACCTAGCCTCTCCAATTCTGATAAACATGCAGAAGCATGCCAGAGCAGCCCACCTCTACTCGCCAGCGCGGTCGCCCAGCCATCGGCACTCACCGCGTTGAATGCGTGGTATCCCAGGCGTTATGGGATGCCTTGGAACAACAGGAGAAGGCTACCGGCCTTTATCATACCGAGCTCGCCCGGCGGATTCTATCCGAGCAGCTCATCGGGGGTGTCGTACGGAAGTAGTTTCAGCCCCCTGGCCCGCCAGTATCGGCGCGCGATCACCTTCACCAATACCTCGGGGGGCACTCCCAGCTCCTTGGCTTCTGTCCTCACAGCCTCGAGCTCATCGCGCGATTGCACGATAGCGCTCCAGGGGATCAGACTTGTTTTCGGCGCATGAGCTTTCTTTCCTCTTTGTCAGCTGCTATTCATAGAACGCTCTGCCGATCAGATGCCGGCACAAAATCTCGCGACAGATCCTGGTCCGGTAGACTCCCCTTTGCTGCTCCATTGCCTTTAACACCTGGAGGGTCTCGGCTGGTAAGGTGCACTGCAGCCGCCAGCTGCCAGAGCCAATCGAAGGTCTACCGGCTCCGGACCGTTTGCCTCCGCGAGACATTACAGAAGGCTTTACTCCTGCGAGGTTGATCATGTCAACGAACCTCACCACTCTAGCGGCTTGTTCACTACACCCCACGGTGAGCGCGGCTTGTCCTCGGGTCGCACGGTTGTGGCATCCTGCCAATGGTTCGTATCGGTTGGCAGTGCGACCCGGTGGATCACACCCCAGGTCGGACGAGAGGCTTGAGGCTGTCCTTCCTGTTTCTTAGCGGAAGGTTCAATCAACGGGCCTGGCAACTTGTCCAGGTCCAGCCGGCTATGCACCAGGGCCGCCAGTGCATACACCAGACAATCGAGCCGCTCGTTGGAGCGATGCGCCACCTTGTGCCAGGTGTATTGCTTGAACCCGTTTACCATCCGCACCGTGCAGGATTCCGCGGTAAACTCTTCGATCACGTGTTGGTCAAACCCCCGAAATGGGGCTGCCACCTGGACCACTCGGAATGTGAATAAAGCCCGTGCCTGGCTCCGTCTTTGCCAGCATCCCGGCAATCTGGTCCTTGGCCACGTTGACATCGGCATTGACCACCATCACGTAAGGTGGGCGTTTGGTGCGGTTCTCGCTATGCAGGATCGGACCACCCCCGACCCGTTTGCGCTTGTCTGCTCCCAAACCTTTACAGGGAAAGAGCCGGCCTCCGCTCCAGTGTTCTTTAGCGAAACGCAACGTCTCCTCCCAGTGGAACGCCGCGTCAACGAACATCCGACCGATTTTGATCAAGCCCCCGTCTCGGAAAGACCAGGTAGCGTCAATCGTCGCCGCGGCAAGCTCCTCCCAGACCTTCGCTTCTCGGGGCTCCCCATGGATTGCGCCGGTCTCAAGGAGCCAGCATTCACGGCCTTTTCCCCAACCGACAACCAAATAGACCAGCCGGTCGGCCTGCGTATCCGCGCCGGCAGTCAGGTACAAAATCCCTTTAGGTATCGCATTCATAGACTTCCCGTCGCGTCCACAGATCTTGCGCCCGCGTTGTCTCGACTTTCTGTTCCCACGCTATCCCGAGCCGGCCCGTACGCCAGGATTGCAACAATCCGAAATCGCCCACCTGCGCTTGCCGATTAGCGGCCAGGAATTCCTTAACCAAATCTCCCCAATCGGTCCAGGGACTACAGAGGCCGGAGATAAAGAACCCCTTGTGCGCCGGGTTGGGAACGCTCTCCCGCCATTCCCCGCTCGAGCGTTGCCATTCGCCTTGAGTGAACAGCCGGCCGCAGGCTTGGCACTTGAGACAAACGGTCTTGAAATCCAAGTCCTCCCAGACCAGCTCTTGCCAGCCGTGACATTCGCCACTCGGACATTTCAGATACCACCGGCTCATGGAAGACTCCTGGAATAGCCGCTCAATCCTCGAGCCGCCGCTTACGGTCGGCATACTGGCAAACAAGGCTTTGGAGTCCGCATAGGTCGAGAGCCGTTTCAGGATCAGGCTCAAGGGGTCGCCCTCGTTCTTGATCGCGTACTTGAGTTTGTCAATCTCGTCGCAGAACAGGACCTTGATCGCACGAGACGCCAGGTTGATGGCGCTCGCACCGCCCGAGAATACACAGTAGTCGTTCTCAAAAAGGATTCGCCGATAGTTGGGCGGACCCTGCCGCCGAGTCTTGGCCAGGAGCGCCGGGCTTGCCTCTAACATGGGCCGCACCACCTCCTTCATGAAATCCGTCGCGCTAGCGAGGGATGGCATCAGCCAGAGCGAGGCCGCCGGCATCCGATCAATGACGTAGCCGAGGCAATTGGTCATGATGGTGCTTTTTCCCACCTGGGAAGCCGATTGGATGGTGATGGTGCGCACCGAGTGCGCCGTGAACGCCTGCATGATACCGCTCTGATAGGGCGCCCTCATGGGGTTCCATCGACCAGGTTCGGCGGCAGTCTCCGGGAGATAGCGATGTTCCCGAGCCCACTGGTCTACCGTTTGCCGCGGCGGAGGCGCAAACCGCCGACGAGCCACTTCACCAAGCGTGTCAGCTAGCCGGCCCTGCCAGCCGGCTAACACCTCCTCCAGGTCAGTCGAGATCGGCTGTTTCTTGGCTCGTGCCATTGCGTTCCTTGCGCCGGCGTCCAGGCAGGAAGTCATCCCGGTCCAGCCGGCGTAGTTCCGAGAGGGCTTCCTCTAACAACACCTCGGCCGGCTCGGACACTTCCTCTCCGAACTCACGACTCAAGCGGCCAGGGATGCCAAGAAGCCGTTGCCGGCAGCGGTGGATCATGACCGAGAGCATGTCGCGGACACCGCGCAAGGGAACAACGTTCCCAGCCCGTTCCTGGGCGGCGATGGTGCGCAGGATGGCTTCGGCCTGGAACTTCCTTAAGCGGGCCGCTTGCAACGCCGCTTCACTGAACCGCACCACTTCCCTTCCTGCGGTTCTCGGTGCGAATGTGCCGGCTGAAAGCTTGCACGGCGGCGACCAACAGGTACCGCCCACGTATCGCCGTCCCGTTCGGCTTCTTCAAAGGCTCCAACACACCGGCCCGAGTGAGGTCCGCTACGTACTTGGTCGACACGTCCAACGCGTTAGCCAGCTGAGTTGTTCCCACAACAATCCCGTCCAATTCGGCCTGTGGAACAATCATATTCCGAGCCAAAATAGCCGGTTTTCACTCACTTTTTCGAGCCCGGAAATTAGACCCAACTTTTTCAGCCAAAGCTTAGCTCTTCGGGAGGTTCGATCGCTCGCCTCCTCAGACCGAGGCCGGCTCGGCTGGGAGGACCCGTAAATTTTTCGGCGCGAAAATTTGCTCTCGCTCCACCTGAAATGTTCCACAAAGGCCTTGGACCAGACGGCACGGATCGATCGGACTCGCAAAGCAGGTTGCTAAAGCGCAGTCTCGATTCTGTGGAAAGTTGGGTTGATAGCTATTTTGAATCTCTCGCCAAGTTCAATAGCGAAACCGGGCAGAGCGAGGCGTTGGCCCTAAAGCGTTCGAACTTCCCGAAGGCGCTTTACCGGTACCGAAGCCTCGAACGTCTCGCACATATACTCGAGGAGCTCCGTGACGGATACGTATTTCTGAGCAATCCTGGCCTCTTCAATGACCCCTACGATTCGGCTTTATCTACCTCATACGAACAAGTGCAAAAGCAGGTCCTGGAAAAATTTGCGCCTGAGTATGGGTATGATCCAAATACCATATCCAGATTCCTTGAGTCGCTAAGGGAAAAAGAAATGGAGAATGGCGCATTCAAGAACAGCAGGCGTTTGAGAGCTTAGTCGGCTGCGTCCTGTCGCTCTTTTATGGCCCCAGCGTTTTCGCCGACAATCAGGATTTATTCAGCTCGTTTCGTAACTTGGTCTGCGTGAGCTGCTTCACAACCAACCCAAATTCGGTTGTTAGGTGGAGTCACTATGGGAACCAGCACAAAGGAATCTGCGTCGAGTATTCTGGCTCCTCTATGCTGTCGAGCGCAAAACTTCTCGAACTGCTGCACCCGGTGCGATACACGGAAGAGCTCTTTCACTATTTCTCGCTCTTTAAACCAGAAATTGATGTCGATCAGGCTCCCGCGTCCTCAGCGCCGGAGGTCAAGCTCGACCCCTGGCCAATTCTAGCGGCTTGTAACAAGTCACCAGAGTGGACATACGAAAAGGAATGGCGGCTAGTCTCTGTGGATCCAGCCAGCCGAAAAGCACCGAAATTCTCCTTGGATTCCTTTGGTATTAAACCTAGCCGCATAATCCTCGGAGCCAGAATCGATCAGGCGGATCAAGCAGCCATTAAAGAACTCGCGCAGAAAATTTCCATTCCAGTGGCTAACGCGCGGCTAGCCAAAGATCGGTTTGAGATTGAGTTTTGACACATCTGGGGCGCTTAGTTTTTGGTCCAGTCGGCCAGGATGTCTTTGAGCTTGGGGCGATGTAGATCGAAGAACCGGAGAGAGGCGTGGTAGTCGGGGATGGTGTGAAAGACGGAATGAACCTCTCTTTGGTAAACGAGCAGATCCCTCCCGGTGAGCGAGGGCGGTGTTGCCCCCGGAGGGGATAGACTCATTTCCTCATACGGCAGATCGCTGAGTATTTCTTCGCGGTTCATTCATTGCCAGCCAGTAGTGCCGTAAGCGCGCTCGAAGGTGATCGATTTAGCAGCCAAAGTGGAGAGTGCCACCTCATCAAAGACGAACTGCGGATTGGCACGTTTGACCGTGGCAAGCAAAAATCTGCCGGCTGTAAAGACCGTGGCCGCCCGGCCCTCAGCCTCTGGCACGTCACGTTGACACGATTGGATAGGACACCGGCGACCTGAGTACTGACTAAGGCAACGGAGCCGTCTGTCCTTAGGAAGCAACCCCGTTCAAGAACGCCTTCGCCGGATCTGACGCCAATGGCCAAGCTTTGCAGCGCGCCGAAGTCAGAGCCGACCAGCTCGGCCAGACCACTCCGATGACCTACATGGTGGACGGTACGCAATACGTGATCGTGATCCAGGCCGCGCGTGGGCACGCCCTGATCGGCACCACGCTCGGAGACTACGTGGTGGCGTATGCCTGGCCGGACACAGAGCGCGGAGAACGCTAAGGCTTGTGCGTAGTCCTTCTATGAGGCGAATCGGTGCAGCATGAGGTGGATTAAGGCACGATGTGCTTTGCGACTTGCTCAATTTGAGAGACCGCGTCCTTGGCTGATTCATCGCCGTTGAGTACCTTATTGACGTTCTGGAATAGAGCGGTAGAAACCTGACTGTAATCAGCGCCGGTGACCGTCGAAGGACGAGCAACGCCGTTGGTGACAATGTCCAGCACACACTTGAACCATGCGTTTTTCTGTAGTACTTCGGGGTCGCTGTAGAGGGCGGGGAGCGTTGGAAGCAGACCCAAATCGATCGCATGTTTCTTCTGTATCTCGGGCGAAGTGAGGTAGCGAACCAGATCAGCTGCGGCGTCAGGAGCCTGCGAATATGCGGAGACCATTAATTGCCAGCCGCCCAGGCAGGCAGCGTTCTTGCCGTTATCGCCGCCCTTCGGCAAAACCGCCACATCGAATTTCCCGGAAATCGGGCTCGTTGAATCTGCGCCTAAGGCGTAGGCGTACGCCCAATTGCGCATGAAGGCGGCGTTACCGACTTGCCAGAGGTTTCGAGCGTCTTCGTCGCTGTAAGTAGTAACGCCCCTCGGAGAAATGGTTCCTACCCAGCCTTTCGCAGTTTCAAGCGCCCTAATAGCATTTTGATTGTTGATCGTAACCTTTTTGTCGGGATCAATGATTGTTCCACCTCCGTAGCTGTAGATCCATTCAAGCGCATTGCAGGTCAGGCTTTCGCTGGCTTTTCCTTCAAAAACAAAGCCCTGAAAATCTGGCCTCCCGGCAGCACGTTCGCCCTCCTGGATCCTGTTCGCCATTTCAGTGAGTTCTTCCCAAGTCCTCGGTGGGGCTTTGTACCCATACTTTTCTAATAGATCGGTTCGATAGTAGAGGAGCCCTGCTTCGGAAAACCATGGTATCGAAACTAGGCGGCCGTCTATTGTGTTATTCTCAATGCTGCGCGAAAAAAACTCTTTGGTTTGGTCGTCTTTGAAATATTTCTTTAAATCAACGGCGTGCGGGGCCGCAATTCCCTGCCAGGTATCGGCGACTGCGTACACGTCCACATCCCCACTTTTTGCCGCCCAATACTGTTGATACTGCTGGAGCATCGCGTAGGCTGGGTTAATACTATATTCGAGGGTGTTGCCAGTCCTCTCGGCCCACTCCTCTGCAATTTGTCTGGTCCAACGTCTTCCGTCACCGATAAACCGGACGGTTGCACCCTTAGCAAAATCGCGTGAAGCATCGACCTTAAGGGCGCTGAGCCCTGGAGCAACGTCCTGGGTATGGACTGCGAAGATGCCGAACGAGACGGGGTCCATGTCCAAGCGGCCGCTCTGAAGGACGGCGCCTTGGACGAGTAATGGAGTAGCATCATTCAACCTGTCCAGCGTGACCGAGCAGAACCGATCAGCAGGATTAACGGACACGAGAATTTGCTCGCTACCGGCCGTACGAAGATAAATGAATGGGCACTTGTTTTTTTCCGCATAGGCCCGCTGAAAATCTGCGGTGTTTGCCAGTGCAGGATGGTCTCGACGCAACTTCAACAATGCACGGGTAAAGTTCAGCATGGATGCCGGATCTTTCTCCTCAGTCGCGACGTCCGGTCGTGACGGAGACGGATCAATCGGAAGGTAAAGTTTCTCAACTGGTGCAGTCGAAAATCCCGCGTTCTTTTCTTTGGACCACTGCATTGGAGTTCGGGAACCGCAGCGCTGCAGTGGTCCGATGGTGCCGCCTTCCTTGTCAGGCGTCGGATAAATATAGTCCATTCCGATCTCGTCGCCGTAATAAATGAAAGGGACTCCAGGCATCGTCAGCAGCATCGCAAAAATCGTGCGAACCTCCGGTTCGTCCCGTCCGCAGGTCGGGCGCGGCATGTCATGATTGCCCGTCGGCAATGAGATATAACCGCGAGATTTGGTCGCGGTATAGTGCATGAGGTAGTTGTCGACAAAAGCCTTGATGTCGCCACCGCCTGCGCGCTCGAAAAAGGCGTGCGGCTCGCGGGCATAACCATTAGGCCACGAGTAGGGACCGAGCAGTGTTCCATATGCCGGCTCGCCAAATTGGATCATGAAATCGATATGGAAGCCGGCAGGAATAGCGACAGCAGGGTCGCTCCATTCGGAGATGAGGACAGCTTCGGGATACTCTTTGTCCAGCCAGGACCGATAGTAGCGCCAGAGAGCGCTGACCCCTTCATGGTCGGAATCGTTGCGGATGAGCGAGGAAGCCATATCGACGCGAAACCCATCAGCACCCAGGTCCAACCAGAATTTCATTACATTTTTGAGTTCCTCGCGCACTGAGACACAGGCGGGATTAGTGATCGGAAGTTGCCAAGGCTCGTTCGGATCGGGCCGGGCATAGCCGTAGTTCAGGGCCGGTTGAAATGGAAAGAAGTTCGGTAAGTAACGATCCGAACGATTATGCTCGCCGGGAAACGGTTGGGAACCAGGAACATTCTCGCCTGCTGGTGTCCAGATATACCAGTTCGAGTAGTGGGTAGGCCGGTCGAGAGCGGATTGTTGAAACCATGGATGCGCGGTTGATGTATGTCCGGCCACGAGGTCCAGGCACACGTGCATGCCACGCTTGTGGGCCTCGGCGCAGAGATTTTTTAAATCTTCGTTCGTGCCGTAGCGAGGAGCGACATTATAAAAATCGGCTACGTCATAACCCGCGTCGCCGAACGGCGACTCATAGATCGGATTGATCCAAATTGCGTTGCAGCCGACCGACTGTATGTAATCAAGCTTTGCCGTAATACCAGGCAAGTCACCTATTCCGTCGCCGTTAGAATCGAAATAGCTTTGGGGATAGACCTGATAAAACACGGCTGTCTGAATCCACTTCGGTCCCGGAGGAACTTCCGCGCAAAGCGCCGCAACAGCTTCAAGCGCGAAACAAAGAATGGTGAGGAAGGCCCAGGATCTGACCATTGATTTGCGCATTCCAGCTACCTTCTACGACCCTACAATCTATCACGTATGCTGGTAGTTTTCCTTCCTCGATGAGCAATTCGGGAGGAAACCGGAACCGACCAAGGATATCGAAGCCGCGTACATTGCGGCAGGGTTTCTTTTCTATCGTGTGGAATGGCAGAAATGCGTGACTCGTACTGCATGATTCTCGCGAATATTCCTCGACTACCTTTTCCCTCTCACACCTGTGTCCGCAGACATCGCTGGTCTAGGAATTAGCGCTTGAGCTAGGTGGCGGCAGACGCCTGTGTGGCTTTAACGTTGGTGTTAGTGCAGACTGTTTAAACACGGTGGATAAAGATAAAAAATAAACTTCCAATTGTAGGTCGTCCGCCGGTAAGTCACCATGTGCAGGATATCGTCACGGGAAAACGATCGGCTGGAATTCTCAAAACCATCAGTCAGGATAGCGATCAGAACCCGAGTCGAACGTTTCACTCGTTTACCAATCTGCTGGATCATGGAACCGATGGCGTCATTGAGCGCGGTACCACCGGAGGGTTCGTAGAGCGTACGGGACAGGAACGGCACCTCGGCGACGGGCAGAGCATCATAGAGATTTGAAGCCGAATCATTAAAAAGCGTCAGGCTGAAGGATGTCTGCGGATTGGTCTGCTGCTGTTCGCCGAGCAACGTGTTGAATCCGGCAATAGCGCTATCGGCCATGGACTCCATGGAATCGGAACGATCCAGGACAAACCCGAGTTCGTTTGACGCAGCGGCCAATTGACTTGGAGCTTTGCGTTCAACCGCACCCTCAACCACTACTGCTGGAGTGCTGGCTGTACTGTTTTGGATATAGCTAGGCATAATTGTGTTACCTTTTATTGTTGTGTTTTAGAGACTTGTTTCCAATGACGCAACAGCGCTAAGAGCGCTTAGTAGCTGTGCAATGTATCTTAGGTATGTTAAGTAATTTATTAGAGTGCATTTGCAGAGTGTCTCTGCGTCTCATACGTCGTTGCGTCATTGGGGATTTGTTAGTTTGGCATTCATTCCTTGCGTCTTAAGCGTTTTTGCACCCTTGAGGTTCGGCTTCTGTTTCCTTCATCTTCCAGTGTTCAACCATCTTGTTGTTCCGCCCGCGTTCATAACTGATCTCGATGAGATCGGCGTTGACCAGATCGCTCAAGGCCATGTTGAGGGTCGTTTCACTGCAATGTTTGGCGAAGAGCTCGACTCGGATTTCGGTGCGAGTCATTCCTTCCGGCCGGCGTTCCAGGTTCCAGATGATCTTATCGGCGACCTTGTTGCCGGTCCGTTCCTGGAAGATCCACTGGGCGCACCGCTCGCAGTAGCCGACGAAAGCGCGAGCAGCTTCCAAGTGCTGGGATTCAAGCACCGTCGTACCCTCCAGAACGGCATAGAGCATCGCCAGCCGGAGAACATGGGGAGCGCTTCGGGCGATGATCGGGCCCGTCATGCCCTGTCCGCTGCTTCCTTTCTTGGCGTTGTAGTAATCGTGCCACTCAAGCAGCGCTTGCTTGGCCCAGGTCAAGCTCCGGCCAGATGCACCGGAAGCAGCCTTAATGTTTCGGAGCCTTTCTACGATAGACCGATGGCGCTGCCAATCGATCGGCGGCGGGCAAGCGATCACCTTGGCTCGGTTAACCACCAGCCACATGATTCGGTTGGCAAAACCATTGGAGCAATCGATCTGATCCAGTTTTTTGCGTAGTTCGTTCAACGTGATATGCCCGATGAGGCTGACATGCGGACCACTAGCTTGTTCCGGATCGTTTTTGTTGGTGACGTGGAGAATCGGCTCCGAATCCCAGCATTTGCGCAGTGTCTCGGAGAGCGTGTTCCCTTCACGGCCACAGATGGTCAGGACCCGGCCGAACTCCTGCTCAACGATCGCCAGGCGTTTGTCGCTGACACCCGGATCATGAACCATTTTCCCGCCTCGGGTCTGTTTCTGGCGCGGATCACGGATCTCGTGAATGATGGCTTCGCCGCTCTGGATGCCGTCCACGATTCTGGTTTTGACCCAGACCGGATCGATCCCGGTAAACAGGTTGCGGATCGCGTTCCAAGCCGTTCCTTTCCGGCCGAAAGCGGTTTCACCGACCAGCACAACGAACTCGTTCAAATGATGGCGACCGCCCTGAATACAGTGGAGGCTCGGGCCCATGATCGACCCGAAGGCGGTCAGAAATTGTGACAGAAGACTTTCCCGAGAAGGTTCACTGACCTGGGCAATAATGTCGACGACCTGACCGGCAATGCCGTGGTAGGCGGCATCGGCCATCGGCAGGGGCAACAGGCGGTCCCGGGTTCGATAGAACTCCAGTGCTTTCGCGCGCAGCTGTTCCTGTTCTTCCTGGGAAAATTCTCGCGGTTGCAATTGTTCTTGTGTCTTCTCCCATTGCGTGAACGGCATCGACCCGACATTGACGGCTAGAAGCTCTTGCCGGCCGGACCGACCCGGTTGCCGGTCTTGTCATAGAGCGCGCGTTCGACTCCCGGCGCCCGGGAATACTTGCTCGGCGCCTTGTTGCCGGAATCGAAAAACTCGTACCCGGCGAAATGATCATAGACCAGCGCAACCCGACGATCGTACTCAGCTTTATCGGGAGCATCGATCCGGATCCAGCCATGCAACGAGCGGCCACCGCTTGAGATGATCGCTGCGATCGGCAGTCCACTGCTCAAAAGTGCAGCCAACTGAATTTCCTTGGGAACAGGTTGTCCGTTCTCGGCGCAATCGAACTCGATCAAGGTATGACGAAACCGGACGACATCGGCGTTGCTTTTGCCGCGGTACTTCAAGGGATTGATCCGAATAAAGAGGCCGTCGGGATTCTGCGGCAAAGCTTTCTTGAGCCAGACCTCGCGCAATAGCACGTCGCCGCCGTCGATCTCCAGTTCGCCCTGGCTATTGATCGAGCCGCGACCGATCCCGACGCGTTCGCCTTTCTGGAAAGCTGTTTCTAACAATACCCGAAACCCGTCAGCAATCGGACTTGGTAAACGCGCCGGATCAGGGGCCGCTTTCGGTACAGGCGATGGTTTCGGCGACGCTGCATAGGTTGGTGGTGAAGGTGCGGTTCCGTTCGAGAAGGCAGCTGCTGCTGCCGGCCGCGCGGCCTGGCTGTAAGCGGAAGCGATTTTTCGTTTGGCCATCGATTCGCTTAAACCATCAGCCACGGCTCGCACGATCAGCCGGCTTTCGGCTTCGGCTTGGCTGTAGCCGCTGTCTCTGAACTGGCAGGCAGCCGCAAACAGCGCGTTGTCGCGGGTGCCGACTGCAGCACCATTGGCCAGGTAATCGCGAGTTGCTGTTGGCAGACCGCTCTCGTCCCAAGCCTTGTTTTCAGTTGTTGTGTAACTGGGCATAACTGCCGCAGATCCTTTTTAGGGTTGGAGATTAAGAAATTTTTCGATATCACCGACCAGGCCGGAAAACTTGGCCGTCTTCTCCGGTGTTTGGAGGCACCACTCCCGGATTCGGCGCAGCTGGTAAGGCGACGCGTCCATGAACAAGGTTCCTTTATCTCGGCCGAATGGAATTACGCACAGACCATAGTTCAGGAGCGGTTGGCTGCGGCGGCAAAGGCGTTTCTTCTTTTTCGGCGAGACCCGCACCCTCCAGCGCATCAACTAACGCATGCGGTTCCGGTCCGTCTTGCGCGAGTGAGCCGCGCAGCTTGGAGAGGGCAGTAAGCGCCTCTCCATCCCTGGCTGCCGCATCCAGAATCAACCGCATCAGTTTAGCCTGAAGCGACGATAACGGTTTAACCGGCACAGGAATTTTCCTTAGAAGGGTTGATTAGACTTAGGAACAGCACCTTGCGAGGCTGGTGGTGGGGCTGCTTGGTCTTCTAAATAGAAAGCGACTTCGTTTCGGTTCCGCCCTTCATAGGTCGTATTTTTCAGGGTGCAACGACCACGGCGATCAACGCAATCTTCGGCTTCAAGACTGGCTAATTTGCCCGGAGTTAACTTTTCTCCGGTCGCACGCCGGAAGCTATCGATCTTCCAATAAGTGTTAGGAAGAAAGATTAAACGATCAACGACTCGAGCAGTTTGCGCGGGATCGTTGTCAAAACAATCCGGCTGCAGTTCGATCATCGTCGCGCCGCTGGTCTTGGCTTTTGTTTCGCCGGCATCGGCGACTACAAAGTTGTAGTTGCCATCCGGAAATGTCAGGGATTCGGTGCCTTCAGTATACTCAGGCATGGGTGCTATTTCCTTTCAGTGTTTTGCGTGTTGGTTAGTTTGGACTTTATTGGTAACTGCATGTTGTCGGAGGAAAACGGTTGCACCGGTCTGCTGGATTGCTTCCGGATCAGGCTCCAAGCCCGCGGCAGAGCACAAAGCGCGGTATTTAGCTTCGCTGGTGTTTCCGAGCTGTTTTGGCAAGGCTTCCAAAAGCGGAGTTAACTGCCGAACCGGGCAATCAAAAACTATTCTCTGCAGGTAACTCTGCGGGACGTAGTGATTCCCGTCTTTATGGACAATCGTCCACCCGGGGATAGTTGCGCGGTTGAGCAGAAGGAACTGCGCTTTGTCGCGGGCGACAGTTTCCAGCTCGTGCAACTCGGTGCAGATCGTCGAAAACGTTCCCAGCTTTTCCGGAGAGCTCCACAGATCATTGGGAGACGGGCAAGCCAGATCGATCAAACGATGGATCAGGCGAAAGAAATCGTATTCAGGCGGTTCTGGGATCATAACAGCGAACCCGGGTTACATAGGGATTGGTCCGACAATTTGACCGTGAGCGAGTTCGCGATGATGGCGGAAACAGAGCCATCTTACCTCAAGAGGTTTTGAATTATCATCATGATGAGCTTGAGCAACCTCACCACAAATGTCACATGGTTGACGGCCTAGTTTGCCGTCACGTATTGCGTTTGTTATGATGTATCTTGCTTTGTATCTAAGAGGGTTGCGTTTCTGTAGTCTGAGACTTGCTTGACGACCGCGCTTGCCTGTTGCTTGTGTCCGAGCATAGGCGCGAATACGCTCTCGATTAATCGGATTCAGCCGGTAATTACGGTCTCGTCTATTACAGCACTTTTTGCACACGTGAAGGTGCCCATCCTTCATTTTGGGATGAGTGTAAAAAGTGGTTAGCTCAAGTTCCTGACCGCAATGACGGCAACGCTTTGTCAACATGTTAGTAAGGGATGAAGTCGAACGTTTCGACGGCCTTGCGAAACTCCGGGAGCCGGCTTAAGGCTTCGCGGGCGTACTCTGGCGGCACATCGAGGATTTCTTGATCGTCCTGGATCTGTTTTCGATCGATCAGAAAGATCCGGACCTGTTCTTCTTTGATGTCAGCGAGTGCTTCAGCCAGCCGGACTTGTGGCGGTTTCTGCGCTTCGCGTTGCCAGCCACAAAGCAACGGCTCGATCGCGCGGAAAGTGCAGGGGAGTTTCTCCGGCAGATCGATTCTGACCTTGGCGTCATGACTGGCGCTGTGGCGCGTGTAGATAACGCGTTCCTTGCCATCGACACCTTTTTGGTTTGCCCTCGTTTTCGACAACGTGCAGCTCCCAATTAAGGAAT
This sequence comes from uncultured Verrucomicrobiae bacterium, assembly GCA_963813025.1. Classification (GTDB taxonomy): domain Bacteria; phylum Verrucomicrobiota; class Verrucomicrobiia; order Chthoniobacterales; family JAFAMB01; genus CAVSUL01. The sequence continues at coordinate 34,797 of CAWEXO010000001.1, read as the reverse complement.
AAAACGGCATCGCTCCATTCCTTGAGCCGGTTAGCGCAACTCTGATGAAGTTTCAATTCCCAGCGATCGAATGCATCGAGCCCGGGGAACTGAACACGGCGAACGTTCGAATGCCCGACAACTAGAACGTGGATTCCCGCCGCGATCAGGGGGTCGAGCTGCTTAGTGAGGAACTCATCAAATTTTTCGAACAAAAATTGAAAAGCCTTCCCATAAGGCTTGGCTTCCAGTCCGCTGATGTGCAGATCTTTGCAGACTTCCTGCCGCATGAAAAGTTCGGCCCGATCGATCGTGTCGAGCACTGCGGTTCGACATGGATAGTCCGTCTCCGTGATGAGCTTGAGGGTGTTGCAGAGCGAGTTATAGTCGGCAACCGCAATTCGGTTAACTGGTAGGTGGGTACTACCGTCTTCGGTATCGAGGAAAAGCGCACCCGGGGACTGAGCTGCGAGCGTGCTCTTACCATCTCCATTCGGTCCAAAGAGTACAATCCGTTGCGCGCGGCTAATCGGCCCGGTCTTAATTAGTTCTTTGAGGTCCATGAAAAAGATATCCGTTCAACAATCTCCGCGGTTGTGTTGTGACAGCCGCAGGCGATTGTTCCGCGTTCCTCGTGTCCGAATTTGGTTTGAGGGAATGCCCGACAGTTCGGGCAAGAAGCGAATACGCCTTTAGTGACTTCCTTCGGGATCCAGGGACCCGGATCCGCAATGAAGAGCTGTTGGTGAGAGTCCCAGGGGAGAAATAACGTGCTCATAACTCGTTTTTGATTTCGGCGTAACTGGCAGCGGGAAGTTCCGAAGCGATGCACCGAAGAATTTCCGGGAGGTCGGATCGTCGTTGCGTCTTGGGGTGTTTGCGGTTAGTTTCCGCACAGAAGGGACACTGAGAAATGACATTCATAGGTGTTCTTGCGAAAAGCGCCGTCACTGCCAAAGCGAATGGCGCTTTTCCGTTTTAGGGGGTTGTGGCGACTGCTTTTCTCCGACGCGGTTTGTAAACCGTGACCTTGCCGAAATGCTTTTTCAGCTCGGATAAGGGGATTCTGATGACGCCCGGTTGATCGAGGACCTTCAGCTTCTTGTTCCAGATCATCCGGTAAATGGTCTGATCGCTTACGGGCGGCTTAAAACAAAAACGGGCCTCTTGAACGCTGAGCGCCAAGTCATCGAACTGTTCTCCGGGTTGCACAATTTTACTTATCAAAGAACAAAAACCACTTGTGAAAGCAGCCGCTAAGGAGCCATGTTGGCTCCTTATTTGTTCCATGGTGTTCCAACCCTCAACACTTCTCCTCGTATCCCTTATTGTTTTATGCGGCCCTCAAAAAACCTTCATCTCCTTGCCCGGTTGCGGCATGAACTGGGATCACTGGCATCTCAGGATTACGTGGCCCAAAGAATCAATGTTCACCCCAAGACCATTCAAAGAATCGAAACTGGTCGCCGGAAACTCACTCGTCTCATGGCTGAACGACTCGGGGACGCTTTCGATGTCGATCCCCTATGTCTTATGGAAAACAATCTCGAAACGGGATTACGGAACCGTGAGGGACGACGATGGACGGCAAAAAACCGACGGGAAATTCAGAATCGGTTACGCCGCTGGGGGGATTTGGAACCCTACGCTCGGCAAGCACAACGTGGGGTCAGCGCCGCATTACTTTATCAATACCTTAAGATCTCGCATATCATCAGGAAGCTACCAGAACCGGAGGATAGATTGATTGATTGGGTGCGGCTCTTTGATTTGGCGATCTCGGCTTTGATCTATTCTCAACCAAAGACACGACAATGGTCGCGAAACGATTTCAGGCCCAAGGGGACTCTTGAAACGGTTTTCGATGATCTTCAGGCAATCTGGAGCGATCAACGATTAATCAAGCGAATCGAGAAACGGCAGACGAAGCAACAGAAAGAGGACAATGACACACTCGAGCTCAAGCGGACGTACGCCGAAATGTTGGGATGGAACGAACGTGGACTTATTGCCGCGCAATTGATTGAAGAAACCAAGGAAGACGAAGAAATGACTAACCTGGAATTTATCGACCTAGTACAGGAACGCTGTCTCAAAGAAGGAGTAAGCTGGCCGGAACGGTTCGATCCTTTCGAAGCGATCGTTGCTTGGCAGGAAGATTTTAAAAAGCACGTCAGAAGAGTCAAAAAGTGACCTTGGCTGCCATCGATTGAGAGTGTTCATCCCGAAGATGGCCGTAGGTTTTCATGAGCAATGCGCCGCCGTCTTTATGGCCGAGCCAGCGAGCGATAGTCGGAATATCAACGCCGGCCTCGATGCAGCGGGTAGCGAATAAGTGACGCAGGTCATGGTGTGTAATTCGTTTGGCGCCCACCGTTTTACAGGCGTTCGTCAAAGCTTTGCGGCACTCGGTGACATACACGATGAAGTTTCGCCCGTGGCGCTCTGAGTTGCGCGGTTCATGATCACGTCGGGAAAGCCGGTCTAATAAATCGCGCATCGGCGGTGTAATCGGAATCGAGCGTGATTCCGTGTTCTTGGTACCTGTTACCTCATGACCGTGAATCCGGATCGTCCTGGCCGCACCATCGACATCCGACCACCTTGTGTAGGCGGCTTCGGTGATCCGACATCCAGAGTAAGCGAGGAACTCTACCAGATCGGCTGCATCGTGAGCACACCAGGCACCGGTGTTCCGAATTGCCGTGACGATGCCGTGAAACTGCTCCCGGGATGGTAAGGCGAGTTTCTTTGGAGTGACTTTCGCCTTCTGGATTCGCTCGGCTGGATTCGTTTTAATGAGGTCGTATTCTTTGGCGACATCGAGGATACCGCGCAGCGAATCGACAGTATTGTTGAAGCGAGTACCGTGAACCTTGTCACGATATCGACTAGCCCAAGCGAAGCAGGCATCGGCGGTGATAAGCCTCACCGGCATACCGAAGAGCTCCGGCCAACTGCGGACCAACCCGGCAACGGTCTTGAGCCGATAGTCAATCGTGCTGGGTTTGACGCCCGTAGCCGCCCGAACTCGAGTCCGATAGATCTCGGCGGCATCCTGAAAGGTCGTCAGTTGTGTATCATTAAGACGCACAGTTCTGCCGGCTTGAATTTCGGCCAGTTTGGCCGGCAATCGCGTTCGGGCTACTTCGAAAGAAGTTGTCTCCAGAGTACGCCAAGTGTCTTTACCTTCGGCGTTGCGCGCGCGGGCGTAATAGACTCCGTGCGCGGTGTGTACGTAGAGCTGGGAAACCTTCGATCGTTGATAGTGTGCAGCGGTTTTTTTCTTCATCTGTCTCAGACCATTTTTTTCCAATCCTCGGGCGCATGGTCCTACACGGCTCCTACATATAAATTCCAAAAGGATGTTACGCAATGGAAAACCATGGAACACTTGGAATCAATTTCTTCTCGAGAAGTTGCGCTTTGCAACAGGCTGGAAAACCGTGGAGAAGTAATCAAAGAGCTCATAATCCCTTGGTCGGAGGTTCGAATCCTCCTGGGCCCATGCCCAGTCGATGACCGAGCCCGTGTTCTGACTTCGGATCGAGCCTTGAGATCGAAGTTCCACGTCCAATGAGAAGGCAACTATTGGACTATTGGCAATTCGAGAGCGAACGTCCGCAGCATTGCCTTTGTTGATCCATTGTGCCATGAATCTTGCTAAACGAGTTGGTCTATGGATTTAGCCCGGCATCAAGCGAGGCAAGTCTGTTCGAGCCTGGACCGGTTCGGGTTGCCTAGCGCCTTTGTACATTGTCAGTCCGACAGCTTCATCGCGTGGAATGACGCTTTTCTTCGATTAACCGGTTTTCGAGAGGAAGATCTGGCCGCTCGAAAATCGAGTGACATGATCCAGGTTCAAAAGAGCACCTCGAGCGAGTCTTTAGCCGCGTGCTCTTTTCTCGGCGCGTCCGGTCAGGTCCTTAACGGCCGTCTGGCCGTTAACAAGGGGGGAATCAACGTCTTAATGCTTGATCCGGAACTGATCGAGAGCGGCGCCGCAAATGTAGCCGCCACCCTTAAAGAGCGGCAGCGCGTGTACGAGCTTTTCCACGATACGGTGGCTCCGAATCTAATTGGAGCAGCGCTTTGCGTGCGAGCTTTGCGAAAGGATTTTGAACTCGCTGCCACTCCGGACCAGCTGAAAAACATCGACATGGTCGCGGAAGCGTTAAGGAGTGCCGTGTACGCAATGATGATGGCGCTTACCGGAGACGATGGCTCCTCGGGCGATCATGATAAGGACTCGGTGCGGGTTAAGCTCAATCGATCCGGAATCCCACTTGCCGAGAAACCCGGTCGAGTTGGGTGTCCTCCTGGGCCCATGCGCGAGCCGTGACCGGTGACCGATCGCCGATAGCCGATCGCCAAATTGCCAATGACCGACTCCTGACTCCCGACTCCCACTCCAGCACTGGCACTGGCACTAGCACTAGCACACTGGCAATTACCTCACCCCAAGTTCCTCCGGATGATGCTTGTTCCAATAGCGGATGAGCCCAGCCACGCTCATAAAGGCCGGGTTGGCTTGCTCATATTTTTCGCACTGTGCCAGGGTCGCACCAGCCGCTTGCAATTCGCTCTGCGTGAACTGCTGAAACTCCGGGACAATCTGGTCAGCGGTTTTGCCTTCACGCAGCCGATCTCGCATCCAGCCGGCCCAGGAAGAGAGCCGCTGTTCGAGCTCGTCAAAGCGGGGCAAGGGGTTTTCGACCCGTCCGAAATGCGTAACGTGGATCGATTCGGGTTGGCAGTCGCGCAGTTTGCTGAGTGAATGCCGCCAGGTTTCCAGATCAATGTCCGGCGGCGGTAAAGGAGGCACCATCGGGCCTTGATCAATCGTCACCCCGGCGATATCGCCGGTGAAAACGGTCTTCTCTGACTGCAACCAGTAAGCGTTATGATGCTGGGCGTGGCCCGGAGTGTAGATGGCCTGGAGCGTCAACCCGGCGAAGTTCAACTCCGTTTGGTCGTCAACCGGAATAAGCCGTTCAATCGGGATTGGCTCCAGCTTACCCCAGAGATACTCCATTTTATCGCCGTAGATTTTCTGGGCGCTTGTCAGCAGGCGGGAAGGATCAATCAGATGCGGCGCGCCCAGGGGATGCACATAGACACTGGCGCCGAACTCTCGTACCCAGCGCCAGGCCGCGCCGGCGTGATCCAGATGGATGTGAGTCAGGACAAGATGCTTTACCCTGGCCGGATCAAGGTTCTGCGCGGCCATACCTTCGACTACCCGCGTAAACACAGACTCCGGTCCGCAGTCGATCATCACAAGCGAATGATTGGAGGCTTCGAACAGGGCTACGCAGATGATCTTTGGATTCCCAAGATGGAAAGAGTCGATAAGGCGTATCATGATTTCAGGCAGTTCCACCGAACTCTTCTCAAGCTTTCCTCAAAAAGAGCAGCAGAACTCTCGGCGTAGCCGGAGAATTCTGCTAGTGCGCCGTCTCATATATAACGATGACGTCGCCGCAGGTCAGTTGGCTGTTTTTCAAGGCGCGAGCGAAGTGCCCATATCTGGATTCATACGGGCCGAGCGAGCAACGCCTAAAAACAGCCAACTGGCCGCGGCCCAGAAGGTTGCGTTCAAAATGGGCCGTCGGCAAGGCGCGAGGAGGGAGCATATCTGAAGCGATACGTGATCGACGAGCAACGACGGCCGCCGGCCCATTTTGAACGCAACCGACATCACCGGCATATATGAGACGGTGCACTAATAGGTAACGATGACGCTGAACCCAAGAACAAGTGCGTTCTCGTTTTGGACCGAGCCTCCCGGATGCAGCACAAACTGGAGGTCCGGCTGGAATTGCAGATTTGGTGTCACCGGAATCTGATAGGTGGCTTCCAGGACAGACTCGTAATTAAGATCCAGGCTCGGGGACAATCCTACAGACAAGGCGGCCCTGTCGGCCCGACGGGTCGAATCTCCGATCCGATTGTAAATAAATCCGATACCGAAACTGTCTCTGCTTGCACTCTCTCTCCGGAATAGTCCCCGATAGACGGCTCCAGTCTCGGCGGAAATCGGGACCGCGTTGCGATCGTCCGGAGAAAACGTCCCCCGACCAAAAAGCGTGAGACCGCAGCCGGAGCGAGGTGCGTCTTCGTAGATTTTCTGTTCATAGAGCACGTAGCTGCCGTAATTTCCACCGACCCGGCGAGGCGTCCTGGGCGCGTTTGGCACACCCAATTCGTTTAAACGGACCTCGTACTGATCTTCGAATTCGTTCGTAGCATAAAAACCGCCAAAAATGACGTGGGCCGGCCCGATAAAAAAACGACCACCTCCGCGCGGCGGAGTCGAATCGCTCAGCTCGCGTTTTAATAAATCGAAAGAGACTTCACTGATGATGAACAATCCTTTGCCAGGATTCAGAGGAAAATTGACGCCGTGTTTGTTGAACGACAACGAAGTCGGGGCGCCAATTGAGCTGGGTTCAAATTTCGGCGGTCCGGAATTCCCGTCGACAACCGTCGATCGCCACGAGACTTTCATGTTCTCCGGCTTGCCGGTGCTGAGTTCCAGACGCGCACCGAGTGCGGTGAATGGATAGACGCCTACCGGGAAATTTCCGGTTATAGCCAGGGGAGTTCCAAACGAAGAGTTAAAGAAGATGTTTGTTACGGTGTTGTTGATTGCAAATTCCTGGTCGAGGCCCATCGACCCGATTCGCAAGGAGAGGTGGACCGGCCCGATCTGCTGACCGCGTTGGAGCCAAAGCTCATAGAGGCGAACACTGTTGTAAGCGGCATAGTCATTGATCCCTCCAATGTCTCCGACGTATTTCGAAATATCGGTGCCATATGGGTAATAGCTGGAAACATGGAAGGTGGTTTCGTCAAGCCAATCGACATTTAGCAGCGGTTTCAGCGCGACATCGATGTTCAGCTGAAGCAGGCCGCTTGCGGCATAGTCCTGGCGAAGACCACCGCGAACGTTGGCAAAAACATCCGCATCCCACTGAAACCCGAAGGTGACACCTCGATCCGCTAATTCTTTACGCCACGAATGATCGGTGGATCCTGGTTCGTTGGGGCTTGTGGGCTCGGCTTGAGCCACTGACCGGTCGGTAGTTGCCGCCAGAAACAGCCACGATGCCAGAGCGGTTCCCCAGCTCAGAATAAATGCTCGCCGCTGTCGTGCGCTTGGCATCGCTTGCTCCCTTTATTTTCTTCGTTTCGATCACTCGGGCTAGCTTTCATTGTCGGATTTGGGCGTCCGGCTCAAGGTTTCCGTCAGAGTTCTTTTCTGACCTCCGTTTGTCATCAAGCTGACACTTGATTGCGACAAACGCCCGACCTGATCGAGAGGCGCACCGGCCCATACTGCTCGAAAAAAGATTTTCCATTGATTCGCATGGTTCAAATCCCGTATCCCTGAAGCAGCTGCGTTTCGCTGCATGATGGCGTTGACCGGACCGAAATACTTTTTGCTGATCGTCTGCTGGTCGCTCGGGCTGGCGGCTTTCGCCGACGCTCAGCTCTTCAAGCCGAGGATGGCAAAGCCTCAAGAATTGATCTATCGGCAAGCGCCCGCGGCCTTCTACCGCGATCCTTACGCCAGACTCTCGCCGGAAAATGCCAGCGTAGTCGTTTCCCTCTCCCGGCAACGAGTCTATGTCCTGGCGGGGGGCGAAGCCGCGGTTGATGGTCCGATCTGCTCGGGAAAGAAAGCGCGACCGACCCCCACCGGATCTTTTACCGTGATCCAGAAAGATAAAGATCATCGCTCGAATGTGTACGGCAATTTTGTGGATCGTCAGGGAAGGATAGTACGCGCCGGCGTGAGCGCGGTGATTGATTCGGCGCCGAGCGGCACGCATTTCGAGGGTGCGCCGATGACCTACTTTTGCCGACTGACGAATGACGGAGTTGGCATGCACATCGGGATTCTGCCCGGCTATCCGGCTTCTCATGGCTGTATTCGGCTGACGCCCGATGTCGCGGCCGCGATCTTTACGCACGTAAAAGTCGGCACTGCGGTGAAGGTGGTGAACTGAATTCCAGGAGGTAGGAGTCCAGGAGTCCAGGAAGTGGCGCGCACTCCAAAGACGCTTCGGCCCGAACTGTCCGCGTGAACTTTTTGACTCCTCTTTGTGGCGAAACGCCCCTCCTGGGCTCCCGTAACTCCTGTAACTCCTGGGACCCCTTTTTATCGTCAACGTCTTGACAAGCTCAGCCAATCGGCGAGAGGAATGAGGGTGTAATGGCTCTCCCCGGAAAATTCAGTTTTTCAAAGTTCCCCGAAGGCGGCCTGATCGTGGTTATTGTCGCCCTGGGGCTGCTTCTGACCATCTTCGGCGGCAGTATTCAACGTCCGAAATTTCAGGCTGGACCCGACGGTAAACGGACGCGGGTGATGGTCCAAAATGAGGCAGGCCAGCAAGTGCCTGCTTTCGAGAGCGTTAATAAGTTTTTCAACCCGGAGACGCTCACCCAGATTGCCAAGGACACAAGTTTCTTCGCGATCATGGCTATAGGGATGACGTTTGTCATCATCACGGGCGGTATCGATCTCTCGGTCGGCTCGATTTACGCTATCTCTGCCGTGGTGGGATCGATGGTTCTAACTCAGTTCGGGTCTCAAGGGGGTACGGGCGGAGCTTTGCTCGGAGTGGTGACCACAATCGTGGTTGCGGCTTTCGCCGGTTTTCTGAATGGCGCGATGATCGTCGGTTTCAATGTTCATCCATTCATCATCAGCCTGGGCACGATGGCAATCTATCGTGGGATCGCGTTTGTGCTGACTCAAGGCCAATCGATCGGCGGATTTCCGGAAGGTTTTCGTAATTTTGTTCGGCAAGGAATTGTGGGAGATCTAAGCCTGATCCCGCTGATTGTAATGGTCATCGTTTGCGTTGTGGCAGGTGTTTACCTCTCGAGGATGGCCCTTGGTCGAAAAACGTACGCGATTGGCGGTAACGAGACGGCCAGCCGCTACAGCGGCATTCGGGTTAGCCGGATCAAACTTTCGGTTTACGTGATCAGCGGCCTGACAGCCGGTATCGCGGCGGTTCTCGCACTTGGCTATTACGGCGCGGCGTCCTCCGGAGATGGTCAGGGCTACGAACTGGACGTTATCGCTTCGGCGGTTGTCGGCGGCGCTTCTCTGGCTGGCGGGAAGGGCACCGCGCTGGGCGCCTTGCTTGGGGCAATTATCCTGCGAATGATCTCTACCGGCATGGTGATCCTCGGAATCCCCCAGAACTACAGCCAGATTGTGACCGGCGTCGTGGTAATTGCCGCGGTCTTGCTCGATCAACTCAATCGCTACCTGGCCAATCGAAGACTCCTGGCGGCGACAGCGCGTGCTAAGAAAGAGGTCGCGGCGTCCATTGACACTCCGGTGCCAGCCAAACCTTGACCTCTCCTCAACCCCAAAAAAACAATGATCAGAAAAGCAACATTAGCAGTTATCAGCGTTCTCGGCTTGGCCGGGGCAACCGGTTTTGCCGCGGGCAAGACGTATGTATTTGGTGTGATTGCCAAATCAAACAACAACCCCGTTTTCCAAGCAGCGAAGACCGGCGCTCAGGACGAAGCAAAGGCGCTCAGCAAAAAGAACGGTGTCGACATCAAAATCGATTGGCGCACCCCCAATGAAGAGGATGCGCAAAAGCAGGTGGAAGCCATTGAGCAACTCGTGAACGCGGGCGCTTCCGGTATTGCCATCAGCTGTTCCGACGCGAACAAACTTACCGACGCGATCAACAAAGCGGTCGATAGCGGCGTTCCGGTTGTCTGTTTCGATTCCGATGCTCCCAAAAGTAAACGGATGGCGATCTTCGGCACGGACGACCTTTCCTGCGGTAAGCAAGTGATGTCCGAATTGGCTAAGGCGATGGGCGAGAAGGGGACCGTAGCGATTCTGGCTGGAAACCAAAACGCTCCTAACCTGCAAAAACGGGTTCAGGGCGTGAAAGAGGAAGCCAAGAACTATCCCGGAATCAAGATTCTTGACACTTATTACCACAAAGAGACTCCTCAGGACGCGGCGGCAAAGGTTGAACAAGTGCAGAATGCCAATCCACAGATCGGTGGTTGGGCGATGGTAGGCGGCTGGCCACTCTTTACCGATAACGCGCTCAAATGGGCGCCCGGTGCGGTGAAGGTTGTTGCCGTTGACGCGCTTCCGGCACAGCTCCAATACCTGAAGGATGGTCACGTGCAGATCCTGCTGGCGCAGCAAGTCTATGAGTGGGGTACCACGTCAGTCGACCTGCTCTATGACGCCGTCGCCAACAATAAAAAGCCCGCAGAGACGTTCATTAAAGCAGCTCTGATTCCGGTGACCAAAGCGGACGCCGAGGCATTCGCGAAAAAATGGGACAAATGGCTGGGTAAGAGTAGTTAGGCAGCTTGTTGTCTCGACCGGGACGGGTGGGATGGAAGGAGCTAGAATCTAGGATGTAGGATCTAGAATTCGGCATAACAGGAATTTGGTTCCTTCCTCCCAGCTCCGGCTCCTAAATCCTAGCCCCTAGCCCCTAGCCCCTTATGGCTTTCCTTTCCGTCGAACACATCTCCAAAAATTTTCCGGGTGTTCGGGCACTCGACGACGTTTCCGTCGAATTCGAGAAAGGTTCGATCCATGCCTTGATGGGCGAGAACGGCGCGGGAAAGAGCACGCTAGGGAAACTTATTGCCGGCGTCTACACTGCGGACCACGGCGTGATCAAGATTGAGGGTCAAGAAGTGAAACCCGTTGACCCGCTCGCCGCTCAGCGACTCGGGATCGCTCTGGTTCATCAGGAACTAGCCTTCTGCCCGAATCTTTCAGTTGCGGAAAATCTGCAACTCAGCTCTATGCCGGTCCGGTCCGGTTTCGTCGATCGGCAAAAGCTCACGGAGCGAGCACAAAGTCTGATGGGCGAAATCGGCGCGGAGATCGATGTCGACACCCCGGTCGCGGAACTCAGCACCGGTCATGAACAAATGGTGCAAATCGCGGCGGCCGTCGGCGTGAACGCTCGGATCATCATCTTCGATGAGCCGACGAGTTCGCTTTCGGTGAACGAAAGCGAGCAACTCTTCAAACTCATCGGCCGTCTAAAGGCGCGCGGTGTCGCGTTGATTTATGTATCTCATCGGATGGATGAGATTTTTCGGCTGTGCGACACCATCACCGTATTGCGGGACGGCCGGCATGTTGCCAGTGAACCGGCGTCGCAAACGAGCCGGGAACGTCTCATTCGTCAGATGGTCGGACGCGCCGTATTGACCACCCGGCCAAAGCATCTGGACCTCGAGCCTGGGGAGGAAGTGCTGCGAGTCGAACATCTGACCTCTCCGGGAAAATTCGAGAACGTCTCTTTGAGCGTTCGCAGGGGTGAGATTGTGGGTATGGCCGGCTTGGTCGGGGCAGGGCGCAACGATGTGGCGAAGGCCATCTTCGGACTCGATCCCCGAGCGGCCGGAGATGTTTACCTCAAAGGCAAGCAACTCAGACTGGGCCACGTCAATGAAGCGATGCGCCGGCGCATCGGGTTTCTCCCGGGCGATCGGAAGAAAGAAGGGCTGGTCCTGGGCATGTCTATTTCCGAAAATATTTCGCTTCCGCACATCGACAGATTTAGCAGTCTTGGATTCGTGAATCGCGCGCGCGAGACCGGCGAGGTCGAAAGGTTGACCAAGAGGCTGCGGGTGAAAGCGCCCTCGATCGAATCGATCACGGCCGGCTTGAGTGGCGGAAATCAACAGAAGGTCGCACTCGCGAAATGGTTGTTACGCAGTTGCGATCTTCTGATCATCGACGAACCGACTCGGGGAGTCGACGTTGGGGCGAAAGCAGAAATTTACGAGCTTTTGGACGAAGTGGCCTGCCAAGGCCTCGCGATTCTGATGATCTCCTCGGAGCTACCCGAACTCTTGAATCTGAGTCGTCGAATCGTGGCCATGCGCGTTGGATTTGTGACGGGCGAGCTCCAGCACAGCGAGTTTTCGCAGGAAGCGGTCCTCCACCTGATGGCGTGACAGGGCGTGGGGGGAGTGCATCTGAGGTATTGACGCGTCATGTGCTGGTAGGGCGAGAATTTATCTGACGCGTCCGCTGAAGCTTTGGCTCGAACAAGTTCTCGCCCGAGGCTCGAATGAATCTGAGCCGCTTTCGGCGTGGTCTTAAGGACGAGGACCGGTAGGGATGAGCTCTGCTCGTCCAGATCGAGAGGTGGCCCGCAATCAAATGGTCAAGCAGGAGCTTGCCCAGAGCTTGCCCATACCGACTTCGGGTGCCGCGAGAACGTTCCGATAGATCCGACGGCCAGATCGTTGCAAGCCTTTGACTGGGAGCGCCTTCCGCCGTAGTGAACCGAGGAGAAAAAATGAAAAAACTAATCATGAGTATCGGTGCCTGTGCGTTGCTGATGCCAGGCTTAGCCGCAGCCAAGGACATGACCTTCCGCGGTGAAATCATGGACAGTCAGTGTGCCAAAATGGGCGGACACGAGGCGATGTTCAAGAAGGAGGGAACCAACGACCCGAAGGCATGCACCTTAGCGTGTGTGAAGATGGGTGGTAAGTTTGTTCTCTTCAACAAAGGATCCAAGACATTCTACCAACTGGACGACCAGCAAAAACCGGAACCTTTTGCCGGGCAAAGCGTGCAGGTCACAGGATCTTTGGATAAGGCTACCAGGACGATCCACGTCACCGCTATCAAAGCGGCAGCGTAGGTTTCTGCCCGTGGTGAGAGGGTCGAACGCATAGCCGACCCTCTCCCGGATTCCGGATAGCGCTCCGACAGGACTCGGGATGAAGCGCTGGATTCTGATTGTACTCGCGGCGCTTCTGCTGGGTCTCGCGCTGTTGTTTGTGGGATTTACTCAAATAAAGCTCGATGCGCTTCAGGAGCCCGGTCATTTCGAAACGGCTGTGGCGTCCCGCGCAAAACACATCCTGATTGGGTGGAGCAGCCGCACCGGTATTCCTCCGGCGCCCACTGATCTGCGAGCGAGCATCGAAGAGGGAGACAAACTCTTCGGCACTGAATGCGCAGCGTGCCATGGCCTCAATGGCCGCGATCCGACCGACGCCGGTCGCTGGATGTATCCGCGCGCGTCGGATCTCACCTCGCGCGGGGTGCAAAGATACTCCGATCGCGAACTGTTCTGGATTATAAAGAACGGGATTCGTCTGAGCGGGATGCCCGCGTTTGGCCGAGTGGAATCCGACGAACACATCTGGAATTTGGTGCATTTTGTCAGAACTCTCCCGGGAAGCGCGGCTGCCAATGCGGGAGCCAGTGCTAGTGCCGATGTTAGTGCTAGTGCTAGTGCTGGTGCAGGAGTCAGTCTCAGGAGTCACAGGGGGTCGGTACTGAACTTTCCCCCTTAACCCCCGCTGAGTACCGCCCTCCGCAACAGGTCCAACGCGTACTGGCTGGCGACGCGCTTGAACGAGATGCGGTCCATCGGGAAGAAGAGTTCTCGCACGATCGTTTCGCGGCCGGCTTGAGCAATTCCAACAAAAACCGTTCCGACCGGTTTGTCCGGAGTGCCGCCCTCCGGCCCGGCGATGCCTGTAGTTGAAAGACCGGAACCCGCTCCGGCCCTTTCTCGCACTCCCACAGCCATGGCGGCGGCAACCTGTTCGCTGACTGCGCCAACCCTGCTCAGTAACCCGGCCGAGACCCCCAAAGTGCGAGTTTTGGCCTCGTTCGAATAGGCTACCACTCCCTCCAGCAAGATCTTCGATGCGCCAGAAACATTCGTCAGGCGGTCGGCGATCAGGCCGCCGGTGCATGACTCCGCAATGGCCAAGGTCTGCTGGCGGCCGGCCATGAGTCGAACCACGACTTCCTCCATTTCTTCGCTCCCGGTGGCTATCAGATATTCTCCAAGCCTTTGGCGGACGAGAGCATCAGCCTGGTCGACCACTGCCCGGGAAGCGATCAGGCGCAAATCCACTTCGCCCGGCCGGGCACAATAACCTACCTCCAGACCAGCGAACGCCGCGAGATCGTTTCCCACAGCCTCTTCGACGTACGATTCTCCTTGGCCCGTGATTCGATAGGTTTGCGCCGCCAGATCGGAGTTGCCGGCAAGCTCCAGGAGGATCGGACGAGCGTAGTTGTCAAACATTGGCTTCAGCTCCCGTGGCGGCCCTGGGAACAGAAAGAGGGGAGGGTGTGTACCCTGCGAGGGAAGGTAGAGGCCGGGAGCCGTCCCGAAATCGTTTGGCAGAACCGCGGCTCCCTGCGGAACAAACGCCTGTCGCGAAATCCGTGATGTCACCTTGATGTTTCGGCGAATGAAACGCGCCTGGATCGCATCAAAAATTGCCTGGTGATATTCGAGGGGCTGTCCCGTAAGGTCGGAGACGATCTCCCGGGTGACATCATCGGACGTCGGCCCCAAGCCACCAGTCACCAGGATGATCCCGCCCCGCTGAAACGCCTCGCGCAAAATTTCGGCGATTGCCGGTCCGTCCGGCACGGTCGTCTGCCGGTCGATCCTGAGTCCGAGCGCGAACAGTTGCTGCCCAAGATAGGCCAGCAAGGTGTTGATCACGCTGCCGAAGAGCAGTTCCGTTCCGGTATTAATGACTTCGACTCGGGGCATTTTGGGAGAAGGTGTCAGGAGTTCAGGAGTCCAGGAATTACAGGAGTTGCAGGAATTGCAGGAGTACCGCGATTTTCGAAGTCGCTCCAGGAATTGGCGACGCTAGCCAGGGGTTTGGATCCGGAAGTGTTAGGGAACCGCTTGGAATCGCTATTGATCAGGTGGAAGCTCTTCACAGAATTATTCCGAGGCGACTAAGTCGTCCAATGCCTCAGCTCCTGTAACTTCTGCAACTCCTGCAACTCCTGCAACTCCTGGACTCCTGGACTCCTGGACTCCTAGCACGGCTAGCCCCGCGCGGGTTCGAGCAACTGAATCCAGTGTTTTACCAAAGAGCTCAGTGCTGGCTCTTCGCCGCCTTCAAAAATGCAGAGAAGGTTTGCGAGCATCCTGATCAAAATCTGTTTCGGCTGCGCGACCTGCAGGTGGCTGAGACTCCATTTCAGTTTCTGATGCTCCAGAATTTCGGCGCAATCTTTCGTCGAAAGAACGCGCCCGCCATAGAAACAGTCGAAAAAGACTGGGCCGTGGCGCAGCACGAAATGCCCGGGCAAATTCACGCCTTCCAATAAGTAGCCTGCCCGGCGAGCCACCAGCATGTAGATCACTGAGAGTGAAATTGGTATGCCCAGGCGGGAATCGATAACACAAGGCAACAAAGAATTGCGAAAGTTATAATAATCGTCGGAGTTGCCGCGAAATCCGAGTTCTTTTCCAAGAAATTGACCAAGGATCTGAACTCGCTGTATCTCGCTGAAGGTCCCGGCCAGACGATGCCCCACTTGGAAACTCCAGTTATCCAGGAGCCGCCGATAGTTGTCGATCGCTACCTCTGGAAGGAAAACCTGCGCTAAAAGCCAGCAAGCGGTTTCCAGATCAAAAGTGGCAGCAGGCTGACTGCACAGCGTTTCGAAGCGTTCCCGTGCGTGCCGTCGCTCAATCTGGGTAAGAATTTCACGAATATGAAAAGCCACCTGGCGATCGTCGAGCGTCAAGAGGTCCCGTAAATCGGGGATCGTTTCGGCGCCACCCAGCGCCAGCTGGCGTTTCAGCAAGCTGACGGTTTGGGGGTCATCGTCCTTGAGCAGCCGGATGATCGCGTCGCGTTGCTTAAACATTGATGGCCTTTTAAACAGACGCTGTGCGTCCGCCTAAGAATAAATGGATTCCAACAAACTGTTGCAAACTCTTCTTCAAAAAAGCAGCCGAACACCCCGGCGTAGCGGGGCGTTCGGCTGCCACAGTCTGCAGCACGCATCCGGCCGAGGCCGGATGCGTGCTGCAGGCTAGATCGAGAGTCTGGGCGCATCACTCCAAAGATTTTCCAGCGCATAAAAACGCCTCTTCTCCGTCTGAAAAACATGGACCAAGACGTCCGAATAATCTATGACGACCCACTGGCTCAGCGGAGCACCTTCCGACGACAACGGTGAACGGCCAACCCCTTTTGATAAGCCTTCCCGAATTCCCGACGCGATCGCCTTGAGGTGAGGTTCGGAAGTCGCCGAGCAGACAACAAAGAAATCGGTAAAAGAAGAAATGTTGCGCAGATCGAGAACGACAATATCTTCCGCCTTTTTGTCCTCGGCCAGACTAGCGCAGAGACGAGCTAACTCCTCGGCTTCGATACGACTCCTCCTTGGTAAAGCTTATGTTGCCGAATGTAGCGAAGCACCACCTCTGGAACCAGATACGTGATGGGCAATCCGGCTGCAACTCTGTTTCTGATATCGGTAGACGAGAGATCAAAACGCCACCGCACGATCGGATATTTCAAGTCCAGCGGTCGATCGGAGCGGCTCAAAACTGCGAACTTCAGGATGTGGTCGAGCTCAGAAAACTCATTCCAGGTTGGAAGGATACTCAGATGGTCTTCCCCGACCAGAAAGAACAACTCGTCGGCTGGGTACCGAAGACGATAAGTCCGGGCAGTATCGATCGTGAAAGAAGGCGGAGTACGGTCGATCTCGATCGTGTCCGCGGAAAAGCGCGGCTCGTCTTGAATCGCGAGTTCAACCATGCGCAAGCGGTCTGCCGCAGAGGTGGCGGTGTGATTTGTCTTAAATGGCGACTCCGCGGCCGGGATGAAGATTACCCCGCTCAAGCGCAGCTGTTCAAGTGCCTGCCGGGCCAAAATGAGATGACCATGGTGGATCGGGTCAAAAGATCCGCCGTAGAGTCCTAGACGCATCGGTTCGCCGGGTGGGCCAGACCAGCTTTTGCCCATAAAAGTGTGGAGCCTGCGCGACAGATCCGTAACATGCGACGGAAACTATGGAACCAATTGATGCCGGTCAACTTCTCCTCGTTGGTGTGCCTGGCCCTGAGCTCGACCCAGTCACCGCTCGCCTCTTCCGACAAGTTCAACCCGGTGGATACATCATATTTGGCCGAAACATCAAAAATCCTCGGCAGCTTCGACGTCTGCTTGAAGATCTGCGCGACGTGTCCCGCGTTGAGCCAATTTTGACGATTGACCAGGAAGGTGGACGGGTCTCACGACTGAGATTGCTCGGCAACGAGCCTCCTAACTCTCAGCAATTGCGGGAAACCGGTTCGGCCGAATTGATCCGTCGCCATGGCACACTCACCGGACAACTGCTTCGATGCTTCGGGTTCAATCTGAATCTTTGTCCGGTCCTGGACATTTCTTTCGACGACCAGGCGGACAACTCGTTGCGGGGCCGATGTTATGGCACCTCTGTCGATCAGGTGCTCAGGAATGCGGGAGAGTTTCATCGGGCCCTCCTGGCTGCGGGAGTGCTCTCGTGCGGCAAGCATTTCCCCGGTTATGCGGCCGCTCCCTTTGATCCTCATCACGAGCTTCCAAGCATCGATCGGTCGCGCGTCGAGATGGAAGCGACAGAGCTCGCCATTTTTCGGCACTTTGCCGACAAAGTCTCCAGCATAATGGTGGGTCATGCCTGGTATCCGGCACTCGATCCGGAGAGAACTCCGGCATCATTGTCCGCTCGGATAGTCGCTGATCTCCTCCGGAACGATCTTGCCTTCGACGGTCTGGTCATGACCGATGATCTCGATATGGGCGCGATCATCAACTTTTGCAAATTCCCTGAGGCACTGACCAGAGCAATCGGCGCCGGCAACGACGTTTTGCTCATTTGCCATCGCATTGGGTTGGTTGCCGAGGCGCAGAAGATTCTGGACCGGCTGCCGGCAAAGCTGCTCGACCGGGCACTTGCGTCGATTCAACGATTCAAACGAGCTTTCAGCCCGCCGGCGAAATTTTCGGAGGGCAGGTTCCATGAGCTTGACCGGGAAGTTGGAGAGCTGCGCGTCGCCGTGCTTGGGCCGGAGCACGCGGCTGAGCGCAGCCCGGAAGACGGCAAACGTTCGCCGGTGGAGCTGTACTGAAGCGGCGGGAGCGGGCGGAAAGCGGAGGAAGCGGCGGGAGCGGCTTTAGCGGAGGTAGCTAGCCGGACCGTTGAGCAGCGCGGATGCGCTCAGCAGACGCAGCTGCCTACCGTTGCCGACGGATGGATCACTCGGCAGGTCCCGCCGCTCTCGCGCTACCTTCCCCCGCTGAACCCGCTCCCGCCGCTTCCTCCGTTTTCCGCCCGCTCCCTCCGCTAAGAAGAATGACTTCAACCGTTGACGCGAAACGCGAAACGTGAAACGTGAAACGTGAATGCTTCCTGAGATCGAACAGTTGCTCATCCTCCAGGATCGAGATCAGAAACTGAGACAGTTGAAAGCAGAACTCGCAACCGTCCCGCTCGAACAGAAGCGTCTGGAGCAAACCGCAGCGCAGCGGAGCGCACACCTGGAGAAGCTTCGCCATCACACACGGGAGCTTGAAGTGCAACGGAAGAAGCTGGAGCTCGAAGTCAAATCGCGACAAGACTCCATCACTAAGTTTCGCACGCAGCAATTTCAGACTCGCAAAAACGAGGAGTTCCAGGCTTTAGGGCAAGAGATTGGGCGAATGGAGCGCGAGATCGCGGATATCGAGGATCGCGAAATCGAGCTCATGGAAGACGCTGAGAAGGCGCAAGCCGAGGCGCGTCAGGCGGAGAGCGAATTCAAGACCGGTGAGGATCATAACCGGCAACAAACGGCTGCTCTCGCCAGGAAAAAGGAGTTGCTGGAAGCGCGCATTGTTGAGTTAGAGGTTGATCGGCAACGGGTTGTGGATTCGCTTGATCCCGATCTGGTTTTCCAGTATTCCCGGATCTTTGTCAGCAAAGGTGGGGATGCGGTAGTTCCGATCGAGCATGAAGTCTGCGTGGGCTGCCATATGAAGAACACGCCAACAATCGTTCATCGGGCGAAGCTCGGCCGCGAAATTGTGCACTGCGAACAGTGCGGCCGGATCGTGTACTGAAGAGTTGATGCAGGTGATCACCGACGAAGCGAGCACTCCTTGTATCCGCCAGGAGAATTCGGCCGGCAGTCGGGAGGAAAAACCCTTCCGAGATCGTCCGGCGTAGATGTACCTTACCGCGGCCAATATCTGCCTGCTGTTGGTCGCCGGAATTTTGGCTGGAGCGATTAATGCGGTCGCGGGCGGCGGCACATTTTTGACGTTTCCGGCGCTGGTTTTTACCGGAATTCCCTCCATCGCGGCGAACCAGACAAGTACAATCGCAGTCTGGCCCGGGCAGATCGCCGGGTTCTGGGGTTATCGCAAAGTGCTTACGGCACAGAAGCGTACGATAGTGACCTTGGGCCTTGTGAGCTTGATTGGAGGGGGGTTGGGCGCAGTGATTTTGCTGCATACGCCAACGCCGGCTTTTGATCGGCTGGTCCCATGGCTGTTGCTGTTTGCCACGCTGACCTTCGCTTTCGGCAATCAGATCCGGCGCCGTCTTGGTTTTTCCTTGACCCGCTCCGGTAGTGAGGGCCCGTCGGCCAATGCATTCACGAAAGCAGCTGTCTTGCAATTTGTGATCGCGATCTACGGTGGGTTCTATGGCGCGGGCGCCGGAATACTCGAATTGGCTGTGCTCGATATGCTGGGCTTGGAAAACATCCATCTCGCGAACGCCTTCAAAATGATTCTGACCACGGCGTTTAACACCCTGGCAGTGATTATCTTCGTGTTCGCCGGCAGGATCATCTGGGGCGCTGCTTTGGTCGTGGCGATAGCGACGACGGTTGGAGGCTATGGCGGAGCAGCTCTGGCTCAGAAACTCCCGCCTGCTTCCGTCAGGACTTTTGTCATCCTGGTTGGAGCCGTCATGACGATCTATTTTTTCCTGCGGTTGAAATAGGGCAAGTAATAACGCGGACGGCCTCCGGTCTGTCGGACTTTGGAAATCTGTAGTACTCCACCAAGCGATTGGTCGCCCGAGCGGTTAGAGATCGTCTCAGATTGCCGCACTGTCCTGTGCCGGTAGGGCGAGAATTCATCTGAGCCTTCGGCGAAGACTCGTTCGAGCCGGGCGCTGCGGCAGGTCACACTGAAGACGGCTCAAACAAGTTCTCGCTAAGGCTCGAATAAATTTTCGCCCTGTCGCACGCACTTCATGACCTTCTGCGAAAACCAGAGTCCTACCGTTTGCGGGTCACTAGACGGATCAGATCGCCCAGATGCTTCCGAAAAAAACCTCGCATCGCGATGCGTACGGCGCCACCCGTGACTTGGCGCAGAGTTCTTAATACCGTGTCCGACAAGGTGTCCGACTTCCTGGTTCTTCGCTGACCGGTCATTCCACCGACAAAGACTTCAAAACCTTGTCCTACCTGTTGAACCCCGGGCGCAGTTTTCTGTTCAGGCCGCGCCACCGACGGTTTGTACGCCGATTCCTGATCCATAATCTGCTCATATTTGCCGGCAACCAGTGAGTTCTTGATTAATTGTTTTCGTATTTCCGGACTGATCGGGCCGATCTGACTTCTCGGCGGAACGACCCAAGCTCTTTCGACGACGCAGGGTTGACCTTTCTCGTCTAAGAGGGACACCAGGGCCTCGCCGACGGCCAGCTCAGTCAAAACAGTTGCTGTCTTGAGCTTTGGATTGGTTCGAAAGGTTTCCGCGGCCGCTTGGACCGCCTTCTGATCTCTCGGTGTGAAAGCGCGCAACGCGTGCTGTACGCGGTTTCCCAGCTGACCCAGAACATTGTCGGGAATGTCACGCGGATTTTGTGTGCAAAAATAGACGCCGACTCCTTTCGAGCGGACCAGGCGCACGACCTGCTCTACTTTCTGCAGCACCGCGTACGGGATGTCGGTGAAAAGGAGATGGGATTCATCAAAGAAAAAGGCGAACTTAGGTTTTGGTAAATCACCGACCTCCGGTAAGTGATCGAACAGATCGGAAAGCAGCCAGAGCAAAAGAGTCGCGTAGACCTTGGGCGAAGCCATCAGCTTGTCGGCGGCCAGAATGTTGACGATACCTCGGCCTTGGGTGTCGGTCTGGATGAAGTCATCCAGATCGAGCGCGGGCTCGCCAAAGAATTTGGCGCCGCCCTGGCTTTCGAGGACAAGCAGCGCTCGCTGAATTGCGCCGATACTAGCGGTCGAAACGTTGCCGTATTGTTTCGTGAAAGTGCTGGAATTCTGTCCGACATACTCGACCGTTTCGCGCAAATGTTTCAGGTCCAGGAGCGGCAGATTCTGGTCAGTGGCGATCTTGAAGACGAGAGTCAGCACGCCGCTCTGCGTTTCGTTTAGTTGAAGGAGACGCGCCAGCAAAAGCGGTCCCATCGCCTGGATTGTCGCTCGAACTGGGTGTCCCTGTTCCCCGAAAACGTCCCACAGCGTGACCGGACAACCGGTGAACTCATAAGGAGGCAGCTTCAGCTGGTTGATTCGTTCGGTTACTTTTGAATTTCCGCCGCCCGGTTGGCTGATCCCGGTAAGATCGCCTTTAATGTCGGCCAGAAAAACCGGTACGCCGATGGCGCTCAAATTCTCCGCCATGACCTGCAACGTGACCGTTTTACCTGTGCCGGTGGCTCCCGCAATCAGGCCGTGGCGATTAACCATCTCCGGCAATAACTCCAGGTCGTTCGTTCCGCGCGCTATCAGGATAGGGTCCATGGGCACGTTTTACGTCTTACGCTTCACGTTTCATGTACGTTGGACGTCAGACATGAGAGATGAAAATCTATATGTGAAACGCGAAACCTGAAACGTGAAACGCAAAATTGAAACGCGAAGCCGTCCTTCTGCCGAAGTCCGGATCTATGCGGTCGTCGGTTCTGATGAGAACCAGGTAAAGCTTCGAGCAAAGGCTTTGGCCGATCAACTCAGCCCGCCGGAGGCCGGCGAGTTCGGTCTCGAGTTGGTCGATGGAGTCGCGGATAACGCGGAGCAAGTGGTAATCCGCCTGGCCCGGGCGCGAGAAGCGATTCAAACGCTTCCCTTTTTGGGGAGACGGAAACTGGTTTGGCTGAAGAACGTGAATTTCCTGGGAGACACGGTTACCGGGCGGTCCAGCGCTGTCCTGGCTGCGCTGGACGAATTCAAGGATTTCCTCTCCGCCGGGCTTCCGGCCGGCACGAATTTTATCCTGAGCGCGACGGAGATCGATAAGAGGCGGGCCTTCTTCAAAGCTCTCGCCAAAGTCGGTGAGGTTGAGATTTTCGATCGCATTGACACAACCAAGGCGGGCTGGGAGGTAGATGCCGAGGCGGTGGTTCGCGCTTTGGCCGCAGAGACCGGGCTTCGCTTTGCGCCCGGCGCGTTGGAACTGTTTATCCGACGGGCTGGAGCGGACAGCCGGCAAATCGCTGGTGAATTGGAAAAGATCGACCTTTACCTGGGCCAATCACGGGACGTCACCGAAGGTGTCGTGCGCGAACTCGTCGCCCATTCGGTTAGCGGTGTGATTTGGGACTTGAGCAACCGCATCAGCCGACGGGACTTGCCGGGCAGTCTGAGATTACTGGACCAGCTGCTGGTGCAAGGAGAAACGGCGATCGGCATTTTGTTTGCTGCAATCATTCCGACGATGCGCAACCTGCTGGCGGCGAAGGATCTCCTGGAACGGCATCGGTTGAAGCCGCCTTCCTCGCCTTACCAGTTTTCCGCCGTTCTTGGCCAGCTTCCGGAAGAAGCTGCAGCGCATTTACCTCGGCGAAAGGACGGGAGCCTCAATGCGTACGGGCTTGGCCTGGCGGCAATGGAGGCTCATCGATTTACCTCAGCGGAGCTGATCAGGAGCCTGGGATATTGTCTTTCCGCAAACCTGCGGCTCGTGACGACCCAACTCGATCCGAGGCTCGTTCTGACTGAGTTGCTGATAAAATTACTCGCGTGTAGCCAGGGCAATTGAGAAGCAGCTCGAGCAGCGTCATGGAGTGCGTGCGACTTGTCGCCGCTTTAGTTAGGATCGCGCGGAGCGCGGCTACCAACCCCGGGCAGTGTCAGCGCTTCTTGCGACTTGGTGTGAACGCTTTGTACCACGAAGCTCGGCACTGTGTGGTTCCGTCCTCGGTATTGCCGTGCTCCGCGCGGATCTGAAAGCGGCGACAAGTCGCACGCACTCCACGACATCGATCGGCGGCTGTGCTCCCTCAAGCCGCTCATCGGCCGCTCTTCAGTCGCCGTTTTTTTGACGGTCGGTAACTCGTCGGTTGGCGTTTCGGCTCGATCTTGTCCAGACCGGCGCCATTCTTGAGTTCCATGATTTGATCCCGCAGCAACGCGGCTCGCTCATACTCCAGGTTGGCCGCGGCGACCTGCATCTCCTGCTCAAGTTCCGACAAAACGTCGGTCAGACTGAGATCCGCACCCGACTCACGAATGATTGATTCCTCCAATTGGCGTCCGCGGAGGAGAGAATGCAAACTCTCCTGCACCGCGCGTCGAACGCTAGTGGGGGTGATTCCGTGCTGCTCGTTGTAGGCGATCTGTTTGCTCCTCCGATAATCGGTAATCGCAATTAGTTTCTGAATGCTCTCCGTCATCACGTCGGCAAATAGGACCACCTCGCCATTCACATGGCGAGCCGCCCGACCCGCCGTCTGAATCAGTGAAGTCTGGCTCCGCAAAAAACCCTCTTTGTCGGCATCGAGTATACAAACCAAGCTGACCTCGGGCAGGTCCAGTCCTTCCCGAAGAAGGTTAATCCCGACCAGGATGTCGAAATCACCGGCCCGCAGCGAGCGGAGGATCTCCACGCGCTCGATCGCGTCAATTTCACTATGCAGGTACCTGACTTTCAGGCCAACGTCACGCAAGTAATCGGTCAGATCCTCGGCCGTGCGTTTGGTCAGGGTAGTAATCAAGACCCGCTCACCTTGCTCGACTCGTCGGCGGCACAGTTCGATCGTCTCGTCGATCTGGTGTTTCAGCGATCGAACAGTGATCTTCGGATCAAGCAGACCGGTTGGGCGAATGATTTGTTGAACGACCAAGCGCGCCCCTGGAGTATTTACAGCCAACTCGCCGGTCGACTTGCCCGTGAGCATCGGCAAAAGGGCCGGCACGGTCTCTTCTTGCCCGATCCGATTTCGTCTATGAGGAAAGTGACCAGCGTTGCCAACCACGCTGTTCTGAATCTCGAAATCGGCCGGAGTGGCGCTGATGTAAAGGATCTGCCCCGTCATGTCCATAAACTCCGGGAAATTCAACGGCCGGTTATCCATCGCACTCGGTAGGCGAAACCCGTATTCAACAAGGGTTAACTTCCGAGAGCGGTCGCCTTCGTACATTCCTCCGATTTGCGGGATGGTCGCGTGCGACTCATCGATTACCAGCAGCAGATCCCGGGGAAAAAAATCAAGCAACGTGTACGGTCGCGAACCCGACTCGCGGCCGCTCAAATGCCGCGAATAGTTTTCGATCCCGCTGCAGAAACCCATCTCTTGCATCATCTCGAGATCAAACTCGGTCCGCATCTTGATGCGTTGCGCTTCCAGATATTTGGCATGACTCTCAAACCAGACGATGCGTTCGTCGAGTTCGGCGCGAATGGCCCGGAGCGCGCGCTGCATCTTCTCGTACGGAGTCACAAACTGTTTAGCGGGAAAAAAGGTAAAGCGTTCCAATGGTTCGAGCGTTGATCCGGTGAGCGGATCAAACCGGGTGATCAGCTCTACGTCATCGCCAAAAAATTCTATTCGGACCGCTTCTTCATCGGCCGTCGCCGGGTGCACCTCAACGATATCCCCGCGCGCCCGGAACTTGCCACGAGTGAGCGCGAGATCGTTGCGCTCGTAAAGCATGTCCACCAGCTTTGCCAGAAATAACTCTCGCGAGATCCGTTGTCCGCGGAAGATATTACAGACCATATTCGCGTAGTCTTCCGGCGAACCTAAGCCATAGATACAGGACACACTGGCCACGACGATTACATCCTCCCGGGAAAGCAAAGAGGAAACGGCGGAAAGGCGAAGTCGCTCGATCTCGTCATTGATGGACGAGTCTTTTTCGATGTAGGTGTCGGTCCTCGGGATGTAGGCCTCCGGTTGGTAATAGTCGAAGTAGCTGACGAAGTATTCGACCGCGTTCGTCGGGAAAAATTGTTTGAATTCGCTGTAGAGCTGCGCGGCTAATGTTTTGTTGTGCGAAATGACAAGTGTGGGTCGCTGGATTTGGGCAATCACATTGGCCGCCGTAAAAGTTTTCCCGGAGCCGGTCACGCCGAGCAGAGTCTGGTGGCGATTCCCGGCCTTAATCGAGCGAATGAGCTGGTCAATGGCCTGCTGTTGGTCGCCCTGCGGGCTGAATTCTGAGGCGAGTTGAAACGACATACGCGGCGGCCAGGAAAAAAGGGCCTAATCTTCCACGATAACCGGATTGCTCAGAACGCCAATTTTCTCGATCTCAATCTCCACGAGGTCACCAGCGCGCAGGTAACGAGGTGGGCGCATGGCCATCCCGACCCCCTCCGGTGTTCCCGTAAAAATAAGCGAACCCGGCAGCAGCGTAGTGCTCCCGCTCAAGAACTCAATCAAAGTAGGTACATCAAAAATCATGTCGGAAGTATTGGATTCCTGTCGGCTCTCGCTGTTGACCCTAGCGACGATCCGCAGCTGGTTCGGGTTGGGTAACTCGTCTTTCGTGACAATGGCTGGACCGAGTGGAGCAAACGTGTCAAAACTTTTCCCCCGGCAAAATTGGCCCTCGCCCCAGCGCTTTTGCCAATCGCGGGCGCTCACATCGTTCCCGGCGGTATATCCTAGAACGTAATCCAACGCATTCTGCCGGGATACGTTTTTGGCTTCTTTGCCGACTACAACGACGAGTTCCGCCTCGTAATCAACTTCTGAACTCGCCAGATGCGTCGGAATCACGATCGGGCCGCCTGGATGTTGCAACGCGTTCGGCGATTTAATGAACAACATCGGCCGTTCCGGGAGCTTTGATCCTTGTTCCTCGGCGTGTCTTCGGTAATTCAGGCCGATACAGAGCATTACGCGCGGATCAAGCGGAGCCAGTAAATTCACCATTCTGGCTTCCCGATCCGTTACCGTGAAATCGCGAAAAATGTCTCCGGCGATGTCGAATGATCGTCCGTCGGGTTGTGCGGCCGCGAAATGGATTTCGCCGCTTTGTGCCAGATAACGAATAATCCGCATCGAACATGGATAAACGGGTTCAATGAAAAAGCGAGCGAAGCGTGAGCGTGAGCGGCCTGAGCGTCTCGGCACTGGCACTGACACTAGCACTGGCACTAGTGCCTAATTGCGTAAGTTAGTTATATGTATGGCGACTTTCCCCTGATGTACCTGGGATTTGGTCCATTCGAAGGGAGCCGCATTGTTATTGTAGTTCTTGATGAAGGTGTCGATGGCGTTGCGCAGCTCTGCCACGCTGGTGAAGTTTGCCCCCTGGAGGGCTTGGCGGCTCAAGATACTAAACCAGATCTCAATCTGGTTGAGCCAAGAAGCGTGGGTTGGAGTGAAATGAAAATGCACATTGGGGTGAGCCTTCAACCAGCGATCTTGCTTTGGCTTATGGGTCGCAAGGTTGTCTAAGACCACATGAATTTCTTTGTCGAGATTTCCGGCAACTACCTGGTTCATAAACTCCAGGAATTCCCGTCGGCGCTGGCGCCGGTAATGACCAGCCTGCACTTGGCCGCTGGCAATGTTGAGGGCGGCAAAGAGAGTGGAGGTGCCATGGCGCTTGTACTCGTGGCTAAAACCCGTCAGCGCCCTGCCATTGGGCAAGCGAATCCAACCTTGGGCTCTTTCCAGGGCTTGAATGGCTGGTTTTTCATCAATGGCCAAGATGAGCGCATTCTGGGGCGGATTGAGATAAAGACCGACAATGTCAGCGGCCTTGCGCACAAACTCCGGATCGGTGGAAATGCACCAGCTGCGGCGCCGTTCCAATTCAATGCCTTGTTGGCGCAAAATGCGCCAGACTTGATCGGAGGAAACATCGGCCAGACTCTGCGCCAGCAGTCGCCCATTCCAGCGCCCGTAGCCCGCCGGTGGATCTTCATCCAGCAGCGCCAAGACCCGCTTGACCGTCATTTGATCATACTTGGCCGGCTTTCCACTGCGTGGCGCGTCTTCCAAGCCAGCCAGGCCTTGGCGCACAAAGCGCCGCCGCCATTTACTCACCGTCACCTCGGGAATGCGCAGGCTCTTGGCAATCGCACGTCCACTCAAGCCCGCTGCCGCCTTCAAGATAATCTGACTCCTGACCTTGAGCCGGTGTTCGACCCGTTGCGCTCGACTCCAACCCTCCAAGAGCTTGCGGTTTTCCACAGAAAGTTTGATGCGACCCGTTGCCATCCATCCAACAAATCATAATTTTTCATAAATATAAAGAACTAAAGCAACTAAGTACTAGCACTAGCACTAGCACTAGCACTAGCACTAGCACTGACACCCGCCACCGACCTAAGCGTCGCGCTCTGCAAACTCGTGTGAAGGTGGGCTTGGCACGGGATCGTGCGAATCGGGCGTTTTTACGGGATCTTGCCCCGCCGGTGTCTCAGCACTGGAACTCGTTGCCGGTTCAGGCGACGCCGCCAGGCTTGAGGCGGCGGACGGCGGTCCTGGCTCGATCGCCGCCTGGCTTGTGCTTGGGGCCTGCTGCACGTCTGACTGCGCAGAAGAAGCCGCGACGGCAGTGGTCGCGCTATCGGCCTCCTTAGTGTCAGCGGATGTTTCCGAGTCTGGTTCATCCGGCTCTTCTCTCGTTGCCTGCGACGGCGCCTCAGTCGTTCCAGCGGAGGTGTTGTGGGTCTCGAGCGGCTTGGGCGGCAGTGGCAGATCGAGGGTGCCATCAGCGAATTCAATGACATGCCCGGCTTTCGCCAGCCAAAGAAGGTCCCCTACCAAAACGGCTTTCGCCCGTTGATAGGTTCCCTCGTCCTTTTCCGCCTTCTCTTTGGGGAGTATTTTTTCGGCGAGTTGTTTTCGGGTGATTTTTGGAAAAGATCGCAGAGTTGCCAGGATGGCGGCCAAGCCGGCTGAGATCGAGGCCTGGCTCGGATCAAATGCTTGCGGCCGGATCGTGGAGATATAAAGAATCCGTTTCTTATGTTTAAAAACGTGAAGACCAGCCTGATTAAGGCCATGGCGGAGCGCTCCGGCGATCTGGGCCGGAAACCGGTTCTCTCGGTCGCGCGCAACGCGAATCGACGCAACAATTCGGCGATCGGGTAAATGGCGCGCCAGATCGCCCGGGATCTCCGCCGCCAGGCAAGGTTTGATCAATGCGGGCAAATAGTGAGTCCGGAAGTGCTGCTCGACACCTGAAAGGTTCGGAAAGACGCTCGCCGGCTCCTCATTCCTTGTGCGAAAATTGATGGTTTTTCTGGCTTCATCCTTCCATTGATTGACCGACGCCGGATTACTGGTGATCTCAATGGTTCGCCGGTAATCCTCAAAGGTCATCCGGCGGCTGAATCGTTGCTCGTAGAGGGCTCGGATCGTCGGCTGAAAGGCATGATAGTTGGTCGGCCCGAGGAGTTTACCCGAGAGCGTACATCGGGCGACCGAGGTGAAGACACCCTTGACCGGCTCTTTCTCGATCACCTCGGTCTGGTAAAATTCGTCTCGTTTCTCCTGGAAGGCGATACGCTCCAGCGCGCTCGCTTCGAGCGCAACGGCTCCGAGATCGCCGAGCTGGTAGAGCATTGAAGCGTTGTCGAGAGACCGAATCCGAATCCGGTGCCGTTCGGGACGCTCCAGGAACATCCGGGCTAAACCAAAAAGCGGGTACGCGGTATGGCCCTGTTTGATCTGCTCGATGATCTTTGCGAAAGCCCTTTCTTCGGGCAGAAAATCCACCTGGACCGGGGCCAACTCGAGCTCCGGCCTCGGGGAATGTGATTCCTCACGCCGCGACCGAACACCCTGTGGCGGCCGCAAGCCCGTGGAGGCGGACTCTGCTGATCGCGGGGAGCCCGAACGGACGTTCCGTGCCGGTCCCGGCCTCGAACCCTCCCGCCTGTTCCTCTCTGACGGACTGCCCGGCCGTCGCGGGCGCTCGTCCCGGCGTCCGCGACGCCGGGAGAAGGTGTCGCCTGTCTCTTCCCCCTCGTAGTCGGCGTACCGGTTCGCGGGCTCCCCCTCTTTCACCCAGTCGGGAGTCAAACGGAGATCGAAAGATGGTGAGTCGTCCGCCATGGTCGGGTAAGCAGTATCAAGTGTGAGTCCAAAAGTAAATTCTCTCGCAAAGCCGGGAGCGGGCGCGATCAAACTGCAGATCCTTACAGGTGGTCAATGTTAAAATCCGATTCGGCCGTTTGCCGTTCGTGCCAGTTCCAAAGTTTCGTTCTTGCCGGCCCAGAGAGTAAAGCAGGTTCCTAGAGGCTGGGTTTTGGTGGAGGAGAGTTTCCTTTCGCCCGGGTAAGAATCTCCCAGACGGGGGACTTTTGGCACCCGAGAACTCTCGGGTTATTCCTCGAAGAAAATTATTGCTATTTGACGCAATTAATTTAGTTGCAGCATCACTGGCCTTCGTTATTAAGGCTAGGCCACGTCTTAACCACAATCGTAACGAAAATAGATTTATGTCAGAGAAATCGATCGAAGAAAAAGTCAAGGAGATCATCGTCGAGCAACTCGGCGTGAATCCTGAGCAAGTGACTCCTACCGCTTCCTTCATTGAAGATCTCGGCGCCGACTCGCTCGACACGGTAGAACTCGTGATGGCTTTCGAAGAAGAATTTTCCGTGGAAGTTCCAGACGAAGATGCCGAAAAGCTGCAAACGGTCGGTGACGTCATCCGTTATATTGAAGAGC
The DNA here is from genome assembly GCA_963813025.1 of uncultured Verrucomicrobiae bacterium. GTDB lineage: Bacteria > Verrucomicrobiota > Verrucomicrobiia > Chthoniobacterales > JAFAMB01 > CAVSUL01. Next base: position 5,123 of record CAWEXO010000001.1, on the reverse strand, counting down.
GGGCCAAGTAACCAAATTTTCCGGCGGGCCAACCGTCGGGAGCAGGTCTGGACGGTAGCGACACGGTGGAGCAACCCACCGTGTTTTTTTTCGGGTGGTCGCCTATATCGGAAGCTCACTGCATAGCCTGGAGTGCGCGCGACTTGTCGCCGCTTTCTGACTGCGCGGAGGGCGGGCTCCGCCGAGAGCGAATCACGAAACGCTCCATTCCGCGGCGAGAAACGACCGGCTTCGTCGGACGGCCGCGCTCCGCGCGGTCCCAAAGCGGCGACTAGTCGCACGCACTCCAAAACAGCCTCAGGACTTCCCGCCGACCGACGGCAACGACCATCAGTTGTCAGACTGGCGAAATAGATTACTATACAGGCCTTTCGCCCATGTATTCTGCGGATGATTTCCAATATGTTCTTGAGAACACGAAGGTAATTCTCAATCCAGACCGGAGAATCGAGAGTTTCGGCACCACTAGCTTCCATTTTTACCTCGTCACCGAGCTGATGGATAGCGTGAACCAGATCCGGGTACGCGATGGTAAAATCCAGGCCGACCGTCCGCAGATCGTCACTCCGGAGAATGCTGCCCGATTGCTGTTGGAGGGGTTTGGAGAATCTGCCCGCCGGTTCGCGGAGCTGCTGCAAACGAAAAACGCGGCGATGTTGAAGTACGGCTTTCAGATCAGGAAGAACGACTTAGCCGAAAGCGTCGTGCATGATTCCCTCGAGGCGGTGCTCGATCGGGTGCGCGCGCATCTCCCCGAAACCGAACGCAGTACCACCGCGATCATCCAGGGCGTTGATGAGGGCTGGGAAGTTTCCCTGCTGAAATTTACGGTCGACATGATTGGACAATCGGCTGGGATCAATCTGTTCGATTTCAAGCGTCGAGGCTTGCTGTAAAGTCGCATCCTCCGGGATGAACATCGTCGCGAAGATCCTGATCATTGTCGGATTAGTCGTGATCATTTTTGGGGGCGGCGCCTTTGCCGCCTACGAGCTTCTTTTCAAAAAGCCGGTAAGCGCAGGGAAGGCCGGAGCGCAGGCGGTGGTGACACCGACCCCGGATCCAGTTCCCGGCCTGTTCGCCGAAGCAAAGAATCAAATCGCCGGCGGCGATATTAACCAGGCGAAAACAACCTTGATCTCCCTGATCCAGGCGTTTCCAAAATCACCCACCATCGACGATGTCAGACGCGCGTTGGGTGATCTGAATATTCAACAATTTTTCTCGCCGGAACCCGGTCCGGGTAAATCGGAATACGTTGTTGTCCGTGGTGACTCGATTGTACGGATTGCCCACAAAACCAAAGCCCCCGAAGAGCTGCTCATGCGGGCAAACGGGCTTGAGACGATCCGCCTTCAGCCTGGCCAGCGATTCATCGTTCCAACCGGCCAATTCAGTCTCCTCCTGAACACCAAGGATAAGGACCTGACTTTGCTGAATCATGGAGTTTTTTTTCGCTGGTACAAACCAGTCTCCTTTCAGATGCCGCCGAAGCTCTCCGGCGGCCGTTTGGACAACTCCGCTTCGCTTGCGACGGAATCGAAGAAATATCGGCTTTCGTCAAATGACATCTCCTTAGCGGCTTTTTTGGTGGATTCCGCGGTGGACCGCCCGTATGGGGATATACGCAGGCACCCTAACGCCTCCTCTTGCCGTCAACCTTCGCTTGCGGAATGCACCGCGGCGCGCAGCGCGAGCAGATAGGATTGCGCGCGAAAGCCCGCGACGATGCCGCGGCACGCCGGCGCTATACCTTGTCCGCCGGAACGCTTCACGTGAAAAGACGTTGGAGAGGTGCACTTCAACCACCGGAATGCCGATTGCCGCGACCGCGTCCGCGATTAAGTCAGGATCGTGCGCCAAAGCACCGGGGTTGAGTTCGACTGCATGTGCGTCGTTGCGCGCTGCGTGCAATGCATCGATGATCTCACCCTCTCCGCTATGTTGCACGATGTGCGCTGCACGCCCAGCTCGCCGGCGAGCTCGCGCAGTTTCGCATCGATCTCGGTCAACGTTTCCGATCCGTATTGCTGCGGGTCGCGTTGTCCCGTCAGATTCAGGTTCGGTCCATCAATGATCGCAATGCGCACGCATCGCCGTTTCGGGAAGGAAACTCGACTGCCCTAGGCAATCGCGTCGGCATGAGCGATGCGATCGTCAGCGCTTCCGCGCCTGAAGCGGGCTTTGCGATCATCGCCGGCGTCACAACGGATTTGGTGCGCGAAACCCAAAGCCGCCATCGCTTGAGCCCCACCGCAAGCGCCGCCGTCGGCAGATTGGTTAGCGGCGCCGCGCTGCTTGCGAGCGGATTGAAAGGTTCGGAACGCATATCGCTGCAGGTTTCGGGCGACGGGCCATTGCGCCGGATTGCGGCCGACGGCTGGATGCTCGACCACGCTACCGTGGGAGCGCGCGGCTTTGCGAAGGAGCCGAAAGCGGACTTGCCGCTTAATGCCGACGGGAAATTCGACGTTGCGCGCGCCGTTGGGACCGGCGCACTGCACGTGACGAAATCCTTCGATCCGGCCAGCCGTACATCAGCATCATTCCGCTGTACAGCGGAGGGATCGCCGAAGACATCGCCGCATATCTCGTCAACTCTGAACAGATTCCAAGCGTGGTTGCATTGGGCGTGCTCGCCGATCCGCAGGGCATCGTTGCCGCCGGCGGCGTGATCGCGCAAGTCTTACCCGGCGCTCACGAAAACGCTATCGAAGCACTGGAGCAGCGCGCAACCGCTATGCCGCCCGTCACGCAGATGATTGCGCGCGGCGCCGAGCGCGGACTGCGCTGATGCGTTCGCTCGCAGGAACGGCAGACACGCGCGTGCATCGTACGCTCGGCGTGAAGTTTGCATGCCGTTGCACACGCCAAAAAGTTGAGGAAGCGCTCTTGGCTCTAGGCGCGGACGACCCACGCAAGATGGCTAGGGAACAAGCGGTAACGGAAGCGACGTGTGACTTCTGCCGCCGCGTGTACCACTTTTCGCGCGAGGAAGTCGAGCAATTGGCGCAACGCTGCCGTAAAGCGGCCCTTCGAGAACGCTCAGGATGACATGAAGCCTACGGTTTCAGTCATTATCCCGACGTATCAGTGCGCGAAATATCTGCCGCGCGCGATAGAAAGCGTTCTAGCGCAAACGCATCCTGCGGACAGGATCGAAATCATTGTAGTCGACGACGGATCGACGGACAACACGGGCGAGGTGATCCAACCGTATTTGTCGTGGGTGAAATACCTTTTACAAGTTAAATGCCGGTTGCGCCGCCGCTCGTAACGTCGGCATACGCGTGTCGAACGGTGACTATCTGGCATTTCTTGATGCCGACGATTATTGGTTTCCCCAGCGCCTTGACCGCATGTTGCAACTGCTGGAAGGTCAAACTAGAGTGATCGTGCAGGACGACTACTTCAAAGAGAGGGCCGGGCGGCGCTCCGGCACCGAAGTGTGGTGCTTGCATACCACCAATATTTTCGAAAGACTCTGATGGTCGGTCCCCACGACCTGCTGCGTGAACATCTGCCAGCGATGTGTCAGGCGATCATGCACCGCACTGTTCTCGATACTGTTGGCTTATTCGACGAGCGGTTTCGACATGCCGAAGATTTGGATCTGTGGTTACGCTGCTTCAGGGCGGGCTACGTGTTGCGGCTGCTCGCCGAACCGCACTTTGTCTATACCATCCGCCCAGACTTCGGCTTCAGCCATGGCCGCTATCTTCGGAAAGCCATGGATGTGCTGCTTCTTTACTGCAAACATCCGGACGCCATTGAGCCGGAAGTGATCACACAGGGAATAGGCTCGGTCCATTACCACGCTGCGCGCGAGGCATTTATCGTGCGCGATTGGTCGGCCGCGGTGCACCACGGCATTATGGTTCTTCGAAATTTGGTTTGGCTAAAAACCGTATTGCTCCCTCACCTTCGCAAGAGGTTCGTCGTCAACTGAAGTGACGTCGCCCGTCTCGGTGATTATCCCGACATATCAATGTGGTCCGTACTTGCTGCGAGCTGTAGAGAGCGTCTTCTCTCAAACCTATCCCGCGGAAAGCATTGAGGTTATCGTCGTAGACGACGGTTCTACCGATGACACCCGGGAGGTTATGCGTCCGTATCTGCGCGACGTTCGATACATTCAGCAACAGAATGCAGGGGTTGCGGCTGCGAGAAACACCGGGCTAAGGGAGGCGCGTGGTGATTTTATCGCGCTCTTGGACGCCGACGACTATTGGTTTCCTGAGCGCCTGCAACGTAGCATTGCGGCACTTCACGGCAAAGAACGTACTGTGCTCCAGAGCGACTACTTCTTAGAACTAAACGGGAAACGCCCAAGAACGCCACGATTCGGTGATACGGTTCCATTTCAATTTTCGCTCGATGCAGGAGCGCAATACGATGAAATGCTGGGCGTCAGTTTTGCCGGCGTTCCCGGGAAGATCACCACCCATCGCACGGCATTTGATGAGGTGGGGTTCTACGATGGCAACTCTTTACCATGAGGATCTGGACTGGCTGATCCGCTGCTGCGCAGCGGGCTATGTCATTCGATTCTTGCCCGAACCGCTGGAGATCTACACCGTGCGCCCCGGCTCATATCGGATCAGGCGCCACTACGCAGATCCGCTGACTTCTTACGTGTCTATCTCAAGCATGCCGATGCGGTGGGCGGCGACAGGCTCGCCACACTAATTGGCTCCGTTCACTATCATGCTATGCGGGAGTCGCTTAGCAGCGGCAAGTGGGCAGACGCAGTGCGGCACGCCGTGAGCATCGGCGTAATCCATCATATGTCGCCGGCATCATCGTTCCCGAACTGCTGCGCCCGACCATGCGACGCAGCGACGTCAACGAAAAGAATGCCTGGAGACGGTCGGTTTAAAAAAGATTCCGCGGCGGATCGCGATACGGCTCGATCCGCTGCCAAAAGGCTTCCTTTATAGATCCGTGCACGTTTTCGTACCACCAACCGCACTCGCAACGGATCGGTGGATCACCAGGTTGCGGCCAACCTGTATCGCGTTTGCAGCGCTTGCAGACGAATTTCTTGCCGGATACCGGCTTTTGTGAAGCGGTATACGTCACCGCGGCTTCAGCCATGCTTCATTTGTTCGGCACGATTCGCA